>NZ_CABEGA010000028.1 GCF_901521055.1 Cellulomonas hominis | reverse complement strand
CCACCCCGAATGAGGCGACCACCCGAGCCGATGAACCATCTTGGCATCAACTACTTGGCACACTGTTGAGTTCTCAAAGAACAGACGCGCATCCCCCACTCACCCTTGCGGGCTCCTGGCCGGAGGCAACCGTTCAAACTTATCCGATCTTCGTCATCCGGTCAAGTCCGTTCGGACCGTTCCATCTGAGATGATCGATCCTCGGCACGTTCGTCAGCGGGCGCATGTGTCCCGTCGAGGCCGTACCAAGGGGGTGGTCCCCCGCGGGACCAGCCACCGGGGTGATCCCTGGTGTCTGTTCCTCCCTGTCGGGGCGACGTCGTAGAACATTACGCACCCGCCGTCGGGACCGTCAACTCGGGTGGGCCGTGACCCCGGTCACCCGCATGATCACGCGGATCTGGCCCCATCGGGGGCGCTCAGAGGGCCGGTCGGACCTGCTCGCCGACGTGCGGGACGGGCGCCGGCGGGCGTGGACCGGGCCGCCGGACGACGGAGGCCCGGCCGACCAGGACGGTCGACCGGGCCTCGCGGACCTCCGCGCCCAGCGCGGCGGGCTCGCCGTGTCAGTGCCGGCGACGCAGCTTCGTCAGTACAGGGCGCTGGCGAGCGCGCGCCGAGCAGCAGCCACGCGCGGGTCGTCGCTCCCGACGACGTCGAACAGCTCGACCAGCCGCAGGCGCACCCGCTCCCGCTCGGGCCCGGAGGTCGAGCGCACCGTGTCCACCAGCCGGGCGAACGCGTCCTCGACCTGCCCGCCCAGCACGTCCACGTCGGCGACCGCGAGCTGCGCGTCGACGTCCGCCGGGTCGTCGGCCGCCGCCTTCCGCACCGCAGCCAGGTCGGCGTCGTGGGTCCGGGACAGGAGCCCCACCTGAGCGAGGCCGGCTCGCGCCATGTCGTCGCGGGGGTTCTCCCGGAGCGCCTGCTCGTACGCGGCCGCCGCCGCGGGCAGGTCGTCGCGCTCGATCGCGTCGTACGCCTCCTGGTGCAGCGGGGGCAGCGGCGGCTCCTCGGGCTCGGCCGGCACGGGAGCGGCGTCGCGCGGCTCCACGGTCCCGGTGATGCCGTTCGCCGCGGCCGCCTCGAGCACCTGGTCGAGCACGCCGCGGAGCTGGTCCGCCGGCGGGGCGCCCTGGAACAGCGGCAGCGGCTGGCCGGCGATGACGGCGATCACCGCGGGCACCGACTGCGTCTGGAAGGCGGCCGCGATCTGCGGGTTGGCCTCGGAGTCGATCCTCGCGAGCAGCAGCCTGCCCCCGTACTGGTCCACCACGGCGCCCATGTCCCGTGCGAGGTCGATGCTCGTCTCGCTCCACGACGCCCAGAGCAGGACGACGACGGGGTGCTGGGTCGAGGACTGCACCAGGGCGGGGAAGCCCTCGGTGTCGACGTCGACCGCGTAGGGCCCCGGTGCGGGCAGGCCGCCCGGGGTGCCGGGGGCCGGCGTGGCGGGACGCCCGAGACCGGACAGGTCGACCGCGCCGCGCACGTCGAGGCGCGGCTGGGGGGCCGGGTTCTGGCTCATGCTGCTCTGCTCCTGCTGTCGCGTGGTGTCGAGGATGTCACTGACCGGAGACTGCCGTGCGGGCGTGCTCGGCGGCCAGGACCTGGATGGGCGTGGTGGCCCCCGCCGGCGGCACGTACATCGCGACGACGTCGGTCCACGTCCGGACCAGGTTGCTGGTCACGCTGGGCTTCCCCGCGAGCGCCGCGTCGAAGGGGTCGTTGAGCGTGATGCTGCCCTGGCTCAGGGTCACCGTGGTGACCGTGCTGAGCTGCCCGACGACGATCGCTCCCCCGTCGGCGGTTCGCAGCGCCGTCACCTGGCCGTCGACCGGCGTGACCGTCTCGGCGACGGTCGCCACCGCCTGCAGGCTCGCCGCGGTCTGGTTGCGGGCCTCCGTCAGCGCGGTCCGGAAGAAGTCCGCCGGGAACGTCGCCGCGTAGCCCGAGGCGTCCCCGTTGGTGAGCACGTCCGCGTACTGGGCGAGGGCCTCGGCCGGCGGGACGACCAGGGACGTGTCGTCGGGTGCGACGGGCTCGCTCCCCACGGTCGGGTCGGCGGTCGCGGGCATCTGCACCGAGGGGCCGAGCCGCGCCCAGCTCCAGAGGCGGTAGGGGTCTCGCGGCCCGTTCTGCTGGAGGACCAGCAGCAGCGGCGCCTGCAGGTCGTCGGGCTGGACGGTGACGACCATCTGCGTGCGGGGCCAGGTGTCGGTGTCCGGGACGATCGTCGTCTGCGCGGACATCGGCAGCGACACGGGCGGGCGCTGCCCCGCGGTGGCGCTCGCCCGGACGTACTCCGCGGTGCGGATGGCCAGGGCGGGACCGCTGAGCCGGGCGGGCAGGCCCGCGGGGTCCAGCGCGGCGTCCCCGGCGGCCAGCACCTCGCCGACCTGCGTCAGCACGTCGGTGGACTGCGCGACCGTGAGGGCGGGCGGCGGGACCGCGGGGACCGCATCGGGCCGCGGCTCCGGGACGGGCTGGGCGCACGCGCCCAGCCCGAGGAGCGCGACGGCGGCCAGCGCGGTGCCGGCGAGGCGGCGGCGGGCCGAGCGGCGGACGCCGGCCCTGGCCGCGGGGTTCGTGGTGCGTGCGGTCATCGGCCCTCCTCCGTCCCCTGTGCGTCGTCCTGCGGTCGTGCGGTCCCGTGGTCGCCCTCGCCCTGGCCGGTACCACCGGCGGCGTCGGCGGGGAACCCCCACATCCGTCGCCACGCATCGGCGCGCTGGGCGCGGGACGCGGCGTCGTCCTCGGGGTCGGCGTCGCGTGGGCCTTCCGCCCCCGCGGCGCCCTGCGGAGTCGCGGCCGGTCGGGTGGCGGGAGCGGGGACCGAGGGCGCGGCGCCCGGCCGTGGGGTGGGTGCGGTGGGCGAGGCGGGTGCGGTGGGCGCTGCGGACGAAGCGCGCGCGCCCGGCGACGCGGGCGGGGCGCCGGGGACCGGAGTCCACGCCGAGGCGGGGGTCGCCTCGCCCGGGGCCGCGTCCTGCTGTGCCCCGCCCTCGGCGCGGCCCCGACGCCACGGCAGCCGGGCGGCGAGCCCGCGCGGCTTGTCGTCGTCCACCGGAGCGGGTGCCGCGGTGGGTGCAGGGGCGGAGCCGGCTCCGTCCGTCGCGGCCGGCGTGGTCGCGGCCGGCGTGGTCGCGGCCGGAACGGCAGCCGCAGGTGCCGGCGCGGTGGGTGCGCTCGTCACCTGTCCCCCGGCGGGGCTGCCCGGGGCCGCACCCGCGCCGGGGCGGGTGGACGTGGCGGAGCCGGTGGACGTGGCGGAGCCGGTGGACGTGGCGGAGCCGGCGGCGGGAGCCACGGTCGCGCCAGCAGGTGCGCTCGGGCCCGACGGGCGGGCGAGAGCGGAAGCAGCAGCGCTCGGGCCGCCGGCCTCCGGTGCCGCGCTCGGCGCTCCGGGTGTCGGCGTGGCGCCGGACGGGCGCGAGGCCGCAGCGCCGTCGGCCGGCCCGGCGGACGCGGTCTGCGCGTCGGCTGCGGGAGGCTCGGTGGCGGCGGGAGGCTCGGTGGCGGCGGGCTGTGCGGCCGCCGGGACGGAGCCCGTCACCGTGGGGATCGCTCCGGTGACGACCGGGATCGCGCCGGTCGGCGTGCGGCGCCCGCGTCGTCCGGCGGCTGCCGCCGCGGCGGCCTCGGCCTCGCGGATCTGCCGGCGGGTGAGCGGCGTGCCGTCGGGGGCGACGGTCGCGACCGGGATGGCGCCGGTGACGGTGCTCGTCGCGCCCGAGGACGGACCGGTGCCGGACGTCCCCGAGGCGGAGGCACCGGCGGCGGGGACCGCGGCGATCTGCCCGGTGGCCACCGAGTGCCACCCGGCGTCGGGGCCCTCGCGGCGCTCGCGCAGGATCCGCACGAGCAGGATCGCGGCGACGGCCAGCAGGAGGACGCCCAGCGCGACGCCCGGCCACAGCCACGGCGTGGTGACGGTCTGCGGCCAGGAGAGGTCGAGGGTGGGAGCGGTGTCGCCCAGGCTCACGGCGACGAGCGACCAGCGGCCCTCGGTCACCGGCCACTCGAGCGTCGCGGAGCCGTCGCCGGACACCTCCGCCACCCACATGTCCGAGCCGGTCGGGTCGGCGGCCTGCACCGGCGCCTCCTCGGCCCCTGCGCTCGCGCTCGGGGACGGGGTGGGCGCGGGGGTGGCCGCGGCAGACCCGGACGGCTCCGGCGCGGGCTGCTCCACCGCGGTGGTCGCGAGCGTGTGCCAGTCGGACAGGCCGGTCACGCGGACGTAGGGGTCGGTCCCGACCCACCCGGTGACGTCGGTGTCGCGGCCGACGGCGAGCACGACGGGCGAGCCCTCCGCACGGACGGTCACCGTCACCGGGTCGCCGGCGAGCTCGAGCACGCCCGGGTCGGTGACGAGGGTGCGGGCATCGCCCCCGGGGGCTGCGGTCGCGACCAGGGGGTCGTCGGCACGCCAGGCCGTGGCCGACGCGATGCCGAGCCCGATGGCGGCGATGCCGAGCACCCCGAGGAGGGCGGCGATCAGTCGCTGGAGCACGCGGTTTCCTCTCGAACGTGACGTCCCAGGATAGGCGTGCCACCTGTGGGCCGGCGCAAGTCGGGCCCCCGCGGCCCCTCACGGCGGCTGCGGGACGACCGGTGCCCGGTGCCGGGATCGTCCCGATACCCTGGGCGGCGGACGCGGGCCGACCGACGCCCTGAGCCTCCCGCCCGGAGGCCGTCCCCACAAGCGCACGCGCGCCCGCAGGAGGAACTTCGTGGCAGAGGACCGTACGCCCTTCCCGGTGGTCAACTTCCGTGGCTACGACCGCGCACCCGTCGACGCACGGATGGACGAGCTGGAGCGGGCGCTGAACGACGCCCGCAGCCAGGTGTCCTCGCTGGACGAGCGCGTGCTGCAGATCTCCGGCGAGCTGTCCGAGGCGCACCGCCAGCTGCGGGAGGCCGAGCGGCCCACGTACTCGGGCCTCGGTTCGCGGATCGAGATGCTGCTGCGGTCGGCCGAGGAGCAGTCCTCCGACGTCGTGCAGCAGGCCAACGCGCAGGCGTCCGACGCCCTCGCGCGGGCGCGGCTCGCCGCGGGGCAGCTCCGGGCCCGGGCCGAGAACGAGGTCGCTGAGATGCTCGCGACCGCCCGCCGCGAGGCCACCGAGGAGCGGTCGACGGCCCACACCGAGGCCGAGAGCGTGCTGACCGGCGCCCAGCGCCGCGCGGAGGAGCTGGTCGGGTCCGCCGAGCGCGAGGCCGCCCGCATCCAGGCCGCGATCCAGACCGAGGAGAGCGAGCGCCGCGCGACGCTGGAGCGGGAGCTGGGCACGCTGCGGGCGACCGTGGAGCGCGAGACGACGGAGCTGCGGATCAGCACCGAGCAGGCGGCCGAGGAGCTGCGCACGCGCACCGAGGCCGAGACCACCGCGATGCGCGCCGACGCCGAGCGCTACGACCAGGACCTGCGCCAGCGGGCGGACGCGGACACCACCGCGCTGCGCCAGCGCGTGACCTCCGAGCTCGCAGAGCTGCGCACCGAGGCCGAGCGGTGGGCCGCGATACAGCGGTCCGTCGCCGCCACGGAGATCGCCGAGGCGCGGCAGGCCGCCGGCGACGAGATCACGTCCCTGCGGGCGGAGGCGCAGTCCCACGCGGACGCCGTGCGGTCCGCCGCCGAGCGCGCCGCCGCCGAGCTGCAGCAGCGGGCCGTCGCCGAGACGACCGCGCTGCGCGCCGAGGCCGAGCAGTACTCCGGCTTCGTCCGGGCGAGCGCCGACCGGGAGACCGGCGAGCTCCGCGCGGCCGTCGCGGACGAGATCGCAGCCGCCCGCCAGGAGGCGGAGCAGGCGATCACCGCGCAGCGCGTCGAGGCCGAGCAGTACTCGGCCGACCTGCGGGCGACCGCTGAGCGCGAGACCACGGAGCTGCGGGAGCGGACCCAGCACGAGACCAGCCACCTGCGGGCCCTCGTGGAGCGGGAGACGACCGAGCTGCGGGAGCGCACGGAGCGGGAGACCGCCGACCTCCGGGAGCGCACGGACCGCGAGGTCGCGGAGCTGCGCGAGGCCACCCGCCTCGACGTCGAGCGGCAGGTCACCGAGGCGTCCCGCACGGCGGACGAGCTGCGGGCGCAGGCGCGCACCGAGTCCGAGGCCCTGCTCGCCCAGGCCCGCCAGGCGCTGGCGGACGCCGAGCTGTCCATCGCCGCCCAGCGCGAGGCGGCCGAGCGCGCGGACGCCGAGCGGCACGCCGTCGCGCGCGCCGAGACGGAGAAGCTGGTCGCGGACGCCGAGGCGCACGCCGCCGACGCGGAGCAGCGCGTCGCGAAGGCGCTCGAGCAGGCGGAGAAGATCCGCGTCGACTCCCAGGAGCACGCCAAGGAGCTGCTGTCGAACGCCCGGCAGAACGCCGACCGCGTCGTCGCCGAGGCCCGCGAGCACGCCGAGAAGACGCTGTCGGAGTCGATGTCCGAGGCCGAGCGCGAGCGCACCACCGCGCAGCGTCAGGTCGAGGACCTCAACCGTCAGCGGGAGTCGATCACGTCGTACCTGGACGAGCTGCGCAACCTGCTCGGCCACGACCCGGTCCCCAGCAGGAAGACGCTGGAGCGGGCGGACCAGGCGCAGGCGCAGTTCGAGCAGAAGCAGGCGCGCCCCGCCGCACGCCCCGCCCGCGGTGCCAAGGGCCGGCCGGCGCCGGTCTCCGCCGCTGCCCCCGCTCCTGCCCCCGAGGCGGAGCCGGCCCAGGGCGCGAAGGACGCGGGCGACGCGAAGCCGGGGACCGACGAGGCGGCTGCGGGCGAGGCGCCCGCCGACGCGCAGACCCCGGCCCCCGCGGGCGCCCAGCCGACGGGTGACCAGCCCGCGGTGACGCCGGCCGAGGACGCCGACGCCACCCCGGCCGACGCACCCGCGGGCGCGTCGGTCGCAGGCACGCCGGCCGCGGGCACGCCGGCCGAGGGCACGCCGGCCGAGGGCACGCCGGCCGAGGGCTCCGCGGCCCAGGGCTCCGCAGCGGAGGGCGGAGCGGACGAGGTCGCCACGGCGCCGGCCGACAAGTGAGCGACCCCGCCCCCGACGCCGGCGCCGACTGGCGGTCCCGCCGCCGGGAGGCCGCCGACGCGCACGAGGCGGCCCTGCGCGCGCGCCGGCAGGCGGAGTCCGCGAAGGCCCGTGAGCTGATCGCCCGGTTCGTCGCGGACGCCACCGCGCGGGGCGTGGCGCCGGTGCCGCTGCACGCGCAGGGGTACGGCGGCCGGGGCCGGTACCGCACGCCGCTGCAGGGTTGGTACCTGCGCCGCGACCAGACGGTCGCGGTGGGGACGGACGGCGGCTTCTACGTGCTGACCGTCCCGCCGTCCCTGGCCGCGCGGCTGCGGGGGGTCAGCCCGGAGCCGCAGGACCCGCCGCTCGTGCTGGGCGCCGGCGGCAAGGACGGCGAGTCCCTGGACCTGCCGGTCGCGCTGGCCCGCGCGCTCGGGGACGACGCCGCACCGCGCTGAGTCGGTCGCGGGTTCGGAGCAGGCTCAGGCGCGGGCGCGCGTCATCAGGTCGCCGAGCGCCGCGGCCACCCGGGCCGGCGCCTCCACAGCGGTCAGGTGCCCGGCGTCCGGGACCACCACGGGCTGCACGCCGAGGGCGTCCGCCATCCGCTGCGCCTCCGCGACGGGCGTCGGCACGTCCTCCTCGCCGACCAGCACCAGCCCGGGCCCGGGGAACCGCTCCAGGACGGCCGTGCGGTCCGGGCGGGCGGCCATCGCGCGCTGCGACCAGCCGACGCCGGACGGGGGCTGCGCCCCGATCCAGGCCTCCAGGCGCCCGACGAGCTCGGGCCGCTCGCGCGACGCCCCTCCCAGCAGGCCGGTCGCCATCGGGAGCACCTCGTCGACGGTGCCCGCGTCCTCGACCACACCGGCCACGCGCAGGCGGTTCGCCCGCGCCTCGTCGGTGTCCTCGATCGACTTCGTGTCCAGCAGGCCGAGGCCGGCGACGATCTCGGGGTGCCGCTCGGCGAGCGCCAGGGCGACGTACCCGCCCATCGACAGCCCGGCGACGACCGCCCGGTGGTGCCCGGCCTGGGCGAGGGCGGCGGCGACGGCGTCGGCGGACGCCTCGAGCGCGGGCTCGGGCAGCGGGACGCCCTGGGCCGCCCCGAGCCCGGGCAGGTCGAGCGCGAGGACCGGCAGCCCCGCCGGGAGCAGGGCGGCGACGTCCGCCCACATGCGGGAGTCGAGCGGGAAGGCGTGCAGCAGCACGAGCGGCACGCCGGTGCCCGGCCGCAGCGCGTGCAGGACCGCGGTGGCGTGCGGCCGGTGGTGCGTCATGCGTCCTCCTCCGCGGACCCGGCGAAGCCGGTGTCCTCCTGCGACCGCGGCACCGGCGGCGGGTCCGCCTGCTCGCTCGGCCCGTCCCACGTGGTCGGCAGCGGCACCGCGACGTCGGGCCGCACGTGCCGCACGATCTCGTCCAGCACCCGGCGCACGTACGGCTCCCCCACCCAGAGGTGCTTCGCGCCGTCGACGCCGACCACCTCGGCCTGGCGCACGCGGGCGAACCGCTGACGCGCCTCGTCGGGACGCAGGTAGTCGTCGTGCTCCGGGACCAGCACGACGAGCGGCTTGCCGTCGGCGTCCCAGGCGTCGAGGTCCGCGTCGGTGGCCCGGTGCAGCGGCGGCGAGAGCAGGACGGCGCCCTCGACGCTCGGGTCCAGGCCGTGCATCAGGGCCAGCTCGGTGCCGAACGACCAGCCGACCAGCCACGGATGCGGGAGGTCCCGGAACTCCGCGAGCTCGATCGCGGCGTGCACGTCGAACTTCTCCGACCGCCCCTCGTCGAACGCGCCCTGGCTGGTGCCGCGCGGGCTCGACGTGCCGCGGGTGTTGAACCGCAGCACGGCCAGGTCGGCCAGGGCCGGCAGCCGCCAGGCGGCCTTGCGGAGCACGTGCGAGTCCATGTAGCCGCCGTGCGTGGGCAGCGGGTGCAGCGTGACGAGGGTCGCCGCCGGCGTCTTCGGCGTGCCGTCCGGGTGCACCGGGAGGGCGAGCTCGCCGACCAGCGTCAGGCCGTCGGCGGTGTGCAGCTCGACGTCCTCGCGGTGCGCGGGCAGCACGGTGAGGGAGCGGATCGTGGTGGGCGCGGCGTCGGTGGTCATCGCCGTCGAGGGTAGTCCGGACCCCGGCGGGACCCCAGCGGTCAGCGGCGGGTCGGGCGGCGGCGCGCCCGCGCGGACCAGCAGGTGCTGTGCCAGTGCCGGCGGTCGGCGATCGCCGCCTCCGCCCCGAACAGCCCGTCGGACGCCCAGGCGACGACGTGCGGGGTGCCGGGCGCGATCTCCTGGTCGCAGCCGGGGCAGCGGTAGGTGCGCTCCGACCCGGCCACCCGCTGCACCGTCCACGTCCCGTCGGCGGCGTCCTCGGTCGTCCGGCCGCCGCGGACCCGCTCCGTGTCGAGCGGCACGTGCTCCGCGGAGTACGGGCGTTTGCTGGAGCGACGGCTGGACGGCACGCACCGATTCTCCCGGACGCGCCGGAGGGCGGCCACCGACGCGCGGTGACCGCCCTCCGGCGCGTGCAGGATCAGGACAGCGTGACGGCCGTCCCCGCCGGCGCGATGGTGCGCGTGGCGATGAGGTCCCGGTACCAGAGCGCCGAGTCCTTCAGGGTGCGCTCGCACGTGTCGTAGTCGACGCGGACGATGCCGAACCGGCGGTCGTACCCGTACGCCCACTCGAAGTTGTCCATCAGCGACCACACGAAGTACCCGCGCACGTCGGCGCCGGCATCCATCGCGGCACCGACCGCGTCGATGTGGTCGTGCAGGTACTCCACCCGGGGCAGGTCGTGCACCCGGCCGTCGGCCGACACCTCGTCGGCGAACGCCGCACCGTTCTCGGTGACCGCCAGGGGCAGCGAGGGGTAGCGCTCGTGCAGCGAGACCAGCAGCTCCGTGAGGCCGGCGGGCTCGATGTTCCAGCCCATCGCGGTGTGCGGGCCGGGCTGCGGCAGCCACTCCACGTCGTCGCAGCCGACCCACGGGCTGACCTCGGACGACTTGTGGCCGTCGACGCCCGGGCTGCCGTCCCCGACCACCGGCTCGCCCTGCAGGCGCTGGACCCGGCCCGTCGAGTAGTAGTTGACGCCCAGCAGGTCGATCGGCTGGCGGATCAGCTCCAGGTCGCCGTCCTGCACGAAGGACCAGTCGCTGACCGCGGCGGTCTGCGCGAACACCTGCTCCGGGTAGCGGCCCTCGAGCAGCGGCTGCAGGAACACCTCGTTGGCCACGGTGTCGACCTGCTGCTTCGCGGCGACGTCCTCCGGGGCGTCCGACGCCGCGCGGGTGACGTGCAGGTTCAGGGTGATGGACACCTGCGCGGAGTCGCCGAGCACGTCCCGGACGGCCCGGGCCGCGAGCCCGTGGGCGAGGTTGAGGTGGTGCACCGCCGCGAGCGACGCGGCCTGGTCGGTGCGGCCGGGCGCGTGCACGCCGGAGGCGTAGCCCAGGTACGCCGAGCACCACGGCTCGTTGAGCGTGGTCCACACGGTGACCTTGTCGCCCAGCGCCTCGGCCATGCGGCGGGCGTAGTCGGCGAACCGGTAGGCGGTCTCGCGGTTGGTCCAGCCTCCCGCGTCCTCCAGGGCCTGCGGGAGGTCCCAGTGGTACAGCGTCACGACCGGGGCGATGCCGGCCTCGACCAGGCGGTCGACCAGGTCGACGTAGAAGTCGATGCCCTCCTGGTTGAACTCCCCCGAGCCCGTGGGCTGCACGCGCGGCCAGGCGATCGAGAGGCGGTACGCCTGCAGGCCGAGGCCCTGCATGAGGGCGACGTCCTCGGGCACGCGGTGGTAGTGGTCGGCAGCGACCGCGCCGGTGTCGCCGTTGAGCACGGCGCCGGGCTTCGCGGAGAACGTGTCCCAGATGGACGGGCCGCGGCCTCCCTCGGTCGCGGCACCCTCGATCTGGTACGAGGCGGTGGCCGACCCCCACAGGAAGTCGGCGGGGAACTGGCGTCCGGACGGACGGGACGTGGTCATGGGGTTCCTCGGGGCTGTCGGTGGGACGGGACGACACTGTCGAATCGATACGATACACGAGCGTGGAAGCGCTCCCGCACGCGGTTCCGGCTACGCGCCGGACTGCGGCCGCACCCCACACTGCCCGGGCTCCGCCGAGATCGCACTCCTCGCCTGACGACCGGGTGGCGGTCGCAGGCCGGGAGTGCGATCTCGGTGAGGGCGGCGGGCGCGGGCGCGGTGCGGCGGCGGCGGGCGCAGCAGCGTGCGAGCGGCGCGCGCGGCGGCGGCGCAGCAGCGCGGGTCAGGCAGCGCGGGTCAGGCCGGGAGCGTCAGCTCCGCCGTGGCGCCCTCCGCGGCGACCGGGGCGCCCAGCCCGTCCGCGACCGACCACGCCGCGGGCACCGCGCCGCTCGCCTCGACCAGGACGGTGCTGCCCGCGCGGGTCACGTGGAACACCGCGTCACCGCGAGCGCCCGCGACCGTCACGACGCGCTCGTCGCCGTCGCCCAGGCCGAACACCCGCAGCGTGACGCCCTCCGCGTGGTCGTAGTCCGGCCGGTCGGTCCGCGCGCCGACCGGGAGCACCGTCCCGGGCCGCACGAGCAGCGGCAGCGAGTCGAACCCGTGGGTCTGCGTGTACCAGCGCGGGCCGGACAGCGTGGACCCGTCGAGCAGCGACGTCCACTCCCCCTCGGGCACGTAGACCTCGACCGTGCCGTCCGCCGAGAACACCGGCGCCACCAGCAGCGACCCGCCCAGCATGTACTGGGTGTCGACCGTCGCGGCGCCCGGCTCGTCCGGGAACTCCACGACCATCGGCCGCATCGCGGGCAGCCCGTCGGTGTGCGCCTCGCGTCCGACCGCCGACAGGTACGGCATGAGCGACAGCTTCAGCTCGGTGAACCGGCGCGTGACGTCCACGGACTCCTCGTCGAACGCCCACGGCACCCGGTACGACGACGACCCGTGCAGCCGCGAGTGCGACGAGAGCAGGCCGAACGCGAGCCACCGCTTGAACACGGCGGCGTCGGGCGTGCCCTCGAACCCGCCGATGTCGTGCGACCAGAACCCGAACCCCGACGACGCGAGCGACAGCCCGCCGCGCAGGGACTCGGCCATCGAGACGAACGTGGACTCGCAGTCGCCGCCCCAGTGCACGGGGAACTGCTGGCCGCCGGCGGTCGCGGAGCGCGCGAACAGCACGGCCTCGCCCTCGCCGCGGACCTCCTCCAGCAGCTCGAAGACCGCCTTGTTGTACAGGTGCGTGTAGTAGTTGTGCATCCGCTCGGGGTCGGAGCCGTCGTGCCACACGACGTCGGTGGGGATCCGCTCGCCGAAGTCGGTCTTGAACGCGTCGACCCCCATGTCCAGCAGCTCGCGGAGCTTGCCCTGGTACCAGGCGGTGGCGTCGGGGTTCGTGAAGTCGACGAGCGCCATGCCCGCCTGCCACAGGTCCCACTGCCACACCGAGCCGTCCGCGCGCTTCACGAGGTAGCCGAGCTCGCGGCCCTCCTCGAACAGGTGCGAGCGCTGCGCGATGTACGGGTTGATCCACACGCACACCTGCAGGCCGCGGTCGTGCAGCCGGGCGAGCATGCCCTTCGGGTCCGGGAACGTCGCCGGGTCCCAGACGAAGTCGCACCAGTGGAACCGGCGCATCCAGAAGCAGTCGAAGTGGAAGACCGACAGCGGCAGCCCCCGGTCGGCCATGCCGTCGATGAACGACATGACCGTGTCCTCGTCGTAGTCCGTCGTGAACGACGTGGACAGCCACAGCCCGTAGGACCAGTCCGGCACGCGCGCCGGCCGGCCGGTCAGCGCGGTGTAGCGGCGCAGCACGTCCTTCGGCGTCGGGCCGGCGATGACGAGGTACCGCAGCCGCTCCCCCTCGACGCTGAACTGCGTCCGGGACACGACCTCGGACCCGATCTCGAACGACACGTGTCCGGGGTGGTCGACGAACACGCCGTACCCGGCGTCGGTCAGGTAGAACGGCACGCTCTTGTACGCCTGCTCGGAGGCGGTGCCGCCGTCGGCGTTCCAGACCTCGACCGTCTGGCCGTTCTTGACGAACGGCGTGAACCGCTCGCCCAGCCCGTACACGTGGTCGGCGACGCCGAGCCCCAGCTGCTCGCGCACGAAGTGCCGGCCCTCGGCGTCGGTGACGACCCCGACGCCGCGGGACGTCGCCCCGGTGACGTGCCGGCCGTCGACCTCGACGTCCAGCGCCCACTCCCCCGACGTCGCGACGCGGGCGGTGAGGTTGCCGGTGGTGAGCGTCGCCCGCGGGTCCTCGGCCGTCGGCCCGGTGACGGTCACGTCGGGGCGGGTGCCCGCGAGCGCGAACGCCGGCCCGGGGTCGACCCCGCCGCGGTGGTGCTCGATGGTCACGCCGAGCACCCCCTCGGCCGGGGAGTCGAGCGTGAACGTGATCAGGGGGCTGTTCAGGGTGTCGCCGCGCGTCTCGAGGCGGCCGGTGCCCGCGTAGGCGGTCAGGGACCGCTCGCCGACCACGACCTCGTCGACCGCACGCGGCCGCAGGACCGTGACGCCGGGCAGGTTCTGCCAGTAGCCGTCGGTGAACTTCATGTGGTGGTACCCGTCCTACTTGACCGCGCCCGCGGTGATCCCGCGGGTGAGCGTGCGCTGGAAGATGAGGAAGAAGACGATCGCCGGGATCATCGACACGAGGGCGCCCGCGTTGGTCGTGGGGGCGTCCATCATCCGGTCGCCCTGCAGCGACGCGAGTGCCACGGGGATCGTCTGGGTGGCGTTCGTGGTCAGCATGACCAGCGGGATGAAGAACTCGTTCCAGGTCCAGATGAAGAAGAAGATCACCAGGACCGACAGGGTCGGCCGGACCACCGGGAACACGATGCTCCACAGCGTGCGCCACCGGCCCGCGCCGTCGAGCGCCGAGGCCTCGAGCAGCGCCTTCGGGAACGTCCCGAGCACCGACGACAGCAGGTACGTGCCGAACGCCGACTGGATGACGGTGAAGATGATGATCACCGACCACTGGTTGTTCGACAGGCCGCCCTCCTGCGCCATCTGGAACAGCGGGTAGACCAGCACCTCCTGCGGCAGCATGTTCGCGAGCAGGAACAGCGTGACGATCGACATCCGGCCCTTCACCTTGCCGACGCCGAGCGCGTACGCGCTGAAGAGCGACAGCCCGGTGCCGAAGATCGCGACCGTGGCGGAGATCCAGATGGAGTTGACCAGCTTCTCCGGGAAGTTCACGCGCTCCCAGAAGTTGCGCAGGCCCTCGGTGTAGAGCTCGGTCGGCCAGCTCAGCGGGCCGTTCTGCGAGTAGTCCGCCGGCGCCTTGAACGCGTTGAGCACCATGATGACGAACGGCACGAGCATGACCACCGCGACCAGCACGGCACCGGCGAGCACGAACCAGCGGGCGGTGCCGCGGCGGTGCCGGCGGTCGGCGTCGGTGGCCTTCGCGGGGGCGGGCGGCTTGCGCGACCCCACCGCCCGCGGCGGCAGCGTCTCGATCGGGGCAGCCATCAGCGACCCTCCTCCTCACGGCGGGCGCTGCGGGCCTGCAGCACCATGATGACGACGGCGATCAGGATGATGAGGACCGTCAGGACGTTCGCGATCGCGGCGCCGTAGCCGACCTTCGACTTGTCGAAGAAGTTCAGGTACGAGTAGTAGCTCGGCACGAGCGTCGAGGACTCCGGGCCGCCGCGGGTCAGCACGTAGATGGGGCCGAACACCTTGAGCGCGGCCACGGTGCAGGTCAGGGTGATGACGAACGTCTCCGGCTTGATCTGCGGGAGGGTGATCGCCCGGAACCGGTGCCACCAGCCCGCGCCGTCCAGCTCCGCGGCCTCGTACAGCTCCGGGTCGACGCGCTGCAGGGCGGACATGAAGATGACGACCGGGTAGCCGATCTGGATCCAGATCAGCACGACCATCACCGTCGGCAGGGCGGTGTCCGTCGACCCGAGCCAGTTCGGCGGGTTCGCGACGCCGATCTCCCGCAGGATCACGTTCACCGCGCCGGTCTGGGAGTTGAGGATCCAGTTCCACAGCACGCCGGCGACGGCGACGGGCAGGATCTGCGGCAGGTAGTACGTCGCGCGCAGCACGGAGGCCACGCGCGGGCCGAACCGCTTGCCCAGGACGTCGAACAGCGTCGTCGCGAGCAGCAGGCCGATCAGCGTCGGGACCACCACCATCGCGATGATCATCGCGATCGAGTTCCGGAACGACGTCCAGAACTGCTCGTCGGCCAGCAGGTCGGTGTAGTTGCCGAGCCCGTACCAGCGCAGCGGGGCGTTCCCGCCCTTCCACTTGTGCAGGCTGTAGTAGATGTTCATCCCGAACGGGATCAGGATGACGACGGTGAACGCGATCAGCCCGGGCAGCAGGTAGGGCAGGTACCCCAGCCGCTCCCGCGAGCGGCGCGGGCGGCGCGGGGTGCGTCCGGCCCGCGTGGCCGCGGGCGGCGCGGTGCGGTCGACGGTGGTCATGCGGCTCCTCGAGGTTCTTCCGGGGTGCCCGGCCGGCATCGCGGGTCGCGCCGCCGGCCGGGCGGGGTGCGAGGGTCAGCCCTCGAGCAGGTCCGTCTTGCCGTCCTCGTAGGCGGACGACAGGCCGTCCAGCACCTCGGAGGGGGTCTTGGACTGGTTGACCAGCGACTGGAGCTCGCTGACGATCACGTCGTAGTAGCCCGGGACCGGCCAGTCGGGGTAGTACGCCAGGCCGTCCTCGTCGAGGATCGCCTCGAAGTTCTCGGTCATCTCCTTGGTCTTCTCGTCCGTGATGGTCGAGGAGTCACCGGCGACCGGCAGACCGCCGGCCTGCCCGAGGATCTCCTGGACCTCCGGGCGCAGGGTGATGTCGATGAACTCGTACGCCAGGTCCTTGGCCGTCGCGTTCTCCGGGACGACCCAGAGGTTGCCGGACGAGCCCGGGTGCATCGTGTTCTCGGGGAACAGCGTCTGGCCCCAGGTGAACGGGATCTCCTCGGCCAGGCGGCCGAACCACCAGGAGCCGGAGACCATCAGCGGGTAGGTGCCGTTGATGAACGAGACGCCCATGTCCTCTGCGGTCAGGGCCGCGGAGTCGGACGCGATGTAGCCGGCCTTGATCCACTCGTCGAGCTTCTCGGTGGCCTGCGTGAACGCCTCGTTCTGGAAGTCCACGTCGGCGTTGAACAGCTGGTAGTCGTCGATCAGGTCGCGGTCGGCGTAGTGCAGCACCAGCTCGTACCAGAGCTGGCCCATCGGGTACTCGGCGCCGGCCTCGGCCAGCGGCGTGACGCCGTTGTCCTTGAAGGTCTTGAGCGCGGCCTCGAACTCGTCGAACGTCGTCGGCACCGCGATGCCGTACTGGTCCAGCATGTCCTGGTTGTAGTAGACGCCGACGAACTCGCCGTAGTTGGGGACGCCGTACCAGTCGCCCGAGCCCATCAGGCCCTGCTCGTCGTACGTCGCGGTGGTCTGGATGGACGCGGGGAGCGTCTCGTCCCAGCCGCGGGACTCGGCCTCCTCCGTCAGCGGGGTCAGCAGGCCCTGGGACGCGAGCTGGCCGGCCGTGGCGTTGCCCTTGTTGTACTCCATGACGTCCGGCACGTCGTCGCCGGTGAGGAAGATCTTGGCGTTCTTCTGGATCTGCTCGAACGTCTGGTTCTCGACGACGACGTCGACGTCCGGGTTCTCGTCCTCGAAGATCTCGATGGCCTTGGCCCACGCCTGGCCCATCGCCGAGTCCTCGTTCTCGTAGTGCCAGATGGTCAGCGTGTCGGCGTCCCCGCCGCCGCCGCTGCTCCCGCTGTCCCCACCGCACGCCGCCAGGGCCAGCGGTAGAGCGAGCACCAGGGCGCCCGCCAGGTACCTCCTGCGCTGAACTGCCATCACACGTCCTCCTCGTCGAGTTCCTGCTGTGCTGTCTCGGGCGGCCGGCGGGTGCCGGTCGCCGTGTCGTGCTGTCTAGGTGGCGGCGCCCGCGCGGACGGGGGCCGGTCCGGTGCTGCCGCAGTCCACGAGCCGGCACGGCACCAGCGCGGGCGGCGGCGTGCTGCCGTCGTCCAGCAGGGCGAGCAGCGCGTCGACGCCCGCCGCGCCGAGCCGGGCGCCCGGGGCGTGCATGGTGGTCAGCGGCGGGACGGTCTGCCCCGCGACCGCCGGGGACGACACCACCGCCAGGACGGACAGGCCGTCCGGCACCGTGACGCCCCGGGCGGCGAGCTCCGCGACGACGCCGAACGTGGCGTCCTCGTTCATCGTGATGACGGCGGTCGGGCGGTCGCCGGAGCCGAGCAGGCCCGCCAGCGCGGCACGCCCGCCCGGGACCGACTCCTCGGCGTGCACCTGCACGGGGGTCAGTCCCCGGTCCGTCATCGCCTGCTCGTACGCCGCCGACGCCCGCACCGTGGGGCCGTGGCCCTCGGCGACGCGGTGGGCGGCGTGGTTGACGAACGCGATACGGCGGTGGCCGAGGTCCGCCAGGTGCGCGACCGCCTCGCTCAGCGTGGCCGCGAAGTCCACGTCCACGCTGGGCAGGTCGGCGTCGCCGGCGGTCCGGCCGATCAGCGCGACGGGGACGCCCGCCGCGCGCAGGGCACGCACCCGCACGTCGTCCAGGTGCACCTCCATGAGGAGCACGCCGTCCGCGAGCCCCTGGCGGGCGACCTCGACGATCCCCTCGGCGTCGTCCACCGCGAACGGCCAGAGCACCAGCTGGTACCCCCGCTGCTGGGCGACCTCGGCCGCGCCGAGCACGAACTCCGCGGACGTGCGGCTCAGGCCCGCGTCGCCGACCGGGTAGGTGAGCGCCAGCACGCGGCTGCGGCGGGAGGCCAGGCCCCGGGCGAGCGCGTTCGGCCGGTAGCCGAGCTCGTCCATCGCCGCGGTGACGCGCGCCCGGGTGGCGACGGAGACGGGGCGGGCGCCGGTGAGCGAGGCGGAGACGGTCGAGAGGGCGACGCCGGCGCGGCGGGCCACGTCCTGCATGGTCACCATCCCTCTCGCCCTCCTCCTCGACGGCCGTCGCGACGCCTCGTCGATGAGGTGTCGAAGCGCTTCGCGCGCCGCCACTGTAGGACGGCTCGGTGCGTGGCGTCCAGACCCGGAGATATCGAATCGGTCACGACGTTCGTCGAAGCGATTCGATACTACGTCAGGCCGCACCGGTGGTGTCCACCCGGGTGATCCCGCCGCGGCGACCCCGCTGCTGCCGGTCGCATTGCGCTCCAGGACACGCCGCAGTCGAAGCGTTTGCACACGTCAGCGGCCGTGCGCGGCCGCCCGTCGACCGGCCGCGCAGTGGTGAGATCGACCCGGCTCGCCCGTGCGTGTCCGGCAGATCTCGCCACTCGGTGCGGCCAGGCCCCCGACCTGCACCGACGCGGGAGCACGCGCCACTACCCTGGGCGGATGGCGACCATCGGCGACGTGGCCCGGGCGGCAGGCGTCTCGGTGTCGACCGTCAGCTACGTGCTCAGCGGCAAGCGCACCATCTCCGCCCCGACCCGCGACCGGGTGCAGCGCGCCGTCGCGGATCTCGGCTACCGCCCGCACGCCGGCGCACGGGCGCTCGCGTCGAGCCGGAGCAACGTGATCGCCCTGATGGTGCCGTTCCGGCCGGGCATCAACGTGCAGATCATCATGCAGTTCGTCGGCGGCGTGGTGACGACCGCCCGGGAGCACGACCACGACGTGCTGGTGCTCACGCAGGACGACCCGCAGGGCATGACCCGGGTCGCCGCGAGCTCGACGGCGGACGCGCTGATCGTCATGGACATCGAGGCGGACGACGCCCGGCTGCCCGCCCTGCGGGCGCTGACCCTGCCGAGCATCCTCATCGGCGTGCCGGACGACACCACCGGCCTCAGCTGCGTGGACCTGGACTTCGACGGCGCCGGACGCCTCGCGGTCCGGGAGCTCGCGCGGCACGGCCACACGCGCCTCGCGCTGGTCGGGGCGTCCCAGGACCGGCTCGACCACCGCGCGAACTACGCGGTGCGCATGCGGCACGGCGTGCTCGACCAGGCGACGACGAGCGGCGTGGAGGCCGTCGTCGTCCCCGCGGACCCGACGTTCACCGGCGGTGCGCTCGCGATGGACCGGGTGCTCGACGAGCACCCCGGGACCACCGGCCTGGTCGTGCACAACGAGGCGGCGCTCGGCGGCGTGCTCGCGCGCGCCGCGGAGCGGGGGCTGCGGGTGCCCGAGGACCTGTCCGTCGTGGCGGTCAGCCCGGCGGACATCGCCGCCGCGCTGCCCGTGCCGGTCTCGACCATCGAGGTGCCGGGCGAGCGCATCGGCCGGATCGCGGTCGAGATGGTGATGGCGCGCCTCGGCGGCGAGGACCTGGCGGAGACCCGCCTGGTCGGGCCCGCGTACACCGACCACGGGAGCGTCACGACGCCCCGGACGTGACGCGGACCGGCACGGACCGCCGGCGCGACGCCGCGGTCCGGGCGGCTCAGTCCGTGACGAGCCGTCCCGCCCGGTAGACCGCCACGGGCGCGAGGTCCTCGTCCGTGACCACCACGTCGCCGCGACGGCCCACGGCCAGCGCCCCCAGGTCGGACCGCCCGAGCACCTCGGCGGGGGTGGTCGCCGCGGCGCGCACGGCGGCCACGATCCCGATGCCCGACGCCACCACGGTCCGCACGACGTCGAGCAGGTGCGCGGTCCCGCCGGCGATGGCCCCGGCGGTGCCGTCGTCCTCGAGGACCCGCGCGACGCCGTCACCGACCCGCACCGCCATCGGCCCGAGCCGGTAGTCGCCGTCGGCCATGCCGGCGGCTGCCATGGCATCGGTCACCAGCGCGATCGACCCCGGCCCGACCAGGTCGAAGACCGCCCGCACGGTGCCGTCCGCGAGGTGCGTGCCGTCCGCGACCAGCTCCACCACGAGGTCCCCGCGGGCCGCGGCGGCGAGGCACGCCGCGATGGGTCCCGGGTCCCGGTGGTGCAGCGGGCGCATCCCGTTGAACAGGTGCGTCGCGGTGGGGCGCGGCGAGCGACCGCGGCCGCCGCCGCCACCGGCCGCGGCGCTCCGCCGGCCGCCCGAGAGCAGGGCCCGGGTGCGCGCCACCGCGGCGTCGACCTGCTCGGACGACGCGTCGGTGTGCCCGACCGACGGCACCGCGCCGCTCCGCACGAGCGCGGCCAGCACGTCGTCGCCCCCGGTCCCGGGCCCGTCCGCGCCGCCGTGCCCGTCGGCGACGCCCGGCACCTCCGGCGCGACGGTCATCGTGACCAGGTGCCCGCGCGCGGCCGCGGCGAGGTCGACGACCAGTCCGGGGTCGCCCGCGAGCATGTCCGCCGGGTTCTGCGCGCCGCACCGGTCGACGGACAGGAACGGGCCCTCCGCGTGGATGCCGACGAGGTCGCCCGACTCGACGAGGTCCGCGAGCAGCGCGGCGCGGGACAGCAGCACGTCGCGGGGGGCGGTCACCAGCGACGCCACCAGGCTGGTCGTCCCGTGCCGCAGGTGCTCCCGGGCCGCGACCAGCGCGTCCTCGCGGGTCGTCGCGTCCGGGAAGCTGGCCCCGCCGCCGCCGTGGTCGTGCAGGTCGACGAGCCCGGGCAGCAGCGTGGTCCCGGGCGCGGGATCGGTCGGCAGGTCGTCGGCCCACGTGCCGGGCAGCTGGGCGGCGGGCCCGACCCAGGCGATCCGCCCCTCCGACAGGACCACGGCCCCGTCGGGCACGACCTCCGTCGGCGTCACCACCTCCCCGCGCAGCACGACGTCGGCGGCGGGGCTCTCAGCGCGGGTCACCCGCCCATTCTGGCCCACCGGAGGCCCCCGTCGGCCCATCTCGGACCTCGAGTGGACGGTTCGGGCGGGCACGCGGTCGGCGTGTCGGTCCGGACGTCCCACCCGAGCGGGTCGCGCCGCGGAACACCGGCGTCAGAACAGGCGGGAGTCCACGTCGTCGACGCCGCGCATCGCCTCGTAGTCCAGGACCAGGCACGCGATCCCGCGGTCGGTCGCCAGGACGCGCGCCTGCGGCTTGATCTCCTGCGCCGCGAACACCCCGCGCACCGGTGCGAGCAGCGGGTCGCGGTTGAGCAGCTCCAGGTACCGGGTCAGCTGCTCGACGCCGTCGATGTCGCCCCGGCGCTTGATCTCGACCGCCACGGTCGCGCCGGAGGCGTCCTTCGCCAGGATGTCGACCGGCCCGATCGCCGTCGGGTACTCGCGCCGCACCAGGGTGTGCCCGGACCCCAGCACGTCGATCTGCGCGGCCATCAGCTCCTGCAGGTGCGCCTCGACACCGTCCTTGATCAGCCCCGGGTCGACGCCCAGGTCGTGCTCCGAGTCGTGCAGCATCTCGTGCAGCTCGATCACGAGCCGGTCGTCGCTCTTCGTGTGCTGCACGGTCCACACCTGCCGGACGCCGCGCTCCAGGGCCTCCCCCGCGGCGTCCTCGGTCCGCAGGGTGCACGGCGGGCTCATCCAGTTCAGCGGCTTGTACGAGCCGCCGTCGGAGTGCAGCAGCACCGAGCCGTCGGCCTTGACCACGACCAGGCGGGTGGCGAGCGGCAGGTGGGCGTTCAGCCGGCCGCTGTACCGGGCCGAGCAGCGCGCGACGAGCAGGCGCATCGGGTTCTCCTTCGCGGCGACGGGTCGCCCGGGCTCGCGCAGCCCGCGAGGGCCCGGGTCAGATGACGGTGTGCGCGACCGGCGGCGCGGCCTCGAGCCAGGACGTCAGCCCGGCGTAGGCCTCGGCGGTCATCAGCAGGTCGACGGACTCGCCGCCGCCCACCTCGCAGCGCACGAGCAGCGGGCCGCGCAGGTCGCCGCCCGGAGTCGCCGGCCGCCGCTCGACGACCGCGAGGGCCCCGCGGGGCCAGACGTGCTCCGGGCGCGGGGCGAGCGACCGCAGCCGCCACCAGTACAGGTGCCGCGCGCCGTAGTGCGCGATGCCCCGCACCCCGCGCCCGCCCACCTGCACGGAGCAGCGGAACGAGCCCACCCGCCGCGTGAGCGTGTGCCAGCGGGAGACCCCGAGCCCGACCACGACGACCGCGGCCAGGACGAGCAGCAGCGCGACCAGCGCGATCTGGTGCCCGCTCACCGCCGGTCCGTCAGCGGCCGGACGTGCCGGAGGCCACCGCCTCGGCGGCGTCCACGACGACGGTCACCTGGTCGGCGTCGACGGAGAGGAACCCGCCCTCGACCGTCCACCGGTGCACGGCGCCGCCGGCCTCGATCACCCGGACCTCTCCGCGCCGGAGCACGGAGAGGACCGGGGTGTGACCTGCGAGGATGCCGATCTCACCGTCGGAGGCGGGCGCACTGACCTGGCGTGCCTCGCCGGACCAGATGGTGCCGTCGGTGTCGACCAGGTCGACCTCGAGCTGGGCCATGTGGGGGAACCTCCTGCGGTGACGGTGGGACGGCGGACGTGACGCGGTGCGTCAGCGTCAGACGCCGTACTCCTTCTGGATGCGGGCCCAGTTGCGCTCGAGGTCCTCGAGCCCGCCGATGTTGAAGAACGCCTGCTCGGCGATGTGGTCGAACTCGCCGTCCGCGATCTTCTTGAACGCCTCGACCGTCTCGGACACCGGGACCGTGGAGCCCACGACGCCGGTGAACTTCTCGGCCATGTAGGTGTTCTGCGAGAGGAACTGCTGGATGCGGCGCGCACGCGCCACGACCGTCTTGTCCTCCTCGGAGAGCTCGTCCACACCGAGGATCGCGATGATGTCCTGCAGCTCCTTGTTGCGCTGCAGGATCGACTTCACGCGGGTGGCGACGTCGTAGTGCTCCTGGCCCACGTAGCGCGGGTCGAGGATGCGCGACGTCGACGCCAGCGGGTCCACCGCGGGGTACAGACCGCGCGACGCGATCTCGCGGGAGAGCTCCGTGGTGGCGTCCAGGTGCGCGAACGTCGTGGCCGGGGCCGGGTCGGTGTAGTCGTCGGCGGGGACGTAGATCGCCTGCAGCGAGGTGATCGAGTGGCCGCGCGTCGAGGTGATGCGCTCCTGCAGGAGGCCCATCTCGTCGGCGAGGTTCGGCTGGTAGCCCACCGCGGACGGCATGCGGCCGAGCAGCGTCGACACCTCGGAGCCGGCCTGCGTGAACCGGAAGATGTTGTCGATGAACAGCAGCACGTCCTGCTTCTGCACGTCGCGGAAGTACTCCGCCATCGTCAGCGCGGACAGGGCGACGCGCAGACGCGTGCCCGGCGGCTCGTCCATCTGGCCGAAGACGAGGGCGGTCTTGTCGAACACGCCCGCCTCCTCCATCTCGACGATGAGGTCGTTGCCCTCACGGGTGCGCTCGCCGACGCCGGCGAACACCGACACACCGCCGTGGTCCTGGGCGACGCGCTGGATCATCTCCTGGATGAGGACCGTCTTGCCGACGCCCGCACCGCCGAAGAGGCCGATCTTCCCGCCGAGCACGTACGGCGTCAGCAGGTCGATGACCTTGATGCCGGTCTCGAACATCTGGGTCTTCGACTCCAGCTGGTCGAAGGCCGGGGGCTTGCGGTGGATCGGCCAGCGCTCGGTGACCTCGAACTTCTCGCCCTCGCCGAGGTTGAGCACCTCGCCCGTGACGTTGAAGACGTGGCCCTTGGTGACGTCGCCGACCGGGACGCTGATCGGGGCCCCGGTGTCGGTGACCTGCGCGCCGCGGACGAGGCCGTCCGTCGGCTTGAGCGCGATGGCGCGGACGAGCGAGTCGCCGAGGTGCTGGGCGACCTCGAGCGTCAGCGTGAACGACGTCTCGCCCTCGCCCTGGCCCGACAGGTCGATCGGGACGGTCAGCGCGTTGTAGATCTCCGGGATCTGGTCCGCGGGGAACTCGATGTCCACGACGGGCCCGATCACACGGGCG
This sequence comes from Cellulomonas hominis, assembly GCF_901521055.1. Lineage (GTDB taxonomy): Bacteria > Actinomycetota > Actinomycetes > Actinomycetales > Cellulomonadaceae > Cellulomonas > Cellulomonas endometrii. Next base: position 30,755 of record NZ_CABEGA010000028.1, on the reverse strand, counting down.
ACGCGGCCCACGCCCGGCGTGCGGGTGGAGTCCTTCGCGTCGACGGTGGTCGCGGTCATGTCTGCCTCGCTTCGGTCGTCCGCCGGAGCCCGGCGGCGTGGTTCTGGGGGACTGCTGGTCAGGAGGCGAGCGCGTCGGCGCCCGACACGATCTCGCTGATCTCCTGGGTGATCTCGGCCTGGCGGGCCTGGTTCGCCAGCCGCGTGTACATGCGGACGAGGTCCTCGGCGTTCTCCGTCGCGGTGTGCATCGCGCGCTGGCGCGCGGCCAGCTCGGACGCGGCGGCCTGCAGCAGGCACGAGAAGATGCGGCTGCGCACGTAACGCGGCAGCAGCGCGTCCAGCACCTGGTCCGGGTCGGGCTCGAACTCGTACAGGGGCAGCGCCTCGCCGTTCGACGGGGCCACGCCCTCGACGACCTCGAGCGGCAGCATCCGGATGACCTGCGGGCGCTGGCTCACCATGTTGACGAACTGCGTCGACACGATGTGCAGCTCCCCCACGCCGCCCTGGTCCGCCGGGGCGGCGAAGGCCTCGAGCAGCGTGCTCGCGATCTCCTCCGCCAGGTCGGACGTGGGGGCGTCGGACTGCCCGGTCCACGTCGCCGCGAGCTCGCGGCGGCGGAACCGGTAGTAGGCCTCGGCGCGGCGCCCGCTCACGTAGAGGGCGACCTCCTTGCCCTCGCCCTGGAGCCGCTCGACCAGGCGCTCCGTCTCGCGGATGACGGACGCCGAGTAGGCGCCCGCCATGCCGCGGTCCGAGGCGATGAGCAGCACGGCGACCCGCTGGGTGTCCGTGCGCTGCACGAGCAGCGGGTGGGAGATGTCCGAGTGCGTGGCCACGGCCGAGACCGCCCGGGTGATGGCCCGGGCGTACGGCGACGCGGACGCCATCCGCGCACGGGCGCGCCCGATGCGCGACGCGGCGATCAGCTCCTGCGCGCGGAACATCTTCTTCAGCGACTGCGTCGACTTGATCCGCTGCCGGTAGACGCGCTGCTGCCCGGCCATGTCAGCCCTTCTTCTGCCGGACGATCTGCTCCTGCTCGACCGGGGTCTCCTCGTCCGGCTCGCCGGCGCCGACGAGCGGCGTCCCGTCGGCCTTGAGGAAGTTCGAGCGGAACGCGTCCACGGCGTCGGCGAGCTTGGCCTCCAGGTCGTCCCCGAGCTTGCCGGTGTCCGCGATGGACGTCAGCACGTCGGAGTTGCGACGCAGGTGGTCCAGCAGCTCGGTCTCGAACCGGCGGACGTCCTCGATCGGCACGTCGTCCAGCTTGCCCTTGGTGCCGGCCCAGATGGACACGACCTGGTCCTCCACCGGGAACGGCGAGTACTGGGGCTGCTTGAGCAGCTCCATCAGGCGGGCACCCCGGGTCAGCTGCGCGCGGGACGCGGCGTCCAGGTCGGAGGCGAACATGGCGAACGCCTCGAGCGACCGGTACTGCGCCAGGTCGAGCTTCAGCGTGCCGGACACCTGCTTCATCGCCTTGACCTGCGCGGCACCACCGACGCGGGACACCGAGATGCCCACGTCGACGGCGGGGCGCTGGTCGGCGTTGAACAGGTCGGACTGCAGGAAGATCTGCCCGTCCGTGATGGAGATGACGTTGGTCGGGATGTACGCCGAGACGTCGTTGGCCTTGGTCTCGATGAACGGCAGACCGGTCATCGAGCCGCCACCGAGCTCGTCGGACAGCTTCGCGCAACGCTCCAGCAGGCGGGAGTGCAGGTAGAACACGTCGCCCGGGTAGGCCTCGCGGCCCGGCGGGCGCCGCAGGAGCAGCGACACGGCGCGGTACGCCTCGGCCTGCTTCGACAGGTCGTCGAACACGATGAGGACGTGCTTGCCGGCGTACATCCAGTGCTGGCCGATGGCCGAGCCGGTGTACGGCGCCAGGTACTTGAAGCCGGCCGGGTCGGACGCGGGGGCCGCGACGATCGTCGTGTACTCCAGGGCGCCGGCCTCCTCGAGCGCGCCGCGGACGGCGGCGATCGTGGAGCCCTTCTGGCCGATGGCGACGTAGATGCAGCGGACCTGCTGGTCCGGGTCGCCCGTCTCCCAGTTGGCCTTCTGGTTGAGGATCGTGTCGATCGCGATGGCCGTCTTGCCGGTCTGGCGGTCGCCGATGACGAGCTGCCGCTGGCCGCGGCCGATCGGGATCATCGAGTCGATGGCCTTGATGCCGGTCTGCAGCGGCTCGTGCACGCTCTTGCGCGCCATGACGCCGGGCGCCTGGAGCTCGAGCGCGCGGCGGCCCTCGGACTCGATCTCGCCCAGGCCGTCGATCGGCTGGCCCAGCGGGTCCACCACGCGGCCGAGGAACGCGTCGCCGACGGGGACGGACAGGACCTCGCCGGTGCGGCGGACCTCCTGGCCCTCCTCGATGCCGGTGAACTCGCCCAGGACGATGACGCCGATCTCGCGGACGTCCAGGTTCTGCGCGAGACCGAGCGTGCCGTCCTCGAAGCGGAGCAGCTCGTTGGCCATCACACCGGGCAGGCCCTCGACCTGGGCGATCCCGTCGCCGGCGAGGGTGACGCGGCCGACCTCCTCGGCGGCGACGCCGGAAGGCTCGTACGTCGTGACGAAGCTGTCCAGCGCGGCGCGGATGTCCTCCGGCCGGATCTGCAGCTCGCTCATGGCATCTCTCCTGTCGTGTCGCACGCCGGGGGCGTGCGCTCCCACGTAGTTCCGGGCTGGGCCGTCGGGCCCGTCAGCTGGCAAGTCGTCGTCGTGCGTCCGCCAGCCGTGCCAGCACGGTCGCGTCGATCACCTCGGGGCCGACCTGCACCCGCAGGCCCCCGAGGACGTGCGGGTCCACGAGGACCTGCACCTGCATCTCCCGCCCGTACGTGCGGGCCAGGATGTCCGCGAGCCGCTGCCGCTGGGCGGTGCCCAGCTCCGCGGCGCTGGTGACGTTCGCCACCGTGCGGCTGCGCCGCTCGGCGATCAGGTCACCCAGGTGGCCGAGCGTGGCGACGTACCGGCGGCCTCGCGGTGCCACGGCGGCCCGGCGCGCGAGCACCTGGGTCGCGGGGTTGCCACCGCCGGCGAGCAGCTTGTCGACCAGGTCCCCGCGGGCGTGGGCGTGCACCGTGTCCGAGTAGAGCAGGCGGCGCACCTCCCGCTGCCCGGCGAGCGCACGGCCGATCCGGAAGAGCTCCTCCTGGACCGTGCCGATCGTGCCGTCCGCCTCGGCCGACGCGAGCACGGCCGAGAAGGCCAGGTGCTCGACGGCCTCGGCGAGGTCCGGCTCGGCGGACCAGCGGGCCCGCACGAGCCCCTGCGCGGCCTCGACCACGCGGGGGTCGGCCGCCGACAGCAGCCGCGCGACCAGCGTGGCCTTGGCCTCGGCGTCGGCCGACGGGTCGGTCAGGGTGCGCCGCAGCGAGCCGGACGAGTCCAGCGCGTCGGTCAGCGCGAACAGCTGCTCGCCGAGCAGCCGCCCCTGCGCGCCGGCCTCGCGCAGCACCGGCTCGAACCGGCCCTCCGCGGCGACCAGCGACGCCCGGCTCGTCCCTCGCATCAGTTCCCCTTACCCGCGGTCGCCGTGGTCTGCTCGTCGAGCTCGTCCAGGAACCGCTCGACGACGCGCGAGCGACGCGCCTCGTCCGCGAGCGACTCGCCGACGATCTTCGACGCGAGCTCCGTGGCGAGCGTGCCGACCTCGGTGCGCAGCGAGACGGCCGCCTGCTGGCGCTCCGCCTCGATCTGGCGCTGGGCGTTCTCCGCGATGCGCGCCGCCTCGGCGGTCGCCTTCTCACGGGCCTCCGCGACGATCTGACCGGCCTCGCCGCGCGCGTCCTCGCGGATGCGCGCCGCCTCGGTCCGGGCGTCCTGGAGCTGCTGCTCGTACTCGGCCTTGGCCCGGGCAGCGTCCTCCTGGGCGCTGGCGGCCTTGGCGAGACCGCCCTCGATCTTCTCCGTGCGCTCGTCGAGCACCGCCTGGAACTTCGGCAGCACGAGCTTGTAGAAGACGACGGCGATGACGACCAGGACGACCGTGGACCACAGGATGTCGTAGCCGGCCGGGAGCAGCAGCTGGACGCCCTCGACCTCCTCGGTCTCCGCGGCCAGGATGCTCGCCGCGGGGAGCGCGGCGGTGATCACGAGAAGAGGAAGCCCGTGATGAGGCCGAGGAGGCCGAGCACCTCGACGAAGCCGATGCCGATGAACATGGTGGTGCGCAGCTGGCCGGCGACCTCGGGCTGACGCGCCATGCCCTCGACGGTCTTGCCGATGAGGATGCCGAGGCCGATGCCCGGGCCCAGGACCGCGAGGCCGTAGCCGACGGTGGCGATGTTGCCGGAGACGGCGTTCTCGGCCGCGAGGATGACGCTGGGGTCCGTCAGAAGAGACACGCTTGCTCGTTCCTTCCGTTTGGCCGCCGGCCGGTCGGCCGGCGGTCGTGGGGGCGGGGGTCCGTGAGGACCCCCGGGTGGTGCTGGGTCAGTGCTCCTCTTCGACCGACTGGCTGAGGTAGACAGCCGTCAGGACGACGAAGATGTAGGCCTGCAGCGCGGCGACGAACACCTCGAACAGGGTGATCGCGAAGCCGCCCGCGAGGGTGAGGGCGCCGAACGGCTTGAGGCCGCCGCTCGCCTCGAAGAGCAGGTACTGCGTGGCCGAGAAGCACAGCACGAGCATCAGGTGCCCGGCGACCATGTTGGCCATGAGCCGGATGGCGAGCGTCACGGGCCGCAGGACGAAGACCTGCAGGAACTCCACCGGCGCGAGCAGCCCGTACAGCGGCCACGGGACGCCCGGGGGGAACAGGCTGTTCTTGAGGAACCCGCCGACGCCGTGCGCCTTCACGCCCGCCCCGATGTACATGACGTACACCCAGAGGGCCAGCATGATCGGCAGGCCGATCACGGACGTGCCCGCGATGTTCAGCAGCGGGATCACGCCGGTGATGTTGAAGGCGAGGATCGCGAAGAAGATCGTGGTCAGGAGGGCGACGTACTTGTGCGCCTTCTCCTTGCCGATGATGTCCTCGGCGACGTTCACGCGGACGAAGTCGAGCAGCAGCTCGGCGATGTTCTGGCCGCGGCGCGGCACCAGGCGCGCGCGGCGGGCGGCGATGACCATGACGGTCAGCAGCACGGCGACGGCGACGAAGCGCACGACCTGGATGCGGTTGATCTCGAAGAGCGTGCCCTCGAACCAGATGGCCGGGGGGAAGAACTCCGCGATCGACGGCTTGTGGAACCCGGACTCGCCTTCGGCAGCGAGCGGCAGGATCGTCGCAAGGCTGGACAGAGCAGTCTCCTGTAGGTCGAAGGCTCCGGGGACTCGCGCCCCGTTGCACACGGGTCGCGCCACCGGGACCCGGCCGTCGTGGGTGGTTCGGCAGGAAGCCTAACCTACGGAGCGGCTGCCGCCGTCCGGGTCGTCCTGATTCGAGACGGTCCCGGAGGTACCTGCAGGGGACACGTAAGGCACCCGCCCGCGCGCCACGGCGCGGTAGTCGAGCAGGGCCGATCCGATGACCGCCACCGCGACCACCACGGCCAGCACGTACCGGTCGTAGAAGTCCATGCCGCGCAGCACCGCCAGCAGCACGACGACCACGACCAGCTTGCCCAGCCAGGTGCCCATGATCACGGCCATCATCGTGCCCGGGGCGGTGCCCGTGGTCTTGAGCATCGACAACGTGGTCGTGCCGGAGAAGAGCAGGGCGATGGCGGCGCCGATCAGCGCGCCCCACACCCCGGGCAGCCCGGCGACCAGGTAGCCGATCCCGACGCCGAGCACGGTCACGCCGGCGACCAGCACGACCATGTCGCGCAGGGCGGTGCGGAAGACGGCGGACACCTCGGGGCTGTCCCCCGCGCGGGGCGTCGGTGCGGCGGTGGGCTCGGTCATCGGTGGTCCGTCCTCGGGTCGGCGTCGTTCAGGGCGGTCAGCGGCGCGCCGGTCCCGTGCCACGCCCGGCGGTGCGGGTCGGCGGCGTGCCGGGCGGGCGCGCGGTGGTCGGCGGCGCGGGCGTGCGCGTCGTGCGGGCGGGCCGTGGCGGTGGTCGGGGCGCCCGCGGTCGGGGCGGCGGTGGTCGGCGCGGCGGCGGGCGCTGCGGGCCGCGGCGGGCCGGCGTCCCCGCCGCCCCCGGCCGTCCCGGTGCTGCCGGTGCTGCCCGGCGTGGTGCGGCCGCGCAGGGGGCCGAGCGTGAGCGCCAGGGCGGCGAGCACCCCGACGGCGAGGCCGACGAGCACCGCGGTCGTGGAGAACCACACGAGGGCGACCGCCGCGCCGGTGAACACGAAGGTCCAGACGTACAGGATGATCACGGCCCGCCGGTGCGAGTGCCCCAGGGCGAGCATCCGGTGGTGCAGGTGCATCCGGTCCGGGTGGAACGGGGACTTGCCCGTCCCGACGCGCCGGACGACGGCCAGGCCCATGTCGAGCAGCGGCAGCAGCAGCACGGCCAGCGGCAGCAGGATCGGCAGGAACGCCGGGAACGACTGGCGGGTGGAGGCGACGGCGGGGTCGATCTGCCCGGTGACCCGGATGCCGGCGGCGGCGATCACCAGCCCGATGAGCATCGACCCGGAGTCGCCCATGAAGATCCGCGCCGGGTGGAAGTTGTGCGGCAGGAACCCGACGCACGCCCCGACCAGCAGCGCGACGACCAGCGTCGCGAGGTTCGAGTAGTCGCCCGGGCTCGCCTCGCGGGTCAGCTGGTAGGAGTACAGGAAGAACCCCGCGCCCCCGATGGCGATCAGCCCCGCGGCCAGCCCGTCGAGGCCGTCGACGAAGTTCACGGCGTTCATCGCGACGACCACGATCAGCACGGTCAGCCCGAGCATCACCCGGTTCGACCCGAGCACCACCCCGTCGATCGGCAGCGAGTACAGCTGCACGCCCTGCCACGCCAGCACCAGGGCCGCCAGCACCTGCCCGACCAGCTTGGTCATCCAGTCCAGGTCCCAGATGTCGTCCGCGACGCCCAGCGCGCACACGATCGTGGCGGAGGCGGCGATGCCGACGATCGGGCGCGGGTTGGACGCGAACACGTCGGCGAGGAACGGCAGCTGGCTCGCCATGAGCAGCCCGATCATCAGGCCCGCCCACATCGCGAGCCCGCCGAGGCGCGGCGTCGGGATCGAGTGCACGTCCCGCGACCGCACCGCCGTGATGGCCCCCCACCGCAGCGCGCACCACCGGGCGACCGGCGTCAGCAGGTAGGTCGCCGCCGCGGCGATCAGCAGGAGCAGGAGGTACGCCCTCACCGGCCGGGGTCACCCACCACCGGCGCGACCTCGCGGAGCCGCTCCAGGCTGATCGCGCCCTGGCGGACCACCCGGAGCTCGTCGCCCGTCGCGTCCACGATCGTCGACGCCACCTGGCCGGGCGTCCGGCCGCCGTCGAGGTAGACCTGCACGCTGTCCCCGAGCTGCTCGTGCGCCTCGGCGACCTCGAGCGCGGAGGGCTGCCCCGTGCGGTTCGCGCTCGACACGGCCATCGGGCCGGTGCGGGTCAGCAGCGCCAGCGCGACCGGGTGGTCCGGGACCCGCAGCGCCACCGTGCCGTGCGTGTCGCCCAGGTCCCACGCGAGGGAGGGCTGCGCGACGACGATGATCGTCAGCCCGCCGGGCCAGAACGCCTCCGCGAGGTCGCGGGCCGCGGCCGGGACGCCCATCGCCAGGCCGTCCAGGGTGCGCACGTCGGGCATCAGCACCGGCGGGGGCATCTGCCGTCCCCGGCCCTTCGCGGCGAGCAGCGCGGCGACCGCGTCGGGGGTGAAGGCGTCGGCGCCGATCCCGTACACGGTGTCCGTCGGGAGCACCACGAGCCCCCCTCGGGAGACCGTGTGCACGGCGGCGTCGAGGGCGGGACCCCAGGTCGCGGGGTCGGTGGCGTCCAGCACGCGGTCGGCACTCACGGCTGCGAGTCTTTCACGCCCGGGCGGGGCTCCGGTCGCGGCTCGCCCGCGGGTGCGCCGGCGACGGCGCGCGGGCCGTCGGGTGCCGGGCGGCGGCGGGCGACGAGCATCCGCGGCCGGCCGGTGAGGTCGGGCCGGCTCTCGATCGCCTCGAACGCGCCGGTCGCCTCGGCTGCGGCGCGGGCCGCCGCGTCCTGGACCTCGGCGTGCTCCATGACGAGGAGCCCGCCGGGCACGAGCAGCCGGGCGGCGGCCGCGAGCACCGCGCGCGGCACCTCCAGGCCGTCGACCCCGCCGCCGTACAGGGCGAGGTCGGGGTCGTGGTCCCGCACCTCCGGGTCGACCGGCACGGCGTCCGGCGGGATGTACGGCGGGTTCGACACGAGGACGTCGACGGTGCCGTCCAGGTCGGCCAGCAGCGCGGGGTCGCGGACGTCCCCCTGCTCGACGCGGAGCGACAGGCTCCCGGCGGCCCCGCTGTTGTGGCGCGTCAGGGCAACCGCCTCGGGCGACGCGTCGACCGCGACGACGCGGGACCCGGGCACCTCGGTGTCGACCGACAGCGCGATGCCGCCCGCTCCGCAGCACAGGTCCACGACCAGCGGGGACTCCCCCAGCGTCGCCAGGCGCGCGGCCTCGTCGACCGCCACCTGCGCCACCGTCTCCGTCTCGGGGCGCGGCACGAACACGCCCGGCTCGACGCGCAGCGTCAGGTAGCGGAACACCGTCGAGCCGACGATGTGCTGCAGGGGCTCCCGCCGGCGCCGCCGGTCCACCAGGCCCGCGAACTCCTCGGTGAACCCGTCCGGCACGGGCGGCGCGAGCACGAGGTCCAGGCGGGGCAGCCCGAGGGCGTACGCGGCCAGGGCGGTCGCGTCGTGCCGCGGCGACCCGACCCCCGCGTCGGCGAGCACCCGGGCCGCGGCGTCGACCAGGGCCCGCATCGTCGGGGCGGCGGTCACGCGCCCGGCTCCCCGGCGCTCGCCAGGCGGGCGGCCTCGTCGGCGTCGACCGCGGACTGCACGACCGGGCCGAGGTCGCCGTCCAGGACGGCGTCCAGGTTGTAGGCCTTGTACCCGGTGCGGTGGTCCGCGATCCGGTTCTCCGGGTAGTTGTACGTCCGGATCCGCTCCGAGCGGTCCACGGTGCGCACCTGCGACCGCCGGGCCGCGCTCGCCGCCGCGGCGGCCTCCTCCTGGCGGGCCGCCAGCAGCCGGGCGCGGAGCACGCGCATCGCCTGCTCGCGGTTCTGCAGCTGCGACTTCTCGTTCTGCATGGACACGACGATGCCAGTCGGCACGTGGGTGATCCGCACCGCGGAGTCCGTGGTGTTGACCGACTGCCCGCCCGGGCCGGACGAGCGGTAGACGTCGATGCGCAGGTCGTTCGGGTCGATCTCGACCTCGCCGGCGTCCTCCGCCTCCGGGAAGACCAGGACGCCCGCGGCCGACGTGTGGATGCGGCCCTGGGACTCGGTGACCGGCACGCGCTGCACGCGGTGCACTCCGCCCTCGTACTTCAGGCTGGCCCAGACGCCCTCGGCCGGGTCCGTGACCGAGCCGCGCGCCTTCACGGCGACCTGCACGTCCTTGTACCCGCCCAGGTCGGACGCCGTCGACTCCAGCGTCTCTGTCCGCCAGCCACGCCGCTCCGCGTAGCGCAGGTACATCCGCAGCAGGTCGGCGGCGAACAGGGCCGACTCCTCGCCGCCCTCCCCCGCCTTGATCTCGAGGATCACGTCGCGGGCGTCGTCCGGGTCGCGCGGGACCAGGACGCGGCGCAGCCGCTCGGCCGCGCGCTCCTCGGTCGCGGTCAGCTCCGGCAGCTCCGCGGCGAACGCGTCGTCGGACTCCGCCAGCTCACGGGCGTCGGCGAGGTCCTCCGCGGCCGCGCGCCACGCCTGGTGCGCCTGCGCGACCCGCCCGAGCTCCGCGTACCGGCGGCCCAGGTTCCGGGCGAGCGCCTGGTCGGCGTGCACCGCCGGGTCCGAGAGCTGCCGCTCGATCCGGGCGTGCTCGTCCAGCAGCGGGCGTGCCGCCGCGAACGGGTCGGTCATCGCTGTCTCCTCGGGGGCGCTGCGGGCTGTCGGGGCACTGCGGCCGGGCGCCGGGCCCGGCGTGACGCAGGGGCCCGGACATGCGAAGACGCCGGTGACCGCGGCCCTCGGAGGGGCCGCCGGTCACCGGCGTCGAGTTCGCTAGTTGGCCGAGCGCTTGCCGTAGCGCGCCTCGAACCGGGCCACGCGGCCACCGGTGTCGAGGATCTTCTGCTTGCCCGTGTAGAACGGGTGGCAGGCGCTGCACACGTCGGCCCGGATCTCACCGGAGGTCGAGGTGGAGCGCGTGGTGAACGTGTTGCCACAGGTGCAGGTCACCTGGGTCACCACGTACTCGGGGTGGATGTCAGTCTTCACAGGTGTTCTCCTCGGGTTGGGCCTCCGGGTCGTGCGCGCGAGCCGCGCACGTGAACCGCAGACCGACGGAACAGTCTGCCAGAACAGCGGCGCACCGCGAAATCTTCCCGCCACCTACGATGAGGCCATGCTCCGCATCGGCCTGGTGATCGACGACGGCCTCGACCGCCCCGACGGGGTGCAGCAGATCGTCCTGACACTCGGCCGGCGGCTCACGGCGCTCGGCCACGAGGTGCACTACCTCACCTCGACCACCACGCGGACGGACCTGCCGAACCTGCACGTGCTCGGCCGCACGGTCGGCGTGAAGTTCAACGGCAACCGCCTGGGGACGCCCCTGCCCGCGTCGCGGGCCGGCATCCGGGCGCTGCTCGACGCGGTGCCGTTCGACGTGCTGCACGTGACCATGCCGTACAGCCCGGTGCTCGCCGGGCGGGTCGTGTCCGCCGCGCGCCCCGGGACCGCCGTCGTCGGGCACTTCGTCATCTACCCGCAGGACGCCGCGACGCGCTGGGGCATCCGCGCGCTCGGCCTGCTGGAACGTCGCCGGCTGCGGCGGTTCGACGCGATCAGCGCGCTGTCGTCGGCCGCCGCCGAGTCGGTCCGCGAGGCCTACGGGCGCGAGGTGCCCGTCATCGGCGGCCCCGTCGAGCTGCCCGCCGAGCACGCCGCTCCCGCGCACCGGCCGGACGACGCGCCGGTGCGGATCGTCTTCCTCGGGCGCCTCGTCGAGCGCAAGGGGCCCCGCGAGCTGCTCGCCGCCGTCGCCGCCATGCCCCGCACCCAGCGGCCGTGGACCCTGACGCTCGCCGGGCGCGGCCCGCTGCTGGACGAGCTGCGCGAGCGCGCCCGCGCCGCCGGGCTGGCCGACCGCGTCGACTTCCCCGGGTTCGTGGCCGAGGAGGACAAGGCGGCGCTGCTCGCCGGCGCGGACGTCGTCGCCCTGCCGTCCACCGGCGGGGAGAGCTTCGGGATGTCCGTGGTCGAGGCGCTCGCCGACGCCGGCGGTGTCGTGCTCGCCGGGGACAACCCGGGTTACCGCACCCCGATGGCGGGGCTCGAGCCGCAGCTCGTCGACCCCCGGGACACCCCGGCGTTCGCGCGGACGCTGGCGCGCTGGGTCGACGACCCGGCCGCGCGGCGGGCGGCGACGGGCCCGCAGCGCGTCGCCGCGCAGCGGTTCGAGGCCGGGGAGATCACCCGGCAGACGCTCGCCTGGTACGAGGACGCGCTGTCCGCCCGCCGGGGCGCCCGCACCCGCGGCGCCTGAGGCGCCCCACAGCCCGGCGCGCGTACGCCGGCTGCGCCGAGGTGGCAGTCCGCGCCTCTGGGGTACCCGCCGCGCGCAGGCGCCCGGTGTCATCTCGGTGACGCCTCGCGTGCGTCCGGACGCGCGGCGGGGCGGCACCCCCCGTGAGGGAGTGCCGCCCCGCTGACGCGTCGTGGCGTCAGTCGTCGTTCTTGCCGCCCATGCCCGGGGTGGTCTTCTGCACCTGGAGCAGGAACTCCACGTTCGACTTCGTCTCCCGGAGCTTGCCGAGCAGCAGCTCGATCGACTGCTGCTGGTCGAGCGCGCCCATGACGCGGCGGAGCTTCCAGACGATCTTGAGCTCGTCCGGCGCGATGAGGATCTCCTCGCGCCGCGTGCCGGAGGCGTTGACGTCCACGGCCGGGAAGATGCGCTTGTCCGCGAGCGAGCGGGAGAGCCGGAGCTCCATGTTCCCGGTGCCCTTGAACTCCTCGAAGATGACCTCGTCCATCTTGGAGCCGGTCTCCACCAGCGCCGAGGCGAGGATCGTCAGCGAGCCGCCGTTCTCGATGTTGCGGGCCGCGCCGAAGAACCGCTTGGGCGGGTAGAGCGCCGAGGCGTCGACACCACCCGAGAGGATGCGCCCGGAGGCCGGGGCCGCCAGGTTGTACGCGCGGGACAGCCGGGTCAGCGAGTCGAGCAGCACCACGACGTCCTGACCGAGCTCGACCAGGCGCTTGGCCCGCTCGATGGCCAGCTCCGCGACCATGGTGTGGTCCGAGGCGGGGCGGTCGAAGGTCGAGGCGATGACCTCGCCCTTCACGGTCCGCTCCATGTCCGTGACCTCCTCGGGGCGCTCGTCGACGAGCACGACCATGAGGTGGACCTCGGGGTTGTTCGCGGTGATCGCGTTCGCGATCTGCTGCATGATGATCGTCTTGCCGGCCTTCGGCGGCGCGACGATGAGGCCGCGCTGGCCCTTGCCGATCGGGGCGACGATGTCGATCACCCGCGGCGTCAGCTGGTGCGGGTCGTTCTCGAGCCGCAGACGGTCCTGCGGGTACAGGGGCGTCAGCTTGGAGAACTCCGGGCGCTGGCGCGCCTGCTCCGGCGACATGCCGTTGACCGTGTCGAGACGCACCAGGGCGTTGGCCTTGTTGGGGCGGTTGCCGCCCTGCTGCGGCTGCGCCTCGCCCTCGCGGGGCGCGCGGACCGCACCGGTGATCGCGTCACCGCGGCGGAGACCGGCCTTGCGGACCTGGCCGAGCGGCAGGTAGACGTCGGTCGCGCCGGGCAGGTAGCCCGTGGTGCGGACGAACGCGTACGAGTCCAGCACGTCGAGGATGCCGCCGATCGGGACCAGGACGTCGTCCTCGTCCACCTCGACGGGCTCGTACGCGTCGACGTCGGTGCCCCGCGTGCCACGGCCCCGCTTGGTGCGGTCGCGGTCGCGGTACCGGTCACGCGAGCGCCGGCGGCGGCCGCCGCGCTCGTCGTCCTCGTCCTGCGGAGCGCGGTCCTGCTGCTGCTGGCCCCGGGTCTGCGGCTGCGCGCGGTCCTGCCGGTCCGGCTGCGCGGCCGGCTGCTGGCCCTGCTGGCCCCGGTCCTGCTGGCGCTGGCGCTGGCCGTCACGGCCCTCGCGCTCGCCGCGGGAGTCCCGGTCGCCGGCGGTGGTCGGCCCCTCGGGGAGGGTCACGTCGACCGTCGGCGCGCCGGCACCGCGGCCGGCGCGGCGCGAACGGCGCTCACCGGTCACGGAGCCGACGGCCTCGGCCGCACGGGCAGCGCGGTCGTCACGCGGCTCGCCGGTCTGCTGCCCGCCCTGGCGGGAGTCGAGCGCGGCCTCGAGGTTCGCGAGGACGTCGACGGCGCGGCCGCGGGAGTCCCCGGACTCGTCCGCGGCGGGCGCCTCGGAGGCGGCCCGCACGGGGCGGCGGCGCCGCGCACGGGGCTCGTCGCCGGAGGCGTCGGCGGTGGGGGCGGGCTGCTCGGCCTGCGGCGCGCTGTGCTCCGCCTGCGGCGCGGTGTGCTCGGCGGCGGGCGCGCCGGACGGGCCGGCGGCGCGGGAGGCGGCACGGCGCGCGGGGCGCTCGCCACCGCTGTTCCGGGCCTGGATGGCGTCGACCAGATCGCTCTTGCGCATCCGGGACGTGCCCGTCACGCCGAGCTGGGCGGCGAGCGCCTGCAGCTCGGGCATGCGCATCGCGGAGATGGCACCGCCACGGGCTGAGCCGCCGGAGCCGGTGCTCACGGCGGTCTCGATGGTGTCTGTCACGAAGGACCCTTCCCCCTCGTCGGGGACCGCCACCCACCGTCGGGGCGCGGTCCGCGTCCGGTCCCTCGTGGGGGGCCGGCGCGTCGGTGAAGCCGCACGTGTCGCGCTGAGCGGCGACTCACGTGGGCTGGATCGTTCCCGGTCTCGGATCTCCGGGGACCCGGGCCTTCGCGGGGCGGGGCACCTGAGCGGCGCTGCACCGGAAAAAGGCTGAGCGGATATCAGGACGAGGTCCGGGGAACGGGCTCAGCATAGCACCGGGCCCACCCCTCAGGGCAGCTTCCGCCACGCCGCACCGGCCGTGTCGATCGCGAGCCGCAGGATGCGCCAGCCGCCCATCGCGCCGCCGAACACCTGGTCGAGCGCGGTGTCGGCGTCGGTCGCCGCCGGTGCCCCCTCCGCAGGTTCACCCGCACCGCGAGCCAGCACCAGGACGGTCGGGCCGGCGCCGGACACCACCGCGGGCACGCCGCGGGCGCGCAGCGCGTCGACCAGCGCCATGCTCTCGGCCATCACCGGCCGGCGGTAGCCCTGGTGCAGCCGGTCCTGCGTGGCGGGCAGCAGCAGGTCCGGCCGGCGACCGAGCGCCTCGACGAGCAGGGCCGCGCGGCCCGCCTGGAACGCGGCGTCCCGGTGCGGCACCGTCTCCGGCAGCACGCCGCGGGCGTGGGACGTGGCGAGCCGGGTCCCGGGGACCACGACGACCGGGGCGATCGTCTCGTGCACCGCGAGGCGCGCGGCGTGCACCGTGCCCGCGGCGTCGTCCGACCACGCGACCGTCGCCCCGCCCAGCAGCGCGGGCGCCGCGTTGTCGGGGTGACCCTCCAGCTCCGTGGCGAGCCGCAGCACGACGTCGTCGTCGAGCGACTCGGGCTCCGCGACGAGCGCGCGCGCCGCGAGCAGCCCCGCCACGACGGCGCCGGCCGACGAGCCGAGCCCCCGGCCGTGCGGGATCCGGTTGCGGCAGGTCAGGTGCAGGCCGGTCTGCGGCGCACCCACGTGGTCGAGCGCGTGCCGCAGGGCCCGCACCACCAGGTGGTCGTCCCCGGTGGGGACGTCGTCGGCGCCCTCCCCCACCACGTCGACGACCACGTCGGGGGACCCGAGCGCGCGCACCTCGACGTCGTCGTACAGCGCGAGGGCCAGCCCCAGGGCGTCGAAGCCCGGGCCGAGGTTGGCGCTCGTCGCCGGGACGCGCACCCGCGCCCGGTCGGCTCCCAGTCGCACGGCCGCGTCAGCCGAGGCCGAGGGCCGCGGCGATCTCGACCACGTCGGGCCGCACGCGGGTGGTCTCGACCTCGGTGCCGTCCGCGGTGCGCAGGGCCCACTGGGGGTCCTTGAGGCCGTGGCCGGTGACGGTGACGACGATCCGCGCGCCCGCCGGCACGCGCCCGGCCTCCGCCATCTTGAGGATGCCCGCGACGCCCGCGGCCGACGCCGGCTCGACGAACACGCCGACCTGCGAGGACAGCACGCGGTGCGCGGCGAGGATCTCGTCGTCCGTCACCGCGTCGATGAGCCCGCCCGACAGGTCGCGCGCCGCCTCGGCCTGCGTCCAGGACGCGGGGTTGCCGATCCGGATCGCCGTGGCGATGGTCTCGGGCTCGGTGATCGGGTACCCGCGCACGATCGGCGCGGCGCCGGCCGCCTGGAACCCCCACATGATCGGCGTGTGCGTGGCGACCGCGCCGTGCTCCGCGCCGGCGTCGAGGCCCGCGTACTCGCGGAACCCCTTCCAGTACGCGGTGATGTTGCCGGCGTTGCCGACGGGCAGCGCGTGGATGTCGGGGGCGTCGCCCAGGGCGTCGACGATCTCGAACGCGCCGGTCTTCTGGCCCTCGATGCGGTCCGGGTTCACGGAGTTGACGAGCTCCACCGGGTACGCCTCGGCGAGCTTGCGCGCGGCGACCAGGCAGTCGTCGAAGTTGCCGTCGACCTGCAGCAGCCGCGCACCGTGCGCGACGGCCTGGCTGAGCTTGCCCATCGCGATCTTGCCGTCCGGCACGAGCACCGCGCAGACCATCCCGGCGGCCGTGGCGTACGCCGCGGCCGACGCCGAGGTGTTGCCGGTGGACGCGCACACGACGGCCTTCGCGCCACGGCCCGCGGCCGCGGACATCGCGGTCGTCATGCCGCGGTCCTTGAAGGACCCGGTCGGGTTCATGCCCTCGACCTTGACGTACACCTCCGCGCCGGTCAGCGCCGAGAGCGCGGGGGCGGGGACGAGCGGCGTGCCGCCCTCGCCGAGCGTCACGACACGCTCCTGGACGTGCGCCGGCAGGCGGTCCGCGTACTCGCGGATCACACCGCGCCACTGGTGGGCCATCAGGCTCCCTCGACTCGCAGGACGGACACGACCTGGCGGACGGAGCCGAGGTCGCCGATCGCGGCGACGGTGGCGGCCAGCGCGGCCTCCGGCGCCTCGTGCGTGGTGATGACGAGGCGGGCGACGCCCGGAGCCTCGTCGGTGCTGGTCACGTCGGCGGGCGACTGCCGCACGGCCTCGATGGACACCCCGTGCTCCGCGAGCACCGCGGACACCTGGGCGAGCACGCCGGGGCGGTCGTCGACGTCGAGCCGCACCTGGTAGCGGGTGCGCGCCGACTCGGCGGGCAGCACCGGCAGGGCGGCGTACCAGGACTCGGCGGGGCCGCGCCCGCCGTGCACCCGGTGCCGGGCCGCGGACACCACGTCGCCGAGCACGGCCGACGCGGTCGGCGCACCGCCGGCGCCCCGGCCGTAGAACATGAGCTCGCCGGCGGCCTCGGCCTCGACGAACACGGCGTTGAACGCGCCCCGGACGCCGGCCAGCGGGTGGGCCAGCGGGACCAGCGACGGGTGCACGCGCACCTGGACGCCGTCGCCGCCGCCGTCGGTGGTGCGGCGCTCGGCGATCGCGAGCAGCTTGATGACGTGCCCGGTCCGGCCGGCCCACGCGACGTCGTCCGCGGTGACCGCGGTGATGCCCTGGCGGTCGACGTCCTCGAGCGAGACCCGGGTGTGGAACGCCAGCGAGGCGAGGATCGCGGCCTTGGCCGCGGCGTCGAACCCCTCGACGTCGGCCGTCGGGTCGGCCTCCGCGTACCCGAGCGCCTGCGCCTCGGCGACGGCCGCGTCGAGGTCGAGACCGTCGGTGGCCATCCGGTCGAGCACGTAGTTGGTCGTGCCGTTCACGATGCCGAGGACGCGGTGCACGCGGTCGCCGGTGAGCGACTCGCGCACGGGCCGGACCAGCGGGATCGCCCCGGCGACCGCGGCCTCGAAGTACACGTCGACGCCCGCGGCGTCCGCGGCCTGGTAGAGCGTGGGGCCGTCCTCGGCGAGCAGCGCCTTGTTCGCCGTCACGACCGCGGCCCCGTGCTCGATCGCGCGCAGCAGCAGCGACCGGGCGGGCTCGATGCCGCCGACGACCTCGACGACGACGTCCGCCTTCGTGACCAGCGCCTTGGCGTCGGAGGTCAGCAGCGACCGGTCCACGACGGGGTCGCGGTCGGCGTCGACGTCGCGCACGGCCACGCCGACGAGCTCCAGCGGGGCGCCGACGCGGGCGGCCAGGTCCTCCGCCTGCGTGGTGAGCAGCCGCACGACCTCCGTGCCCACGACGCCGCAGCCGAGCAGGGCGACCCGCACCGCCGGGCGCTCCGTCGTCGCGGGCCGGGCGTGCCGGCCGGTCTCGTCGCGTGCAGTCACCGCGTGCGCCTCTCGATCACGCCCGGACGTCCCGGGTCCGCTGGGATACGGCCGGCGCTGAGGCGCCCGGCCGCTGACACAGGATAGGGGCGAGGCCCCCGCCGCCGGCCGGGTATCCACAGCGTGGTCGCCGCGCTCCCGCGGCGGACGTCACGGCACCGCCGGCAGCTCGTCCGCCCCGCGAGCAGTCGGGCCCGGAGCGGCCCGACGTCGCGGTCGACCGCCATGCGGACGACCTCCGCGTCGACGGTGAAGTAGCCGTGCACGATGCGGTTGCGCGTGGCGCGCACCGACGGCCAGCTCCCGCCGCAGACGGTGTCACGGAGCACCGGGGGCAGCTGGGCGATGCAGTCGATCGCCACCGCGAGACGCAGGCACACCGCGTCGAACCCCGCCTGGTGGTCCAGGCCCAGCACCGCCACGTGCTTCCGGAGCGCGTCGACGTGCTCGAGCGCCTCGGCCACGAGGTCCGCCGTCGTCCGCGTCACAGGGCGATCGCCTCGACGGTCGCAGCGACGCGCGGCTTCAACATGCGTGCGGGCACCACGTCCACCGGCCGCCCGAGGATCTCCACCAGGTCGACCTCGGCGCGGCCCAGGTCGAACAGGCTGACGCCGGGAGCGAGGTCGACGAGCAGGTCGACGTCGGAGTCGGGCCGGTCCTCGCCCCGCGCGACGGAGCCGAAGACGCGCACGTTGGACAGCCCGTACCGCTCGGCTGCTGCCACGATCGCGTCACGGTGCTCCCCCAGCACGCGGGCCAGCGTCGAGCTGTCCGCGCCTGCGGAGGGCACGTGCGCACCGCGCCCGTGGTCCTTGCCGCCCCGCACCTCGACGGCGACCGTCGGCGGCACCAGGTCGATGCGGCGCAGCAGCCGCGCGACCTCCGGCTGGCTCCGGCCGAGCGCGGCGGCGATCCGGCGCTGGCTCCACCCGAGGTCCGCCGCCTGCCGCGCCGCCAGGACGAGTGCGCGAGCGGCGTCGGCCCGCAGCCTCTCGGCTCGCGCCGCCGCCTCACCGAGGTACGCGGCGAACGCCTCCTCGACCGGCGACGGGCTCGGGTCCCCCGCGGGCTCCTTCTGACCGTCGTCCACCGCACCTGACCCCATGGCCGCCACCTCCGATAGCACATGCTATCGGGCAGGGTCAGCCGAGGTCGAGGGCCAGGAGGTCGTCCTCGGTCTCGCGCCGGACCAGCACCCGGGTGGCACCGTCGGCGACCGCGACGACCGGCGGCCGCGGCACGTGGTTGTAGTTGGAGGCCATCGACCGCCCGTACGCGCCGGTCGCCGCGACGGCGAGCAGGTCGCCGGGCGCGACGTCGGCGGGGAGCTGCACCTGGTGCACGACGATGTCGCCGCTCTCGCAGTGCTTGCCCACGACACGCGCGAGGACGGTGTCCGCCGAGCCCGTGCGGGACACGACGGCCGCGTGGTAGTGCGCGCCGTACAGGGCGGGGCGGATGTTGTCGCTCATCCCGCCGTCGACCGAGACGTACAGCCGCTCGCTGCCGTCGTCCAGGCGCACGGGCTTCACCGTCCCGACGGTGTACAGGGTGAGCGTGGTGGGGCCGACGACCGCGCGTCCCGGCTCGAACGACAACCGCGGCACCGGCGTGCCGAGCGAGGCGCAGGCGGAGTCGACGGCCGCGGCGATCTCCTTCGCGATGCGCCCGGTGTCGAGCGGCACCTCCCCCGGCAGGTAGGCGATGCCGAACCCGCCGCCCAGGTCCACCTCGGGCACCAGGTAGCCGGTGCGGGCCGCCAGGTCGGCGCGCAGGCCCAGCACGCTGGCGGCCGCGACGGCGAACCCGGCGGGGTCGAGGATCTGGGAGCCGATGTGCGAGTGGATGCCGAGCAGCCGCAGCTCGGGCCGGCGCAGGATCTCCTCGAGCGCCGCCATCGCGGGGCTGACCGGGTCGTCGCCGCCGGTCCGGGCCGCGACCGACAGGCCGAACTTCTGGTCCTCGTGGGCGGTCGAGATGTACTCGTGGCCGCCGGCGTGCACGCCCGTGGTGACGCGCACCATCACCGGCGCGGGCGGGGCACCGGCGCCGCGGGCGCGCACCGCGGCGACGACCCGCTCGATCTCCCCGAAGGAGTCGACGATGATCCGTCCGACCCCGGCCTCGAGCGCCCGCGCGATCTCGGCGTCGGACTTGTTGTTCCCGTGCAGCCCCAGGTGCTCCCCCGGGACGCCGGCGCGCAGGGCGACCGCGAGCTCGCCGCCGGTGGAGGTGTCGACCCGCAGGCCCTCCTCGTGCGCCCAGCGCGCGACGGCCACGGACAGGAAGGCCTTGCCGGCGTAGTAGACGTCCACGCCGGCGCCGATCTCGCCGAACGCGCGCTCGAACGCCCCGCGCAGGTCCCGGGCGCGGGCGCGGAAGTCCGCCTCGTCGAGCACGTACGCGGGCGTGCCCTGCTGCGCCGCCAGGTCGCGCACGTCGACGCCCGCGACGCGCACGGCGCCGTCCGCCCCGCGCGTGGCGTTGGCGGACCACGGCAGGCCCAGCGGCTGCGCGGTCACATGCGCTCCGGTGCGCTGACCCCGAGCAGGTGCAGGCCGTTCGCCAGGACCTGGCGGGTGGCGTCGTTGAGCCACAGGCGGGTGCGGTGCACGTCACCGACCTGCTCGTCCCCGAACGGCAGGACGCGGCGCTGGTCGTACCACTTGTGGTACGCCCCGGCGAGCTCCTCCAGGTAGCGGGCGACGCGGTGCGGCTCGCGGAGCTCGGCGGCCTGCGCGACGATCCGCGGCAGCTCGGCGAGCCGGCCGAGCAGCACCGCCTCGGACTCGTGGTCGAGCAGCGCGGCGTCGAAGCCGTCCTCACGGCGCACGCCCGCGTCGGCGGCGTTGCGCGCCACCGAGCACGTCCGGGCGTGCGCGTACTGCACGTAGTAGACGGGGTTCTCGTTGGTCGCCCGCGTGAGCAGGTCCAGGTCGAGGTCGATCGAGGAGTCCGCCGAGGACCGCGCCAGCGAGTACCGCGCGGCGTCCACGCCGACGGCCTCCACCAGGTCCTCGAGAGTCACGACGGTGCCCGCGCGCTTGCTCATGCGGACCGGCTGGCCGTCCTTGACCAGGTTGACCAGCTGGCCGATGAGGATCTCGAGGTTGACGCCCGGGGTGTCGCCGAACGCGGCGCACATCGCCATCATGCGCCCGATGTACCCGTGGTGGTCGGCGCCCAGCATGATGATCACGCGGTCGAACCCGCGCTCCCGCTTGTCGAGGTAGTACGCCAGGTCGCCCGCGATGTACGCGGCCTCGCCGTCGGACTTGATGATGACGCGGTCCTTGTCGTCCCCGAACTCCGTGGTGCGGAGCCAGGTCGCGCCGTCGGCGTCGAAGATGTGGCCGAGCTCGCGCAGCCGGGCGACCGCGCGCTCGACGGCGCCGGTCTCGTGGAGCGTGTCCTCGTGGAAGTACACGTCGAAGTCGACGCCGAACTCGTGCAGGGCCTGCTTGATCTCGCCGAACATGAGGTCGACCCCGCGGGCGCGGAACACCTCCTGCGCCTCGGCGTCCGGCAGCGTGCGGGGGTCGGGCTCCCCGGCTGCGGCGGCCTGCGCGATCACGGCGTCGGCGATGTCGGCGATGTACTGACCGCCGTAGCCGTCCTCCGGCGCCTCCTCGCCCTTCGCCCGGGCGAGGAGGGAGCGGGCGAACCGGTCGATCTGCGCGCCGTGGTCGTTGAAGTAGTACTCGCGGCCGACGCGGGCGCCGGACGCCTCCAGCACGCGCGCCAGGCTGTCCCCGACCGCGGCCCAGCGGACACCGCCGATGTGGATCGGCCCGGTGGGGTTGGCGGAGACGAACTCGAGGTTGATGCTCTGCCCGGCCAGCGAGGTGCCGCGCCCGTACGCGGGCCCGGCCTCGACGACCGACCGGGCGAGCTCGCCCGCGGCGGCCGTGTCGAGCGTGATGTTGAGGAAGCCGGGGCCCGCCACGTCGACCTTCGCGACGCCCGGGGCGTCCGCGAGGCGGCGCGCGAGCTCCTCCGCGAAGGCGCGGGGGTTGGTGCCGGCCTTCTTGGCCAGCTGCAGGGCCACGTTGGTCGCCCAGTCGCCGTGCTCGCGCTGCCGGGGTCGCTCCACGTGCACCGTCTCGGGCAGGTCGGCGGCGGGCAGGGCGAACGTCCCGTCGGCGACGGCACCCGCGAGGGCGGCGCGCAGGGACTCGGAGAGCTCAGCAGGGGTCACCGGACAAGCGTAGCGACGCCCCGCACCTGCCCCGACCGTCGTCCACAGGCGGCGGACCCGGGCGGCGGACCCGGGCGACGGGCCCAGGCGGCGGACCCGGGCCGCCGCGGCGGGGTCAGGCGGGCGGCGTCGACCCGCGCGGGCCCCAGGTGTCCTCGAGCATGACCGGCCGGCACGCGACGGTGGCCGCCGCCAGCAGCACGACCAGCGTGCCGATGAGGAACAGCAGCGCCGCCGTCCAGCCGCCGGTCGCGTCGTACAGCACGCCGATCAGCAGCGGGCCGGTCCCGGCGATCGCGTACCCGACGCCCTGGGTGAAGCCGGACAGCGACGCCGCCCCGGCCGAGGTCCGCGTCCGCAGGTTGATGAGCGCCAGCAGCACCGGGAACGCGCCCGGGCCCAGCCCGCCCAGCACGATCCACAGCCACAGCGGACCGTCCGGCGACACGAGCAGCCCGACGTAGGACGCCACGAAGCACGCGACGAAGAAGACGATCAGCCCGATCGGGTTCCGCATCCGGGCCGCGGCGATCGGGGCCACCAGCGCGGGCGGCAGGCTGAGGATCGCGTACACCGACAGCCACGTCCCCGCGGCGTGCGGCGACGTGCCGTCGTCGATGAGGATCTGCGGCAGCCAGGCGAACATGGCGTAGACGTTGAGCGAGTTCATCGCGAACGTCACGCCCATGCCCCACGCGAGCGGGCTGCGCCACACCCGCCCGCCGGAGCGGTGCCGGGACGTCAGAGCGGGCGTCGTCGTGGGCGAGCGCCGCAGCACGCCCGCGAGCTCCGCGCGGGCGGCCGCGGACCGCACCACCACGACCACCCACGGCACCGCGGCGAGCACGCCGACCACCGACCAGACCGACAGCGACACCCGCCAGCCCAGGCGCTCGGCCACCGGCACGGCGAGCAGCGCCGGGAGCGCCGTGCTGACCGACATCGTCACCGAGTAGACGGACGTGACGACGCCGATGCGGTCCGGGAAGTACCGCTTGACCACCGGGGGCAGCAGCACGTTCCCCATCCCCATGCCCGCGAGCGCGATCACGGTCCAGCCCAGGAACCCCGTGGCGGTCGACGTCCCGGACCGCACGACCTCGCCGGTCACGGACAGCAGCATCGCCAGGACCAGCAGCGGCTCGAGCCCGAGGCGCCGCGCGAGCACCGGGGTCAGCGACCCGAACGCCGCGAACGAGATCACCGGGATGGTCCCCAGCAGGCCCGCCTCGGTGGCCGACAGCGCGACGTCCTCGCGCACCAGGTCGAGGATCGGGGACACCGACGCGACGGCGATCCGCAGGTTCAGCGCGACCAGCACGACGCCCAGCAGGACGATCCGGCGACCGCGCCAGGGCGCGGTGGAGCGGACGGGCACAGGGGCAGACGGCATTGCGGCCTCGGTTCGAGCAGAGGGAGGGCGCGCTGCGGCGGGCGCTGGCGGACGGGTGCCGGCTTCGTGTTGAATCGCGGCACAACTGACCAGGGAGACTACCCCGCATGACGCGACGCACCGGCCTCATCGACGCGACGGTGGCCCAGCTCAGGGCGCGCATCACCTCAGGCGACTGGCCGGTCGGCACCCGCATCCCGCCGGAGCCGGCGCTGGTGGAGCTGCTCGGCGTCGGCCGCAACACCGTGCGCGAGGCGGTGCAGTCGCTGGTGCACGCCGGGCTCGTCGAGCGCCGGCAGGGCTCCGGCACCTACGTGCTGTCGACGTCCGAGCTCGCGGTGAGCATGGGCCGCCAGATCGCCGACGCCCGGCAGCGCGACGTCATCGAGGTCCGCCGCAGCCTGGAGGTCGAGGCGGCCCGGCTGGCTGCGCGCCGCCGCACCACGACCGACGTGGGCACCATCACCGCGCTGCGCGACCAGCGCGCGGAGGCCTACCGGTCCGGCGCGCTGGACGCGATGGTGGCCACGGACCTGGCGCTGCACCGGGCGATCGCCCGCGCCGCACGGAACCCCGTGCTGCTGTCGCTCTACGAGAACCTGATCGACGCCGTCACCGACAACATCCGGTTCAACTTCGCGCAGATCCTGCAGGACGGCGACAACCACGACGCGCTGGTCGAGGCCATCGCCGCCGGTGACGACGCCCGTGCCGTGGACGAGGCGAGCTCGTACCTGTCGGGGCTGCTCGGGGAGGACTGAAGGGCTGGTAGTCTCATGCATCGCGCCGGTCGGTACGACTCGGTGCGATGCAGGTCCGATGCAGGTCCAGCGCCCTCGTAGCTCAGTGGATAGAGCGTCTGCCTCCGGAGCAGAAGGTCGTAGGTTCGAATCCTATCGAGGGCACCATCGAGGCCCGGGTTCCCGTCACGGGGGTCCGGGCCTTCGTCGTCCCCGGCCGCCCTCCGGCGTGGCTCGCTGTGTAGCGTGGCTCCCGGCGCAGCCGACGCCGCGAACAGGAGGGACGCCGACGTGACGGGAACGGGAACCGCGGGGGGCCGTGCGGCCGACGTCGTGCTGCTGCGGGAGCTCGACCCGTCGGGCCGCGGGGCGGTGCACGCCACGCTCGACCGGGCGGCCGGCGTCCTGTCCCCCGAGCGGCGGTCGTTCCGCGTCCGGCCGGTGGCGCTGGACCGGCGCGCGTACGCGGTCGTGACGGCCGGTCGCTCGCAGGTGCAGCTGACGGTGGAGCGCGCGGCCGGCTGGCGTCGTGCGAGCGTCCCGCTGCTGGACATGCGCTCCGGCCGGGAGGCCGCGCAGCCCGCCGACGCGGCACGGGCGCTGGCCGACGCGCTGGAGTCCCGCGGCGTCGGCAACGGCGCCCGCGTGGTGGCCGACCTGCGCGCGCACGCCGCGCACCTGGAGCGGGGCGGTGCGGTGACGTCGTCGCCGCTGGCCCGGCTGGTGGGGCTCGGCGGGGGCGGCGCGATCAGCGCGCTGGGCTGATCCGCTGGGCCGGGCTGGGCTGATCGAGGGCTGATCGACATCGGTACGACGAGCGCACGGAGGAACGGGCGAGCATGAGCGTGGACGTCTCGATCGCGGCGCTGGACACCGCGGCGACGGATCTCGAGGCCGCGGCCGCGGCGCTGCAGGAGGTGGACGTCGCCGGCCCCTTCGCGGGCATCGACGGCGCGCTGCCGGGCTCCGCGACGGCCGGGGCGGCGGTGTGGGTGTCGACCCGGGTCGCCGCGGCGGTGCAGGTGCTCGGCGAGAACGTCCGCGGGATGTCGGCCAGCGCGTCGGGGTCCGCGGCGGGGTACCGCGGCGCGGAGAGCTCCGTGCAGAGCCGCTTCGGCGCGATGGCGGTGCAGTGATGGCGGCGCTGACGCTGGCGGTCGTGCGCGGGTGGCGGCCCGAGGCGCTCGCCGAGGCCGCGACCGGTGTCGCGACCGCGCAGCAGACGGTCGAGTCGCAGGTCGAGGCGGCGCGGTCCGCGATCACGCGGCTGACCGACGTGTGGGACGGCGACGCCGCGCGCGCCGCCTCGGAGCGGATGGCGCGCGAGGCGACCACGGGGTTCGAGCTGGCGGACGCGCTCGAGTCGGCCCGGTCCGCGCTCGCCGCGGGTGCCACCGACCTGGGCCGTGCGCGCTCGGCGGTGCTGTCGACGGTCGACGCCGCGGTCGCCGCCGGGTTCCGGGTCGACGACGACGGGCGGGTCACCGCCCCGACGCTGCCGCCGGTGATGACGGCCGCGGGCGACCCCGACGGCGCGGCGGCCCGGCGCGACGCCGACCAGCGCGCGCTCAACGACGAGGCCGAGCAGCACGCGGAGGCGATCGGGTCGGCCCTGACGGCGGTCGCGACCACGGACCAGCAGGTGGCGGACCGGCTCTCGGCGGTCGAGGTCCCGCAGACGCTGGCCTCCGCGGTCGACGCCTACCTGCAGCGCGCGTTCGAGAGCGGCGACGTCATCGCGGCCCTCGGCGGGGTCGGTGCCGGTGGGGTGGCGCTCGCGCAGGTGATCCAGGGCGTCGTGAAGTCGGCGACCAAGTCGACGGCGTACCTGCAGTTCCTCAAGGCCTCGGGCGCGCCGATCACGCACTACCAGGCGATGCTCGACAACTTCGCCAAGGCGGACGCCGCGCTCGACACGTTCAAGAACGGCAAGCCCGGGGGCGGGTTCCTCGGCAAGATCATCGGCTCGCGGGCCGCCGGCCTCCTCGGCAAGGCGTTCCTGCCGCTGACCGTCGTCACCGGGGTGGTCGACACCGTCACCGGCGGCGGCTACGACGGCGCCCGCGGGTGGGCGACGCGCGCCTTCGGCCTCGGCGGCGCGGTCGGCGCGGGCGCTCTGCTCGCGGCGGGCGCGGGCGTCGTGGCGCTCGGGCCTGTCGGCCTCGCGGTCGCGGGCGGCGCGGTCCTGGCCTACGGCGCGTGGAGCGTCGGGAACCTCGTGTGGGACAACCGCGAGGCCATCGGGGACTTCCTCGGCTCCGCGGCGGGTCACGTCAAGGACGCCGCCGTGGGGGCGTGGAACGCGACCACCGACGCGGTGTCCGACGCCGCCGACTGGGCCGGCGAGCAGGTCGACAAGGCCAAGGACGCCGTCTCGGACTTCGGCAAGGGCGCCCTCGACGTCGTCTCGTTCGGGCTGCTGTGAGCGCCGGGACCCCGGCCACGGAGGCCGCCGCCGTGCCCGTCGAGGTGCTCACGGACGAGGAGCTCGCGGTGCTGCACGGCCCCGAGAGCCTGGTCGTGCAGCCGCACCTCGCGACGCTGCCCGACGCGGACCGCGCCCTCGCGCTGCGCACCGCCTACCGCGGGCTGCTGGCCCGCGGCATCGTCGACCCCCCGACCGCGGAGGCGCTGGCCGCGGCCGTCGGCGAGCCGACCGTCGAGCTGCAGGTCCGCGAGGACGTGCTGTCGCTCGTGGCGCTGCGCCGGGGCGCGCCCGCGGTGGTGTGCGTCGCGCGGACCACGGTGGTCGGGCAGGACTTCTGGTACGCCCACGTGGTGCGGGACGTCGTGCTGGTCGAGCAGGTGAGCGGGGACGGCCTGCACCGGTTCGCGCTCGCGCGGGCCGAGACGCTCGGCGACCTGCTGCTCGACGCCGCCGTGCACCCGGGGACGTCCGACGGGTCCGGGCCCGCGATCGACCTGCCCGACCCCTCCGAGCCCCCGCTGGAGATCACCGAGCGGCTCGGGTCGGCGCTGCTGCGCGCGGACGTGGTGGTCCGGACGGTCGACGACCGGCAGCCGCCGCTCAGCGGCCTGTTCACCGGCCCCGGCGGCGCGTGGCTGCTGTCCGCGCGGGAGGGCGACCACGGGCCGGTCACGGCGGCGCCCGTCAGCCGCGAGGACCTGGAGGCGCACGTGCGGGACCTCGCCGCCGTCGCCGTCGCAGCGGCCGTCCCCGCGGGCGGGGCCGGCCGGTGAGCGCGCCCGACGCCGTGCGGCTGCCCGTCCCGACGTCGCGCTCGGGCCGGCGCTGGCTGGTCGCCACGGCGGTGGCGGTCCTGGTGGTCATGGCGGTCATCGCCGTCACGCAGCCGGAGAACCGGCCGGCGGTGCTCGTGACGGTCCCCGTGCTCGCGCTGCTCACGGCCGGGCTGCTGTGGCGCTCGACCTGGCTCGAGCCGGCGGGCGGCGCGCTCGTCGTGCTGCGCCTGGGCCGGTTCCGCCGGCGCGTCCCCCTCGGCCCGACCACGAGCGTCGCCCTGGTGCCGAACGGTGCCGGCGGGCTGCTGCTGGGCGCCCGTCCGCAGGGATCCCGCCGGCGGCTGTTCGTCTCGGTGCTGTCGCTCACGGACTACGTCGAGGCGTCGCTGCCCCCCGAGCTGCTGCGCTCCCTCGCCGACACCCTCGAGCGGCACCGCGCCGGTGGCGCGCCCGCGGTGGCCCGTGCGCTGCGCGCGCAGGCGGAGCACCTCGAGGCGGGCGGCGACCTGCGGGGCTCCCCGCTCGCCCCGCTGCTCACCTACGGCGCGGTGAACGCGGCGAAGGCGGGCGGCGCGGGGGCGGTGGGCTCGCAGCTCGGCGGCTGACCCGCGGCCGGCCGGCGCCAGGCTGCGCGCCGAGGTCGTCAGTCCGGCACGAGGTCGTCAGGTGTGCGGGACGACCTCGTGCGCAGATGACGACCTCGGGGCGGCGCGGCCGGGCGTCGGCCCGCACGTCAGACGCGGAACGCCGCGATCTTGCCCGCCATCTCGTGCGACAGCGCCACGACGCCGTCCATGCTGCCGTCCACCTGGGTGAGCGCCTGCGCGCTCGTCCCGGCGCTGGCGGCGACGGCCGTGACGTTCTGCGCGATGTCGGCCGCGCCCTGCGCCGCCTCGGCCACGCCGCGGGACATCTCGTTGGTGGTGGCGGTCTGCTGCTCGACGGCCGAGGCGATCGTCAGCTGGTAGTCGTTGATGCGGGCGATGATCTCCGCGATCTCGCCGATCGCGACCACGGCGCCGGACGTGTCGGCCTGGATCGCGTCGACCCGGCGGGCGATGTCCTCCGTGGCCTTGGCGGTCTCCTGCGCGAGCTCCTTGACCTCGCCGGCCACGACCGCGAAGCCCTTGCCGGCCTCACCGGCGCGCGCGGCCTCGATCGTCGCGTTCAGCGCCAGCAGGTTCGTCTGCTCCGCGATGGACGTGATGACCTTGACGACGTTGCCGATCTCCTGGCTCGACGCCCCCAGGCGCGCCACCTGCTCGTTGGTCGCCTCGGCGACGGCCGTGGCCTCGCCGGCGACGCGGGCGGCCTGCGCGGAGTTCTGCGCGATCTCGCGGATGCTGGCCCCCATCTGCTCGGTCCCCGCGGCGACGGTCTGCACCGTCCGCGACACCTGCTCGGCCGCCGCGGCGACCGCGCCGGCCTGGGCCGACGTCTCCCCGGCCGCCCGCGCGCCGTCGCGCGACGCGTCCCGCAGCGCGGCCGCGGTCCCGCTGGTCCGGTCCGCCGTGCTCGCCACCTGCCCGACGACGGCCGACATGGACTCGATCGCCGCGTCGAGCGCCGCGC
The DNA here is from genome assembly GCF_901521055.1 of Cellulomonas hominis. GTDB lineage: Bacteria > Actinomycetota > Actinomycetes > Actinomycetales > Cellulomonadaceae > Cellulomonas > Cellulomonas endometrii. Next base: position 2,137 of record NZ_CABEGA010000028.1, on the reverse strand, counting down.
CCGCGCGGGTGATCTCCCCGCCGCCCGTCAGGCCGGTGCGCCGGGTCAGGTCGCCGTCGGCCATCGCGGCCGCGACGTCCCGGATGCGGCCCGCGGGCCCGGCGATGTCCCGGGTGACCTTGCGCGCGGCGAACACCGCGAACGCGGCGGCCGCGGCCCCGACCAGGACCAGCACGAGCCGGCCGCGCTCCTGCGCCGCGCTCTGGGCCTCCTGCAGCGCCGTGACCCGGGCGCCGGCGGACGCCTGGACCTGCTCCGCGAGCCCGAGCACCTGGGCGTACGACTCCCCCGCGCTGCCCTCGTTGATGCTGGTCAGCGCCGCGCGGTAGTCGTCCGGGTCGCCGGTGGCGAGCAGCGCCACCACCTCGGCGTCACCGGCGAAGAACGAGTCCCACGCGGGCTCCAGCGCCGCGAACGCCTGCTGCTCCTCGGGGGTCGCGCCGGTCAGGTCCAGGTCCGCGAACCAGGCCTGCACGTCCTGCTGCGCCTGCAGCACGCCCGCACGGTTCTGGGAGTCGTCCGCGAGCGCCGCCTCCGGGCCGAACGCCGTGACGTCGGCCAGGACCAGGCCCTGCCACCCGGTCGCGTCGGCGATCTGGAACCGGGCGTCGTCGGCCAGGCGCAGCACGCGGTCGGCGGCCGCGACCTGGTCGGCGTACGAGCGCTGCGTCTGCGCGGTCACGATGCCCACCGCGATGGCCAGCACGAGCACCGCGATCAGGGAGCCGAACACCGCGGACATCCGGCGGCCGATGGACTGGTCACGCCAACCACGCATGGAGGGGCCTCGCTTCGAGCACGTGAGGCGCTGGGAGGGCGCGCCTCGGGTGCCCTCCCGATCGGCCGCCGACGGCGCGGTCTGACCCGTGACCGGCGAGACGCGCGTCACCGTGCCCGTGCCGTCGCAGCGCGCTCAGCGCACGCGCGGCGTCGGCACCGCCTCCCCGGCCGCCCGCGCCCGGAGCTCCGCGTCGACGCGCTCCTGGACCCGGCGCTCCTCGGCCGCGTCCCGGTCCCGCCGGCGGCGCCGCGCGAGCCGCGGCAGCAGCACGGCCGCGGCCGCGACGAGCAGCAGGACCACGAGCAGCGTCCACGGCACCGCCCAGGTGTGCGCGGTGCCCGTCACCGGCGTCAGCGACGACGTCGACCCCGCCGCGTCGGTGAGCGTGGGCGTGACCGTGACCTCGGCACCGAGCCGCAGGGTGGGCCATGCGCCCGGGACCGGCACGGACACGGTCCACTCCTCCCCCGGCAGCAGCTGCGGCGGCGCCCCGACGTCGCCGGCGTCGACCCGCAGCAGCCCGAACGGGCCGGAGACCGCGACGTCCTGGTGGGCGGACAGGGCGGTGTTGCCGGTGTTGTGCAGCGTGTAGGTGACCGTCGCGTCGCCGCCCGCGGCCGGGTTCGGGGTGCCGCTGTACCCGACGCGCACGTCCTCGACGGCGAGCGCCGGTGCGAGCTCGCCGCCCACGCGCAGGTCGACGCGGATGCCGAGCCGGCGGTCGACGGTGATGCCCTCCGCCGCGTCGGCCTGGACGAGCGAGGTCAGCACCCCGCCGGCGTAGTCGCCCGGCGTCGCGTCGTCCGGGACCGCGACGGTGAACGGCAGCTCGACCGTCGCGCCGGGCTCCACGGTGACGCTGCCGGTCCCGGTGGTCAGCCAGGCGCCGACGCCCGTCGACTCCAGGTCGGGGGTGAGAAGGTCGAGCTGGCCGCTCTCGGTGGTGTACCCGTCGGCGGCGTAGACGGCGAGGTCCAGCGGCTCGTCCCCGTGGTTGGCGACCACCAGGGCGTCGTCGACGGAGGAGCCCGGCTCGACGCTGTACGTGAAGCCGGTGCGGTCGGAGCCGAAGTCGTTGGACGCGGTGCGCACGGTCCACGTGACGTCATCGGCCCCGGCCCCGGCGGCGGGGTCGGCGGCGGGGTCGCCGGCGGCCGTCGCGGCGGTGCCGGTGCCGACGAGCGCGGCCACGGCGGCCAGCAGGACGAGGAGGCTGCGGAGGGCGGCCGGCGTGCGGGGGTGCGTCATCGGGACCTCGGGGGGGGGGGGGGGGGGCGGGGGGCCGGCACGGGCGGGGGGGGGGGGGGCGGGCCGGCCCCCCCCCGGGGGGGGGGGGGGGGGGGGGGGGGGGGGGGG
>NZ_CABEGA010000027.1 GCF_901521055.1 Cellulomonas hominis | reverse complement strand
GGGCCGCGCCCCCCGGCGGGCGCGGCCCCGGGGGGGGCCCCCCGCGCCCCCGGGAGGCGCCCCCCGCCTGGAGCCCCCCGGGGCGGGGCGGGTCAGGCGGCGGTGGCCTGGTCCACGTCCAGGACCAGCAGCAGCCGGCCGTCGAGCTTGTGCGCCCCGAGGATCAGCGGGCGCAGCGCGGCGTCCAGCGTCTCCGGCGGCGCCTCGAACGTCTCCGGGCCGACCTCCATGACGTCGCCGATCTCGTCGACGAGCAGGCTGACGGGCTCGCCCGCCACCTGCACGACGACCATCATCGGCTCGGCGTCCTCGCCCAGCGGCGCGAGCCCCAGGCGCGGGCGCAGGTCGACCGTGAGGACGACCTGGCCGCGGAGGTTCACCAGGCCGGCGACCCCGGGCGGCGCGAGCGGCACGCGGGTGCGGACGTGCGAGCGCAGCGCCTCCTGCACCCGGGTGACGTCGACCCCGTACAGGCTGCCCGCGAGGTTGAACGTGACGTACTGGCTCATCGCGTGGCTCCCACCAGCTCGGACCCGCCGACCTGCGTCGGGAGGTCGTCGTACGTGGAGCGGTGCTCGGGCCGCTCGTCGTAGAACGCCGCGTCGGCGGCGAGGATCGCGCGGCGCACGTCCAGCAGCTCGGTGACCTTCTCCCCCAGCACCGTGGAGCCGACCAGGCCGGCGTCCTCGATGTCGGAGTGCCGGGCCGAGTCGTCGTCGACGATGTCGACGATCTCCCGGACCACCAGGCCGACGCTGCGGCCGGCGCGGCTGTAGACCACGAGCAGCAGCTCGGAGGCGTCCTCGGACCCGTAGGCGCCGAGGATCCGGTCGAGCCGGGCCAGCGGGAGGATCGTCCCGCGGTACTGGACGACCTCGCGGCCACCCACGTACTCGACCTGCTCGGCCTGCACGTGCTCCAGGCGGGCGACCGACGCGAGCGGCATGGCGACCTGACGGCCGCCGCCGATCCCGACGACCAGCACCTGCTGGACCTCGTGCGTCTCCCCCGACCCGGCGTTCGCGTGGGCGTTCCGGGCGGCGACGTCGAGCTCGCCGGCCAGGGCGCGGCGGGCGATCGCCTGCACGTCCAGGATCAGCGCGACGTGACCGTCGCCCAGCACCGTGGCACCGGCGTACGCGCCGATCGCCTTGAGGCGGGCGGACAGCGGCTTGACCACGATCTCCTCGGTGTTCAGGACGCGGTCCACCAGCAGGCCGAAGCGCTGCTGGTCGGACTGCACGACCGCGATCACCGCGTTGACCGGGCGCTCCGCCGGCACCTCGAGCACCGAGGACAGCGACACCAGCGGCAGCAGCTCGCCGCGCAGGCGGTACACCGGGGCCTCGTGGATGTGCTCGATGCCGGACTCCGAGCGCTGCGAGTCGAGCGCGACCAGCTCCAGCAGGTTCACCTGCGGGATGGCGTACAGGTCGCCCGCGGACTCCACCGTGAGCGCGGGCATGATGGCCAGCGTCAGCGGGATCCGCAGGCGCCACGTGGTCCCGCGGCCGACGACCGAGTCGACCTCGACGGCGCCGCCGATCGACTCGATCTTGGTGCGCACGACGTCCATCCCGACGCCGCGGCCGGACACGTTCGTCACGGCCTCCGCGGTGGAGAACCCCGGCAGGAACAGCAGCTGCAGCAGGTCCGCCTGGCCCATCGACGCGACCTGGTCGACCGTGCGCAGGCCCTTCTGGACCGCCTTCGCGCCGATCTTCTCCGGGTCGATGCCCCGGCCGTCGTCGGCGACCTCGACCACGACCTGGCCGCTGGCGTGGTACGCCCGCAGCGCCAGGACGCCCTTCGGGGACTTGCCCGTGGCGACGCGGTCCTCGGCCGACTCGATGCCGTGGTCGACCGCGTTGCGCACCAGGTGCGTCAGCGGGTCCTTCACGGCCTCGAGCAGGCTGCGGTCGAGCTCGGTGTCACCACCGGAGAGCTCCAGCGTCACCTCGCGGTGGCACGCGGCCGCGACGTCGCGCACCATGCGCGGCATCTTGGACCACAGGTGCTCGATGGGCTGCATGCGGGTCTTCATGACCCCCTCCTGCAGCTCACCGGCGATGAGGTTCAGGCGCTGCGCGGAGCGGGCGAGGTCGACGTCCTCGGTGCCGCCGGCGAGCCGGCTGATCTGGTTGCGGGCCAGCACGAGCTCGCCGACCTGGCGCATGAGCGCGTCGAGCAGCTCCACGTCCACGCGGATCGACGCGTCGGCGGCGGTCCGCAGGGAGCCGATCTCGTCGGGCGACGGGGCGGCGGCGGGCGCGGCGGCGGGCGCGGCCGCGGGTGCCGGCGTGGCGGCGGCTGCGGCGGGTGCGGCGGGTGCCGGCTCGCCGATGGCACGCACGGGCGCGGCCGGCTCCGGGGCGCGGGGCGTCGGGACGTCCGCCACGGGGGCGGCCTCCGCGACCGGTGCGACGGCCTCGGCCGGCGCGGGCACCTCGGCGGGCGCGGGGGCCTCGGCGGGTGCGGGGGCCTGGGCCGCCGGCTCCTGCGCCGGGGTCGCCGAGGGGTCGACCGCCTGGATCGCCTCGATCGCGGCGATCACCGCGTCGATCTCCACACCGCCCTCGCTGCCGTCGGCCTCGATGGCCCGCAGGATGTCGCGCACCGTGTCGACCAGCCGGAGCAGCACGTCGGTGGTCGCGTGGTCCATGGACCTGCGCCCGTCCCGCAGCTCGACCAGCAGGTTCTCACCCGCGTGCGCGACCCGCTCCAGGCGGCCGAACGCGAGGAACCCGCTGGTCCCCTTGATCGTGTGGATCGTCCGGAACACGCTCGCGATCAGCGAGCGCGATCCTGGTTCGCTCTCCAGGGCCACCAGGTCCTGGTCGAGCTGGTCGAGGTTCTCATGGCTCTCGACCAGGAACTCGCGGACGATCTCGTCCATGTCCTCCACTGCTGCCTCCTACGTAGGCCCCGTCTGAGGTGAGGATCGGCGGGATCCGCCCCTGCGTGAGGACTTTCGCCCGGCCCCGCGGCGGCGGAGCGGGTGAACGACGCACGCCCCACCCGGCCGGGTGGGGCGTGGAGGACGAGCGGGCGTCGAGCGGAGGACGTGCGGGGCGGCCGGCGGGCGCCTCAGCCGCGCGTCGGGGGTGCCGGCGGTCCGGGCTCGCCGGGGGTCGCGGGCGGCGCGTCGTCGTCGGCCGCGGGAGCCAGCAGCCCGCGCAGGGACTCGACCGCGTCGTCGCCCGCGTCGGTGGCGGCGACGTTGGCCGCGGTCACGGCCTCCAGGACCTCCGCGCGGTGCACGGAGACGGACCGCGGGGCGTCGATGCCGAGGCGGACGCCGTCGCTGCGCACCTCGATCACGGTCACGACGATGTCGTCCCCGATCACGAGGCGCTCCCCGACCCGCCTGCTCAGCACCAGCATGGCGCCGACCCTACCTTCCGCGGCCGGGAGGACGGGATCCGACACCTCCGCGCGCCGCGCCCGCACTCCCCCGGTGACGCGCCGGAACCCCGCCGCGGGACCGGGGTCAGCCCCAGACGGTGCCCTCGGGGAGGTGCTCGCCCAGGGCCGCGGCCCAGGCCACGCGGGACGCGGGCACGCCGTCGATCCACGCGACCGGGACCCCGAGGCCGAGGACCGTGCCGGGCTCGCTGGTCTCGAACAGGCCGCCGACCGCCAGGGCGTCCAGCGGGCGGCGCGCGCCGACGGTGGCGATCCACCGGGTGCAGTCGCGGGACTTGCTGCGCGCGTCGACGACGCCCCACGCCTGGTCGGGGGTCAGCGCGGCCAGCAGCTCCGCGGCGGCCTCCTCGCGGGCCCGCCCCGGCCGGACGCCGAGCGCGACGACGGTCACGCCGTCCCCGCCGGCCAGGTTCGCCCGCCACCGCTCCGCGGCCACGGGGCTGGTCAGCCGGTGACCGGGGGCCGCGCCCGCCTCCGCGTCGCCGGCGTGCACGAGCGCGCCGGTGCCGGCACGCAGCGCCAGCAGGTCCGCGACCCGGGCAGCGTCCTCCGGCGGGCCGGCGACGACGAGCACGGTCCCGGGGTCGCGCGGCAGCGGCGGGGCGGCCGGCACGGCGGCCAGCAGCCGGGACAGCTCCACCGGGCCGTCGCCGCACGCGGCGAGCAGCGCGTCCGGGACGCCCAGGTCCGCGAGCGCCGCACGGGGCACGCCGGCGCGAACCGCTCGGCGGCGGGGGCCGGCGCGGGCGCCGGGACGACGGGAGGCACGATCGGCTCGAACGTCCGCTCCGTGGTGACGACGGGGCGGGTCGCCGCCGGTGCGGGCGGCGGGACCTCGATCTGGTGGTCCGGCGCGACGGTGCCCGTCATCGCGCGCATCTGCTCGAGCACGGACGCGAAGGACTCCTCCCCCGTCGACACGCGCGGCGGCGCGTCCGGGAGCCCCGCGGCGGAACCCGACGGCGCGAGCACGTCGAACCCGGGCAGCGACCCGTCGGGCGCGGCGTCCTGGGCGTCGGCGGCGGCGAGCAGCGCGTCGATCCCCCCGGCGACCCCGGCACCCCCGGCGCCCCCGCCGACCGGCACGACGCCGATCCCGCGGCGGCGCAGCAGCGACTGGGCGGGGGCGGCGGGCGTGTCGGGCACGTCGATGGTCAGCTCGTAGCGCTCGCGGGCGAAGAACCCGGCGAGCCCGCCGGTGCGGACCCGCTCGGCGCGCACGATCCGCGCGGTGGGCCCGAACTCGGCGCGGACGTGCACCATGAGCTCGGCGAGGTCCGCGCCCTCAAGCAGCAATCGCGTGGGCACCGCTCACCACCCCGACGGTCTCGATGCGGACGCCGCCGCCGGTGACCTCGGCGTAGGACAGGACGGGCAGGCGCTCGAGCGCCAGGATGACGACCTTGCGCAGCGCGGGACGCAGCGCCGGGGCGCAGACCAGCACGACGGACCGGCCGGTCGCCTCGGCGTCGGCCACCGCGACGCGCAGCCGCTCCAGCATGGCCTCGAGCCGGGTGGGGTCGGTGACGATCTGCGTGCCGGAGTCCGACGGGCGCAGGGCCTCGACCAGCTGCTGCTCGAACACCGGGTCCAGCGTGAGCACCCGGAGCACGCCGTCCTGCACGTACTGGGCGGACAGCGCCGGCCCGAGCGCGCCACGGGCGGCCTCGACCAGGCCCTCGGGGTCCGTGGCGACCTTCGCCCGCAGGGTGAGCGCCTCGTAGATGCGGCCGAGGTCGCGGATCGGGACCTCCTCCGCGAGCAGGCCCTGCAGGACGCGCTGCACCTCGCCGAGCGACAGCAGCCCGGGCACGAGCTCCTCGACCACGGACGGGTTGACCTGCTTGACGCCCTCGGTGAGCACCCGGACGTCCTCGCGGCCGAGCAGGCGCGGCGCGTTCCTGGTGATGATCGAGCCGAGGTGCGTGATGAGCACCGACACCCGGTCGACGACGGTCGCGCCGGCCATCTCCGCGGCGTGCCGGAGCTCGGCGGCGACCCACTTGCCCGGCAGGCCGAACACCGGCTCCACCACGGACTGCCCGGGCAGCGCGCCCAGGTCCTCGCCCAGCGCGAGCACGCGCCCGGACGGCACCTCGCCGCGGCCGACCTCGACGCCCGCGATCCGCACCACGTAGGTGGACCGGGGCAGGTCGACGGAGTCGCGGGTGCGCACGGGCGGCACGACGATGCCGAGCTCCATGGCGATCTTGCGGCGCAGGCCGCGGACGCGGTGCAGCAGGTCCTGCTCGGGGCCGTTGCCGACCATGTCGACCAGGTCGGGGGCGAGCAGGATCTCCAGGGTGTGCACCCGCATCTGCTCGATGAGGGCCTCGGGGGTGTCGTTGGAGGTGGGCGCGGTCGTGGCGGTCGACGCGGCGGAGGCCTGCGCGTCGGCGGCGGCCTTGGCCTCCGTGGCCTTGATGCGCTGGGCGGCGATGATCAGGGCCGCGCCGACGAGCACGAACGGCAGCTTCGGCATCCCGGGCAGCAGCGCGAGCGCGAGGGCGCCGCAGCCGGCGATCAGCAGCGCGGTGCGGGACTGCATGAGCTGCTTGGACGCGACCGAGCCCATGTCGCCCGAGGCGCTGGCGCGGGTCACGACGATGCCGGTGGACACCGAGAGCAGCAGGGCCGGGATCTGCGTGACGAGGCCGTCGCCGATGGTCAGGAGGCTGAACCGCTCGAGCGACTCGCCGACCGACAGCCCCATCTGCATCATGCCGATGACGAAGCCACCGATCAGGTTGATCAGCGTGATGATGATGCCCGCGATGGCGTCGCCCTTGACGAACTTCGAGCCACCGTCCATCGCACCGTAGAAGTCGGCCTCCGCGGCGACGTCCGCGCGGCGCTGCCGGGCGGTGTCCTCGTCGATGAGCCCCGAGTTCAGGTCGGCGTCGATCGCCATCTGCTTGCCGGGCATCGCGTCGAGGGTGAACCGGGCGCCGACCTCGGCCACGCGCCCCGCACCGTTGGTGATGACCACGAACTGGATGACGACCAGGATCAGGAAGATCACCAGGCCGATGACCAGCGAGCCGCCGACCACGAAGTGCCCGAACGCGTCGATGACCGCACCGGCGTAGCCGTCCCGCAGCACCAGGCGGGTCGAGGCCACGTTCAGGCCGAGCCGGAACAGCGTGAACACCAGGATCAGCGACGGGAAGACGCTGAAGTCCAGCGGCCGCTTCACGTACATGCTGGTGAGCAGGATGACCAGGGACGCCGTGATGTTGACGGCGATCAGGATGTCCAGGAGCGCCGCGGGCAGCGGCACGACCAGCAGGAGCACGATGCCCACGACGCCGACCGGGACGGCGAACTGGGAGATGTTCCGGTTCTTCATCGGAGGTCCTCTCGGGTGGTGCAGGTCGGGGGGGCGTGGTGCGCGCGGGCGGGCGCTGCGGGGGCGGGCCTCATGCGGCCCTGTCCTCGCGCGCCCGGCGCCTGGCGGCGGCCACGGTGGTCGGGACGTCGTCGGGGGCGACGGAGCCGCCCGGCATGGAGTGCTTGCCCAGGGCCGCACCGCGGCGCTTGAGCTGCATGACGAAGGCCAGCACCCGGGCGACGGCGGTGAACAGGTAGGCGGGGATCTCCTGGTCGATCGCGCAGGCGGCGTGCAGGGCGCGGGCCAGCGGGATGTCCTCGACCATCGGGACCCGCTTCGCCACCGCCTGCTCGCGGATCTTCGCGGCGACCGCGCCGGCGCCCTTGGCGACCAGGCGGGGTGCGCCGGTGCCGGGCACGTAGCGGATGGCGACGGCGACGTGGGTCGGGTTGACGACCACCACGTCGGCGTCGGCGACCGCGGCCATCATCCGGTTCCGGCTCATCGCCATCTGGCGGGAGCGGATCTGGCCCTTGACCTGCGGGTCGCCCTCGGAGCGCTTGTGCTCCTCCTTGATCTCCTGGCGCGACATGCGGGTCTGCTTGCGGTTCCGCTTCATCACGACCATGACGTCGATCGCCGCGAGCAGGATGCCCGCCGCGATGCCCCAGACCAGCAGCTGCTGCACGCCGGAGCCCGCGACGCCGAGCATGTGCGCGAGCGGCACCCGCCCCGTGCCCATGAGCTGCGGGACGAGGGCCTGGACGGCGACGTAGAGCACGGCGCCGACCACGGCGGTCTTGAGCAGCGTCTTGGCGGCCTCCCACCAGGCGTGCGCGCCGAACATCCGCTTCAGCCCGGAGACCGGGTTGAACTGCTGCGTCTGCGGCTTGAGCTTCTTCACGTGCACGCCGCCCTGGGCCACGGCCACCGCGATGATCACGAACGCGACGACGGCCATCATCGGGCCGAGCGTGCCGACCACGGACCAGAGCCCGTCGCCGAGCAGCTCGGTCACGGTGCCGGCGTCCGGCGCGGCGATCGCCTGCCGCACGGCGGCGATCTGCTGGTGCGCGGCGTCCGAGCCGCGGCTCAGGGTGCCCGGCACCATCACGGCCGCGGCGGCCAGGCCGACCCACGCGGACAGGTCCTGGGAGCGGGAGAGCTTCCCGTCCCGGTGGACCTCCTTCATCCGCTGGGATGTGGCCTTCTCGGACTTCTCGCCGCCGTCCCCGCCGCCGCTCACGACGCGACCCCGAGGACGGCGTCGACCGCGCGCTCGGCGAGGTCGTCCACGACGCCGGGCAGGGCGAGGAACGCGAAGCCGGCGAACGTCAGGGTCATCAAGATCTTCAGCGGGAAGCCCATCGCGAACGCGTTCAGCGCGGGCGACACCCGGGTCAGCAGGCCGAGGCCCACGTCGGTGAGGAACAGCACGACCAGCAGCGGGCCGCCGATCTGCAGCGCGGCGACGAACATGTCCGTGAGGCCGGTCGTCGCCGCGGAGGCCATCTTCGCCAGGTCGAGCCCCGCGCCCACGGGCACGGCGTCGAAGGACCGCGCGAGGCCGCCGATCAGCACCTGGTAGGCGCCGGAGACGAACAGCAGCACCAGGCAGGTCATGTTGTAGAGCTTCGAGAACTGCGCGCCCGCGGTCATGTTCTGCGGGTCGAACGCCTGCGCCAGCTGGAAGCCGCCGAACAGGTCGATGAGGTTGCCTGCCGCCTGGACCGCCGAGAACACCAGCGACACCAGGAACCCGAGCGCCGCGCCCACGACCGCCTCGAGCACCAGGGCGCCGACGAACGCGCCGGTGGACTCCGTGACCGCGGCGTCGAGCCGCGGCAGGACGGCCAGGGCCAGCCCGACGGAGAGCATCGCCTTGACGGCGCCGGGGATGCCGCGGTGCGCGAACGGCGGGGCGATCATGAAGAACGCCGCGAACCGCACGCCCGCGAGCATCGCGGTCTGCACGTCGGCCAGGGGCAGGGTCACGTCCATCGCGCGTCAGCCCCCCAGGAGGGCGGGGATGCGGTCGAACAGGGCCTGCGTGAAGGACACGAGCTCGGCGATCATCCAGTGCCCGCAGACCAGCAGGGCCACGGCGGTGGCGATGGCCTTCGGCACGAAGGACAGCGTCACCTCCTGGATCTGCGTGACCGACTGCACCAGGGAGACGGCGAACCCGACGACCAGCGCGGTGATGAGCACCGGGGCGGAGAGCTTCGCGGCGACGATCATGGCGTCGAGCCCGATGTCGAGGACGGCAGCGGTGTCCATCAGCCACCCCCCGCCGACGCGGCGCCGATGAGGGCGGTGACGATGAGGCCCCACCCGTCGACCAGCACGAACAGCAGCAGCTTGAACGGCAGCGACACCATGACGGGCGGCAGCATCATCATGCCCATGCTCATCAGGACCGAGGACACGACCAGGTCGATGACGAGGAACGGGATGAAGATGACGAACCCGATGATGAACGCCGACCGCAGCTCGGAGAGCATGAACGCGGGGATCAGCGTGAGCATCGGGACGGACGCGGCGTCCTGCGGGTTCGGCTGGTCGGCCGCCCGGGTCACGAGAGCGAGGTCCTGCTCGCGGGTGTGGCCGAGCATGTACTCGCGCATCGGGGCGGAGCCGGCGTCGAGGGCCGTCTGGAAGTCCATCGAGCCGTCGAGGTAGGGCTGCACGGCCTGGGTGTTGACGTCGGACAGCACCGGCGCCATGACGAACAGGCTGAGGAACAGCGCGAGGCCGGCGATCACCTGGTTGGGCGGCACGGTCGTGAGGCCGAGCGCGTTCCGGGTGAGGGACAGCACCACGAAGATCTTGGTGAAGCCGGTCATCATCAGCAGCAGCGACGGGGCGACCGACAGCAGCGTGATGCCGATCAGCACGACGATCGAGCTGCTGGGCGTGCCGTTCACGCCGTTGATCGAGACCGAGACCTCGCCGGTGCCGGGCTCCACGGGGGCGACGGGCGCGACGGGGTCGGTCGGCGGGACCGGCGCGGCGTGCGCGGCGCCCGACCCGAGCACCACGAGGGCGACGGCGAGGGCCAGCACGGCGAGCAGGACGAGCGGCCACGTGCGGCGCGGCGCGGCGGCGGCCGAGGGGCGCGCGGCGGCGCGGGCGTCGGCGGTCACCGGCGCACCGTCCGCTCGCGCAGCGCCGCGACGGCCTGCTTCCAGGTGGACGGCGCGAGCACGGAGCCGTGCAGGGCGCCGCGGGCGTCGGCCGCGGCCGGCTCGGCGGCGGTGCGCTCGAGGGTCTCGATGCGGGCGTCGTCGACCTCGGCGACCGCCAGGCCCGCGAGGCCCGCGTCGTCCACGTCGTCCTGGGCCGACGCGAGCACGGCCTCGAACGACGGGGTCGCGGCGGCGGCCGGGGTCGCCTCGGCGCGGACGGTCTTCGGGGTCCGCGGCCCGCGCGGGGTCGGCAGGACGGCCGCCGCGAGCGCGCCGAGGGTCGTCGGCGTGCCGGCGGTCCCCGCGTCGTGGGCGGTGAGGGGTGCGACCTCGGCCGGCGCGGGCGCCAGCTCGGTCAGCATGGTGACGTTCTGCTCGCCGTAGCCGAGCAGCAGGCGGCGGTTGCCGACCGCGACCACGGCGACACCGGCGTGGCGGCCGAGCGCCTGGCGCCCGACGACCTCGACGGCCGGGCCGGCGGGACGACGGCGCCCCTTGCCCCACCCGGCGCGGCGTGCGAGGACCCAGATCAGGCCGATCACGCACGCCAGCGCCAGGAGGACGCGCAGGCCCAGGACGAGGGAGTCCATCAGAGGGCGCCGTCCTCGCCGCGCGCGATCTCCGTGATGCGGATGCCGAACTCCTCGTCGATGACGACGACCTCGCCGCGGGCGATGAGGCGGCCGTTGACCATGACGTCGGCGGGGCTGCCCGCGGCGCGGTCGAGCTCCAGCACGGCGCCCGGGGTCAGCTCGAGGACCTGGCGGACCGGCAGCTTGGTGCGGCCGAGCTCGGCGGTCAGCGTCATCTCCACGTCGTAGAGCACGTTCAGGCTGGCGCGCTGCGTCGGGACGCCCGCGGCCTTCGGGGTCGGCTCGCTGCGCAGGCGCAGGCCGAACCAGGCCTGGACGCCCTCGTCGGTGGCCAGCGCGACCAGCTGGGCGTCGTCCGGCAGCGCGGTGGCGACCGGCTCGGTGCGGGCGGCCTCGAGGACGCCCGCGCCGAGCTCGGCGACCGCGGCCTCCAGCGCGGGGCGCAGCGCCGCGGCCAGGTCCAGCGGGATGCCGTCGGGCGCGCCGGCGGCGAGGGCCTCGCGCACGGCGACGTCGGCGACCAGGACCACGTCGGCGCTGTTCGGGCCGACGAACGAGGCGACGACGGCGAGCGCGTCGGCGTCCGGGCGCTGGCCGGCCGGGGCCGGGCGGGGACCAGGGGGGCGACGGCCGGCAGCAGGCGGGCGGCGGCGGTGGCCGCGGCCAGGGCGACGGCGGCGTCCGTGGTGGCGGTGGTGGCGTTCATCAGTGCTTCTCCTCGACGGTGACGACCATGCAGGCGAGGCGGGAACCGTTGTTCCCCGCAGCGGCTCGCGCGAGCACGACGCCGTCCACCACCACGTCGAGCGGCTGGGACGACGGGTGGGACAGGGGGACGACGTCGCCGACGGCGAGGCCGACGACGTCACGGGGGCGGACGACCACCGGCGCGAACCGGACGGCGACCTCGACGGGGACCTCCTCGACGGCGGCCTCCAGGTCGAGGACGGCGAGCTCGTGGGCCCGCTGGTCCTCGCCGGACCGGCCGCTCGCGCCGTCGGCCTGGCGGACGGCGGACAGCAGGAGCTCCGCGGGGAACATGACGGTCGCGAGGTCCTCGCGCTCGCCGACCCGCATCACGAAGGTCGCGACCAGCACCGAGTCGGAGGCAGGGACCGCCTGCACGAACTGCGGGTTGTACTGGACGGCGCGCAGCGTCACGTCGAGCGGGGTCAGCGCGGAGAACGCGTAGCCCAGGTCGCCGAGCGCGGCCTGCATCACGCCTCGCAGCAGGGTGATCTCGATCTCGGTGAGCTCACGGTCCTCGCGGGCGTCGCCGGTGCCGGGGCCGCCGAGCAGGTAGTCGATCCACACCATGGTGGTGCTGACCGGGACCTGCACCACGGCGGTCTGCCGGGTCTGCTCGATCGTGCAGAGCATCATCGCGGTGGTGCCCGGCAGGCTGCGCACGTACTCGTCGTACGACGTCAGCGTCAGCCCGTCGAGGGTGACCTGCGCCATCGCACGGAGCCGCGCGGTGAGCTGGTTGCCCCACTGGCGCGAGAAGGTCTCGAACGCCATCTCGAGGACGCGGGCGTGCTCACGCGCCATCGTCATGGGGCGTCGGAAGTCGTAGGGCTCCGGCACGTGCGTGCGCCGGCGGGAGCGCGCAGGGGCCTGACCCGTGGTGTGGACCGTCACGCCCACCCACATCGGCGCGCGAACGGGTGATGTGAGGGGTCTGCGCCGTCACTCTGCCGGCGACTTCTCCGCCCTCGGCCCGTCGTGGGCCGGCGTGCTGCGGAGCGATGTGGCGCCCTCCGTGGCGCCCTGGTTCACCTGCCCCCGACCCGCACGGTGACGTGCCTGGTCAGGGGCGGTGGGAGGGGTCGCGCGTCGCCGCGCGAGCCCTCACTGGGTGACGTAGTTCGTGAAGTAGACGTCCATCACCGCCCCGTGGTACAGCTCCTCGAGCGTGTGCAGGAACTCCGCCTTGAGCGTCTCCCGCGTCGCGGGGTCGCTCACCTCGGCCATCGTCCGGCCGGAGAACAGCGTGATCGCGGCGTCGACGGCCTTGCCCGGCTCGGGGGCGTGCTCGCCGACGTCGGTGGTCAGCTGCAGCTCGAAGCCCAGGCGCAGGTAGTGGCCCTGCGCCAGGTTCATGCTGATGGGCTCGACCGCCAGGACCTCGCCGGGCACCGGCTCGGGCTCGACCGCCTCGGCCTCGCCCCCGGACTTCCCCAGGAGGAAGTACGCCGCCGCTCCGCCCAGCACCAGCACCACGGCGCCGATGACGAGGAACAGCTTCTTCTTCTTGCCCTTGGTCGGGGCCGGCTCCGGCTCGGGCGCCGGGGCCTCCTTGGCGCCGCCGATCTTGGCTCCGCCGCCGATCTTCTGGCTCTGGCCGCCGATCACCCGCTGCTCGATGGGCATGTCCCCTACCTCCCGTCCTCTCAGCTCCCGCCCGCGACCGCGGGCAGCAGGGCGCGCACCGCTTCGGGTGCCGCGCTCAGAATCACCATGTCGACCCGCCGGTTGGCGGTCATCGCGTCCTCGCCCGTCCCCTGCACGAGGGGGCGGGTGTCGCCGTAGCCCACCGCCTGGATGCGGGTGCCCGGCATGCCGTCGAACTCCACCATGTGCCGCAGCACCTGGGTGGCCCGGTCGGACGACAGCTCCCAGTTGGTCGCGTACCGCCCGGAGATCGGGATCGTGTTCGCGTGCCCCTCGACGGAGATCTGCTCCTGGAGGCCCACGAGCGTGGGCGCCGCCAGGTCCAGGACCTGCATCGCGGTCGGGGTCAGCTGCGCCGACCCCTGCGAGAAGAACACGTCGTCGGCGACCAGCCCCAGCACGAGGCCGCGCTCGTCGATGCGGAACCGCACCTGGTCCTGCAGCCCCTGGCTGGTCAGCGCGGACAGCACCGCCTGCTTCACCTGCTCCAGGTGCGCGGCCTCCGCCTGCGCGGCCGCCAGCGTCGCCGCGTCGACCGCCGAGGGGTTCTCCTCCACGGTCGGCGACGGGTTCGACGCCTGCAGCCCGAGGCCCTGGTCGGCGTCCACCATGCCGGCGGTGCCGGTGTCGGGGGCGTCCGCGGCGGCGCTCGTGCCGTCCAGCGTGCCGTCCGTCCCGTCCAGCACCGAGCTGTTGATCGCCCCGTCGCCGAACCCCGCGGCCAGGGAGGCCCGCAGCGCGACGTACTTCTCCTGGTCCACCTGGCTGATCGCGAAGAGCACGATGAACAGCGCCATGAGGACCGTGATCATGTCGGAGTAGGACACCAGCCACCGCTCGTGGTTGACGTGCTCCTCCTCGTGCGCCCCGCCCCGGCGGCCGCGCCCGTGGCCGCCGGTGCTCACGCGGCCGCTTCCTTGTCGGCGGGGGTCTCCGGCAGCAGGCTGCGCAGGCGCTCGCCGACCAGGCGCGGGTTGGCGCCGGCCTGCACGGCCAGGAGGCCCTCGAGGGTGACCTCCATCTGCGCGCACTCCAGGTCGGAGAACCGCTTGATGCGGGCGCCCAGCGGCAGCCACACCACGTTCGCGGACAGGATGCCCCACAGCGTCGCGACGAACGCGGCGGCGATGGAGTGGCCCAGCGACGCCGGGTCGGACAGGTTCTCGAGCACGTGCACCAGCGAGATGACCGTGCCGATGATGCCGATGGTCGGCGCGTAGCCGCCCATGTCGGCGAAGTACTTGGACCAGACCTTCTCGCGGCTGCGCTTGGTCGCGATCTTGTCCTCCAGGATCATCCGGAGGTCGTCGGGGTCCGTGCCGTCGATCGCGGCCTGCAGACCCCCGCGCAGGAACGGGTCGTCGATGTCGCGGGCGGCGTCCTCGAGGGCCAGCAGGCCCTCGCGGCGGGCGCGGTCGGCCAGGTCGACCAGGGTGTCCACCGTGGTGGTGGGGTCCGGGACCTTGCTCATCAGCGCGCGCGGCACGGCCTTGAAGGACTGCATCACGTCCTTGACCGTGTGGCCGGCGATGCCGACGCCGATCGTGCCGACCCACACCAGCAGCAGCGGTGCGGGCAGGAAGATGGACATCGGGTCGGCGCCCTCCATGAGGAGGGCCCCGAAGATCGCGCCGAAGGCGACGACCAGCCCGATGAAGCCGGCGGGATCCATCAGCGGCTCCTCGGTCGCAGGGGAACAGGGTCGGCGAGCGGCTCGTCGCGGTCGTCCTCGCCGGAGCCGTCGGACGCCGGTGCGGCGTCACGGACGAGCTCGACGGTGGGGACCGGCGTGGCCTGGATCTCCTGGGCTCGGGCCAGGAGGTGGGCGCGGTGCTCGTTCACCCGCGCGATGACCTCGGCCATCGACTCGCGGACGATGTACTTCGTCCCGTCGATGAGGGTCAGGATGGTGTCGGGCGCGCTGTCGACGCGCTGGAGCAGGTCGGGGTTCACCCCGAACTGGGCCCCGTTGAGGCGCGTCACGATGATCACGAGCGTTGTCCCGTCCCTGGTCGTACATGTGCGGCGGTGTCCGCCGCGGCGGCCCTTCCGTGGGCCGCTCACCCTTTCCCATCGGCCGCCGGGACCCTCGGCTGAGGGTTCCCGGCGGCTCTCGGGGCTGCGGCGCGGGTGATCAGCGCTTCAGGTTCACGAGCTCCTGCAGCACCTCGTCGGAGGTGGTGATGACGCGGGAGTTCGCCTGGAAACCGCGCTGGGCGATGATCAGCTGCGTGAACTCCGTGGACAGGTCCACGTTGCTCATCTCCAGGGAACCGGCGGACAGCGTGCCGCGGCCGCCGGTGCCGGCGGCGCCGACCTGCGGGTCGCCGGAGTTCACCGAGGTGGTGAACAGCGAGCCGCCGGCCTTGGCCAGGCCCGACGGGTTGGTGAAGGACGCCATGGCGATGCGGCCGAGCGTCTGCTTCAGGCCGTTGCTGAACGAGCCGGTGATCGTGCCGTCGGAGCCGAGCGCGAAGGACTCGAGGATGCCGGAGGCGTAGCCGTCCTGCTTGCCCGCCGCGACCGTGTCGACGCCCGCCATGCCGGTGACGCCGGACAGGTCGACCGAGACGCCGCCGAGCATGAACGACGCGTCGCCGGTGGTCCCGTCGGTCCAGGTGAGCGCGCCCGTGGCGTCGAACGTCAGCGGGGTGGCCGCGTACGTCGAGGTGCCGTCCGTGGCGGACATCGTCCAGCCCGTGGCGCCCTTGGTCAGGGTCAGCGCGATCTCCCGCGCCGTGCCGATCGCGTCGAACGCCTTGACCGTCACGGTCTTGACCGTGCCGTCCTTCGCGTCCGCCTGCAGGTTGCCGGCGAACGGCGCGTTCACGGTGGCCTTGGCCGGCATGACCGTGCCGACGCCCACGCGGATGTCGCCGACGGGACGGCTCGTGTCGATGGCGCCGTTCTCCGCCGCCCAGCCCTGCACGATCGCGCCGTCGCCCGGCAGGACCATCTGGCCGGTCGAGTCGAAGTCGAACGAGCCGGCGCGCGTGTAGAACTGCTGCGTGCCCTGGCGGACGACGAAGAAGCCGTCGCCCGAGATCATCATGTCGGTGCTGCGGCCCGTGAGCTGCGCGGCGCCCTGTGTGAAGTTCGTCGTGATGCCGGCGACCTGCACACCGAGGCCGACCTGCGCCGGGTTCTGACCGCCGACGCCGTCCTGGGCGCCCGACGCCGCGTTCAGCATCTGGCTCAGGGTGTCCTGGAACTGGATCTGGGACGCCTTGAAGCCCGTGGTGTTCACGTTGGCGATGTTGTTGCCGGTCACGTCGAGCATCGTCTGGTGGCTGCGCAGACCGCTGATGCCGGAGAAGAGAGAGCGGAGCATGGTGGATCCCTTCGGGGGTTCTGGTGCAGGACCGCGGTCAGGCGGTGGTGGTGGGGGCGCCGGCGGCCGGCGCGTCGGGGGTGACGGGGCTGACGCCGGAGACGGAGTCGAGCGGGAGGTCGGTGGTCCCGACCTTCAGGATCGGCACGGAGCCGGAGTAGTCGACGGATCCGACGACACCGGTCTGGGCCTTGCCGTCGGCGTCGGTCCAGGTGACCTGCTTGCCGACGAGGTCCGCGGACGCCATGCGCATCTGCAGCGCGAACTGCTCGCGGGAGGACGTCTGGATCTCCGAGAGGGACTCCATCATCGACAGCTGCGTGGTCTGCGCCATCATCTGGCTGGTGTCCATCGGGCTGCTGGGGTCCTGGTTGGACAGCTGCGCGACGAGGAGCTGCAGGAACGTGTCCTTGTCGAGCTCCTTGCTGGGGGTGTTCGTGGGGGCGGCCGCACCGGTCTGCGAACCGATGTAGGACACGGGGACTTCCAGGGACACGGGGTCTCTCCTCCGGTCAGACGAGCAGGTCGAGGCCGCCGGCGGTGGCCGGCGAGCGGGTGGCGTGGGAGTCGTGGGGGCCGGCGGTGCCGGCGAGGCCGGTGCCGCCCGGTTGCGGGGCCGCGGGGCGTGCGGCCCCGGCGAGGCCGCGGCGGTCGGCGCTGCCGCCGGGGGTGCCGGAGCCGTCCGCGCCGTCCGCACCGAGGCTGACGTCGGACGACAGGCCGGTCGCGGCGAGGTCCCGGCGCAGGTCGGGCAGCGACTGCCGCAGCGCGTCGCGGGCCGCGTCGGTGGCACCGACCAGCTCGACCCGCACGGCGTCCGCCGAGATGTGCGCGACGACGCGGACCGGGCCGAAGTGCTCCGGGTCCACGTGCAGCGTCAGCACGTGCTGGCCGTTGCCCGCGGCGCGCAGGGCCGGCAGCTGCTCCCCCAGCTTGGTCGCGAGCTGGTCCGACAGCGCCGGCGTGCCCGCCTGCGCGGCCGCGGCCACGCGGTGCTGGACCGTGCCGACCTGCAGCGCGCCGGCCGGGGCCGTCGGCGTGGGAGCCGGCGCGGGGGCGGCGTCCGTGGTCGCCGCCGGGGCGGCGGCGTCGGGGGACGCCGTGCCCTGCTCGGCCGAGGACGCGGCGGACGGCACGGCGGGCGTCGCCGCGACCGGAGCGGTCGCGGCGGCCGGGGCGGTGGGCCCGGTGGCGGCTGCCGGCGTGGCCGCGCCGTCGGCCGCGGCGGGCTGCGCCGGGGCAACGGGAGCCGCCGGCGTCGTCGTCGCGAGGCCCGGGGAGGTGGCGGTCGAGG
Organism: Cellulomonas hominis; assembly: GCF_901521055.1. Classification (GTDB taxonomy): domain Bacteria; phylum Actinomycetota; class Actinomycetes; order Actinomycetales; family Cellulomonadaceae; genus Cellulomonas; species Cellulomonas endometrii. The sequence continues at coordinate 38,334 of NZ_CABEGA010000027.1, read as the reverse complement.
CGGCCGTGGCCGGCGTCCCGGTCGCGGCACCGGCCGGGGCGACACCCCCGGTCGCCACCTGGGACGAGGCGTCCGTGGCGGTCGGGGCGGCCGTGGCGGCCTGTGCGGTCTGGGCGGCGAGCGCGGCGGCGGCCAGCGTCGCGGCGGCCGTGGCCGAGGCCGCCTGGGTCGCCGCGACCTGGGCCGAGGCGTCGGCTGCCGGGGCGACGTCGGTCGCGGGGGCTGCGTCGGCCGCCGGGGCGGGGACCGGCACCGCGACCGGAGCGGTCGGGGCGACGACCGGAGCCGCGGCACCGGCGGCCGGGTCGGTCGCGGCGGCGTCGGCCTGCGCGGCCGTCGCGTCCGCGGCGCCCTCGGGGGTGCCCGTGGCGTCGGCGGGGCGGTCGGCGGCGTGGTCGGCGCGGTCGGTGCCGTGGGCCCGGTCGGTGCCGTGCGCCCGGTCCGTGCCGTGCGTCCGGTCGGAGCCGTGGGTGCGGTCCGTGCCCGGTCGGTCGGCGCGGTCGGCCCGGTCCGTCCGGTGGCGCTCGACGGCGCCCCGGTCGGCGACGGGCCGGTCGGCGGGGCGCTGCGGCGCCCGCTCGGGCTGCTGCGGGGCAGCGGCCAGCGCGCCCTGCAGGACGGCGTCGAAGCCGCTCGCGCCGGAGCGGGCGGGGCCGCCGGTGCCGGACGCGCTCGTGCTCGGGCGGGCCGGCACGGCGGACAGCGTGGTGGTGGTCACGAGGCGGCTCCCCAGAGGGACGAGGTGGACAGCGAGGACAGGGCGGACCCGCCGGAGGCGGACCCGGTGAGCAGCGCGAGGGCGTTCTGCCCGGCGGCCGTGGAGGCGAGCGCACCGGACAGCCCGGTGGTCGCGGAGACGGTGGTGGCCGCGGCGGTGGCGCCGGCCTGCGGGAGGATCCGCCGGATGGTCGTGGGCTCCGCGTACACGTCGCGGATCGTCACGGCCTTGCCGGGCTTCGGGGCGTCGATCATCTGGCCGCCACCGACGTAGATGCCGATGTGCTTGCCGCCGCCGAGGACCACGAGGTCGCCCGGGAGGGCCTGGTCGAGCGACGGCACCTCGGTGCCGATCGTCGCCTGGTCGCGGGCCACGCGCGGCACGCCGGTGACGCCCAGGTCGGCGAGCGCGCGCTGCACGAGGCCGGAGCAGTCGAGGCCGCCCTCGGCGAGCGACTCGCCGCCCCACACGTACGGGGTGCCCAGGTACTTCTTCGCGGACGCGACCAGGTCCTGGCCGGTGACGCCCGAGCCGGGGGCGATGGAGCACGACTCGTCGAGGGCGGTGCCCGCGCCGGAGGCCTGGGCGAGCGCGGCGGCGAAGGTGGCGTCCGTGGCGGGCGTGGTGGGCGTGGCGGGCACTGCCGAGGCCGGCCTGCCCGACGCGGCGGTCGCGGTCGACGCGGTGACGGTCACCGGGGTGACGATCTGCCGGATCTCGGAGATGCGCGCCTGCACGGCGGTGATCGGGTTGCTCACCGGTCCCCCTCCCCCGGCGTGCGGACGGCGGCGCGGCGGCCGGCGACCTCGTCGAGCACGATCTGCTCGGCGCGCTGCTCCTCCACGCGGACGACGGCCTCGTGCTTCTCCTCGAGCGTCTCGAGGGTCCGGGTCCTGGTGCGGGCGGCCGACCACTCGGCGTTCGCGGCGTCGACGGCGTCCTGGGTGACGCTGACGCGGGCGCGCTGGTCGACCAGCAGCGCGGACAGCGCCATGCGGCTGGCGACGACGGCGCGCATGCCGAGCACGTCCATGTCGACGGGGAACTCGGCGTCCCCGAGCATCGACTCGGTGGCGCGGCGGCGGGCGACGGCGGCGTCCCGGACGCTGCTGGCACCGGCGAGGCGGGCGGCGGCCTGCTCCTCGGCGAGCGAGCGCAGGCGGAGCAGCCCCGCGAGGCGGAAGGCGCGGCTCACGGCAGGTCTCCCATCGCGGCGACGAGGGCGGCGAGCCGCCCCCAGGACTCGTTCGAGGGCGCGCGCTCGTCCATGCCCTGGCGCAGGAACGCGTCGATCGCCGCGCCGTGCGTGACGGCGGCGTCGACCAGCGGGTTCGAGCCGGCGACGTACGCGCCGACGTCGAGCAGGTCCTGCGCCTGCCGGCGGGCCGCCATGACGCGGCGCAGCCGGGTGGCGAGCTGCTTCTGCTCGGGGCCGATGACCCGCGACGCGACGCGGGAGATGGACGCGAGGGCGTCGACGGACGGGAAGTGCCCGGCGACCGCGAGGGACCGCTCCAGCACGACGTGGCCGTCGAGGATGGACCGGGCGGCGTCGGCGATCGGCTCGTTGTGGTCGTCGCCGTCCACCAGCACCGTGTACAGGCCGGTGACGGACCCGGTGGCCGCGGTGCCGGCGCGCTCCAGGAGCTGCGCGAGCAGGGCGAAGGTGCTCGGCGGGTACCCGCGGGTGGCGGGCGGTTCGCCGACGGACAGGCCGATCTCGCGCTGCGCCATGGCGACGCGGGTCAGGGAGTCCATCATCAGCACGACGTCGTCGCCCTGGTCGCGGAACGACTCGGCGATCCGGGTGGCGACGAACGCGGAGCGCAGCCGGACCAGCGGGGGCTCGTCGGACGTGGCCACGACGACCACGCTGCGGGCCAGGCCCTCGGGGCCCAGGTCGTCCTCCAGGAACTCCCGGACCTCGCGGCCGCGCTCGCCGACCAGGGCGATGACGGACACCTGGGCGTCCGTGCCACGGGCGATCATCGACAGCAGGCTGGACTTGCCGACGCCGGAGCCGGCGAACAGGCCGAGGCGCTGGCCGCGGCCGGCGGTGACGAGGGTGTCGAGCACGCGCACGCCGAGGTCGAGGGGCTGGGCGACGCGGGCGCGGGCCAGCGGGTGCGGCGCGTGGCCGGTGACCTCCGCGCTGCGGACCCCGACCAGGGGGCCGCGGCCGTCGATGGGCCGGCCGAGGCCGTCGAGCACCCGGCCGAGCAGGCCCGGTCCGACGGGGGCGGTGAGCGCGGTGCCGCGCGGGCGGACCCGCATGCCGGCGCGCAGGCCGTGGGTGGGGCCGAGCGGCATGGCCTGGGCGGTGCCGCGGCCGGTCGCCACGACCTCCGCGGGGACCTCGTCGGCGTCGGTCTCGATGGTCACGAGCTCGCCGACGGCCGCGCCGGTGCCGGCGACCTCGACCGTCAGGCCGACCACGCCGCGCACGGTGCCGACGCGCTCGGGGCGCGCGGCGGTCAGGGCGGCGCCCCAGGCCGGGGTGCCGAGCGCGGGCGCGGGCGCCGTCGTCGCGGTGCGACCGGAGGGCTCGACGGCCCCGCCGCGCGGGGTGGGCAGCACGGTGCCCGTGGTGGCGGTCACGCGATCACGTCCGCCGATGCGGGCACAGCCGGCACAGCCGGCACGGCGAGCGCGGCGCGGGCGCGGTCGAGCGCCCCGCCGATCCGCGCGTCCAGGTAGCCCTCGGGGAACTCGCCCACGGCGTCGCCGGGGGTCAGGGCCGGGTCGGCCACCAGGTCGACGCCGGTGAGGTCGGGCAGCCCGCCGAGCGGGTCGCCCGCGCCGGCCCCGGGCGCGGCCAGTGCCGTCCGGACGGCCGCGAGGTCGCGGGGGTGCAGGCGCACGGTGTGCACCTCGCGGGCCGGGTCCTGCTCGCGCAGGCGGCGCAGGGCGGCCCGGGCGGCGGTCGGCGCGTCGGACAGCTCGGTGCCGAGCACGGCCGCGGCCAGCTCGAGCGCCGCGGCGTGCAGGGTCGCCTCCGCCGCCGCGAGCACCGGGGCGCTGCGGTCGGCGGCGGCGCGGGCGGCGGCCGCCAGCACCGCGAGGGCGTCGGCGTGCTCGGCGGCGCGGCGGGCGTCCGCCTCGGCGCGCTCGCGCTGGACGCGGACGGCCTCGGCCTCGGCGGCGCGGGCCGCCTCGCGGGCACCCGCGGCGTAGCCGGCCGCGTACCCGGCGGCGTAGCCCTCCGCGCGGACCGACGTCTCGGCGGTCCCGCGGGTGCTCGCGTACGCCTGGGTGAAGGAGCGGGTGTCAGGAGACATACTCGTCCTCGCCCTCGCGCCGGATCACGATCTGACCGGACTCCTCCAGGCGGCGGATCGCCTGGACGATGCCGGCGCGCGACTCCTCCACCTGCGAGAGGCGGACCGGGCCGAGCAGCTCGATCTCCTCCTCCAGGTTCTCGCGGGCACGCTCGGAGAGGTTGCGCAGGATCTTGTCCCGCACCTCCGGCGCGACGCCCTTGAGCGCGACCGACAGCTCGTTGGTCTCCACGGCCCGCAGCACCAGCTGCATCGCGCGGTCCTCGAGCAGGACGATGTCGCCGAACACGAACATGCGGCTGCGGACCTCGTCGGCCAGCGCCTCGTCCCGGGCCTGCAGGCCCTCGAGGATGAGCTTCTCGGTGGTCGGGTCGGCGCGGTTGATGATCTCGACCAGGGGGTCGACGCCACCGACGGCGGACAGCTCGTTCGGGGTCAGCACCGTGGAGGCCTTGCGCTGCATCGACTCGGCGATGACCGCGACGACGTCCGGCGAGGCGCGCTCCATGAGCGCGATCCGGTGCGCGACCTCCGACTGCTGGTCCGGCGGCAGGCCCGCCAGGATCGCGGAGGCGTGCTCGGGCCGCAGGTGCGCGAGCACCAGGGCCACGGCCTGCGGGTGCTCGCCGTTCAGCAGCGACAGCACCTGGCGGGCGTCGGCGTGCTGCAGGAACTCGAACGGCTGGCCGGCCATCGAGGTCTGCAGGCGCTCGATCATGCCCGCGGCCTCGTCGCGGCCCAGCGCGCCCTCGAGCAGCTGGGTGGCGTAGCCGAGCCCGCCGCCCACGCCCGGGCCGATCGCCGACGCGGCGTAGAACTCCTCGACGACCTCGTCCGCGACCGTCTGGTCGACGCGCTCGAGGCGCATGATCTCGGCGGTCAGCTCCTCGATCTCGGCGACCTCGAGCTGGGACATGACCTTCGCGGCCCGCTCCCGGCCGAGCTGCAGCAGCAGCATGGCGGCCTTCTGGGTCCCGGTCAGCATCGCGGTGGCCATCAGCGCCGTCCGGCGGGGGTCAGCCAGCCGCGCAGGAGGTCCGCGACCTCTTCGGGCTGCTCGTCGGCCAGCGCGGCGATCTCGGCGCGCTTGACGGCGAGCGACTCCTGCACGGGGTCGATCTCGGCCGGGCCGGGCAGCGCCGGCGGGATCTCCGGCAGGTCCTCGAGCTCGGGGGCCTCGTCGGGGCCGTCCATGAGCGGCAGCTCGCCGATGTCGAGCGCCTCGCGCTTGCTGCGTCGCGAGCGGCGGGCCAGCACGATGCCGACGACGATCGCGATCAGGAGCAGCGCCCCGGCGATCACGGCCTGCCGGAGCAGGGACGCGCGCTCGGCGGCGGCAGCCTGGGCGTCGGCGGCGGCGAGCGCCTCCGCGGCGGCGTCCGCACCGGTGGTGTCGAACGGCATGGCCTGCACCGCGATGGTGTCGCCGCGGGCCGCGTCGATGCCCGCGGCGGCGGTCAGGGTCGCGCTGAGCTGGGTCAGGTCGACGCCGGCGGCCGCGGTGGTGTCCACCAGGACGGCCAGCGACTGCTTCTGCACCGTGCCCGGGGCGACCGTGGTGACCTCGGTGACCTTGTTGACCGCGTTGTTCACGTCCTCCGTGGCCTTCGAGTACGTCCCGGTGCCGTCGCCCTCCCCGGTGGGGACCGCGATGTTGTCCGGGCCGAGCACGCCGGTGGCGGTGCCGGAGCCCGCGCCGGTGTAGTCCTCCGTGGTGGTGGACGAGGCGAGCGGCGGCACGCCCTCCGCGGCGGTGAACTCCTCGGAGGTGCGCTGCGTCTGGTCCTGGTTGAGGGCCGCGGTCACGGTGACGGCGGAGTTGCCCGGGCCGACGACCTGGTCCAGCAGGGCCTGCACCGCGCCGGTGACGCGCTGCTCGTAGGCGGACGTCGCCTCGTCGCCGGTGCCGCCGGTGAGGCCGGTCCCGACCTCGGACAGCACCTTGCCGGTGGAGTCGACGACCGCGACGTCGGTGGCCTTCATGCCCTCGATGCCCGCGGACACGAGGTGCACGACCGCCTCGACCTGGTCGGTCGTGAGCTCCGTGCCGGTGCGGGTGCGGATGAACACCGACGCGGTCGGGTCCTGCTGCTCCGAGACGAACACCGTCTCCTCCGGCAGGGCGAGCTTGACCGTCGCGGCCTCCACACCCTCCATCGCGCCGATGGTCTTGGCGAGCTCGCCCTCCAGCGCACGCTGGTAGGTCGTCTGCTGCTGGAACTCGCTGGACGTCATCGACATGCCGTCGAGCAGCGAGTAGCCGTCGCCCTCGGCGTTGGCCGGCAGGCCCGCCGCGGCGAGCTTGAGGCGCATCGCGTAGAGCTGGTCCTGCGGGACGAGGACCGTGCTGCCGCCGTCGGCGATCTCGTAGGCGACGCCCTCCGCGGAGAGCTGGTCGACCACGGCGGACGCGTCGGTCGCGGACAGGCCGGAGAACAGCGGGCTGAGCGTGGGCTTGCTGGCCCACGAGTACACGGCGAACGCACCGAGGGCGATCGCGGCGACGGCGATGAGCGCGAAGGTCTTCTGCGGCAGCGAGAACTGCTTGACCGCGCCGCTCATGCGGCCGAACAGGGACTTCACCTGGGCGGGCATCAGGCCTGCATCCTCATGATCTCGGTGAACGCGTCGACGGCCTTGTTGCGCACGGCGGCGGTGAGCTCGAGGGCGAGCTTCGCCTCGGACGACGCGACCGTGTAGTCGTGCACGTCGTCGAGGTCGCCGGTGACGGCCTGGACCGCGAGCGCGTTGCTCGTGGACTGGAGCTGCTGCACGTGGTCGACCGCGCCGAGGGCCGCGGCGAAGCCGCCGTCGCCGGCGCCGGTCGTCGCGGAGGCACCGGCGCCGGAGACGCCCTGCAGCTCCGCGAGCTCGGACAGGTAGGAGGTGGGGCTGACGCCGGAGACGCCGCCGACGGGCTGGATGCTCATGAGCTGCGTCCGATCTGCAGGGCCGCCTCGTAGGACGACTTCGCCCGGTCGACCACCGCGGCGTTCGCCTGGTAGCCGCGCTGGGCCATGATCAGCTGGGTCATCTGGCTGGCCATGTCGACGTCGGGGTACCGGACGTACCCGTCCTCGTCGGCCAGCGGGTTGGTGGGCTCGTACACCAGGCGGCCCTCGGCGGAGCCCAGCGCGATGCCGGACACCTGGGCGCCGCCGCCGCTCTCGGAGGGGATCTCGCTCGCGATGACCGACTTCGCCTGGTAGGCGTCCTCGGCGGTCGAGCGGACGGTGTTGAGGTTGGCGAGGTTGTCCGAGACCGCGTCGATCCACTTGCGGTACACGGTCATGCCGGTGCTGGCGATGCCGATCGCCCCGAACGTCGTCATCAGTTGGTCCTCATCGCGGAACGGACGCTGGAGAAGGTGCCGTCGACCGCCTGGGTCGCGAGCTGGTAGCGCAGGTTGGTGTCGACGTTGAGCAGCGTCTCCTCGTCGAGGTTGACGTTGTTGCCGTCGAGGCGGGTGGGTTCGAGGGACCGCGCGACGGTGGCGGAGGTGGCGCCGGTGCCACCGTCGACCGCACGCGCGAGCGCGTCCTCGAAGGCCACCTTCTTGGCGTGGTAGCCGGGAGTCTGGATGTTCGCCACGTTCTCGGCGATCGCGCGCTGGCGCAGGGCCAGGCCGTCGAGCGCGCTGTTCAGCGCGACATAGCTCACGGAGTCGAACATGCCCATGGCAGGGTCACCCTCACCGAGGTTGGTCCTGAGTCGGCCCGTCCATGGCCTGCTGCTCGAGCGATCCGTGCTCAGACCTCCCATCGGCGCCGAGCCCCGCTCGATGAGGCGCCGGGAGGGGTTTCTTTTCCCGTCACCCGCGTGGCGGACGCGTTTCGATGAGGAATGTCCGAGTTTGCCGAGGAATGTCTCGGCGCCCGTCGGGTGCTAGCACCCAGCGCGGGCGGGTGGGTCAGCCCTCGACGTCGAGGTAGACCGGGGCGGCGGCGGCGCGGGTGCGCAGGCCGTCGGAGGTGCGCAGGCGGCGGCGGTGCTCGCCCAGCTGCTCGGCGGTGCGGCGGACCAGGTCGCGCTGGCGCTCGACCAGCGCGGCGGCGCGCGGCGCGAGGGTCACGGGCAGGGGGCCGAGCCCGCGCGGGGTGGTCCACGGCTCGGTGAGGGCGACGGCGACCTCGGGCTCGGCGGAGCGCGCGACGCGCAGCAGGTCCTCGGCGTGGTCCGCGACGCGCTCCATCTCGGCGAGCGCGTGCACCCACGCGGCCTCGCGCGCGGTGCGGGCGTCCCGCTCGCGAGGGCCGTCGTGCTCGGGGTGGGCGGCGGCCTCCGGGTGGGCGTCGGCGTCGAGGGCGGCGCGCTCGGTCGTCGCGACGGCGGCGACCGCGGGCGCGCTAGCCGACACCGAGCACCCCGGCTCCCGCACCCAGCTCCTCGGAGGCGGGGGCGGCCCGCGGCGTCGGGACGTCCTGGGCGACGACCGTCGCGGCCTCCCGCCACGTCGCGGCGAGCGGCGTGACGACCGCGCGGCAGGCGGCGGCGCGGTCGGCGTCCCCGGCCAGGCCGGCGCCGATCATCTCCGACAGCAGGTAGGTGTAGATCGACAGCAGCCGGTCGCCGCCGTCCCACTCGTCGACGTCGAGGTTGACGATGAGCTCCGCCACGATCTCCTGCGCGTGCGCGAGCTGCTGGGTGCCCTCGGCTCGCGAGCCCGCCCGCAGCGCGACCTCGGCCCGCTCCAGGTCGAGCAGCAGCCGGTCGTACAGCATGGTGAGGAGCTTCGCGGGGCCGGCGGTGGCGACCGCGTCGGCGAGGTACCGGGTACGGACGTCGTACACGACGGTCCTCCCTTCCGTTCGGGCGGTGGGTCAGCTCGACGCGTTGGCGTTGAGCTGGGCGAGCTGCTGGGACAGGAAGTTGGAGGTCGACTGCATCTGCGACATCGAGACCTCCATCGCCGTGTAGGTGCGCACCAGCGACGCGCGCCGGGTGGCGAGGCGGTCGTCCCAGTCGGCGATCCGGTCGGCGAGGTCGCTGACCTCGCCCTCGTAGGACTTGATCTGAGTCGACAGCGTGCCCTTGGTGGGCTCCGACGCCGACGTGGCCGCGGTCTCGAGCGCGCCCGCGACCGCCTGCACGATCTTCTGGGTGCGGACCGGGTCCTCGTTGTAGGAGGTGGTGAAGGCGGCCTCGTCGAACGTGAAGGTGCCGTCCTTGCCCAGGACGATGCCGACCGAGGCGGGCGACCGGCCGTCGACCTCCAGCGAGCCGGCGGCCAGGACGTTCTGCTGGAGCACGCGGATCGCCGTGTTGCCCGACAGCAGGCCGGCCTTGAGGATCGAGCCGCCGTCCGCCGCGGTCCCGGTGGTGGACTTCGTGCGGTCGGCGATGTCGCCGAGCACCGCGGTCAGGTTGGACACCAGGTTCGACGCGAGCTTGCTCATCGAGCCGGCGCTGCGGGCCACCGTCACGGTGACCTCCTCGGTGCCCTCCTTGCTGACCGTCAGGTCGACGCCCGTGAGCAGGCCCTTGAAGGAGTTGCTCGACGAGGTGACCTCGGTCTTGCCCGGCGTGCCCGGCCACAGCGTGACCTTCGCGTCCGCGGCGGCGCGCAGCTGCTGCCCCGTCAGCGTGGTGCCGTCGTTCGGGTTGGTCGCCGTCAGGGTGAAGCCGTTGTCGACGCCCGTGGCGGAGCCGGTGAGCTGGAGCCGGTAGACCGGCTCGGCGGCGGTGCCGACGTTGACGGCCGAGGCGGAGACGCCGGTGCCCTCGGCGTTGAAGGCGGCGACGACGTCGCCGATGTGCGTGCTGGTGGCGACGATCGTCTTCGTCTCGCCGCCGACGGTCAGGGAGAACGAGGGCTTCTCCGACGTGTACGACGTCGGGAGCGTGTAGAGCGTCGACTGGGACGCGGCCAGCTTGTCGACGGTCAGCGTGAGGGAGGACGGCGTCGCGTCCTTCGACGTCACGGCGGTGACGGCGGTCGAGGACGCCGTCGCGGTGGTGGTCTGCCAGGACTCGGCCTTGAGGGCCGCGGTCGAGGCGGTGCCGAGGGAGGCGACCTTGGTGTTCAGCGACTGCAGCGCGGTGACGATCGACTGCAGGCCGGTGCGCTTGGACGCCAGCAGCTTCTGCTGGTTGCCCTCGACGGCCAGGAGCTGGTCGATGATCTCCGAGGTCTTCATGCCGCTGATCAGGCCGTCGATCCCGATGCTGCTCGCCATGCTGGTGCGGTCCTCCCCGGTGGAACGGTGCTCGTGCGCGGCGGTGCCGGCACGCGACAGGCGGTGGGTGGACGGTCGTCCACCCACCGCCTGTCAGGGTCGTGCGGTGCCCCTCGCCGTCACCGGAGAGGGGCGTCAGCTCACTGGAGGAGCTGGAGAACGCTCTGCGGCAGGTTCTTGGCCTGGGCGAGCATCGCCGTACCGGCCTGCGACAGGATCGAGGCGCGGGTGTAGCTGACCATCTCGGACGCCATGTCGGTGTCGCGGATGCGGCTCTCGGACGCGGTCAGGTTCTCCACCGCGACGTTGAGGTTGTTGATGGTGTGGTCGAAGCGGTTCTGGACCGCACCGAGGCCGGAACGGACCGACGACACCGAGGTGATGGCGGCGTCGATCAGGTCGATGGCCTCGTCCGCACCGGAGGCCTGCTTGAAGCCGATCTCCGTGGCGGCGACCTCGGCGGCCGTGCCCGTGGTGGCGGCACCGGTCAGGGTGATGCCGGTCGCCGTGGCGGCGGCCGTGGCGGCACCCGCACCGAACTGGGCGGTCAGCGCGTTGTTCAGCGCGGTGACGGCACCGGCCGTGGTGGTGATGCCGGTGTAGTCGACCGACTTCAGGTCGAGGGACTTGGAGCCGATGGTGACGGTGCCGTTGAGGTCCTTGAACCCGTCGACGTTGTCACCGGTGAAGTCCACGGCCGCACCGAGGGTCTTGACGCCGGCGGTGCCGGACGCCGCGGCCGTGGTGTTGGCGACGGTCGTGGCGTTGGTCGCGATGGTCGTGACGTCGACGTTCGCGACGCCCAGGCCCACCGAGCCGAGGCCCTGGCCGTTGGCGGTGCTGATCTTGACCGCGATCTTGTCCTGCGCCGAGGTGTTGGCGCCGACCTGGAACGAGCCGTTGTACTGGCCGTCCAGCAGCTTCTTGCCGTTGAACTGCGTGGTGTCCGCGATGCGGGTGAGCTCGGTCTTGAGCTCGCCCAGCTCGTCCTGGATGTTGGACTTCGCGGTGTCGGACAGACCACCCTCGTTGGACGCCTGGACCGACAGCGTACGCATGCGCTGCAGGATCGAGTGCGTCTCGGTCAGGGCGCCTTCAGCGGTCTGCACGACCGAGATGCCGTCCTGGGCGTTGCGGACGGCCTGGGTGGTGCCGCCGATCTGGGCGCGCAGGCCCTCGGAGATCGCCAGGCCGGCAGCGTCGTCCGCCGCACGGTTGATGCGCAGACCGCTCGACAGCTTCTCGAGCGACTTGCCCAGGTCGTTCTGCGTGGCGGACAGGTTGCGGTACGCGTTGAGTGCCGCGATGTTCGTGTTGACGGAGAGCGCCATGGTTCTCTTCTTCCTTGAGTGGGGTACTCGTGGCCCATCCGTGGGCTCACCCTTGAGATTCGACCGGCAGCCGGCGCCTCTGAGGATTTCGCGCCGGTTCACCCGATAGGGGCAACCCGGGCGACTGGCAGGCCCGTGACCTGCACGGACGCGGTGCCTAGGCGGTGCCGGGGTGGTGCTGCGCGGGGCAGGAACGCCGCAGGCGCCGGCCGCGGTGTCGCGGTCCGGCGCCTGAGGCGGTGTGAACAGCCCTGGGTCGTACGGGTGGTGCGGGTCGTGCAGGCGGTCGGGCCGCGGCTCAGCCGGCCAGGGCGCGGGCGCCCGTGGTGCCGCCCTCGAACGGGGTCGGGACGACGCCCGCGGCCTCGACCTGGTGGCCGGCGGCCGACATCGCGGCGCGCGAGGCGACCGCGGCGAAGTACGTGCGGCGGCGGCGCTCGGCCACGCCGTCGGGGCGCTCCGCGACCGGCACCATCTGCGGGTCGAGGCTCGCGTTCAGGCCGTCGCGCATGAGGGCCAGGCCCTCGGTGCGCAGCTGGCTGATGCGGGACTGGGTGACGCCCAGCTCGTCGGCGAGCTCGGCGACGGTCCGGTCCTGGAGGAACAGGCCCTCGATGACGGAGCGCAGGCGGTCGGGCAGGGTCTCGACGGCCGCGCGCAGGTAGCGCAGGCGCTCGCCGATGAGGACGTTCTCCTCCGGGCCGGGGGCCTCGTCGCGGACCAGGTCGGCGACGGGGTGCACCGTGGCGTCCATCGAGAGCACGCGGCGCTCGGCGTCCTGGCGGGCCTGGTCGACGGCGGCGACGTCCGTGCCGAGCTCCTTGGCGAGCTCCTCGCGCGAGGGGGTGCGGCCGAGCGCGGCGGTGAGGCGGTCGCTCGCGGCCGACATCTCGCGGGCGCGGTGGCGGGCGCCGCGGGAGGCCCAGTCCATCGAGCGGAGCTCGTCGATCAGGGCGCCGCGGATGCGCAGCGCGGCGTAGCGGGCGAAGGGGACGCCGGTCTCGGGGTCGTACGAGCGGGAGGCGAGGACGAGGGCGAGGTGGCCGGCGGACACGAGGTCCTCCCGGACGACCGTGGCGGGGACCCGGGACAGGACCTCGCTGACGTGGTAGCCCACGAGGGGCATGTGCGCGACGACGAGCTCGTCGGTGACGGGGGTGGCGGCTGAGCTGTTCACGATCCGGTTTTCGGTCCGGTCTCAAAGGGCCTTGAGCCCGCAGTTCGATCTTTTCTGAGAAGCGATCTATGCGACTTCCTCGGCCATTTCGGACGTTACGGACCGGCAAATCGGACATGCGACCCCATAGCTCCGGACCGCCACGGACGGGTGTGACGCACGTCACACGAAGATCGCCCGATGTGTGTATCAGTCAGCCTCCTGCGCGGCCGCCGCGGCGCTCGGACGGGCGACCTGTCCGATTCGCCTCAGCATCGAGGCGGCGTGCCCGATAGGGAGGTCGAACCCGCCCGGCGACCTGCCGGAGCCGGTCCGGGTGACTGCATCGCGCCAGCGACGACAAAGGGGGCTTCCCGATGGCCTTGAGCCAGCTGTCCGACGTCCTGTGGACCGAGCGACGCCTGCTCGAGCTGCTGCTGTTCAAGCTGGAGGAGGAGCAGCTCGTGCTCACCAGCGGGCGCACCCGCTGGCTCGCCCACGCCACGCGGGAGGTCGAGACCGTGCTGGACCAGATCCGGGACGCCGAGCTCGGCCGGTCCGTCGAGGCCGACGCCCTGGCGATCGAGCTGGACCTGGAGCCGGGCGCGAGCCTGCGGACCCTCGCCGAGCACGCGCCGGCCCCCTGGGACGACCTGCTGCACGCGCACCGCGACGCCTTCGTGCAGCTCACCACCGAGATCGCGCAGCTCGCCGACGGCAACCGCGAGCTGCTCGCCATGTCGCACCGGGCCACGCAGGAGACCCTCATGTCCCTGCAGCAGTCCGTGCAGACCTACGACCCGCAGGGTCACACCGCCACCGAGGCCGACCGCAGCGCACAGCTGCTCGACCGGTCGTTCTGACGGCCGACCACCGCGAGGAAGAGAACCTGTGAGCACCTTCTCCGGACTGGGCACCGCCCTCAGCTCCCTGATCGCCCAGCGCCAGGCGCTCGAGGTGTCGGGCCAGAACGTGTCCAACGCCAACACCGTGGGCTACACCCGCCAGCGCGCCGCCATGTCGTCCCTGCCCGCCGCCACCGTCCCGTCGATGTTCTCCAGCACCGACGGTGTCGGCCAGGGCGTCGCCGTGACCGGCTTCGAGCGGCTCGGCGACGTGTTCCTGGACGCCCGGCTCCGCAACGAGACCTCGGGCGCCTCGCGCCTCGCCGCGATCGCCGGCGAGTACAAGACGCTCGAGGCCACCATCGGCGAGCCCTCCAAGACCGGGTTCTCCAAGGACCTGACGGCGTTCTGGACCGCGTGGTCCGACGTCGCGAAGAAGCCGGAGTCCGAGGCGAGCCGCTCCGTCCTGCTCGAGAACGCCAAGGCCGTCGGCAACCGCATCGCGACGATGTACGAGGACACCGGCACCCAGTGGGCGCAGGCGCTCACCACCACGACGTCGCTCGTGACGCAGGTCAACACGACCGCCGCGAACGTCGCCGACCTGAACAACCGGATCCTGTCGATCACCAACGCGGGCGGGTCCGCCAACGAGCTGATGGACCAGCGGGACCTCCTCGTCACGCAGCTGTCCAGCCTGGTCGGGGCGTCCACCCGCACCAACGAGGACGGCACGCTCGACGTCATGGTCGCCGGCAACGCGCTGGTGTCCGGGTCGCAGGCCAACGAGCTCGCCGTCTCCCCCGGCAGCCCCGCGTCGTTCCAGGGCGCGGTCGACGGCGGCACCGTCTCGATCGTGTGGGCCCGCAGCGGCCACCCGGCCGGGCTCGAGGGCGGCCGCGTCGCCGGGCTGCTGACCACGCTCGCCCCGCCGGCGAGCGGCGGCATCCTGGCCGGCACGGGCGTCGCGCTCAACACGCTGGCGACGAGCATCGCGACGCAGGTCAACGCGATCCACACCAGCGCGTACACCATCGACGGCTACGGCACCGGCACCACCGGCGGCGCCTTCTTCTCCCTCACCGCCGGCCAGCCCGCGGCGCTCGGCCTGGAGGTCGCGATCACCGACCCCGCCGACGTCGCGGTCGCCGCCGCGGGCAAGGGCGCGTACGACGGCAGCGTCGGCACGACCATGGCGAACCTCGCGAACGCGGTCGGCAGCCCGGACTCCCAGTGGTCCGCCTTCGTGGTCGACCTCGGCGTCAAGTCCGCCAGCGCCTCCTCGCGCGCCACGGTCGCCGAGGCCGCGCGGTCCACCGCCGCGGCCGCGCAGCTCTCGCAGACCAGCGTCGACACCGACGAGGAGACCGTGAACATGCTCGCCTACCAGCGCGCGTACGAGGGCGCAGCCCGCGTCCTGACCGCCATCGACGAGATGCTGGACACGCTGATCAACCGGACGGGGGTGGTGGGCCGATGAGCACGATCGGACGCGTCACGCACTTCACGGTGCGCAGCTCGACGCTCGAGAACCTGCAGAACAACCTCGGCAGGATGTCGAACCTGCAGGCGCAGATGTCGTCGGGCCAGAAGATCAACCTGGCGTCGGACGACCCGGCGGCCACCGCCGACGTCCTGCGGCTGCAGGGCGAGCAGCGCGTGCTCGACCAGTACTCCCGCAACGCCGACGACGGCGAGGCCTGGCTCACCACGGTCGACAGCGCCCTGCAGTCCTCGCTGGCCTCGGTCCGCAAGGCCCGCCAGCTCACGATCAACGGCGGCGACGGGGCGCTCGGGGACACCTCGCGCCTCGCGCTCGCCCAGGAGATCGAGGGCATCCGTGACGCCCTCCTCTCCCAGGCCAACACCACGTACCTCGGCCGTCCGGTGTTCGCCGGCACGTCCGCCGGCCCGGCGTTCTCGGACGCCGCCGGCGGCTACGCCTTCAACGGCGTCGCCGCGGGGTCCGTGGACCGCACGGTCGCCAGCGGCACCACCATCCGCGTCGACTCCACCGGTTCCGCCGTCTACGGCGCCGGTGACGACTCGATCTTCGCCGTGCTCGACGGCATCGCCACGACGCTGCGCGCCGGCGGGGACCCGACGGACCAGCTCGACGCCATCGACGGGCACGTGGACGCGATGCTCGCCGAGGTCTCGTCCATCGGTGCCCGGCAGAACCAGGTCGACGCGGCCCAGGGCCTCATCACCGAGAACCAGCTGACGTCCAAGACCCGCCTCTCGGCGATCCAGGACGTCGACCTCGCGCAGATCATCCTCGACCTCGGGTCGCAGGAGGTCGCGTACAAGGGCGCCCTGAGCGCCGCCGCCAAGGTGCTGCAGCCGACCCTCCTGGACTTCCTCTCATGACGATTCAGCTCGACGCTCCCCGCGAGCGCACCCACCTGCCCGAGCACCTGCACCTCGCCTCGCCCATGCCGGGCCTGGCCGGGTACGAGGACTTCACGCTCACCCCCCTGGACGACGCCGGCGTGCTGTACGCGCTGCGCTCCGAGCCCGACGGCGCCCGCCCCGTGCGGCTGTTCGTCATCGACCCGGAGGCGTTCTTCCCCGACTACGACCCGTCGATCGACTCCGGCGTGCTGGACGCGATCGGCACCGACCCGGCGCACGCCGTGCGCCTGGTCGTCGTGCGCCCCGCGGACGGCGGCGACCCGCCGACCGCGAACCTGCTGGCCCCCCTGGTCCTCGACCCGGCGAGCGGCGCGGCCGTCCAGACCGTCCTGACGGAGGACTGGCCGCTGCGCGCCCCGCTCGGCCGGGCCGCCTGACCGACGAGGAGACCCCCGCCATGACCTCCACCCTGGGTGCCGACGCCGAGCCGGCCCGCCCGGCCGCACCGGCCGCACCGCGCGCCGCCCTGCCCATCGGCGGCGGCGAGACGACCGTGCTGCGCCAGCCGGTCGTGCACCCGGACCGCTCCGTGTACGGGTACGCCGTGCGGGTGCAGGTCAGCGGACCCACGGGGGCACCCCTGCCGGACGAGGCGGCGGAGCCCGCCGTCGAGACCGCCTACCGGCGCCTCGACCTCACCGGGCTGGCCGGGGACAAGCCGGTGCTGCTGCGCGCCACGGCCGGGCTGCTCGCGGGCACCACGGCGGTCTGGTACGACGCCGAGCGGCTCATGCTGGAGATCACGCCGGCGCTCGCCCGGCGGTCCGACATCGACACGCTCGTCGAGGCAGCGGCCGGCCGCGGCCTGCGCCTGGCCCTCGCGGACTACGACGGCTCCCTGCCGCAGGAGCGGCTGCTCGGACGGGTCTCCGTCGTCAAGATCGACCTGCGCCGGGCGCCCGACCACTGCGCCGAGCTCGTCGCCCGCGCGCACGCCGGCGGGGCCACCGTGGTCGCGGAGCACGCCGACACCGCCGCGTACGTCGAGCTCGGGCAGCAGCTCGACGCCGACCTGCTCCAGGGCCCGATGTTCCACCGGGACCCCACCCCCGTCCGCCGCACGTTCTCCGCCGGCGAGGTGCAGTGCCTCGAGCTGCTGCGCGTCCTGTCCGAGGAGCCCGTCAGCCAGCAGGACGTCGTGCGCACCGTCGCCTCCGACCCCGAGCTGTCCATGCGCGTGCTGCACCTGGTCAACTCCTCGGCGTTCGGCCTGCGGCGGGAGATCGACTCCGTGCTCCAGGCCGTCGTGCTCGTCGGGCCGCGCCAGCTGCACGCCCTCGCGATCGCGTCCCTGATCGACGCCCGGCCCACCTCGGTGGCCTCGCTCTGGTCGATCCTGACGCGCGCCCAGACCTGCCACACCCTCGCGGGCAACGACGCCGGGTACACGGTCGGGCTGCTGTCCGCCGTCGCCGCGCAGCAGGGCATCGACCTCACCGAGCTCGTGTCCCGCACCGGCGTCTCCGAGCAGCTCTCCGGGGCCCTCCTGCGCCACGAGGGACCGCTCGGGCACGTGCTCGCCGCGGTGCTCGCGCACGAGGAGAACGACACCGACGCCGTGCAGGCCACCGGCCTGGAGCCGTGGGACGTCGCGCACGCGTACCTCGCCGCCGTGCCGTCGGCGCTGGGGACCGCGACCGCGCTCGCGTTCGGGGACTGACCCGCTCTCCCGGGGCCGGGGCCCCTCGGCCGGGGCCTAGGCTGGGCGGGTGCCGTCGTTCATCCAGCTCGCCCTGCGCCCGGAGCGCCGCAAGCCCGCACCCGACCCCGTGCCGGTGAGCATGCGGCCGGTGTTCCTGGTCGGGATCGCGGCCTGGCTGGTGGCGCTCGTGGTCGCGGTCGTGCTCTGGCTCACCGGCGCCGTCGGCCCGAGCGGCGTCCTGACGTGCACGGTGGGTGCCGCGCTCGGCGCGGTGGGGCTCGCGTGGACGGCCCGCCGCCCCGGCCGCTGACGCGCTGAGTCCGCTGAGCCCGCTGGGTCCGCTGAGCCCGCTGGGTCCGCTGAGCCGCTGGGTCCGCTGACCCGCTGCGCCCGCTGACTGACCCGCTAGGGCGCGGTCGTCCGCTCGGCCCGCGCCTCCTCCGCCCGCGCCGCCTCCGCCCGCGCAGCGGCCGCCCGGGCGCGCGTGCCCTGCGTCGCGTGCTCGGACCACCGCGGCACCCAGACGGCCAGGGCCCCCGCGGCGAGCAGCCCGGCGGCGCCCATCGTCACGATCCCGGCCGCGAGGCTCCCGGCCGCCGCCACCGCGGACACGACCAGCGGCCCCGCCGCGGCGCCGGAGTCCTGGAAGACCCGCCACACGCCGAGGAACCGCGCCCGCCCCTGCGCGGGCGCGACGTCGGCGCCGAGGGTCATGAGGATCCCCGACCCGATGCCGTTGCCGAACCCCATGAGCATCGCGACGACAGCGAGGCCGCCGAGCGTCGACGCCAGCGGCAGGACGGCGATGGCCGTGCCGAGCACCAGCATCGACGGGACCGCGACCCACAGCCGCCCGCGCCGGTCCATCAGCCGGCCCGCCGGGTAGAACAGCAGCATGTCGACGGCGCCCGAGATGCCGAAGACGACGCTCGTCGTCGCGGGTGCGAAGCCCAGGTGCTCGGACCAGAGCGGCAGCACCACCTGGCGGGTCGCCCGGACGGCCCCGACGAGCACGACGGCCACCCCGAGGGTCGCGAGCAGCCGGCGGTACCGGCGGACCAGGTCGGTGGTCGACACGGGCGCCGGGTCCCGGGGCGCGGCCCGCGGGTCGTCCACGTCCTGGGCGATCCCGACGACCGCACCCGCGGCGACGGTGGTCCCCACGGCCAACCAGAAGACCGACCGCAGGTCCCCGACGTGCAGCACGGCGGCGCCGAGGAACGGGCCGAGGAACACGCCGATCCGTGACACCCCGCCGAGCGTCGACAGCGCCCGCGCGCGGTTCACGACCGGCACGACCTCCGTGAGGTACGCCTGCCGCGCCAGGTGGAACACCGCGGACGCGGCGCCCATGACGAGCACGCCCACCGACAGGACCGGCAGCGTCGGCGCGAGCGCGCAGGCAGTCAGCGCGACGCACGCGACGGCGGCCGCGACGAGCATCGCCCGGCGGTCCCCGACGCGGGCGGCGAGGGCTCCCGCGGGGACGTCGCCGAGGATCTGCCCGACGCCCACGAGGGCGACCACCAGGGCGGCCTGGTCCAGCCCCGCACCCAGGCCCGCGGCCACCAGCGCCACCACCGGGGTGACGGCCCCGAGGCCCGTCTCGTACAGGAGCGCGGGCAGGTAGGCGGAGGTGAGCAGGGACCGGGTCATCGCCCGTCCATGATGCCCCCGGCGTCGGCGACCTGCTCCACGACCAGCTCCGCTGCCCGCGACGGCTCCACGAGCGCCAGCTCCACCGCGTGCCGCAGCCGCCACGCGCCCGCCGCCTGCGCGAGCCCGCGCGCCAGACCCGCGAGGTGGGTGGCGTGCACGGTGGCGCCGGGGCCGCTGCCCTCCACCCACCAGTCGACCGGCACGCCGTCGACCCGCAGCTGCTCGTGCTCGACCCACGTGCCGGGGGCGTCCGGCACCAGGGCGCGCGCGGCGGGCGGCGTCTCGGCGAGGCTCCCGGCGTCGTCGCCCTCGTCCTCGTCGACGCGCCCCGCGGCGAGCTCCCCGGCCAGCGGCAGCCCCAGCGCCTCCGCGAGGTCCTCGGCGTCGACCGGCCCGGAGACGGGGACCATCGCGGCGACGTCGGTGCGCTGCCACCACATCGGGCCGGGCGCGACCGCGGCGTCCTCGGCGTGCACGAGCGCGACCCGGTCGGGGGCGACCAGCGCGGGCAGCACGTCGAGGTCGGCCGGGCCGTCCGCGTCCGGCCCGGCGAGCGCGGCCCACGCCGACCACACGGCCGCGGCGAGGGGGACGTCCACGGGCGCGCCGACCGGGGCGGCGGCACGGAGCAGCCGGTTCCAGCCGTCCGCGGGCACGTCGGCGAGCCGGCGCACCCCGCCGAGCGCCGCCTGGACGACGGGGTCGGTCCCGGCGACCTCGGGCGGCGCGGCGGGCAGCAGCCGGCGCACGGCGGGCTCCGCGTCCGCGGCGGCGAAGGGCGCCCCGAGGCCGATCCCGGCGCGGTGCCGGATCCACCACGCGGTGTACCCGGGCGCCGTCCCGCCGGCGCCCGTGCCGCCCGCGAACGTCCCGCCCGCACCCGTCCCGGCGGCGCCGCCGGCCCCCGCGGCGCGCACCGGTTCCAGCAGCGCCCGCCGCAGGGCCCCCGGGCTCGCGAGCCGGGCCAGGACGTCGGGCCACGCGCCGGGCTCGACCGCGTCCAGGTCGGCGACGGCGAGCACCTCCGCGAGCGTCTCCCCCTGCCCGAGGGCCCCCGCGACCTCGGCGAGGTAGTCGTCCCAGCCGTCCAGGGACTCCGTGACGAGGTCCGCGTCGTCGTCCGCCCCGGCGAACCGGAGGTCGTCGGTGCCGGCGACGACGTCGGTCAGCACGAGGGGGACGAGGTCCGCCCGCACGCCGACGGCGACGAGCACGTCGGTGCCCCACCGCTCGACGGCCGCGGCCTCGACCGGGGCCAGCACCCGCGGGTCCAGCAGCCGCTCGGCGGGCGAGCCCGGCAGGACCAGGCCGTGGGCGGGCGTCGGCTCGCCGTCGGCGGCCCGGAGCGTGAGCAGCCCCAGCAGCGCGCGCCCCGGCGGCACGGGTGCGTCGGGGTCCCGCGGCGCCGCGGTCCCGTCGGCGACGGCCGCGCGCACGAGGGTCAGCACCGCGTCGCTGACCTGCTCGGCGAGGTCGACGTCGTCCTCGTCCGCCTGGTCGAGCACGGCCTGCCGGACCCCGGGGTGCGCGAGCAGGGCGGCGGGGTCGGCCGGTGCCGCGCCGAGGCGCTCGAGCACCTCGTGCGCCGCCGCCGGGTGCACCAGGCGGACGCCCCACCGGCCCAGGGTCGCGAGCGCCGCGGCGACCGGCCCCTCCGCGTCGAGGGCGCCGGCGACGGGGAGCAGCAGCCCCCGGGCGCCGCGGACCACCCGGCCGTCCGCCAGGGGCACCGGCAGCGCGGCGAGCGACTCGCGGACCAGCGGGTCGGCCACGGCGGGCGCGAGCGCCGCGTACAGCGCGCGCCAGCGCCCGGGCGGCAGACCGGACGCGGCCGGCAGCTCGTCGACCACGTCGGCGACCTCGCGCAGCTCCACGCCGAGCGCGCGGGCCGCCGGCAGGCCGCCCTCGGGCAGGACGACCAGTCCCGCGAACCACGGGGCGAGCGCGCGCGTGAGGTCGGCCGCCGCCGGCCCCTCGAGCGCGACGGCCCGCTGCGGCTCGACGAGCCCGCCCGCCGGGCCGACCTCCGGTCCCGCACCGCCCTCCAGGCCCGCTTCGCTCTCCGGCCCCGCGCCGCCCTCCGGCCCCGGCCCGCCCGCCGCGCCCGGGTCGGCCGGCACGAGCAGCGGGGTGCGGGACAGGTGCTCCACGAGCCGGCCGCGCAGCGCGGCGTCCACGTCGCTCGCCGGGAGGCCGCGCGGCACGAGCCGGAGCGCGTCCTCGCCGTCGGCCGCGCAGGAGGCGGCGAGCCGGCCGTAGAGGTCGCCCGCGATGTCGAGCAGGGCGTCCGTGGCACGGCCGCGCGCGACGTGGCGCCGGGTCGGGTCGAGCGGCAGGGTCGCGATCAGGAGCGCCGGGAGGTCCAGCGCGTCGTCGGTCGGGGTCGGCGCGTGCACGACCCGCTCCCAGCGGGGTCCCGCGGGCTCCGCGTCCCACGCGCCCCGCTCCGCCTCCGCCCGTGGCACCGCCCAGGTCACGCGCCAGCCGCGGCGGGACCGCTCCTCGACCGGCCGGTCGGCGAGCAGCGCGGGGTCGAGCTCTCCCGCGGCCGTCAGGCGACGCCACCGCCGGTCGACGTCGGCGACCCGGCGGCGGACGCCCGCGAGCTCGTCCTCGACGACCACCTCGGTGAGGCCGGGCAGGGCGAGCAGCAGCGCGTCACCGACCTCGGCCAGCATGCCGCGCACGGCGTCGACCGCGACGTCGTCCCGGAGCGTCAGCAGCACCGCGGTGTCGTAGCCCTCCGGCGGGCGGCCGGTGTGCTCGCGCGGCAGCCGCAGCGCAGGGAGCGACCCCTCCCGCCGGGCGACCTCGTCCGCGAGCCGGTCGGCGCCGGCCGACGCGAGCGCGAGGTCCCGGCGGGTCTCCGCGACGGAGAACCGCACGGCACCGCTCGTGGACAGGACCGCGACCTCGTCGGCGACGGCCCGCACGGCCGCGAACCCGACCCCGAACCGGCCGACGAGCCCCGGCCCGGGTCCCCCGACCCAGTCCCGGGACGACGACGCGCGCATCGCCGCGAGGGACGCGACCCCGGCCGCGTCGAGGGGCGCGCCGGTGTTCGCGGCCAGCAGGACGGCGGCACCGTCCGTCCCGTCGGTCCCGTCCGTCCCGTCGGTCCCGTCCGTCCCGTCGGTCCCGTCCGTCCCCGCGGTCAGCCGCAGCAGGAGGCGCCCCGGCACGCCGCCACGGACGGCGGCGTCCGCGGCGTTCTGGGCGAGCTCGACCACCACGCGGTCGCGGTAGTACCCGCGGGCGTGGTCCTCCTCGGTGTTGGCGTCCTCGCGGAGCCGCGCCGGGTCCGTGCGCCACGTCCCCAGCACCCGGTCGCGCAGCGCGCGGGTACCGAAGACGTCGGCGGTCACGGCTCCGGGTGCGACGCCGGCGGCTCGTCCCCGGCGGTGTCCCCGGGCGCGGAGCCGTCGGACGCGGTGTCATCGGACGCGGTGTCCTCGGCCGCGGTGTCCACCGCCGCGGCGTCGGTACCCGCGACGCTGACCTCCAGCTCGACGTCCACCGTCTCCACCGTCACGGTCTCGACGGTGGTCACGGCGTCGTCCGCGACCTCGGCCGGCTCCGGCTGCGCCGCGGCGACCGGCTCGACGGCGACCGCACCCCCGCCACGGACCAGCTCGGCCGTCGGCTCGACGACCAGCTCGGGCGCCACGGGCACCTCGGGCCAGTCGGTCGGCCGGGGCTCGACGTCGGTCTCGGAGTGCGCGCCGCAGCCGTGCTCCAGCGCGACGACCTTGCCGTCGTCGGGCGACCACTCGTTGGCGCACACGCCGAACACGGTGCCGAGCGGGCCCTGCAGCGGGATGAGGAACCCGCACGTGAGGCACGGCTCGGCGGAGGCGACGGCACCGGCGGTCGCGGGGCCCTGGCGGCCGCGGTACCACCGCTCGGCGGCCTCGCTGATCCCGACGGGCGACAGCACCCGGTTGCGGGCGAGCGCGAGCTCGTCGATGGCGACCTCGTCGAGCTCCGGGTCGCCGGTGGGCGTCCAGCCGGGCTCGAGGCGCGGGTCGTCGGGGCGGAACGGCAGCACGTCGCCGGGGCCGATGTCGCCGGGGCGCAGGCGCTCGTCCCACGGCACCCACGGCGGCGCGAGCACGGCGTCGTCGCCGGGCAGCAGCACGGCCTCGCACACGGTGGCCTTGCGGGCGCGCGGGGCGCGGGCCAGCGTGACGGTCCACACCCAGCCGCGGTAGCCCTTGGCGGTGCAGGCGAACCGGTGGGAGACGAGCCGGTCGGCGTCGACGGTGAAGCCGAGGTGCTCGCCGACGTCGGCGGGGTGCTCGGCGAGCTCGAGGGCGGCCTCGCGGGCGAGGTCGACGGCGCCGCCGAGCACGGCGTCCTGGATTGCGGCGGCCATCTCAGGCCTCGAGGTCGTCGGCGACGGCGCGCAGCAGGGTGGCGACCTGCTCGGCGCGGGACTTCTCGGGGTGACGACCGCGACGCAGGTCGTTGCCGACCCGGTCGAGCACCTTGATGAGGTCCTCGACGATGACGGCCATGTCGTCGGCCGGCTTCCGGACGGTCTTCGCGACCGACGGCACGGGGTCGAGCAGCTTCACGGACAGCGCCTGGGGCCCGCGGCGGCCGTCGGCCACGCCGAAGTCCACCCGGGTGCCCGGCTTGGGGGAGCCGATGCCCGCGGGCAGGGCGGAGGCGTGGAGGAACACCTCGGTGCCGTCGTCGGCGGCGATGAAGCCGAACCCGCGATCGGTGTCGAACCACTTGACCTTGCCGGTGGGCACTGCGATCCCCTGGTGTGTCGTCGGAAAGTGCGGACCGGCGTCGGCCCGCACGTCACCAGGCTACCGGTCAGCCGAGCGCCACGTCCGCGTCGCCCGCGTCCGCACCACCCGGTAGCGCCTGCAGGTGCGGCACCGGCTGGTACACGGTCGCGAGCAGGGCGCGGGCCTCCCGCAGGGCGGTCAGGTACACGAGCGAGACGTGCAGCGCGGAGTACGGCGAGCGGATGCTCGGCACCTGCTCCTCGGCGATCGCGTCGAGGTAGGCGTCGAGCACGTCGCAGGCCGCGACGACCCGGGCGCTCGGCTGGGACCGGTGCAGCTCGGGGTCGAGGTCGGCCACGGGGACGTCGAGCAGCTCGGACACGATGCGCACCAGGGCCTCGGTCGACGCCTCCAGCGGGTCCTGCGGCGCGAGGATCTCGGCGGCGCGCGTCCGGGCGAGGGCCATGAGCGGGATCTCGTCGTCGTGGTGCCCGGCCGTGGCCAGCACCTCGAGGATCAGCATCGCGCGGAACCGCTCCCGGCCGAGCAGCACGAGGGCCTGGTGCAGGTTGCGCACCGTGCGGCCGGCGCCGGACACGGAGTTGACGACGCGGAACACCTTGAGCGCGATGGCGGGGTCGGCGGCGGTCAGCCGGGCGAGCCGGCGGTAGGACACCTGCGGGTCGCCGAGCTGGACGAGCAGCCGGCCGGCCACCATCGCGTGGTGCGCGAGCGCCGGCCGGGTCAGCACCGTCGGGCGGCGGAAGTGGTAGCCCTGGAACAGGTCGAAGCCGGCGTCCTGGGCGGCGAGGAAGTCGGTCTCGTCCTCGACGTGCTCGGCGACCAGGGCGGCGTGCGGCGCCTCCTGGCGGAGCTGCGCGGCGAATTCCGCGAGCCGGTCGCCGACGTCGGACATGTCGACCTTGACGTAGTCGCACAGCGGGAGCAGCCGCCAGCGGGCGTCGCCGGGGACGAAGTCGTCCAGCGCGATGCCGAAGCCCAGCCGGCGCAGGCGCTCGACGCCCGCGACCACCTCGTCGTCGCCGGGGACCTGCTCGAGGACCTCCAGCACCACGCGGTGCGGGTCGAGGGCGACGGGGAGCTCGTCGACGATGAACGACCGGGGCACGTTCACGAACAGGTCGCCGTTGCCCGCGAGGTCCTCGACGCCGAACTCCGTGAGCGTCGCGACGATGACGGTCGCGGTCGCCCGGTTGTCGTCGATGCCGGGGCGCACGCCCGAGTCGACCGCCTGCGCGCTGGCACGGAAGAGCAGCTCGTGCCCGATGGGGCGCGAGAGCACGTCGTAGATGCCCTGGCGGGCGACGCACACCTCACGTGTGGCGCCGGGCATCTGCCCGGCGGTGATCCCGGCCATGCGTGTCCCTCCGGTCGGCGCGCACGGGTCGCCCCGCGACGGGGGCATGACACCTGGTTCATCGGCACGAGCGAGGCTGACCTGAGCCGTCGACCGGGTGGAGCCGCTGATCAGCCCGCGCCCGGCCCCCTCGGCCCCTCGGCCCCCTCAGCCGTCCGAGAGCCGGTCCAGGGCGAGCGCCGCGAGCACCGCCGGCCCGACCGCGAGCGCCCCGTCCTCGAACCGCGCCTGCGCGGAGTGGTTGTACGGGGCGGTGCGCGGGTCGTTGTCGGCGAGGGTCGCGCCGACGGCGACGTAGGTGCCGGGCACCTCCTGCAGGACGTAGGAGAAGTCCTCGGCACCGGCGAGCGGCTGGGGCGCGTCGCGGAACGCCCGCTCGCCGAACAGCCCCCGGGCCAGGCGGGCGGCGCGGGCGGCCTCCCCGGGCGGGCTCGACGTGACCGGGTAGCCGCGCTGGTAGTCGACCGTGACGGTGAGCCCGTGCGCCGCGGCGACGCCCTCGCACACCCGGGTCAGGCGCTCGGGGACGACGCGGTGCACGTCCTCGGAGAACGACCGCACGGTCGCCTCGATGCGCGCTGTCGACGGGATGACGTTGTCGGTGGTGCCGGCCTCGATCTTGCCGACGGTGACGACGACGGGGTCGAACACGTCGAACTGCCGCGTGACCACGGCCTGCAGGGCGAGGACGATCTCGGCGGCGACGGGCACGGGGTCCAGAGCGAGGTGCGGCATGGAGCCGTGACCGCCGCGCCCGTGCACCGTGACGTGCACCGTGTCGGCCGCGGCGAGCATGGTCCCGGGCCGGCCGGTGACCATCCCGGTCGGCAGCAGCGCCGACAGCACGTGCAGCCCGTACGCGGCGACGACCCGCTGGCCCGCGGCGTCCAGGACGCCCTCCTCGATCATCAGCCGCGCGCCGTGGTCGCCCTCCTCCCCCGGCTGGAACATGAGGACGACCGAGCCGGCGATCTCCTCCCGCCGGGCGGCCAGCAGCCGCGCGGCGCCGACGAGGCCCGCGACGTGCAGGTCGTGCCCGCACGCGTGCATGACGCCCGGGTTCTCCGACGTGAACGGCTCGCCCGTGTCCTCCGTGACCGGCAGCGCGTCCATGTCGCCGCGGAGCAGCACCGCGGGACCGGGCCGCCCGCCGCGCAGCACCGCGACGACGGACGACAGGGCGGTGCCGGTGGTGACCTCCAGCCCGAGCGGCTCCAGGGCCTCGAGCACCAGCGCCTGGGTCCGCGGCAGGTGCAGGCCCACCTCGGGGGTGCGGTGCAGCGCGTGCCGCAGGGCGGCGATGTCCGGGAGCTGGGCCTGGGCGGCGGCGCGCAGGTCGGCCAGGACGGCGGGTTCGAGCGGCATGTCGCGCCTCCGGTCGGACGTCGGTCGGCTGACTGCGAACGTACCCCCGAACCCGGTCCCCGGCGCGTCCCTGCGGCGGGCCGGAACGTATCGTGGTGCGGATGGCCACGTTCAGCGAGCACCTGCGCAGCAGGTCGGACGACGAGCTGGTCCGCCTGCTCCTGCGGCGGCCGGACCTGGCGCACCCCTCACCCGCCACCCTGACGTCCCTCGCCGCGCGTGCGACCAGCCGGCCCAGCCTCGAACGGGCGCTCGCGGGGATCGACGCCGCCGTCCTGCAGGCGGTCGAGGCCGTGGTGGCGCTGGTCGAGGGCGCCGGCCCCGACGCCGGTGCGCGGGCCCGCGACGTGGTGGCGGCGGTCGGGGCGTCCCGCGCGGAGGCGCCCGCGGTGCGCGCGGCGGTCGCCGCGGCGACGGAGCTGGCGCTGCTGCACCCGGTCGGCGGCCGGGCGAACGACCCGCTGCTGCGCCCGGCCCCCGGCGTCGCCGAGCTGCTCGGGCCGTCCGTCGCGGGGCTCGCGGCCGCCGGACCCCGCGACCCCGCGCCCGAGGCGGTGGCGGGGCTCCTCGCCCAGGCGCCCGCCGCGGGCCGTGCCGTCCTGGACGCGCTCACGTGGGGACCGCCCGTCGGGGTGCGGCCCACCGCGGGCCCCGCGGCCGACGCGGTGACCGAGCTGCTGCGCCTCGGGCTGCTCGCCCGCGCCGACGACCGGCACGTCGTGCTGCCCCGCGCCGTGGCGCTCGCGCTCCGCGACGGCCGCACCCACCGCGGCCCCGCGACCGCGCCGGCCCCCGAGGACCTGCCGCGCCGGGACCCCGCCCTCGTCGAGGCGGAGCACGCCACCGCGGCCGAGCGCGCCGCACGGCTGGTCGCCGGGCTCGTCCGGCTCTGGGAGGCCGCCCCGCCGCCGGTGCTGCGGGCCGGCGGCGTCGGCGTCCGGGACCTGCGGCGCGCCGCGCAGGCCCTGGAGGTCACGGAGGCGGAGGCGGCGTTCGTGATCGAGCTCGCCGGCATCGGCGGGCTGGTCCGGGACGACGGCGAGGAGTCCCCGCACCACGTGCCCACCACCGCCGCGGACGAGTGGCTGTCCCAGGACCTCGCGACCCGGTGGGCACGTCTGGCCGCCGGGTGGTCGACGACCACGCGGACGCCCTCGCTGGTCGGCACCCGGGACGACCGGGGCGGGGTCCGGGCGGCGCTCGGCCCGGAGCTCGGCCGCCCGTGGGCCCCGCGGCTCCGCCAGGCGGTGCTCGGGCTGCTGGCGGACGCGCCGCCCGGCACGGCGTTCGACCCCGGGCAGGTCCGCGCGGCGCTGTCATGGCGCACGCCGCGGGCGGTGCCGCCGCTGGACGCCGTCGAGGCCGTGCTGCGCGAGGCCGGGTGGGTCGGCGTGCTCGGCGCGGGGGCCCTGTCGGCCGCCGGGCGCGCGCTGCTCGACGACGGCGACCGGGTGCCGGCGCTCGCGGCGGCCCTGGAGGCGGCCCTGCCCCCGGCGGTCGACGACCTGCTGCTCCAGGCTGACCTCACGGGCATCGTCCCGGGCCGCCCGGGCCAGGAGCTCGAGGCGCTGCTGGAGACGTGCGCGCGGGTCGAGTCCCGCGGCGGCGCGGTGACCGTCCGGTTCACGCCGGAGTCCGTGCGGTCGGCGCTGGACGCCGGGGCGACCGCCGACGACCTGCTGGACGACCTCGCCCGGCACGCCCGCGGCGGCGTCCCGCAGCCGCTGGAGTACCTGGTGCGGGACGCCGCGCGCCGGCACGGTCGGCTCCGCACCGGCGCGGCCTCCTCCTACGTCCGCACCGAGGACCCGGCCCTCCTCGCCGGCCTGGCCGAGGACCCGCGGCACGCGTCGCTCGGGCTGGTGCGGCTCGCGCCGACCGTGCTCGCCGCCCAGGCGCCGCTGCACGAGCTGCTCGCGGCCCTGCGCGCGCACGGCCTGGCACCGGTCGCCGAGACCCCCGACGGGCAGGTCCTGCACGCCGCGCCCACCGTCCGGCGGGTCGCCGCGAGCCGGCACCGCGGCGGGGACGAGCCGGCGCGCGGGGCGGTGCCCCCGGCCGAGCGGGCGACCGCGCTCGTCGGGCTGCTGCGGCGGGCCGAGGCGGCACGGACCGCCTCCGCGTCCTCGCCCGCCTCCGCGTCCTCGCCCGCCTCCGTGTCCTCCGCCGCCTCCGTGCCCTCCCCCTCGACCGCCCCCACGCTGCGGGAGCGCGCCGCCGGGGTCACGGCCGGGACGGCGGCCGCGCGCGGGGCGGCCGGCCGGGGAACAGCCGACCCCGCCGAGGCGTTGGGCCTGCTGCGCGAGGCGGCGGCCGGGCACACCGAGGTGTGGCTCGACCTGGTCGGCTCGCGCGGCGACCTGGAGCGGCGGCGCGTGCGGCCGGTGCGGGTCGACGGCGGACGGGTGCGCGTGGTCGACACCGCCCGGGACGCCGAGATCGTGGTCGCGGCCCACCGCGTCGCCGCGGTCACCCCTGTCGACGACCACGACACCCCCGACGACGTCCGGAGGACGAGCCCCGTATGACCGACGGACCCCTGATCGTCCAGAGCGACAAGACGCTCCTGCTCGAGGTCGACCACGACCGGGCGGAGGCCTGCCGCCGCGCGATCGCCCCGTTCGCCGAGCTCGAGCGCGCGCCCGAGCACGTGCACACGTACCGCCTGACCCCCCTCGGCCTGTGGAACGCCCGCGCGGCGGGCCACGACGCCGAGCAGGTGGTGGACGTGCTGCTCGAGTACTCCCGCTACCCGGTGCCGCACGCCCTGCTGGTCGACGTCGCGGAGACGATGTCCCGGTACGGGCGCCTGCAGCTCGTCGCGGACCCGGTCCACGGGCTGGTCCTGCACGCGCTCGACGCGGCGGTGCTGGCGGAGGTCCTGCGGTCCAAGCGGACCCAGGGCCTGGTCGGCGAGCGGCTGGACAGCACCGACGTGGTGGTGCACCCCTCGGAGCGCGGCACGCTCAAGCAGGCGCTGCTCAAGCTCGGCTGGCCCGCGGAGGACCTCGCGGGCTACGTCGACGGCGAGGCCCACGCGATCGACCTCGACACCTCCGGGGAGTCGAACCCAGGCGCCGACGGCGCACCCCGCCCGTGGCAGCTGCGCCCGTACCAGGCCGAGGCCGCCGACGGGTTCTGGCACGGCGGCTCGGGCGTCGTCGTGCTGCCCTGCGGGGCCGGCAAGACGCTGGTCGGCGCCGCGGCGATGGCCCGGTCGAAGACCACGACGCTCATCCTCGTCACCAACACGGTGTCCGCCCGGCAGTGGCGCGACGAGCTGATCCGCCGGACCACGCTGACCCCGGAGGAGATCGGCGAGTACTCCGGTGCCCGCAAGGAGATCCGGCCGGTCACGATCGCGACCTACCAGGTGCTGACGATGCGCCGCAAGGGCGTCTACCCGCACCTGGAGCTGCTGGACGCCCGCGACTGGGGCCTCGTGGTCTACGACGAGGTGCACCTGCTGCCCGCGCCGATCTTCCGGATGACCGCCGACCTGCAGGCGCGCCGCCGCCTCGGCCTCACCGCCACGCTGGTGCGCGAGGACGGCCGCGAGGACGAGGTGTTCAGCCTCATCGGGCCGAAGCGGTACGACGCCCCGTGGAAGGACATCGAGGCGCAGGGCTACATCGCCCCCGCGGACTGCGTCGAGGTCCGCCTCACGCTGCCCGAGCGCGACCGGATGCTGTACGCGACCGCCGAGCCGGAGGACAAGTACCGCCTCGCGGCGAGCGCCCCCGGCAAGTCGGACGTCGTGCGCCGGCTGGTGGCGAAGCACACCGGGGAGCCGACGCTGGTCATCGGCCAGTACATCGACCAGCTCGAGGAGCTCGCGGACGACATCGGCGCCCCGGTGATCACGGGCTCGACCAGCGTGAACGAGCGGCAGCGGCTGTTCGACGCGTTCCGCGCCGGCGAGATCACCACGCTCGTGGTGTCGAAGGTCGCGAACTTCTCGATCGACCTGCCCGAGGCGTCCGTGGCGATCCAGGTGTCGGGGTCGTTCGGCTCCCGGCAGGAGGAGGCGCAGCGCCTGGGCCGGCTGCTGCGGCCGAAGGGCGACGGGCGCACCGCGCACTTCTACGCCGTGGTGGCGCGGGACACCGTCGACCAGGACTTCGCGGCGCACCGGCAGCGGTTCCTCGCGGAGCAGGGCTACGCGTACCGGATCGTCGACGCCGAGGACCTGGAGCAGGCGACGGAGGAGCAGGCCTGACGTGCGCAGGGGCCCGCCGGGTGGGAACCCGGCGGGCCCCTTACTCGTTGCGGCGGACGTACGCCTGAGAAAGGATCACCAGGTGCCGTCGCTCCGCCGCCTGTCCGTGCTCGTCCCGCTCGTCGGTCTCCCGCTGCTGGTGGCCGGCCCGGCGTCCGCCGCCGTGCCCGCGGTCGAGCCCGTGCCGCTCACCAGCGAGGTCACGGACGACGTCGACGTGCTGAGCAGCGGCGACGAGCAGCAGGTGCAGGCCGCGCTGGACGAGCTGGCCCAGGAGACGCCGTACCAGCTGTACGTGGTCTACGTGGACGACTTCGAGGAGCAGTCCGGCTCGGAGTGGGCGCAGGCGACCGCCGCGGAGTCCGGGCTCGGCGCGGACGACCTCGTGCTCGCCGTGGCCACGGAGTCCCGGCGGTTCGCGCTGGCACCGGAGTCGACGGGTGAGCTGTCCAGCGACGAGATCCAGCAGGTCAAGAACCAGGTCGAGGACCAGCTGCGGGACGACGACTGGACCGGTGCCGCGGTGACCGCCGCGGAGGGCCTGCAGTCCGCGGCCACCGGCGGCGGCGCGGGCGGTGCGATCGGCGGGATCTTCGTGGTCGGCCTGGTCGTCATCGCGGGCGTCACCGGCCTGGCGTGGCTCGCGTCCCGCCGCCGGCGTCGCGCCGCCGAGGCCACGCAGGGCGCTCCCGGCACCGGACCCGCACAGCCGGCCGGCCCGGTCGACGAGCTCGCCGCGCTCCCGACGCCCGAGCTCGACCGCCGGTCCTCCTCCGCGCTGGTCCGCATCGACGACGCGATCCGCTCGTCCGAGCAGGAGCTCGGCTTCGCCCAGGCCGAGTTCGGTCCGGACGCCACGCGCGAGTTCGAGCAGGTGCTCGCCCAGGCGAAGCAGCAGGTCACGGAGGCGTTCCGGCTCCGGCAGACGCTCGACGACGACCTCCCGGACACCGAGCCGCAGATCCGCGACACCGCGATCCGCATCCTGCGCACCGTCGGAGCGGTGTCCACGGCGCTCGACGGGCAGCAGGAGTCGTTCGACCGCCTGCGCCACGTGCGGTCCCGTGCCGGCGAGGCCCTGGACGCGCACGAGCGGTCCGCCGCCACGCAGCGGGCCCGCGTCGAGGCCTCCCGCACCGCCGTCGCGTCGCTCGCCGCGACGTACCCCGCGAGCGCGCTCACGTCCGTCGCCCCGAACCCCGACCAGGCCGACCGGCTGCTCGACGAGGTCGCGAACGCCGTGCGGCTCGGCCGGGAGGCCGTCGAGTCCGGGGACCGCGACACCGCCGTCCGGTACGCGCAGGCCGCCGAGGAGGCCCTCGGCCAGGTGAACACGCTGATCGGTGCCGTCGAGCGCGCGGGCGCCGACCTCGCGACCATCGGCGCCCGGCTGGACGCCGCGATCGCCTCCATCGGCTCCGACGTCGCCGACGCCGACCGCCTCGCGCCGCGGGACCCCGAGGTCGTCGCGCGGGCGGACGACGCGCGGGCCGCGATCGCCGACGCCCGCGCGGCGCGCTCCGGCACGGGCGACCCGCTCGCGGCGCTGCGCCGCATCACCGACGCCGAGGCCGCGATCGACTCCGCGCTCGCGCCGATGCGCGAGGCGCAGGACCGCTCGCGCCGCGCCGCCGTCCACCTCGAGGAGGCGCTGGGCCGGCTGGACTCCGCGCTGCGCGGCACCACGGACTTCGTCGACACCCGCCGCGGCGCGGTCGGCCCCGAGGCCCGCACCCGGCTGGCCGAGGCCGGCCGGCTGTTCAACGCGGCGCTCGACCACCGCACCACCGACCCGGAGCGGGCCCTCGACAGCGCCCGCCGTGGCGAGCAGCTCGTGGTCGAGGCGCAGCGCCTGGCCCAGCGGGACGTCGAGTACGCCGAGCAGCAGCAGCTGCAGGGCTCGTACGGGCGCGGTCGCGGCGGCATGGGCGACACCGTCAACGGCATCGGCGGCATGGTGCTGGGCGGCATCCTCATCGACTCGATCCTGCGCGGCGGTGGCGGCGGCTTCGGCGGCGGCTGGGGCGGCGGCGGCGACGGCGGGGGCTTCGACGGCGGAGGCTTCGGCGACGGCGGGTTCGACGGCGGGTTCTGATCGTGTTCGGCAGACGGAAGAGACGAGAGAGGCACGAGGCGATGACCGAGAAGCAGAGCATCTTCGGACGGATCACCCAGCTGGCGCGGGCGAACATCAACGCGCTGATCGACCAGGCCGAGGACCCGCAGAAGATGCTGGACCAGCTGGTGCGCGACTACACCAACTCCATCGCCGAGGCCGAGAAGGCCATCGCGCAGACCATCGGCAACCTGCGCCTCGCCGAGCAGGACTACAACGAGGACGTCGCGGCGGCCCGCGAGTGGGGCGCCAAGGCGCTCGCCGCGTCGTCCCGCGCGGACCAGTACCGCCAGGTCGGCGACGCCGCGAACGCGGACAAGTTCGACAACCTCGCCAAGATCGCGCTCGGCAAGCAGATCACCGCCGAGGGCGAGGCCCGGGACGCCGAGCCGATCATCTCCTCGCAGCGCGAGACGGTCGAGAAGCTCAAGTCCGGGCTCGCGCAGATGAAGGACAAGCTCGGCCAGCTCAAGCAGCGCCGCGACACCCTCGTCGCCCGGCAGAAGTCCGCCCAGGCGCAGCAGACGGTGCAG
Organism: Cellulomonas hominis; assembly: GCF_901521055.1. Lineage (GTDB taxonomy): Bacteria > Actinomycetota > Actinomycetes > Actinomycetales > Cellulomonadaceae > Cellulomonas > Cellulomonas endometrii. The sequence continues at coordinate 4,761 of NZ_CABEGA010000027.1, read as the reverse complement.
ACCGCGATCTCCTCGATCAACGTGCTGGACCCGACGAGCGAGCTCGCCCGCTTCGAGGAGAAGGTGCGCCGCGAGGAGGCCATGGCGATGGGCCAGGCCGAGATCGCCGCGTCGTCGCTGGACTCGCAGTTCGCGGAGCTCGAGGCCTCCGGCGAGCAGCTGGAGATCGAGGCGCGGCTCGCCTCGCTGAAGTCCGGCGGCCAGCCGCAGCAGATCGGCGCCACCCCCGTCACGCCGCAGATCGAGGCCTGACAACGCGCACGCGAACGGCCCGGCTCCCCTCGGGGGGCCGGGCCGTTCGTCGTGGAGGCGGACCGGGTCAGACGGCGGCGCGGTCCCCCGCCCGGGCGGCGACCAGACCGGCGAAGGTCGCCGCGACCCGCGCGCCGTCCGCCCGCATCCGGTCGTCGGCCGCCGCGACCGCCGCGTCGACGGCGGCGACCTCGGGCTCGGGGTCGCCCGCGTCCACCGCCCAGCGGTGCATCGTCTCCGGCGAGGCCTCGGGGTGGAACTGCACGCCCCAGGCCCGCTCGCCGACGCGGAACGCCTGGTACGGGTACATCCGGGACGCCGCGAGCCAGGCGGCGCCCCGCGGGAGGTCCACCACCGCGTCGGCGTGCATGGTCGGCATCGGGGTGCTGCGGGTGCCCGCGGCCTCCGCGTCGGCGGCCAGCCCGCCCAGCAGCGGGTCGGCGGCCGCCTCGGGGCGCCACCGCACGTCGACGACGCCGGCCTCGGGCCCGGGAGGGGCGGCGACGTGGACCTGGCCGCCGGTCGCGACGGCCAGCAGCTGCGCGCCCAGGCAGATCCCGAGCGTCGGGACGCCCGCGGTGACGGCGTCGGCCAGCAGGGCGCGGGTCGCGGTGATGCCGGGCTCCTGCTCGTCGTGGGCGGACATCCGGCCGCCGAGGACCAGCAGCCCGTCGAGGTCGCGGGCGGGCCCGGCGTCCTCGCCCGCGTGCGCGCGGACCAGGCGGACCCGCACACCGTCGAGGTGGTCGGCGAACCGGTCGAGGGGGACGGTGTCGTCGAGCTGCACGACGGTCAGCACGGGCTGCTCGTGCTGCTCGACGGGCTCGACGGGCGGGGTGGTGGCAGAGGCGGCGCTCACGAGGCAGCACCGTACCGCCTGCGCGCCGCGACCAGGTCGCTCCCAGGAACTGTTCAGCATCCGGGCGCACACTGGGTGCGTGACCGCAGCGACCCGCACCCCCGAGGCCCGGCTGCTCGTCGTGGACGACGAGCCGAACATCCGCGAGCTCCTCGCGACGTCGCTGCGCTTCGCGGGCTTCGAGGTGCACGCGGCCGCCGACGGTGCCGCGGCCCTGCGCCTCGCCCGCCAGGTCCAGCCGGACCTCCTGGTGCTCGACGTCATGCTCCCCGACATGGACGGCTTCACCGTCACGCGGCGCCTGCGGGAGAAGGGCCAGCACGTGCCGGTCCTGTTCCTCACCGCGCGCGACGACACCGCCGACAAGATCACCGGCCTGACCGTGGGCGGGGACGACTACGTGACCAAGCCGTTCAGCCTGGAGGAGGTCGTCGCGCGCATCCGCGCGGTGCTCCGCCGCACCCAGGTCGGCGAGGTCGCCTCCGCGAGCGTGCTCGGCTACGAGGACCTCGAGCTCGACGAGGACAGCCACGAGGTCCGCCGCGCCGGCCAGGTGGTCGACCTGTCCCCCACCGAGTTCAAGCTGCTCCGCTACCTGCTGCTCAACCCCGGCCGGGTGCTGTCCAAGTCGCAGATCCTCGACCACGTCTGGCAGTACGACTGGGGCGGCGACGCCAACATCGTCGAGTCCTACATCTCCTACCTGCGCCGCAAGGTCGACCAGGTCACCGGGCCGGACGGCACCAAGGTCGTGCCGCTGATCCAGACCAAGCGCGGCGTCGGGTACATGCTGCGCAAGCCGAGCGGGACGTGACCGGGCCGACCCAGCAGCACGCCCCGGACCGCGACCGGCTCGGCGGCGTGCTGCGCCCCGTCCGCGAGCTGTGGGCGCGGACGCCGCTGCTCGCACGGCTCGTGGGCATCAGCACCGTGCTGCTCGCCGCGGGCCTCGCGATCGCCGGCGCCACCACGACGACGATGCTCTCGAACTACCTGGTCGACCAGGTGGACGCCCGGCTGCGGGCGCAGACGGCCTCGTACAGCAAGTCCATCCTGGTGTACTACCGGACGCACGAGAGCCTCGACGCCGTCGGTCAGCCGGAGTGGGGTGCCTACTCCGACTACGCCATGCGCGTGGAGATCCTCGACGACGTCGCCACCGTCCCGCCGTCCGTGACGACGTCGGACGAGTACGGCAGCCCGCACCTGCCGGAGGTCGACCTCGCCACGCTGGACGAGCCGGTCGTCTCGACGACCAGCGGCACGATGCGGGGGTCCGCGTGGCGCGTGATCACGACCCCGGTGCTCGCGTCCGCCGACGACGACACGACCGTCGGCTACGTCATGCTCGCCCAGCCGCTCGGCCTGGTGCAGGACACCGTCCGCCGCGCCGCGCTGCTGCTGTGGTCGAGCGCCGTCGCGATCCTCGTCATCGGCGTGGTGGTCGGCACCTGGGCGGTCAAGCGGTCCCTGCGCGGGCTGCGGGAGATCGAGGGCACGGCCGCGCAGATCGCCGCCGGCGACCTGTCCCAGCGCGTCCCGCCCGCCCCCGAGACCACCGAGGTCGGCCGCCTGGGCGCGGCGCTCAACGGGATGCTCACGCAGATCGAGGCGGCGTTCGACGCGCGCACGGCCTCCGAGGAGCGGATGCGCCGGTTCGTCGCGGACGCCTCGCACGAGCTGCGGACGCCCATCGCGGCGATCCGCGGCTACGGCGAGCTCTACCGGATGGGCGCGCTGACCGAGAAGGACCAGGTCGACGACACCATGCGGCGCATCGAGCAGTCCGCCACCCGCATGGGCGGCCTGGTCGAGGACCTGCTGGCCCTGGCCCGGCTCGACGCCGACCGCCCCGGGCGCTCCGAGCCCGTCGACCTCGCGGTGCTCGCCACCGACGCGGCGCACGACCTGCGGGCCATCGACCCGACGCGGGAGGTCCGCGTCGGCGCGCTCGACGGTGCGGCCGCCCGCGACGACGACGACCTGCCGGCCACGGTCGTGCTCGGCGACGAGCCGCGGCTCCGGCAGGTCCTCGCCAACCTGGTCGGCAACGTCGCCCGGCACACCCCCGCCGGCACCCCGGCCGAGCTCGCCGTCGGGCGGGTCGGCGACCGGGTCGTCGTCGAGGTCCGCGACCACGGGCCCGGGATCGCGCCCGAGCACGCCCGCCGCGTGTTCGAGCGCTTCTACCGGGTCGACGCCAGCCGCACCCGCGAGGGCAACGGCTCCGGCGGCGGCGCCGGGCTCGGCATGGCCATCGTCGCGGCGATCGTCGAGGCGCACCACGGCGAGGTCGCGATCACCGAGACCCCGGGCGGCGGGACCACGGTCCGGGTGGCGCTCCCGGCGGGCGACGAGCCGGCCCGCTGAACCGGGACGAATCACCCCGTTTCGTGACCCCGCGACGCTGCGCCGGTCTCCTGGCATGGGGCTACGATGGCGCGTCCGAGCAGGGTCGTCTGTCGCAGTGAGGCTGTTCCATGGGCGTCTACGACGCGCCACAGTGGTTGTTGTCCGCGTTCATCCGCAGCGCGAAGGGGGCCGGCGCCACCGCCGACACCGAGCGCATCCGTGACGTCGGTGCCGACCTCATCGAGCGGTGGACCGACCCGGGCCGGAGCTACCACAACCTCCGGCACCTGACCGACGTGCTGGCCCGCGTCGACGAGCTCGCCGAGGAGACCCACGAGCCCGACCTCGTCCGGCTCGCTGCCTGGTACCACGGCGCGGTGTTCGACGCCGCGCAGGTCGCCGCCTACGCCAACCGGGGCGGCGAGGACGAGGTCGCGTCCGCCCGGCTCGCGCGCGAGCAGCTGACCGACCTGGGCGTCCCGGCCGGGAGCGTCGACCGCGTGCACCAGCTGGTCATCGCCCTGGTGCGGCACGCCGCCGACCCGACGGACTTCGACTGCGCTGTGCTGTGCGACGCCGACCTCGCGATGCTGGCCGCCGAGCCGCAGCGCTACAAGTCCTACCTGCACGACATCCGCGAGGAGTACGCCGACATCCCGATGCAGGACTACCTGCGGGCGCGGGAGCGGATCGTGCGGAAGCTGCTCAAGCGGTCGAGCCTGTTCGTCAGCCCGCTCGGTGCCGCCTGGGAGGAGCCCGCCCGGCAGAACCTCGCCGCGGAGCTGCACAAGCTGGAGAAGGTGCTCGCGCAGATCGAGGCGGACGAGCCGGCGGCACACCCCGGCGACGCCGCGGCCCCGGGTGGCGCTGGTGGCTCGGGCGGTGCTGGTGGCCCGGGCGGTGCGGCTGGCCCGGGCGGTGCGGGTGGTCCCGTGCCCACGCCGCAGCCCGTGCGGCGCGGCGCTGGTGCGGGTGCCGGCGCGGGTGCCGGCGCCGGCGCCGGCGCGTGACGATCCTCCTCGACCCACCGCTCTGGCCCCGGCACGGCCGCTTCTGGTCGCACCTGGTCAGCGACACCTCGATCGCGGAGCTGCACGCGTTCGCCGAGCGCGCCGGGCTCCCCCGCCGCGCGTTCGACCTCGACCACTACGACGTGCCCGACGAGCGGCACGCCGAGCTCGTGGCGCTCGGCGCGGAGCCGGTGTCCGCGGGCGAGCTCATCCGGCGCCTGCGCGCCTCGGGCCTGCGCGTCCCGGCCCGCGACTCCCCCTGCCACTGCCCCGCCCCGGCCCTCCTCA
>NZ_CABEGA010000026.1 GCF_901521055.1 Cellulomonas hominis | reverse complement strand
GCCCGGCCCGGACGACGGCTGCTGGCGGCTGACCGAGCGGTACACGATGCGGCTCTGGCTCGCGGAGGTCGTCGCCGGCACGCCCGAGCCGCTGGTCGAGCACGACGCGCTGCGCTGGCTGCCCCGCGGTCAGTGGCTCACCGTGCCGTGGCTGGACGCCGACGTGCGCATCGTGGACGCGCTCGGACGGCGCGTGGAGGGCGACGCACGCAGCGCCTGACCAGCGCGTTCACCTCTGAGCGAACACGCTGGTAGCGATCTGGCACTCGACACCCGAGAGTGCTAAAACAGGTGCCGTAGCCCTCCCGGGCCGACCAGGCGCCCGGGACAGCACCGCGGTCCCGGACCGTCCGGGGCCCGATCGCTCGGAGGAGGTGACGGGCTGTGGCTACGCGATTCGACCCGTTCCAGGAGATGGACCGGCTCATGAACCAGGTGCTCGGCTCGCAGAGGGCTGCGGCGACCATGCCGATGGACCTGTACCGCGCCGGTGACCACTACGTCCTGCACGTCGACCTGCCGGGTGCCGACCCGGGCTCGATCGACGTGAACGTGGACGACCGCACGCTCACCATCCGCGCCCAGCGCACCGCGCGGACCGAGGACGGCGTGCAGTGGCTCGCCAAGGAGCGCCCCGTCGGCACCTACGCCCGGCAGCTGACGGTGGGCCGCGGCCTGGCGCTCGACGCCATCTCCGCGTCGTACGCCGACGGCGTGCTGACGCTCACCATCCCCGTGGCCGAGGAGGCCAAGCCGCGCCGCATCGAGGTCACCACCGGTGGGACACCGGCGACCATCGAGCAGCGGGCCGACGCGTCGCAGCCGGAGCAGCACGCGAACGCCTGAGCCCGCGGCACGGCACGCAGGACGCCCCGGCCCCCCACGCGGGGGACCGGGGCGTCGTCGCGTCCGGGACCGTCAGGCGGTCGGCACCGCCAGGCCTGCCCGCACCGTGCGGGTCGCCGCGAGGATGTGCTCCAGCGACGGCGTGACCTCGGCGTACCGCCGGGTCTTCAGCCCGCAGTCCGGGTTCACCCACAGCTGCGCCGGGTCGATCGCGCGGACGGCCTCCGAGAGCAGCTCGGTGACCTCCGCCTCGCTCGGCACGCGCGGCGAGTGGATGTCGTAGACGCCCGGGCCGATGCCGCGCGGGTAGCCCTCGGCGGCGATGTCGGCCAGGATCTCCATCTTCGAGCGGGCCGCCTCGATCGACGTCACGTCGGCGTCCAGGCCGTCGATCGCGCCGATCACCTCGCCGAACTCCGAGTAGCACAGGTGCGTGTGGATCTGGGTGTCCGGCCGCACGCCCGACGTCGCCAGGCGGAACGACCGCACCGACCAGTCCAGGTAGGCGGCGTGGTCCTCGGCACGCAGCGGCAGCAGCTCCCGCAGGGCGGGCTCGTCGACCTGGACGATCGCGGTGCCGGCGGCCTCGAGGTCGGCGATCTCGTCCCGCAGCGCCAGGGCCACCTGGTTCGCGGTGTCGGCGAGCGGCTGGTCGTCGCGGACGAACGACCACGCGAGGATCGTGACCGGCCCGGTGAGCATGCCCTTGACCGGCTTCGGGGTGAGCGACTGCGTGTAGGTCGTCCACGGCACGGTGATCGGTGCCGGGCGCGACACGTCGCCCCAGAGGATCGACGGGCGCGTGCAGCGCGAGCCGTAGGACTGCACCCAGCCGTGCTGCGTCACGTCGAACCCGTCGAGGTTCTCGGCGAAGTACTGCACCATGTCGTTGCGCTCGGGCTCACCGTGCACCAGGACGTCCAGGCCGATCTCCTCCTGGAGCTCGACGACGCGGCGGATCTCGGCCTTCATCTCGTCCTCGTACTGCGCGGCGGTCAGCTCCCCGCGGCCGAACGCGGCGCGGGCCACCCGGATCTCCGGGGTCTGCGGGAACGACCCGATCGTCGTGGTGGGCAGGGCCGGCAGGCGCAGGCGCGCGGCCTGCGCGTCGCGGCGGGCGTCGAACGGCCCGCGGTGGAACGCGTCCGCCGGCAGCGCGGCGAGCCGGTCGCGGACCTCCGGGCGGACGACGCCCGGCGCCTCGGCGCGGCTCCGGCGGGCGTCGGCGGCGGCGAGCAGCTCCGCGTGCACGGCCTCGCGGCCCTCGGTCAGGCCCGTCGCCAGGGTGACGACCTCGCCGACCTTCTGGTCCGCGAACGCCAGCCACGACCGGAGGGTCGGGTCGAGCTGCTGCTCCTCCTCGACGTCGTGCGGGAGGTGGAACAGCGACGTCGAGCTCGCGACCGCGACCTGCGCGGCGCCCAGGCCCTCCAGCTGCTCGAGGGTGCCGAGCGCGGCCGAGAGGTCGGCGCGCCAGACGTTGTGGCCGTCGACCACGCCGCCGACGAGCACCTTCGACCCCAGGCCCGGCACCGGCTCCGCCGGGACGTCGCCCCGCACGAGGTCGATCGCGAGGCCCTCGACGTCGGTGCCGGCCAGCACGGGCAGGGCGTCGCGGAGGTCGCCGTAGGGCGCGGCGACGAGGATCGCGGGGCGCTCGGCGGCGGGCAGCGCGGTGGCCAGCGCCCGGTACGCCTCGGCCGCCGCGGCGAGCAGCCGGTCGGCGGGCACACCCGTCGACTCCGACACCAGCGCGGGCTCGTCGAGCTGCACCCACGTGGCGCCGGCGCGCGCGAGGTCCCGCAGCAGCTCCGCGTAGACCGGCAGCACGTCGGCGAGCCGGTCGATCGGCAGGAAGTCCTCCGGCGCGTCCTCGGTCGGCTTCGCCAGGGCCAGGAACGTCACCGGCCCGACGAGCACCGGGCGGGTGAGCACGCCGTCGGCCAGCCCCTCGGCGAGCTCGCGCACCGGACGGTCGCTCGCGTAGCGGAACGTGGTCGTCGGGCCGATCTCCGGCACCAGGTAGTGGTAGTTCGAGTCGAACCACTTGGTCATCTCGAGCGGCAGGTCGTCCCCGCGGCCACGGGCGACGGTGGAGTACCCGGCGAGGTCGAGCCCGCCGTCGGCCGTCGTCAGGTCGGCGAACCGCTCCGGCACCGCGCCCAGCACGGTCGCCGCGTCGAGCACGTGGTCGTAGAAGGAGAACGCGCTGGGGATCGCGGGCAGGCGGGTGTCCAGGCCCAGCCCGGCCAGGTGGGTGCGGGTGCGGCGGCGGAGGTCTGCGGCCGTGGCCTCGACCTCCTCGGCGGTCGTGCGGCCGGCCCAGAACGCCTCCAGGGCCTTCTTCAGCTCGCGGCGCGGTCCGATGCGGGGGTAGCCCAGGATCGTGCCGGCGGGGAAGGGGTGCGTGTGCTCGGTCATGTCTCGCCTCAGCTGGTGGGAACGGGGGTCGGGTCGTCGAGGGGGGCCGCGGTGACGCGGCTGTGGGCGCTGGGGGCGTCGCCGCCGAGGCCGGCGCCCTCCAGCAGGTCCAGCGCGGGGCCCGGGGTGTTGAAGGTGTACAGGTGGACGCCGGGCGCGCCGCCGTCGAGCACGGCGTTCGCCAGGTCGACGCCCAGGCGGGTGCCCGCGCGGTGCCGGCGGCCGACGTCGACGGGGTCGTCGGGGTCGAACGCGTCGAGCACCTCCAGGACCTGCGCCGGCACCTCCACGCCGGTGAGCTGCTGGACGCGGCGCAGGCGGGCCGGGTCGGTCATCGGGATGATCCCCGGGATGATCGGGACGACGACGCCCGCGTCCCGGGCCAGCGCCACGAGCTCGCAGTACGAGTCGACGTCGTAGAACACCTGGGTGATCGCGAAGTCGGCGCCGGCCTCCTGCTTGGCCAGCAGCGCGGCGACGTCCTGCTCCCGGGTGCTGCCCGACCCGGCGTTGCCGCGCGGGAACGCGGCGACCGCGACCGACAGCGGGCGGCTCGCCGCGCGGACGGCCTGCGCGGGGCTGGTGGCGCACCGGCGCCGCTCGATCTCCCGGAGCAGAGCGACCAGGTCGCTCGCCGTCGGCAGGCCCTCGGGGTGCGGCCGCCACGACTCGTCGGCGGGCGGGTCGCCGCGCAGCGCCAGGAACGAGCGGACGCCCTCGTCGAGGAACTCCTCGACCGTGCGGGTCAGGTCCTCCCGCGAGGTGCCCACGCAGGTCAGGTGCGCGATCGGGCTGAGCGACGTCTCGCGCAGCAGCCGCCGCACGAGCGCCCGGGTGGTCTGCCGGGTGCTGCCGGACGCGCCGTAGGTGACGGACACGAAGTCCGGGCGCGCCGCGGCGAGCTGCTGCACCGTGGACCACAGCCGCGGGGCGGCGTCCGGGTTCCGCGGCGGGAACAGCTCGAACGACACGGTGGGGCGGTCGACGGCACCGAGGCCGTCGGCCACCGCGTCGTCGGCCGTGGGGTGCGCGGGTGCGCCGGTACTGCTCATCGTCAGCTCCATCGAACCTGGCGGAAGCACCCACACCCTCACGAGGAGGGGGGTTGCTGCGACGTCGACGAGCCAGGTCTCTCGGCCGCTCTGGATGGTGTGGCAACCGTAGAGCCCGCCCCGGAGGGTGTCCAGTGCCCCTGATGCGTCACCTACTCGTGACCGGGACCACATCGCCGGCTGCAGCGCGTGCGGGTCGCGGGGCGGCGTGCCAGGGTCGGCCGATGACCGACCTGCGTGCCGTCCCGCTGCCCGCCACCCGCCTGCGGGTCCCGGACCTGGTGGCCGCCGCCCGGGCTGCCGGCACCGTGACCGGTCGCGCCGAGGTGCTCGGGGACGCGCGCGCGGACCTGGGGGAGCGACCCCTCTGGGACGCGTCCGCGGACGCGCTGGTCTGGGTCGACATCGACGGCCGCACCGTGCACCGGTGGGCCGGCGGCGACCCGCTGCGGGACAGCCTGTCGAACGTCCCGTCGCAGGTCGGCGTCGCGTGGCCGACGGTGTCCGGCGGGCTGCTGCTCGCGACTGCCGACGGGCTCGGCGTCCACGACGGCACCACGCTCGGGCCGGTCACCCGCCCCCGCGACATGCCGGCCGGGTACCGGTTCAACGACGGCGGCTGCGACCCTGCCGGGCGGTTCTGGGTCGCGAGCATGCCGCGGGACGGGTCGCCGGGTGACGGCACGGTCTACCGGGTCGCAGCCGGCGCGTCCGCCGGTGGGGACGGGCTCGACGTCCAGGCCGTGCACACGGGGATCGGGGTCGGGAACGGGCTGGCGTGGAGCCCCGACGGCGGCACGTCCTACCTGACGGACACCGCGGCCGGGGTGGTGTTCCGGATGTCGTACGACGTCGCATCGGGCACGTGCGGCGAGCCGGAGGTCCTGCTCGCGTTCGACCCGGACGGGCCGACCCCCGACGGCACCGCGGTGGACGCCGAGGGGTGCCTGTGGCTGGCGGTGTACGGCGCCGGGTGCGTGCTGCGGGTCTCGCCGGACGGGACGCCGCTCGGCGTGGTCGAGGCGCCGACGCCGAACGTGACGTGCCCGGGGTTCGGGGCGCCGGGTGCGGGGCGGCTGTTCGTGACGACCGCCGCGGCCGAGGGCGATCCGCTGGGCGGGGCGGTGCTCGGGTGCGACGTCACGGTCGACGGGCTGCCGGTGCCGCGGTTCGCGGACCGGTGAGCCGGCGCGCGGCGACCGAGTCAGCGCGGCACCGGGGGGCGCACGCCGGCACGTCCTCGCGTCAGCCGACCAGGAGCTGGTGCGCCCGCTGGTGCGAGACGCCGAGCACGGTGCCGACGTCACGGACGGAGAGGCCGGCGTCCCGCAGCGCGCGGGCGGCGGCGCGCGACTCGCGCGCTGCCTCGCGGTTCGCCCGGTGGGCCTGCTCCCGGTAGTGGGCCGCGGCCTCCACGTGCCCGCCCACCTCCGCCGGGACGGCCGGCACGAGGGTGATCTCCACGCTCGCGGGGTCGACCTGGGCGACGAAGGCGATGGCCTCCCGCATCGCGTCCGCTGCCTGGTCGAGCCGGGCGACCTCGGACAGCGCCCCGGGGTGCTCGACGCACTGCAGCGACCACCAGCGGCGCCCGCGCTCCGCGGTGACGGTGTAGACGGTCATCGCCACCATCCCTTCCCGAGGACGTCCGCGAACTGGTCGAAGAACCGGCGCGCCGTGACGTCGTCGATCTCCGCGTGGCGCCCCAGCGTCGACCGCCGTCCGCCCACGATCACGCCCGTGTGGTTGGTCAGCTCGACCACCTCGAACGGCACGTCCGCAGAACGGGCGGCGCGACGAAGACGCCGGAGCACCTCCGTGCGCATCACGAGAGTAGTCCTGTCCGCACTAGACTTTCAAGGCAAGGAGGCACTAGACAGCCTGGTGTGTTTCTCCGGTCAGCCCGCGGTGCGGGCCAGCACGACCGGGCAGTCCGCGAGGTGGTCGTCGACGATCCCGCACGCCTGCATCGCCGCGTACGCGGTGGTCGGCCCGACGAACCGGAACCCCCGCCGCTTGAGCTCCTTCGCGAGCGCGACGGACGACGGCGTGGTCGCCGGCACCTCCGCGAAGCTGCGGGGGCGGGGCGCGTCCGCGCGGTCCACGGCGTAGGACCAGAACAGCTCGTCGAGGGTCCCGCCCGCGTCGTGCAGGTCGAGGAGCGCCCGCGCGTTCGCCACGGCGGCGACGATCTTCGCGCGGTTCCGGATGATCCCCGCGTCCGACATGAGGCGCTCCACGTCGTGCTCGTCGTAGGTCGCGACGACCGCGGCGTCGAAGCCGGCGAAGGCCTCGCGGAACGCCTCGCGCTTGCGGAGCACGGTGATCCAGGCGAGGCCGGATTGGAAGGCCTCGAGGGTCAGGCGCTCGTAGAGCTCGCGCTCCCCGTGAACGGGTCGGCCCCACTCCTCGTCGTGGTAGCGCTCGTACAGCGGGTCGCCGTCGCCGAAGCACCGGCGGCCGGGGGTGGTCGGTCCGGCCGTGGCGGCGGTGACCGGGTGCACGTCGCCCGGCGGGAGCGGGCCGTCGTCGGGGGTGTCTGCGCTCGTCATGGCCGTCACTCTGCCCCACGGCGCCCACACCGCGCGGGCGTCCTCCACAGCCCGCGCGGGCCGGCCGGCCTGTGGTCGGCTCGGCACCCGGCGATCAGCCGACCGTCCGACATGTGGACCAGATGCGTCTACGCACTGAGACGGCGTAAGGTCCATCCCGCGCTGGAGCACCACGAGCGTCACCTGAGCCGACCTGCGAGCCGACCACCACCGGGACGTCCACGGTGGTCCGCGTGCCGTCGACCGTCGCCGAACCGGAGCCCTCCCGCCATGTCAGCACCAGCAGTGCCCACCACCACGCCGGCCGCCCCGCGGCCGCTGAACTCGCCGTCCCGCGTGATCGCGGCGAGCCTCGTGGGCACCACCATCGAGTTCTACGACTTCTACGTCTACGCGACCGCCGCTGTGCTCGTGTTCCCCAAGCTGTTCTTCCCCACCGGGAACGACACCACGGCCCTGCTCGCGTCCTTCGCGGTGTTCGGCGCCGCGATGGTCGCACGCCCGATCGGCGCGATCTTCTTCGGCCACCTCGGGGACCGGCGCGGCCGCAAGACCACGCTCGTGCTGTCCCTGCTGACCATGGGCGTCGCGACGTTCCTCATCGGCGTGCTGCCGACGTTCGGCCACATCGGCGTGGCGGCGACGGTCGCCCTGCTGGTGCTCCGGCTCGCGCAGGGCTTCGCGCTCGGCGGCGAGTGGTCCGGGGCGGCGCTGGTCGCCACCGAGAACGCCCCGGCCGGGAAGCGCGCCTGGTACGGCACCTTCCCGCAGCTCGGCGCGCCGCTCGGGTTCATCATCGCGAACGGCCTATTCCTCGTCATCAACGGCGTGCTCGGCGAGGGCTCCGACGCGTTCATGTCCTGGGGCTGGCGCGTGCCGTTCCTGTTCTCCGCCGTCATGGTCGTCATCGGCCTGTGGGTGCGGCTGCGGCTGGTGGAGTCCGAGGCGTTCACCGCCGCGGAGAAGAAGGGGCAGATCACCAAGATCCCGCTCGGCACGACGCTGAAGTTCCACTGGCGCGCCACGCTGCTCGGCACGTTCATCATGCTGGCGACGTACGTGCTGTTCTACCTGATGACGAACTTCACGCTCACCTACGGCACCCGCGCGGTGGCGCCGGAGGACGGCGAGCCCGGCGGCCTGGGCATCCCCTACGTGCACTTCGTGCTCATGCAGATCATCGGCGTGGTGTTCTTCGGGATCTTCACGCTGCTCGCCGGCCCGCTGGCCGACCGGGTCGGCCGCCGCAAGCTCCTGCTCTGGGTGACGTCCCTGATCATCGTGTTCGGCCTGAGCTTCAGCCTGTTCCTGACCGTGCGGGAGGACGTCGCGTTCACCGGCGCGATGACGCAGGCGTTCCTGGTGTTCGGGTTCACGCTCATGGGCGCGACCTTCGGCCCGATGGGTGCGCTGCTGCCGGAGCTGTTCCCGACGAACGTCCGGTACACCGGCTCCGCGATCGCCTACAACGTGTCGTCGATCCTGGGTGCCGCGCTGGCGCCGATCGTCGCGCTGGCGCTGTGGTCGGCGGCCGACGGCAGCACCTGGCTGGTCGGGGTGTACCTGTCGGGCGCCGCCGTCCTGACCCTCGTCGCGCTGATCCTCACGCGCGAGACGAAGGACCAGGACTACGGCCGCCTCTCCCACGAGGCCTGAGCAGCCCCGCCCCCGCCGAGGTCGTCACTCCCGGCCGAGGTCGTCACGTCTGACGGACGACCTCGCGCCGGGGTGACGACCTCGCGCGCGTCCGGCCCGCGGCGCGTCCGGGACTGCTACGCCAGCGCCGCGAGGGCCTTGCGGATGCGCTTCTCGCTGACCGGGACCGGCGTGCCGAGCTGCTGGGCGAACAGGCTCACGCGGAGCTCCTCGAGCAGCCACCGCACCTCGGTCAGGGCGGCGAGGTCGGCGGGGACCGGCGTGCGGGACGTGACGCGGGCGCGGGTCTGGCCGAGCAGCTGCTCCAGGTCCCGCACCTGCCACGCGAGCTGCTCGTCCCGGGCGGGGTTCGACGAGGCCCGGTCGAGCCGGTACGCCGCGGCGCGGAGGTAGCGGCTCAGCCGGGGCAGCCGCCCGGCGCCGGTCTCGGAGACGAAGCCGTCGTGCACCAGCGCCTCGGCCTGGGCCTTCACGTCCTGCACGGTCCCGAGCAGCGCGAGCGACCGGGTGCCGCGCACGGCCCCGTCCAGCTCGCGCGCGGCGGTGAGCACCGGCACGAGGTCGCCCACGACGCGGTGCACCGCGTCCTCGAGGCGGTCGCGGACGAACGAGCGGGCGGCGGCGTAGGCGTCGGCGCTCCGGACCGTGGTCGCCGGGCGCCCGGCCAGGTGCTCGCCGAGCAGCGCGTCGACCGCCGTGAGCTGCACGTCCGCCACCAGGGCGTCGGTGCTCGGGTACGGGCTGGCGGCGAGGGTGAGCGCCTCGGTGCCGGTCCACCGGGACGTGATCCGGCCGGTGGCCAGCCCCACGTCGAGCAGCAGCAGGCGGCGGAGCCCGGCGCGGTGCCGCAGCGCCTGCTCGCCGGCGTCGGCGAGGACCTCGACCCGGACGGTCGCCGCGGCGCCACGCCCGTGCTCGACCAGCGCGGGGTAGCCGCGGACGGTCAGCCCGCTCGGGTCCTGGGTCTCGACCCGCTCCGGGAGCGTCCCGCCGGGGAGGTCCGCGGGCCAGGTGGTGAGGTCGGCGCCGTCGAACCCGGGCAGGGCCGGCGGCGCGGCGGCGCGGGGTCCGGCGGCGGGCCGCGGCGCCGGGGCCGCGACCGCCCGGGAGCCGTCCGCCCCCCGCGAACGGGACCCGTCCGCCGCCCGGGCGTCCTGCATCGCGTCGCGGACGGCGCTGCGCACCGCGGTGCTGACGGCGTCCTGCGTGCGCGCCGCGAGCCGCCGCTGCAGCACCGCGAGCTCCTTGCCCTCGTCGACCACGCGCCCGCGGTCGTCGACCACCCGGAACGTCACGCGCAGGTGCGGCGGCAGCCGGTCGTCGTCGAACGCGTCGGCCGGCACGTCGACGTCCCGCAGGGCACGCACCGCCTGCCGGAACGCGTCGTGGAACGACGGCGCCGCGTCCGCCGCCCGGACGGTGTCCTCCCACGACGCGGTGTGCGCGTCGAGCCAGGCGACCACGTCCCGCGCGACGTCGGGCGCGGGCACGAGCTGGACCCGCACCGGCTTCGGCAGGGCGCGGATGGTGGCGGTCGCCAGCTCCTCGCGCAGCCCCGGCACCATCCAGTCGAAGCCCTCGGGACGCACCCGGGCCAGGGCGACGAGCGGCACGTGCACCGTGACGCCGTCCGCGTCGGCTCCGGGCTGGAACTGGTAGGTCAGCGGCAGCGCGAGGTCGCCCTGCGGCCAGGTCGACGGGAACGACGACTCGTCCACCCCGGCGTCGTCGGCGACCAGCAGCTCGCGCGTGAAGCTCAGCAGGTCCGGCTGCGTGCGCCGGGCGCCCTTCCACCACTGGTCGAAGTGCCGGGCCGAGACGACGTCGTCGGGGATCCGCTCGTCGTAGAAGTCGAACAGCGCGTCGTCGTCGACCACCAGGCCGCGGCGCCGGGACCGCGCCTCCAGGTCCTCCGCCTCCTGGAGCAGGCGCCGGTTCTCCGCGAAGAACGCGTGGTGCGTCGTCCAGTCGCCCTCGACGAGCGCGTGCCGGATGAACAGCTCCCGGGCGTGCTCGGCGTCGACCTTGCCGAACAGCACGCGCCGGCCGGTGACGATCGGGACGCCGTAGAGCGTCACGCGCTCCAGGGCCGTCGCCGCGCCCTGCTTGGAGGACCACGACGGCTCCGAGTACGACCGCTTCACCAGGTGCACCGCGAGGTCCTCGGCCCACTCCGGCTGGATGCGGGCGACATCGCGGCCCCACAGGCGGGACGTCTCCACGAGCTCGCCCGCCATCACCCAGGCCGGGGGCTTCTTGGCCAGGCCGGAGCCCGGGAAGATCGCGAACCGGGCGCCGCGCGCGCCCAGGTACTCGTTCCGCGCGCGCCGGTCGGGTGTCCGGCCGCCGTCCCGGCCGCCCTTGCCGCGCGGGGGAGCGCCGCCCGACAGGTCGGACGCCTCCTGCATCCCGATCTGCGACAGCAGGCCCGCGAGCAGCGCGACGTGCACGCGGTCGGCGTCCCACTCCAGGCGCAGGGCGCCGCGGCCCTCGGTCGCCGGGTCGCGGTCGGCAGCGAGGTCCCGGTCGGTGCGCCGCGGCGGGTTCACCGTGATGCCCAGCGGCTTCGCGAGCTCCTTGAGCTGGGTGACGACGTCCTGCCACTCGCGCAGCCGCAGGTAGTTGAGGTACTCGGACCGGCACATCCGCCGGAACGCCGAGCCCGACAGGTCCCGCTGCGCGTCCCGCACGTACTGCCAGAGGTTCAGGTACGTGAGGAAGTCCGACGTCGGGTCCGCGAACCGGGCGTGCAGCTGGTCGGCCTGCGGGCGCTGCTCGACCGGGCGCTCCCGCGGGTCCTGGATCGACAGCGCCGCCGCGATGACCATGACCTCGCGGGCCACGCCGCGCCGGCCTCCCTCGACGATCATCCGGGCCAGCCGCGGGTCCATCGGCAGCTGGGCGAGCGCGCGGCCGGTGTCGGTCAGCCGCGTCCCGCCGGGTCCCTGCTCCAGCGCGCCGAGCTCGGTGAGCAGCTGCACGCCGTCGCGGACCGCCCGCACGTCCGGCGGGTCCACGAACGGGAAGTCCGCCACGTCGTCCGGCCCGGCCGCGACGCCCACGGAGATCATCTGCAGGATCACGGACGCTAGGGACGTGCGCAGGATCTCCGGCTCGGTGAACCGGGGGCGCGACGCGAAGTCCTCCTCGGAGTACAGCCGGATCGCGATGCCGTCCGCCACGCGCCCGCACCGGCCGGACCGCTGGTTCGCCGACGCCTGCGAGATCGGCTCGATGGGCAGCCGCTGCACCTTCGTGGCCTTCGAGTACCGGGAGATGCGCGCGGTCCCGGGGTCGACGACGTACCGGATGCCCGGCACCGTCAGGGAGGTCTCGGCCACGTTCGTCGCGAGGACGACGCGGCGGGTGCCGTGCTGCTGGAATACGCGGTGCTGCTCGGCGGCCGACAGCCGGCCGTACAGCGGCAGCAGCTCGACCGCGTCGGGCCGGCGCGCGTCCTGGACCCGCGGGCCGAGGTGCCCGCGCAGGGCCTCCTCGGCGTCGCGGATCTCGCGCTCGCCGGACAGGAACACGAGGACGTCGCCCGGGCCCTCGGTCGCGAGCTCGTCGACGGCCTCGCAGATGGCCGTCATGAGGTCCCGCTCCTCGCCGCGGGCCGGCGCGGGCGGCGTCTTCGCGCGGGCGGCCGGGCGCGCGGGGGCGGCGTCGTCCAGGTCGTCGGGGTCGTCCGTCGGCCGGTCGGGGGACAGGGGCCGGTACCGGATCTCGACCGGGTAGGTGCGGCCGGTGACCTCGACGACCGGGGCCGGCGCGCCCTCGGGGTGCTCGGGGGTGGCCGGCCCGGCGAAGTGCGCCGCGAACCGGGCCGAGTCGATCGTCGCCGACGTGATGACGACCTTGAGCTCGGGGCGGCGGGGCAGCAGCTGCGCCAGGTAGCCGAGGATGAAGTCGATGTTGAGCGAGCGCTCGTGGGCCTCGTCGATGATCAGGGTGTCGTAGGCGCGCAGCTCCGGGTCGCGCTGGATCTGCGCGAGCAGGATCCCGTCGGTCATCACCTTGACGAGCGTCCGCTCCGAGGACTCGTCGGTGAACCGCACCTGGTAGCCCACCAGCTCGCCGATGCTCGTGCCCAGCTCCTCGGCGATCCGCTCCGCCACGGTGCGCGCGGCGATCCGGCGGGGCTGGGTGTGGCCGATCTGGCCGTCGCGCCCCCGGCCGAGCTCGAGGGCGATCTTGGGCAGCTGCGTCGTCTTCCCGGAGCCGGTCTCGCCCGCGACGATCACGACCTGGTGGTCGCGGATGGCGGCGGCGATCTCCGCGCGGCGGGCCGACACGGGCAGCTGCTCGGGGTAGACGACCGGCGGGAGCGCCACCGCGCGGCGGGCGTCGGCGAGCGCGGCGAGGCGCCGGGTCCGGCCCTCGCGGCCCTGCGCGCGGCCGTCACGGCCCTGGTTGCGGGTGTCGCGGCCCTGCGCGCGGCCGTCACGGCCCTGGTCGCGGGCGTCGCGCCCCTGGCTGCGGGACTCGCGCCCCTCGGTGCGGGCCTCGGTGGTGCGGGTCGGCTGCGCCTCGCGCGGACGGCCGCCGCGTCCCCCGCGCCGCCCGCGTCGCCGCGGCGCGTCGGTCCGCTCGGGGGCGTCCCCGGGGCGCGCGTCGTCCCGGGGTGCGGGCGCGGCGGAGGTCGGGTCGGTGGCAGTCACGGGCCTCCATTGTCACCGCACGGGCCGTGCGCGGCGATCCCGATTCGCGCAGGGCGATCAGGGCGATCTCCCAGCACGCGCGCCCGGAGGCACGCGGACGCCGGGACCGGTGCGTCGAGGAACCGGTCCCGGCGTGGCGACCCTGCGTGCGGCTACCGGAGCAGCCGGTCCGAGATCGCCATGGACCCGCGCAGCCGGATGTCCTGCACGGACGCCCCGACCAGCACCGGGATGGTCCCCGTCGGGGTCCGCCAGGCGTCGAGGTCGACGTCCCAGTAGGACAGCGACTCCGGGCTGAGGGTCACGGTGACCGCCTGCGTCTGCCCGGGCGCGAGCGTCACGGTGCCCCACCCGGCCAGGGATTCGGACGCGCTGCTGACCCGGCGGGTCGGCAGGTTCCCCACGTAGACCTGGACGGTCTCCGTACCGGCGACCGCCCCGGTGTTCGTGACGTCGACCGTGGCCTGGAGCTGCGTGCCCTCGCCGTCCGGGTCGGGGACGGCGGCGGTGCGCAGGTTCGCGTACGCGTACGACGTGTAGGACAGCCCGTGCCCGAACGGGTACTGCGGCTCGATGCCTTGCTCGGCGTAGCCCCGGTACCCGACGAAGATGCCCTCGCTGAACTGCTGGTCCAGCCCGTCACCCGGGTACTGCGACGCGTCGCTGACCGGGGTGGACGCCTCGTCGACGGGGATGGTGACCGGCAGCCGGCCGGACGGGTTGACGTCGCCGAACAGGATCCGCGCGATGGCGTTGCCCTGCTCCTGCCCGCCGAACCAGTTGTGCAGGACGGCCGGGACGGCACCGTCCCAGTCGGACGTCTGCACGACGCCGCCGGCCTCGAGCACGACGATCGTGCGCGGGTTGGCAGCGGCGACCTGCCGGATCAGCTCCGCCTGCCCGTTCGGCAGGTCGAGGCTCGGCTTGTCGCCGCCCTCGCTGGAGTAGTCGCGGACCACGACGACCGCCGTCTGCGCGGACCGGGCGGCCTGCGCCGCGGCCTGCACGGAGGGCGTGACGACCGGCTCCGGCGGGGTCCAGCCGAGCCGGAACGCGGCCCCGGCGTCGGTGCCCTGCGGGGAGTCGTTGGTGTACTCGGCGCGCAGGGCGTACGTCGTGCCGGCGGTCAGGTCGACCGACGCCGTGGTGACCGCGGGGTCGCCCGACGGCCCGGTCGTCAGCACCGGCTCGTCGTCCAGGTACACCGTGCTGGTGCCGTTGGTGGTGACGGCGAGCTCGTACGTCCCGGAGACCGGCGGCGTGAGCGTGCCCGTCCAGCGGATCGACGCGTTGTGCTCGTTGTCCTGCAGCGGGAAGTGCGGGGACTGCGCGTTGAAGCCCTCGAACAGGAAGAACCCGCCGAAGATGCCGGCGAACGGCTCCGTGCGGTCGACCGCCGGCATGCCGGACCGGTCGGGGGTGTCGAAGTACTCGACCCGCAGGCCCTCCCCGTCGCCCAGCGCCGACGTGAGGAAGTCGGACGGGATCGCGTCCGGCCCCGGGAGCAGCGCGGCGGACGTCACCGGGTCGGTGCCGGGCGTGTGGGTCACGGAGACCCCCGCGCCGACGCGCGCCTGGATGCCCTGCAGCGGGCTGACCGTCTGCGTCGGGATCACCTGCGAGGAGCCGCCGCCCTGCACCACCGCGTCGGCGTCCGTGCCGATGACGGCGATCGAGCCGACGGTCGCGGCCAGCGGCAGCGCGCCCGCGTCGTTCTTCAGCAGCACCGAGGCACGCTCGGACACCGAGCGGGCGAACGCGGAGTTCGCGGCCTCGGGCAGCGGTCGGACCGTCGCCGGGTTGTCCAGCAGCCCGAGCGCGACGACCGGCCGCAGGATCCGCAGCACCGCGTCGTCGATCCGCGACATCGGGACCTGGCCCGACCGGACCGCGTCGAGCAGCGGACCGCAGAAGAAGCACGTGCCGGGCCCGACCTCGGGCGTGGTGTTGCCGGGCATCTCCTGGTCCAGCCCCGCGAGGATCGCGGGGACGGTGCTGTGCGTGGCGCCGTAGTCGCTCATGACCCAGCCCTGGAACCCGAGCTGCTGCTTGAGGATCTGGTTGAGGAGCTCGTCGTTCTCGCACGCGAAGGCGCCGTTCACCTTGTTGAACGCGCACATGGCCGAGCCGGGCCGGCCGTCGCGGACGCCGATGTCGAACGGGCGGGTGTAGATCTCCTGGAGCGTCCGCTCGTCGACGACGGCGTTGCCGCCCGCCAGGCGGTTCTGCTCCTGCGTGTAGACGTTGTAGTGCTTGATGTCCGCGACCACCGGGTTGGCCTGGATGCCGCGGATCCCGGCCGCGCCGAGCGTGCCGGACAGCAGCGGGTCCTCGCCGAACGCCTCGAACGCACGCCCCGCCTGGGCCACCCGCGCGATGTCGACCGCCGGGGACAGCAGGACGTTGTGCCCGGTGCGCAGGGCCTCGTCGCCCGAGCGCCGGCCGTACTCCTGCGCCAGGGCCGTGTCCCACGTCGCGGCGAGCGCGAGCGGGGACGGCAGCTGCGTCGACTGCTGCTCGTTGACGTCGGGGTTGGCGATCCGCACGCCCGCCGGCCCGTCGGCCATGGTCAGGGCGGGGATGCCCAGGCGCTCGAGCGGCCGGTTGTAGAACCCGTAGTAGTTGTTGAGCTCCCCGTGCAGCATGTCGACCTTCTCGTCGAGGGTCATCTGCCGCACCAGCGCCCGGGCCCGCGCCGTGTCGTCGGGGGACTCGTCCCACCAGAAGTCCGTGGGGAACGAGAGCCCCTCCTGCAGGCTCTCCGTGACGGCCCTCTCGACCGCCGGGTCGTCCTCGGCCGCAGCCGCGCTGCCGATCGGGACGGTCAGCGCCAGCGCCGCGAGGACGGCGGGCACGCTCACGCGCCGGGTTCCTGGATGCATCATCGACACCCCCTGTTGCACGAGGACCCGCCGGCACCGCTCCCGACCGGCCGTCCCCGCCGGTGCTCAGTACGTCACCCGTCCCGGGGATGGTCAAGGAGTGCTTGCCCCGGCCAATGACGCCGCGCGCGCGCCGGAGCCCCCGGGCGCGACGCTGACCTCGGGACTCGCCCCGCCGCCGCCTCCGCCGTCCCGCGCAACCGCCCGGAAATCCCTCGACCCGTCCCGCGCCTCGGACGTAGCGTCGTCACCATGTGGATCTGAGCGGCCCCGAGTCCCGACGTCCCGACTCTGCCGACCCCGCGCACGCGGCGTCGGCGCCGCTGGTGGTGATCTGCGTGCCGGTACCCGGCAGCCCCGCGGACCCCGAGGTCCGCACCCCCGAGTCCCCCGTCCTCCGCGCCGTCGGCGTGTCCCGCCTGTTCGGCGACCGCCGGGTGCTCACCGACGTCAGCCTCGCCGTCGCGCCCGGGCACCGGCTCGGGGTCGTCGGCGAGAACGGCGCGGGCAAGTCGACGCTGCTCCGGCTGCTCGCCGGTGCGGACCGGCCCGACGCCGGCACCGTGCACCGGCCGGCCGACCTCGCCCACCTGCACCAGGAGCCGCCGTTCGGTCCGGACGCGACGCTCCACGACGTGGTCGAGGAGGCACTCTCGGCGGTCCGGGCCCTGGCCGACGACCTCGAGCGCGCGGCGACGGCGCTCACCGGCGACGACGGCCCGGACGGCGACGCGGCCACCCGGTACGACCTCGCCCTCGCCCGGGCGCAGGCCGCCGAGGTGTGGGACGCCGACGCGCGTGCGCAGCGCGTCCTGGCCGGCCTCGGCCTGGCGGGCGTCCACCCGGCGCGGCCGAGCGGCACCCTGTCCGGGGGTCAGCGCAGCCGCCTCGCGCTCGCGGCGGTGCTGGTCCGCAGGCCCGGTGCGGTGCTGCTCGACGAGCCGACGAACCACCTGGACGACGCCGCGGCCGAGTTCCTGGCCGCCTCGCTCGTCGAGCTCCCCGGCGCGGTGGTGCTCGCCAGCCACGACCGGGTGTTCCTGGACGAGGTCTGCACCGAGGTCCTCGACCTCGACCCGGTGCTGGGCGGGCCCCGCGTCGTGGGCGGCCGGTTCGCCGACTACCTCGACGCCCAGCGCACCGCCCGGCGGCAGTGGCAGGAGCGCTGGGAGGCCGAGCGGGAGCAGGTGGCGCTGCTGCGGGCCTCGCTGGCCGGCGACGGCACCGCCCGCGCGGTGGCTCCCGGTCGCGCCATGACGGACCGGAACAAGATGGCCTACGGCCGGTACGGCGACCGCGTGGGCCACCAGGTGGCGCACCGGGTGCGGGACGCCCGCCGGCGCCTCGCCGACCTCGAGGCCGCCCCGGTGCCCCGCCCGCCGCGCGAGCTGCGGTTCCGCGGCACCCTCACCGCCGCCGCCCGCACGGACGGGTCCGTGGTGGCGGTCCGGGGCGCCGAGGTGCCGCGGCGGCTCGTCGTGGACGCGCTCGACGTGCACCGCGACACCGCGCTGCTGGTCACCGGGCCCAACGGCTCCGGGAAGTCGACGCTGCTGCACCTGCTCGCCGGGGACCTGAGCCCGGCGCGGGGCACCGTGCACCGGGCGCGCGGTGCGCGGGTCGCGCTCCTGGAGCAGGACGTGGGGCTCGCCGACGACCCGCGCACCCCCCGCGGGGTCTACGGGCTCGTCACGGACGGCGTGCCCGACGCGGTCCCGCTGGTGGAGCTCGGGCTCGTCGCCCCGCGCGACGTGGACCGGCCGTTGCGCGAGCTGTCGGTCGGGCAGCGCCGGCGGGTCGTGCTGGCGCTCCTCGTCGCCCAGGCGCCCGACCTGCTGCTGCTCGACGAGCCGACCAACCACATCTCCCTCGCGCTCGCGGACGAGCTGGCCGACGCGCTGCGGTCCGCCCCGGGTGCCGTGGTCGTCGCGTCGCACGACCGGTGGCTGCGGCGGACGTGGCACGGGACGCGCGCGGAGGTGGTCGACGGGCGGCTCGTGTCGTAGGCCCCTCGTAGGGTGGCGGGCATGACCAGCACGGACGACGGCGCGGTGCCGCCCACGGAGGGTGAGCAGCGCGCGGCGCAGGCCCTGGAGGACGCCGGTATCGCGTACCGGATCGTGCGGCACGGGCCCGCACGGTCCCTCGCCGAGGCCGCCGCCGCCCGTGGCATCGACCCGTCAGGCATCGTCAAGACCCTGGTGGTGCGCCGCGGGGACGACGACTACCTGTTCGTGCTCGTGCCGGGGGACCGGACCATCTCGTGGCCGAAGCTGCGGACGCTGCTCGGCGTGAGCCGCATGTCGATGCCCGACGCGGCGACGGCCAAGGAGGTCACCGGCTACGAGCGGGGCACGATCACGCCCTTCGGGTCGCTGCGCGCGTGGCCGGTCGTCGCGGACTCCCGCGTCCCGGGGCGGCCCGCGTCGATCGGCGGCGGGGGGCACGGCGTCGGCGCGACGGTGGACGGGGACGACCTCGTGCGGGCGCTGGGCGCGACCGTGGCGGACGTCACCGAGCCGGTACCCGACGCCGGGGAGTGACCTCCCCGCCTGGAATGCGCCCCGCACGGTCGGGGAACGATGGCGGCGGGCGTCGCGTTGACGCAGATGAGGACGACGCCTGCGGGTGCGGGGCAGGCGCGGACGGTCCATGATCTCCGCGGCCCCACGAACGACGAAGAAGACGAGGACCGATGGACCTGACCGAGGATCCCACCCCTGTCGGGGGGATCGACGTGACCGCCGTGCACGGACGCACCGTGGTCCGGTTGTGGGGCGAGGTCGACGGCGCGCTGCGGGCCGAGGCCAGCAGCTCGATGGCGCAGGCGCTCGCGAGCACCGCGCCGATCGTGGTGGACACGACCGGGGTGACGTTCATCGACTCCTCGGGCCTGGCGTTCATCCTGCAGCTGCACCTGGCGGCGACGGAGACGGGGCAGACCCTGACGCTGCGCGACCCGCACCGCGAGGTGCTGGAGAAGCTGGACATGCTGGGCATGGCGGGGGAGCTCGAGCTGGAGCCCGAGCGCGCGATCGCCTGACCCCCGGGCCGTCCGCCGCGCGACGTGGGGGTGCCGAGACGACCACAGGCCGGCGCCACGCCGCTCGTCCACAGGTGACGCCGGCGCTGCGCGGTGATGTCGGTGCCGGCGGCTACGTTCGGGGCATGCGGCTGCTCCACACCTCCGACTGGCACCTCGGTCGCACCCTGCACGGCGTCGACCTGACGGCGCACCAGCAGACGTTCCTCGACCACCTGGTCGACGTCGTCCGTGACGAGCGGGTGGACGCGGTGCTGGTGGCGGGCGACGTCTACGACCGGGCGATCCCCCCGGTCGAGGCCGTCGCGCAGCTGTCGGACGCGCTCCGGCGGCTGGCCGAGCACGCGGTGGTCGTCGTGACGCCGGGCAACCACGACTCCGCGATCCGGCTCGGGTTCGGCGCCGACCTCATGCAGGACCGGGTGCGCGTGCTCGCCCGCCCGCAGGACGTCGGCCGGCCGGTGGTGCTGCCCGGAGCGGACGGCGAGGACGCCGACGTGCTGGTGTACGGCTTGCCCTACCTCGACCCCGACGCGGCCCGGCACACGCTCGCGGACGGCGACGAGCCGCTCGCCCGGTCGCACGCCGCCGTCCTGGGCGCGGCGATGGACCGGGTGCGGGCCGACCTCGCTGCCCGCCGGGACGCGTCGGCCGCCGCCGGACGCCCCGCGCCGCGCTCCGTCGTCCTGGCCCACGCCTTCGTCGTCGGGGGCGCCGCGACGGAGTCCGAGCGGGACATCCGCGTCGGCGGTGTGGACCACGCCCCCGCCGCGGTGTTCGACGGCGTGGACTACGTCGCGCTCGGGCACCTGCACGGCCCGCAGCGCGTGGGCGACCCCGGGGCGCCGACCGTCCTGCGGTACTCCGGGTCGCCGCTCGCGTACTCGTTCTCGGAGGCCCGGCACACGAAGTCGACCGCGCTGGTCGAGCTCGGTGCGTCGGGCCCGGCCGAGGTGCGCCTGGTGCCGGCGCCGGTGCCGCGCCGGATGACCGACCTCGCGGGCGCGCTCGACGAGCTGCTGGGAGCCGCGGGTGAGCCGCACCTGGACGACTGGGTGCGGGTCACGGTGACCGACGCGCACCGTCCCGCCGACCTGTACCGCCGCGTGCGTGCCCGGTTCCCGCACGCCCTCGTCGTGCAGCACCAGCCGCCGGTGCAGGATGCCGGCGCCCGCCCGGCCGAGGTCACCGCCGCGCGGGACCCGCTGGAGGTCGCGGCGGAGTTCGTCGCGCACGTCAGCGGCAGGCGGCCGACCGACGCGGAGACCGCGGTGCTGCGGCAGGCGTACGAGCACGTCGCCGCGGCGGAGCGGAGCGCCTGATGCGGCTGCACTCGCTCACCCTGCAGGCCGTGGGCCCGTTCGCGGGCCGGCACACCGTCGACTTCGCCGCCCTGTCCGCGGGCGGCCTCTTCCTGCTGGAGGGGCCCACCGGCGCGGGCAAGTCGACCGTCATCGACGCGATCGTGTTCGCGCTGTACGGCAAGGTGGCGTCGGCCGCGGCCAGCGAGGACCGCCTGCGCTCGGCGTTCGCCGCGGACGACACCGAGACCGTGGTGGACCTGGTGTTCGAGACCGGCTCCGGCGTCTACCGGGTCCGGCGGACGCCGGCGTACGAGCGGGCCAAGCGCCGCGGCACCGGACGCGCTCGGCAGCAGGCGACCGTGAAGCTCTGGCGGCTGACGGCAGCACCCGAGGCACCCGCGGCCGACGGCACCGAGCCGGCCGGCGAGCTGATGTCGACCCGCCTCGACGAGGCCGGTGCCGAGCTGACCCGGATCGTCGGCCTCGACCGCGCGCAGCTCACCCAGACCATGGTGCTCCCGCAGGGCGAGTTCGCCTCGTTCCTGCGCGCCGACCCCGAGCGGCGTCGCGGGCTGCTCCAGCGGATCTTCGGCACCGAGGTGTACGAGCGGGTCCAGCAGCGGCTCGACGAGATGCGGCGCGAGGCCCAGCGCGGCCTCGCCGACGCGCGCGCGGGCGTGCAGGAGTGCACCGCCCGGTTCGCCGGGGCGTCCGGTGCGGACGACCAGACCGCCGCCGCGCTGCGGGAGGCCGCCGCCGACGACCCGGCCGGGCTGGGCGCGCTCGTCGAGGCCCGCCTGGATGTGCTCCGCGCCGAGTACGGCAGGGCGCGCGCCGCCGCACGGGACGCCGCCGACCGGGCGGCTGCCGCGAGGGCCGCCTCGGACGAGGCGACGGGCCGGCTGCGGCTGGTGCGGCGCCGGGTCGCCCTCGTCGCCGAGCAGGACCGGCTGGCGGCCGGTGCGGACGCGCACGCCGCCGACGTCGCCCGGCTGGACCGCGCCCGCCGTGCCGCGGTCGTCCGCCCGGTGCTGCGCGGGCTCGACGACGCGCGCGCCGCACTCGCCGGGACGGAGAAGGAGCTGCGCGCGGCGCTCGACGCCGCACCCGCGGGCCTCGCCCCCCGGGACGTCGACGCCGCGCTGGCCGACCCGGCGCTGCCCACGGTCCTGTTCGCGGTGCGGGCGGCCAGCGCCGCCCTGGTCGCCACGCTCCGGCGGGTCGTCGACCTGGAGCAGGCCCTCGCCCGCCGGCGCGCGGACGTCGAGCGGCTGCGGGGCGTCCAGGCGGCGCGCGCCGCGACGATGGCCGAGGCCGACGAGCTGCTCGCCGCCCGCCCGGCAGCCCGCACCGCCCTTGCCGACGCCCTCGAGGCCGCGACCGACCTGGCCGCGACCGCGCCGGCACGCGCGCACGAGCTCGCCGACGCCGAGGCCGTGCTCGCCGCCGTGCGCGACCTCGCCGCGGCGCAGGACCAGCTCACCCGGGCGGAGTCCGCCCGCGGCGAGGCGGCGGCAGCGGCCGTCGCCGCCGTCCAGGAAGAGGCGCGGCTGCGCACCGCCCGCCTCGACGGCTTCGCCGGGGAGCTCGCCGCGGGCCTGACCGCCGGCGACCCCTGCCCCGTCTGCGGGGGCACCGAGCACCCGCGGCCGGCCCCGCTGCACGCGGACCACGTCGACGAGGACGACGTCGCCGCCGCGGAGGACCGCCGGCGCGCCGCGGAGGAGGCAGTGCGGGACCGCGACGCACGCGTCGTCGCCCTCACCGAGCGGTGCGCCGCGCTGCGGGAGCGCACCGGCGGGCTCGCCGCCGGGCAGGAGGACGTCGCCCGTGCCGCCGTGCAGGAGCGCCGCGCCGCGCTCGCGGAGGCGGAGACCGCCGCGACCGCCCGGGACCGGCTCCGCCGGGACCTCGCCGCGCACGACCGCGACACCGAGGAGCTGCGGGCGACCCGCGCCGCGGTCGCCGAGGAGCACGCCGCCGCCGGCCACGCCCTGGACCGTGCCGAGCAGGACCTGGCACGCGACCACGACGAGGTCGAGGCAGCCCGGGACGACCACCCCACCGTGCTCGCGCGGCAGGGTGCCGAGCAGGCGCGCGTCGACGCGGCGGACTCCGTGACCGACGCGCTCGCCCGGTACGCGCAGGCCGCGGCGTCCGTCACCGGGCGCTCCGCGGAGCTCGCGGACGTGCTGGACGAGCACGGCTTCGCCGACGAGGACGGCGCGCGCACGGCGATCGCCGAGACCGGCGACGTCGCGGCGGTCGAGCGCACCGTCGAGGCCTACCGGACGGCGGTCGCGCGGGTCGAGGACGGGCTGCGCGACCCCGAGCTCGCCGACCTCGCGGCCGCGGACCCCGACGAGCTCACCGCCCACGCCGCGGAGCTCGACGCCGAGGTGACCGAGGCGCTCGCCGCCGCCGACACCGCCGGCGCCGCCCTCGGGTCCGTGCGGGACCGGGTCGAGCGCGCGACCGAGGCCGCCGCGCACGTCACGGCGTCGGCCGGCGCCCTCGCCGCGGCGGAGGCCGACGCGGCGCCCGTGAGCCGGATGGCCCGGCTGGCCGGGGGAGCGGACGCCGACAACGCCCGCGCGCTCTCCCTGGCCACGTACGTCCTGGTCCGGCGGTTCGAGGACGTCGTGGCGGCGGCCAACGACCGGCTCCGCGTGATGTCCGACGGCCGGTACGAGCTCGAGCGGAGCGACGAGCGCGAGGACGTCAGCACCCGGCGGACCGGCCTGGCCATGCGGGTCGTCGACCACACCACCGGCTCCGCCCGCGACCCGCGCACGCTGTCGGGCGGCGAGACCTTCTACGTCTCGCTGTGCCTGGCGCTCGGCATGGCGGACGTCGTCACCGCCGAGGCGGGCGGCGTCGAGCTCGGCACCCTGTTCATCGACGAGGGGTTCGGAACGCTCGACCCGCACACGCTCGACGCGGTGCTCGCCGAGCTCGGCCGGCTGCGCGCCGGGGGCCGGGTCGTCGGCGTCGTCTCGCACGTGGACGCGCTCAAGCAGGCGGTCGCCGAGCGGATCGAGGTCCGGCGGCGGGGGGACGGGTCGAGCACCCTGACCGTCGTCGCGGGCTGACGCCGCGCGTCACCACGTCCAGCCGCGGGCGGCGAGCTCGACCTCCTCGCGCATCCGCTCCCACGGGTCGCCCTTGGCCCGCGGCAGCACCTCCACGCCGGCGAGCTTGCACGCGTCCGCCAGCAGCGCGTCGTACGCCAGCTGGCTCGCGATGATCCGCTCCGCCCGCGCCCAGGCGTGCCGGTCCTCCTCCAGCCGCTGCAGGTGGTCCGCCACGATGCCCAGCCGCATCTGCACGTGCAGCGCGTCGAACGGGTCGGGCGCCGGCGGCGCGTGGTTCCCGTGCCGGACCCGCGACGCCACCCGGTCGAGCACCCCGGCCACCCGCGCCCGGTGCCGCTCCCGGGCCGCGCGCCGCCGTGGCGACACCTCGGCGCCCGGGGCGAGTCGCAGCAGGGCGGCGAAGGTGAACGCCGGTAGCACCATCCAGATCAGCAGCGACCACGCCATCGGAGCACCTCGTGCACCACACTAGATCCGCGGTGTGACACACGCCACACTCCGGCCCGGGTCTCCGGGTCAGGGTGAGGGACCTTCGGCCCCGGGGTCGGATCAGGGACCGACCAGGGTGCTCACGGATGCCGGTGGCGTCCCGCACGGCGGGACGATCGACCGGCCACCACTCGACGCGAAGGAACAGGACACCATGACCAGCGACGACGTCACACCGATCGCCAGCGCCCGCGGCCTGGTCAAGACGTACGGCAAGGGCGACACCGCGGTGCGCGCGCTGGCGGGGGTGGACGTCGACTTCGGCCGGGGCGAGCTCACCGCGATCATGGGGCCGTCCGGGTCCGGCAAGTCGACCCTCATGCACTGCATGGCGGGCCTCGACCGCGTCGACTCGGGCTCCGTGGTCGTCGACGGGCTGCAGGTCGGGCAGATGAACGAGCGCCAGCTGACCCGCCTGCGCCGCGACCGGCTCGGGTTCGTGTTCCAGGCGTTCAACCTGGTGCCGACCCTGACGGCGCTGGAGAACATCACGCTGCCGCTCGACATCGCCCGCCGGCCCGTCGACCGCGCGCACCTGGACGCCGTCGTGCAGGCCGTGGGCCTGGCGGACCGCCTCGACCACAAGCCCGCCGAGCTGTCCGGCGGCCAGCAGCAGCGCGTCGCGTGCGCCCGGGCGCTCGTGTCCCGCCCGGCGGTCGTCTTCGCCGACGAGCCCACCGGCAACCTCGACTCCACGTCGTCGGGCGAGGTGCTCGGCTTCCTGCGCCGGTCCGTCGACGACCTCGGGCAGTCCGTCGTCATGGTCACGCACGACCCGACCGCCGCCTCCTACGCGCACCGGGTGCTGTTCCTCGCGGACGGGCGCCTGGTCGGGGAGATCACCGACCCGACCCCCGACACCGTCCTCGCGGCGCTCGCCGCCCTGCGCCCGGTCGCCGCGGCGCCGGTGGGGGCGCACGTCGCCGACGGCGCGGTCGTCTGATGGGCCGCGTGGCGCTGCGCGGGATCCGCGCGCACCTGGTCCGCTTCGTGCTGTCGCTGCTGGCCGTGGCGCTGGGCGTGGCGTTCGTCGCCGGCACCTTCTCGCTGCGGACCATGATGTCGAGCACGTTCGACGGCATCGTCGACGCCGCGGCACCGGCCGACGCCTACCTCCGGCCGCAGCCCGCGGACGGGGCCTCGATGGTGGAGGACGCCGCGGTCACCGGCACCGTCCCGCGGGAGCTGGCCGCCGAGATCGCCGACCTCGACGGGGTCGCGCACGCGATCCCCGAGGCCCAGGGGTCGATCGTCCTCGTGGGGGCGGACGGCACGGCCGTGCAGAGCACCCAGGCGCCGAGCTTCGCGTTCCCGTGGGTGCCGGACGACCCGTCGATCGACGTCGCGGAGGGCCGCGGCCCCGAGCGCGCGGGCGAGGTCGCGCTGGAGACGGCCACGCTCGAGTCGTCGGGCCTCGCGATCGGCGACACCACGACGGCCGTGCTCGCCGGCCAGGTCACCGACGTCGAGATCGTGGGCCGGATCGACCTGGGCGGCCCGATGGCCGGCGCGACGATCGTGCTGGTCGACGAGGACACCGGGTTCGACCTGTTCGCCCCGGACGGCGGCGTCGCGGACATCGCGCTGTACGCCGCGGACGGGACCACGCCCGAGCAGCTCGTCGAGCGCCTGGAGCCGTTCGCCACGGGCGACCTCCAGGCCGTCACGGGTGCAGAGCTCCGCGAGGACAACAAGGCCGCGATCGACGACATGCTGGGCTTCGTCACGACGTTCCTGCTGGTCTTCGCCGCGATCGCGCTGTTCGTCGGGGCGTTCATCATCTCCAACACCTTCGCGATGTCGGTGCGGCAGCGGATGCGGGAGTTCGCCCTGCTGCGGGCGGTCGGCGCGTCCCCGGCGCAGGTGTTCGCGTCGATCCTCGTGCAGGCGGCCGTCGTGGGGCTGCTCGGCTCCGCGATCGGGATCGCCGGCGGGCTGGGCCTCGTGCAGGGGCTCAAGGCCGTGTTCGAGGCGATGGGCATGGACCTCGCGGGTGACATCCCCGTCGACGCCGCCACCATCGGGGTCTCCCTGGTGGTCGGCACGCTCGTCAGCGTGCTGGCCGCGGCCGTGCCCGCCCGGCGCGCGGCGCTGGTCCCGCCGGTCGAGGCGATGCGGGACGACGTGACCGTGCCGGAGCGGTCCATGCGGGTCCGGGCGGTGCTCGGCCTGGTGGTCGCCGGCGCGGGCGTGGCGGGGGTGCTCGCGGCGGTGCTGAACCCGGAGGCCGAGCGCGCCGGGACCGCGCTCGGGGCGGGTGCGGCCGCCGTCCTGGTCGGGGCGCTGATGCTCGCGCCGAGCCTCGCGCGCAGCGTGATCGGTGTGCTGGCGTGGCCGTTCGTCCGCCTGATCCGGCCCGTCGGTCGCCTGGCCCGCGGGAACGTGGTCCGCAACCCGCGCCGCACGGCCAACACGGCCGGTGCGCTCATGATCGGCATGGCGCTCGTCGGCGCCGTGTCGGTGATCGCGGTGTCCGCGCAGCAGTCCGTGGCGGGCGTCGTCGAGTCGCAGACCCACGCCGACCTGGTGCTCCAGTCCGCGACCTTCCAGATCCCCGCGGGCGCCGTGGCGGACGTCGAGGCGCTCCCGGAGGTCGGGACGTCGGACGCCATCGCGTTCGCGCCGCTGTCCGTGGGCGCCGACGGGGACGACGCCGCCCTGCAGTACGTGGCCGGCGTGCCGGACGACCTGTTCGGGCGGTCCGTCGACGCCGAGACCATCGACGGCGACCTCGCCACGCTCGGCGACGGCCGGGCGGGGGTGCAGGAGGCGGCCGCCGACGCGAACGGGTGGGCGGTCGGTGACACGCTGACCGTCGCGTCGGCGACCGGGCCGCAGGACCTGACCATCGGCGCGGTGTTCTCCAGCAACGTGCTGGGATCGGCCGTGGTGGTCGCGCAGGACGTCCTCGACACGCTCGCCCCCCCGGAGCAGCAGACGGTCGACACCGTCCTGGTCAGCGCCGCGGACGGCGTCACGACCGCCGAGCTGCAGGACGACGTCACCGCGGCGGTCGCGCCCTACGTGGTCGTCTCGGTGCTCACGCAGGACGAGTTCGTGTCGAACCTCGCCGACCAGGTGAACCAGGTGCTGGTCATCCTGTACGCGCTGCTCGGGCTGTCCGTCGTCATCGCGGTGCTGGGCATCGTGAACACGCTGGCGCTGTCGGTCATCGAGCGGACCCGGGAGATCGGGCTGCTGCGGGCCGTCGGCCTCGGGCGGGTCCAGCTCGCCGGGACGGTGATGGTCGAGTCCGTGCTGACCGCGGTGTTCGGGACGGTGGTTGGGCTCGTCGTCGGGGTCGGCCTCGCCTCCGCCCTGCCGACCGTGTACGCCGAGCAGGGCCTGTCCGAGCTGGTGATCCCGTGGGGCAGCCTCGGCGGGATGCTGGCGCTCGCGGTCGTCGTCGGGGTGCTGGCCGCGCTCTGGCCGGCCACCCGGGCGGCGCGGATGCGGGTGCTGGACGCCGTCAGCTACGAGTGACGGGCGTCAGCCCCGACCCAGCACCCACCCGTCCGGGCCGGCGAGCGCGTCGGCCCGGGCGGGTCCCCACGTCCCCGGCTCGTACGGCTCGGCCTCCGGGCGGCCCGGGCCCAGCAGCGGGGCGAAGGCCGCCCACGCCGCCCGCAGACCCCCCGGCGTGGTGAAGAGCGTGCGGTCGCCGGCCAGGACGTCGTGCAGCAGCGAGGCGTACGGCGGCAGGGGCTCGCCGGGCGACACGTCGTCCAGCGCCAGCGACGCGGTACCGGTCGCCAGACGCAGGTCCGGCCCGGGCTGCTTGACGGTCGTCGTGATGTCGATCCCGCCGTCGCCCGCCAGCGAGACGCTGATCCGGCCGGGGCCGGTCGGCTCGCCGAACAGCTCGTCGGGGGTCTTCAGCACGAGCGTGACGCGCTGGCCCGACGCCGCCATCCGCTTGCCGGTCCGCAGCAGGAACGGCACGTCACGCCACCGGTCGTTGTCGATCC
Organism: Cellulomonas hominis; assembly: GCF_901521055.1. Taxonomy (GTDB): domain Bacteria; phylum Actinomycetota; class Actinomycetes; order Actinomycetales; family Cellulomonadaceae; genus Cellulomonas; species Cellulomonas endometrii. The sequence continues at coordinate 29,417 of NZ_CABEGA010000026.1, read as the reverse complement.
ACAGCCGGGCCGCGACGAACGTGTCCGTCGTCGAGTCGTCCGCGATCCCGTCGATGTCCCGGTACCCCTCGAACTGGCCCAGCACCACGTCGTTCCCGGGGTCGAGCGGGCGGAAGGAGCCGATGACCTTCTCGCGGGCCGCCGCGAGGTGCGCGGCGTCCATCCGGGCCGGCGGCTCCATCGCGACCTCCGCCGCGACCTGGAACAGGTGCGTCACCAGCATGTCCAGCGCCGCGCCGGTCTCGTCGTAGAAGTCCGCACGGTCCGCGACGTCCAGCGTCTCCGGCACGTCGACCTGCACCTGGGCGACGTGCCGCCGGTTCCACACCCCGCCGAACAGCTCGTTGGCGAACCGCAGCACGTGCAGGTTCTGCGTCGCCTCCTTGCCGAGGAAGTGGTCGATCCGGAACACCTGGTCCTCGTCGAGCACCTCGTGCACCAGCGCGTCGAGCTCGTCGAACGACTCGGGGGACGTGCCGTACGGCTTCTCGTAGACGACCCGCACCCCGTCGGCCAGGTCGTGCGCGCGCAGCCCTCGCGTGGTCGGCGCGAACGCCGACGGCGGGACCGCGAGGTAGTGCACGACGGAGACCTCGCCGTCGTCGGCCGCCTCGGCGAGCTCCTGGCGCGCCGTGCCGATCGCGTCGACCAGCTCGCCCGGGTCGTCCTCGGTGAACGTCGCGGCGTACCGCAGGTGCCCGTCCAGGACGTCCGCGTGGTCCGCGTCGCCGTGCTCGGTGAGGGAGTCGCGGACCAGCTCGGCGAACTCGCCGTCGTCGACCGGCTTGCGGCCGGTGCCGATCAGCAGCCAGTGCTCCGGCAGCAGGCCGCGCCGGGCCAGCTGCGCGATGCCCGGGTAGACCATGCGCTGCGCCAGGTCCCCGCGGGCGCCGTGCAGCACCAGGAGGACGGGCCGGTCGTCGGGGGTCGTGGTGGTGGTCATCCGGCTCCGCCTCAGCGCGCCGACGGGCCGTTGGGGTGGGTCGGGCCGGTCGGGTCGGCCGGTCCCGTCGGCGGGTGGCCGGAGCCACCGGCCCGCTTCTGCTTCTCGAGGAAGTCCCGGGCCTTGCTGCTCGCCTGGTCGATCTTCCGGTCGGTCGACGCCGAGGTCCGCGTCTTGGCGACCCCCGCGGCCTTGTCGATCGCGCCCGCGATCTGGTCCTCGCGCCCGGCGACGGCCCGCTTGGCCTTGTCGACGAAGTCCCCGATGCCCATGTCCGCTCCCGTCGTCGAAAGGTCGTGTCCCGGATCGAGTCAACGTCGGGGTCCGGGGAGCCGCAACCGGTGAAGGTCCTGCGGACGCCGCGCCGTTCCGGCCCCCCGCGCTCGTCCGCCTCGTACCCTCGGGGCGTGACCCGCACCCGCACCTCCCGCCGCCGCGTCGGCTGCCTCGTCGGATCCGTCATCGCGGTCGTGGTGCTGGTAGGCGGCGCGCTGCTCGCCGACCGCGTGACGCACTCGATCGCGCAGGACGTCGCCGCGGACGCCGTCCGCTCGAAGCTCTCCGCGTCCGACCTCGACGTCAGCATCGAGGGTTTCCCGTTCCTCACGCAGGTGCTCGGCGGCACCCTCGACGACGTCCGGATGACCGCTCCCACCGCCACGGTGCAGGGGCTGTCCGTCGTCGACCTGGACGTGACCGCCACGGGCGTCGCCGTGCAGGAGCCGCGCGGCGCGGAGCACGTCGTCGCCACCGCGACGGTCCCGACCGCGGCGCTCGAGAGCCTGCTGCGCGAGCGGACCGGCTGGGACCTCACGCTCACGGTCGACGGCGAGACGCTGGTCGCGGGCGGCGCGGCGGCGGGTGTCCCCGCGTCGGTCGCGTTCACGGTGGCGCCCGCCGGCGCCGAGGGACTCACGGCCGCGGTGACCAGCGCCTCCCTCGCGGGCCTGAGCATCGACGCCTCGCTGCTCCCCGACGGCCTCGCCTCCCGCTTCACCGAGTTCGACGTCGCGGACCAGATGCCGGCCGGCGCGCAGATCACGGGAGCGACCGTCGAGGCCGACGGCCTGCACCTCGTGGTCGAGCTCGACGACGTCACCGTCGACCAGCTGTGACCGGCCTCGGCGACACGCTGCGGGCGCTGCCGGGCCAGATCTGGGACCGCGCGACGACGGTCCAGCCCGCCCCGGGCGAGGCGGTGGTGCTCGGCACCCTCGCGTTCGCCCTGGTGTGCCTGGTGGTGCCGTGGCTCTGGCACCTGTCGCGGCACGTGCTGACGATCGTGCACGAGGCGGCGCACGGCCTCGTCGCGGTGCTGTCCGGGCGACGGCTGTCCGGGATCCGCGTGCACTCCGACACCTCCGGCCTCACGGTCTCGGTCGGCAGGCCGCGTGGCCCCGGCATGGTCGCGACGGCCTTCGCCGGCTACGTCGGCCCCGCGGTGCTCGGGCTCGGTGCCGCCTGGCTGCTCGGCCGCGGGTACGCGGTGGGCCTGCTGTGGGCGCTGGTGCTCGCGCTGGCGCTGCTGCTGGTGCAGATCCGGAACTGGTACGGGCTGTGGGCGGTGCTCGTCACCGGCGTGGTCCTGGTCGGCGTGACATGGTGGGGCTCCGAACCGGTGCAGGTCGCCGTCGCGTACGCGGTCACCTGGTACCTGCTGCTCGGGTCGCCGCGCGCCGTGCTGGAGATGCAGTCCCAGCGGCGGCGGGCGCGCGGGCGGGGGACGTCGGACGCGGACATCCTCGGCCGGCTCACGCCGCTGCCCGGCGGGTTCTGGGTGTGCGCGTTCCTGCTCGTGTGCGGCGGGGCGCTGGTGCTCGGCGGCTCGTGGATCCTGGACCGGCCGCTGCTCTGACGCGACGCCGCCGCGCGCGCTGGTCACTCCGCGACGGCGCACCCGTCCAGCTGCCGGTCCATCGCGTCGTGCTCGGCCTGCGTCACCCACAGCCCGTAGGCCGCCTTCACGCGGACCTGCCGGACGACGTACGCGCACCGGTAGCCGGTGCTGGGCGGCAGCCAGGTCGCCGCGTCCCCGTCGCCCTTCGCGGAGTTCAGCGGACCGTCGACGGCGAGCAGGTTCGCGGGGTCGTTCGCGAACTGCCGGCGTTTCTCGGCGTCCCACTGCTGGGCGCCCTTCTGCCAGGCGTCGGACAGCGGCACCACGTGGTCGATCTGCACGTCGGCGCTGCGGGGCCCCCGCTCGAAGGCGATGCTCTCCCCGCTGAACGGGTCGGCGAGCGTGCCGGCCAGGACGACGCAGTCATGCGTGCCCTCCTCCAGCACCACGTCCGTGAGGTCGCGCGCGAGCACGTCGTTGCGGGTGTCGCACCCGTTGCGGTCGACGTCGGCCCACGCGGGCCCGAACTCCTCACGGGAGTACCCGGTCTTCGGCGCGCGGCCCTTCACGGGGAGGCCGTCGAGCTCCGTGCGGGCCCGGTCCAGGTCTGCCGCCGTCACCGGGAACCGTGCGGACTCGCGTGCTTGCGACCACACGGGCAGCCCGGCGCCGAGCGCCACCGACACCACGAGGACGAGCCACGCCCACCCGATCCGGCGGCCGCGGCTCCCGGTTCCGGAGGACGGACGGCGGGCGCGGGAGGTCGGGCGGATCACCGCGGAACGGTCGCACACAGCACCGACACAGCACCTCCTCCCCGCACGGCCCGGCGCGTCGCCCCGCGGCCGAGGCGCCCGCCTAGGTTGACGCGGGGAGGCGACATGACCAGCGAGCGCACCACCGCGCGGGGGAGGGCGACCGGAGTGCGTCTCCGGCGTCCGTGGGTGAGCACCGCGGTGGCGGGCGGGCTCGTGGTGGTGGCGGGGCTCGCGTCCGCGCGTTCCGGGTCCGGCCCGGTCGGGGACGCCCTGGGGGACGCGCTGTACGCGGCGCTGGTGCTGCTGCTGGTCCGGCTGGCGTGGCCCGCGCTGCGACGCCGCTCGCAGGCGGCCATCGCGATCGGCCTGTGCTGGGCGGTCGAGGCGGCGCAGGCGACCGGGGGACCGGCCGCCGCCGTCCAGGCGTGGGCGCCGCTGCGGTACCTGCTCGGCACGACGTTCGTGGCGACCGACCTGCTCTGGTACGCCGTGGGGGTGCTGACCACGTCCGGACTCGTCACGCTCGCCTCCCGCTGCTGGGGCGGCACCCGGCGTGCCGCCCGCGCCTGAGCCTGTCGGCACCGGCCGGCCGCCGCCCCGCGTGACGTCATGGCCTGGGGACGACGCACCCGTCTCCCAGCTGGGGACGGCTCGGTGCCGCGGGGACGTGCGGGTCGCCGGGCGCCCGCACCCGACCTGGCGCCACACTGGGCCCGTGGTGCGCGAGCTCGTCGTCCTCGGGACGGCCTCCCAGGTGCCGACCCGGTCGCGCAACCACAACGGCTACCTGCTCCGCTGGGACGGGGAGGGCCTGCTGTTCGACCCGGGGGAGGGCACGCAGCGCCAGATGACGTTCGCGGGCGTGGCGCCGAGCGGGATCACGCGGATCTGCCTCACGCACGTGCACGGCGACCACTGCTACGGCCTGCCGGGTGTGCTGTCGCGGATGGTGCTGGACGGGGTGCAGCACCCCGTGGACCTGCACTACCCGGCGGAGGGCGAGTCCGTCGTCCGGGCGCTCGTCGGGCTGGCGACGCCGGGGCTGGACCTGCGGCTGCACCCGCACGCCGAGCCCGGGCCGGTCGCGGACGGCCTGGTCGTGGAGCCGCTGCGGCACCGCGTCGCCGCGTTCGGCTACCGGCTGGTCGAGCCGGACGGGCGCACGCTGCTGCCGGACCGGTTGGCTGCGGCGGGGATCACCGGCCCGGCGGTCGGAGAGCTGCAGCGGTCCGGGCGGTCCGGGCGGGTGCGGCTCGAGGACGTGAGCGTCCCCCGCCGCGGGCAGCGGGTGGCCGTCGTCATGGACACGGCGCCGTGCGCGGGGGCGGAGGCGCTCGCGGACGGGGTGGACCTGCTGCTGGCGGAGTGCACGTTCGCCGACGAGGACGCGGCGCTGGCGGCGGAGTACCTGCACCTGACGGCGGGCCAGGCGGGCGCGCTGGCGGCGGGCGCCGGCGCCCGGGCGCTGGTGCTCACCCACTTCTCGGGCCGGTACGAGGACCTGGAGCCCCTGGCGGCGCAGGCCCGGGCGACCGCGGGCGCGGCGACCGTGCGGCTTGCGCGCGACCTCGACCGGATCGGGCTGCCGCGGCGGCGCCCGGCGACCTGAGCCGTCAGTCCTTGCGCGGCGCGACGCCCCGCACGGAGTCCGCCGGGAACCGGCGACGCGCCTCGGCCTGCTTGTCCAGCGTCGCCTGCAGCACGTCCACACCCAGGACGTCCGCGAGCCGCAGCAGGTAGACGAGCACGTCGGCGATCTCCTCGCCCGCGCGGCGGTGCCGGTCGGGGTCCGCGAAGTGCTGGACGGCGTCGCCCGCGGGCAGCCACTGCACGAGCTCGGCGAGCTCCCCGACCTCCCCGACGAGCGCCAGGACGAGGGACTTCGGGTCGTGGAACTGCTCCCAGTCGCGCTCCTGGCTGAACTCGCGGATCAGGGCGGTGAGGCGCGCGAGGTCACCGGGCCCGGGGAACTGGTCGGTCATCGGCCCAGCGTGGCACGTGCCGCCTCACCGCAGCAGCCACGTGGGGGACCGCAGGTACTGCTCGGCGACCAGGACGGTCCCGGCCGGCTGCTCGGCCCGGAGCGCGCCGGACGGCCCGCCGCGGGGGTCGGTGACGGTCCGCCCGAGCAGCTGCAGCCGCCGGAGCATCGACAGCGCGCAGGCCGTGCGCGCGTCGTGGCTGGTCAGCGGGCGCACGTCCTGGTAGCCGGCGACCCACGCCTGGGCCCGCGCGGGCGCGTCGGGCAGGTGCTCGACGTACGACAGGTGCGCGGCGAGGTCGAGCACGAACCAGGAGAACCCGGAGTCGTCGAAGTCGATGATCGTGAGCGCGTCGCCGTCGAGCAGCAGGTTCCCCGGCCGCAGGTCCGCGTGCACCAGGCCCCACGCGTCGGGCGCGCGGGAGGCGTCGTGCAAGGCGTCGAGGGCGGCGTCCCGTGCCCGGCGCAGCAGCGCGAGGTCCGCCGGCGGCAGGCAGGCGGCCTCCCACGGACCCCACCGGCTGTCGGGCCCGACCAGGTCGGCGGGCTCCCACGTGGGCCGGACGAAGTCGCGGGGCCGGTGGAAGCCGAGCGCGTGCTCGTGCAGCAGGGCGGCGGTGGTGCCGACCCGCCGGTGCCACGCGGCGGGGTCCGCGGCGCCCGGCAGGACGTCGTCGAGCGGCTGCCCCGGGACGTAGGCCCAGGTGAGGCACACCCAGTGCCGCTCGTCGGCGCCGGCGACCATCGCCACGGCCCGGCCGTCGACCGGCGCCACGGTGGTCGGGACGCGGACCGTGCCCGACGCGGCGAGCGCGGCCATCCACGCCACCTCGGACTCCACCGACGCGGTGTCCTCCATGTAGGCGGGGCGCGCGACCCGGGTCACCGCGACGGTCGTCCCGTCGACCGCCACCCGGAACGTCGCGTTGTGGGACAGCGCCATCAGGTCGATCGTCGTCCGTGCCGGCTCCCAGCCCCAGGCCGCGCACAGCGCCGCGTGCAGCCACCAGGGTGCCGGGGCGCCGACCGGCAGCCGGCCGGACGGCGGGTCCGGGTCCGCGAGACCGGTGCTCCCGGTCGGGTCGTCGGTCGTCACAGGTGCCCCCCGGGGTGTCGCGTCGCTGCCGGACCGTCGGCCCGAGCCGAGTCTCGGCGGGCGCCGTCGTCGGCCACAAGGACGCCGGACGGGAGTTCACGCAGGTGTTACCCCGGGCGGCGGAGGCTACGTCGCGGAAACACGCCCGTGCCCTGCCGGCCGCGCGCGTCGCCCCCGGCCCGCGCTGTCGAGTGGAGCGTTCGACCCGACACGCCGGGTGCGTGTCGGCCCGGACGCTCCACTCGGCGCCGGCCCGGCGCCCGCTCGGCACCCGCCCGCTACGCGCCCAGCGCGCCCGTGACGTACGCGACGGCCTCCGCGTGCTCCTCGGGGCCGCCGGACTCGTGGCCGTTCCAGCGCCACGTCCGGAGCTCCTTCGGCCCGGCCCAGGCGTGGTGGGCGGCGACCACGGTGGACGGCGGCACGATCGTGTCCATGAGCGCGACCGTGAACCGGGCGGGTGCGGTGCCGCGGCGGGCGAACGCCACCCCGTCGACGTAGGACAGCGTGCGCAGCACCTGCTCCTCGTGGCTGCGGTGGACGGCGAGGTACTCCCGGACCTCCGCGAACGGGTGGCTGTCGGTGATCCCGATGGCGCGGGCGACGTCGCACAGGAACGGCACGTCGGCGACCACGGCGGTGACGTCGGCGAGCGCACCGGCCGCGATGGCCAGCGCCCCGCCCTGGCTTCCCCCGACGACGGCCACGCGCCCCGGGTCCACGCCGGGCAGCGCGCGTCCCGCGTCGACCGCCAGCACCGCGTCCGTGATGAGCCGCGTGTAGTAGTAGGTCTCCGGGGCGCCGATGCCGCGCGTCATCACCCCGGGCGCCTGGGGACCGGTGCCCCACGGGTCGGGGGTGTCGCCGGTGCTCCAGCCGGACCCCTGCCCGCGGGTGTCCATGTACAGGTGCGCGAAGCCGGCCGACGCCCAGCCGAGGTTGTCCAGGACGTGACCGCGGCCGCCCCCGTACCCGACGTACTGCACGACGAGGGGCAGGTCGGCCGCGACGCCCGCCGGCCGCCGGTACCAGGCCCGTACGGGGTCGCCGCGGTAGCCGGGGAACGTCACGTCGAACGTGTCGATCGTCCGCAGCGGCGTCGGGACGGGGCGCACGTCGACGGCGGTGGCCGCGGCGCGCGACGTCGCGAGCGTCCCGCGCCAGAACGCGTCGAAGTCCTCGGGGTCGACGAGGGCGCTGCGGTGGGACCAGAGCGCGGGCTCGGGCAGGTCGACGTACACGTCGGCTCTCCAGGGCGTGGGTGGCGCGGGTGCGTCACAGGACGGGCAGGTACTCCAGCGTGCGCAGCCGCACGTGGCTCGTCGTCGGGCGGCCGTGGCTGGTGGCGTGCACCCCGACCCACAGGCCGAGGAACCCGCCGGTGGACACGGAGTCGAGCGTGCGGGCGTCGGCCCGCGCCACGACGACGGGCTCCCCGGTGCCGGCGGCGGCCAGCAGGTCGACGTCGACGCCGCGGACCCGGGCCGTGAGCACCAGGTCCGCGTCGGACCCGGCCGCGGGCAGCGCCGTCTCGCCGAGCACGCGGTCCGTGCCGCCCTGCCGGTGGACCGCGCGGACCCGCCACGACCCGTCCCCGTCCGGCGCCGCCGCGAGCCGCACGTGGTCGTCCTCGGACTGCCGCACGGCGATCCCGCACTCCTCGCCAGCGGCCAGGTCGGCGTGCACGGTGGCCCGGACGTCCGCCGCGCGGTGCTGCAGGCGCACGCCGAGGAACGCGGACGCCTCGGGGTCGGCGAGGGTGGTCGGCCGCAGCGGCAGGTCCCAGCCGTCGTGGAGCGGCGTCGCCACCTCGGACGGCAGCGCGCGCAGCGACGTCCACCGCGGGTCGTCGGGCCGCACGACCCCGGAGGCCCGACCCTGCACGACGCCGGGGCGCCACGCCCGGGCGAACGGCACGTCGACCGACGCGGGGACGCGGCCCGCCCCGGGGGCGAACACCGGCCAGCCGTCCTCCCAGACGACGGGCACGAGGAACGTCTCGCGCCCGAGCGGGTAGTGGTATCCGCCGTACGGGCGCATGCCGAGCAGGACGGCCCACCAGCTGCCGTCGGCCGCCTGGACCAGGTCGGCGTGACCGACCCCGACCACGTCGCTGCCGCGGCCCAGGTGCCGGTGCGTGAGCACGGGGTTGCCCCTGTGCCCGACGTACGGGCCGGTGACGTGGTCCGCGCGCGCGACGCTGACGGCGTGGTGGAACTCGGTGCCGCCCTCCGCCGCGAGCAGGTAGTAGGCCCCGTCGACCCGGTACAGGTGCGGGCCCTCCGCCCAGACGACGTCCCGGAGCGCCCCGGTCCACACCACGTGCTCCGGGCCGGTCAGCGCCAGGGTCGCCGGGTCGAGCTCCCGGATCCACACCTCGGTCTGGTCGTGCCACTGCGGCTCGCGGGCCAGGCGGGTGCCGTGCACCCAGACCCGGCCGTCGTCGTCGAAGAAGATCGACGGGTCGATGCCGTCGGCGTCCAGCCACACCGGGTCGGACCACGGGCCCGCCGGGTCGGTCGCGGTGACCAGGAAGTGCCCGCCCCGCGCGGGGTCGTCGCGGTCGACGAGCGTGCAGACCACCCAGAACGTGCCGTCGTGGTGCCGGATCGTCGGGGCGTACAGGCCGCCGGAGGACCCGATGCCCGCGTAGTCGAGCTGGCCGGGGCGGTCGACGACGTGCCCGACCTGCGCCCAGGACACGAGGTCCCGGCTGTGCAGCACCGGCAGCCCCGGGAGGTACTCGAACGTCGACGTGACCAGGTAGTAGTCGTCGCCGACCCGGCAGATCGAGGGATCCGGGTAGCAGCCCGGCAGGACCGGGTTGTCGACCTGCGTCACAGGGCGGTGACCTTCACCTCGACGAACCGCGGGTCCTCGCCGGTGACCTCGTGCACGTCGCCCGTGACGGCGAGGACGGCGCGGGGGGTCGCGGTGCCGGGGAACGTGTGCCGCTCGCCCGCGCGGTGGCTGCTGATCGCGCCGCCGGTCGTGTCCCCGAGCTCGCGCCCGGCGGGGGTGCCGGCGTGCGAGGCGACCCACACCTCGACGTCGCCGGGCTCCACCACGCGCACCATCCGCCGGTCGGAGAACGCGAGCCGCGTCGTCGGCACGGTGAACGTGACGCGGCGCTGCTCGCCGGGCTCCAGGTCGACGCGGGCGTAGCCGAGCAGCTGCGCGACCGGGCGCGTGATCGTCGCGAGGACGTCGTGGGCGTAGAGCTGGACGGTCTCGGTGCCGCGGCGGTCGCCCGTGTTGGTGACCGTGACGGCGGCCGTGAACGTGCCGCCGGCCGCGATCGAGGGGTCGACCACCAGGTCGTCGTACCCGAAGGTCGTGTACGTCAGGCCGAAGCCGAACGGCCGGACCGGCGTGGAGTCGGCGGCCGTGACGTCGGACGGGCCGCCGAGCAGGGGGTGCAGGTACCCGTAGGGCTGCGACCCGGTCGACCGCGGCAGGGACACGGGGAGCCGGCCGGAGGGGTGCACGGCGCCGGTCAGCACGCCGGCCACCGCCTCGCCGCCCCGCTCGCCGGGGAAGAACGCCTGCACGACGGCCGCGGGGCGCGGGCCCTCGCCGTCCAGCGCCCAGCCGATCGCGTACGGCCGCCCGGTGAGCAGCACGAGCACGACCGGGGTCCCGGTGGTGAGCAGCTCCTCGACCAGGCGGCGCTGCACGCCGGGCAGCTCCAGGGACTCGACGTCGTTGCCCTCGCCCACGGTCCCGCGGCCGAACAGGCCGGCGTCGTCGCCGACGACCACGACGGCCACGTCCGCGGACGCGACGGCGTCGACGGCCGCGGCGAAGCCGGACGTGTCGTCGCCCTCGACGGCGCAGCCGGGGGCGTGCACGATCTCCGGCCGGGGGGCGCCGGCCTCGTCGAAGGCCGGGCCGAGCGCGTCGAGGACGCTCGCGATCTCGAAGCCGAGCGGCACGTCCGGGTGGTGCGCCAGCACGTGGTTCGCGAACGAGTAGCAGCCCATCAGGGCCTGCGGGCGGGCGGCGTTCGGCCCGACCACGGCGACCCGGGCGGGCGCCGGGCCCGTGCCGCCGGCCAGCGGCAGCAGCCCGTCGTTCGCGAGCAGCACCACCGACTCGTCCGCCAGGCGGCGGGCGAGCTCGCGGTGCCGCGGGGAGTCGAGGTCCACCGTGGCGGGGGGCTCGTCCTCGTACGCGTCGGGGTCGAGCAGCCCGAGCTCCTCCTTCTGCGCGAGGGCGCGCAGCACGGCCCGGTCGACGTAGCCCTCGTCGAGCAGCCCCGAGCGGACGCGCTCGGCGAGCGGCTCCAGGTAGGCGTCGCCGGTCGGGAGCTCCACGTCGATGCCGGCGGTCAGCGCCTGGGCAGCCGCGTCGCCCCGGTCCGCGGCCACCGCGTGCATCACCTCGAGGAACGCGACGGCGAAGTAGTCCGCGACGACCACGCCGTCGAAGCCCCAGCGCTCGCGGAGCACCCCGGTCAGGTACGTCGGGTCCGACGCCATGGGCACGCCGTCGATCTCGGTGTAGGCGTTCATCACCGAGCGGACGCCGCCGTCGCGCACCGCCATCTCGAACGGCGGGAGGTACACGTCGGCCACCTCGCGCGGACCGGCGGACACGGGCGCGTGGTTCCGGCCGGCCCGGGAGCCGGAGTACCCGACGAAGTGCTTGAGGGTGGCGTGCACCCCGGCCTCCTGCATGCCGCGCACGTACGCCGTGCCGACCGTGCCGACCAGGTACGGGTCCTCGGCGATGCACTCGTCGACCCGGCCCCAGCGCGGGTCCTGGATCACGTCGAGCACCGGGGCGAGGCCCTGGTGCACGCCGAGCTCGCGCATCGAGTCGCCGATGGCCCGGCCGACCTCGTGGACCAGGTCGGGGTCGAACGCCGCGCCCCACGCCAGCGGGGTCGGGAACGTCGCGGCCTGCCACGCGGCCAGGCCGGTGAGGCACTCCTCGTGCACCAGCGCGGGGATGCCCAGGCGGGTCTCCCGCTTGAGCCGGCGCTGCTCCGCCCACAGCCACGCGGCCCGCTCGGCGGGCTCCACGGGCCGGGTGCCGTACACCCGGGTGTAGTGCCCCAGGCCGTGCCGGGTGACCTCGGGCAGCAGCCCGGCGTCCTTCTGCCCGGCGGCCATCTCGGACTGCATCGGGGCCACGGTCCCGTTCTGGTCCAGCCAGTAGCCCACGAGCTGGGCGAGCTTCTCCTCCAGCGTCATCTGCGCGTGCAGGGCGCGGACCCGCTCGGAGACGGTGGGCAGGGCAGGGATCTCGGACACGCGGTCCTTCTCCTTCGTCGAGGTGGAGCGGAGCGGGGGCGGACGGGTCGGCCGGGGGGTCAGCCCTTGACGGCGCCGGTGAGGCCGCCGACGATCCGCCGCTCGAACAGTGAGAAGAACACCAGGGCCGGGATCATCGACAGCGACGTGAACGCGAGCACCCGCGCCGTGTCCACGGAGTACTGCGACGCGAACGACTGCACGCCGAGCGGCAGCGTGTACGCCGACTCGTCGTTCAGGACGAACAGCGGCAGCATGTAGCTGTTCCAGCTCGCCACGAACGCGAGGATGCCCACGGTCACGACGCCGGGCACCGACAGCGGGACGACCATCCGGAAGAAGAACCCGAGCCGGCTCGCGCCGTCGATGGACGCGGCCTCCTCCAGCTCCTTGGGGATGGCCCGCAGGAACGGCACCAGGATGATGATGGTCGTCGGCAGGGCGAACGCGATCTGCGGCAGGATGATGCCGCCCAGGGAGTTCATCAGCCCGAGGTTCCGGATCATGATGTACAGCGGCGTGATCGCCACCGTCATCGGGAACATCAGGCCCGCAGCGAACAGCGAGTACATCGCCGCGCGGCCCCGGAACTGGTAGCGCGCGAGCACGAAGCTCGCCATCACCCCGAGGACCACCACGCCGATGGTCGTCGCGATGCCGCAGATGACCGAGTTGCCGAACTGCTGCCAGAACAGCGAGCTGGTGAGCACGTCCCCGTAGTTGCCGAACTCCCACGTGCTGGGGAAGCCCGACGGGTCCTGCGTGATCTGCGAGTTGGTCCGCAGGCCGCCGAGCACGATGTACGCGACGGGCCCGATGCAGACGCCGACCAGCAGCCACGCGACGACGTAGACCATGGGGTTGACCCGGTCCAGCGTCGACCGGCGGCGGCGCGGCGTCGCGGTCGGGGAGGGCAGCGGGGTTGCCTGCACGGCGGTGGCGGCCATCACTTCTTCCTCTCGGTGAGCGCGCCCTCGGTGTCCCGCCGCAGCACGAACCGCTGGTAGGTCAGCGCGATGACCAGCGAGATGAGGAACAGGAGCACGGCGACGGCGTTGCCGAACCCGTAGTTCCCGGCGTTGCGGCCGTTGACGACCATGTAGGTGGCCATGGTGGACGTGCCCGCCGTGGCGGCGACGTACTGGCCCCAGATGATGTAGACGAGGTCGAACAGCTGGAGCGACCCGATGATCGACAGGAACGCCCAGATGCGGATGGTCGGGCCGAGCAGCGGCAGCGTGATGGCCCGCTGGGCCTGCCAGTAGGTGGCCCCGTCGATCGCGGCGGCCTCGTGCAGCTCCTCCGGGATGGACTGCAGCCCGGCCAGGAACAGGATGACGGCGAAGCCGATGTACTTCCAGGTGATGATGATCATCAGCGACCAGATCGCGACGTCCGGGTCGGACAGCCAGTCGACGGCCCACCCCTCGAGGCCGATCTTGCCGAGCAGGTCGTTCACGGCCCCGGTGGTCTGGAGCATGAGGCTCCAGCCCGTGCCGACGATGACCTCGGAGATCACGTAGGGGACGAAGATCAGGACCCGGATGATCGAGCGCCCGCGCATCCTGCGGTTGAGCAGCAGCGCGAGGATCACGGCGGCCGGCCCCTGGAGCACCAGGGACAGGATCACGATGACCGCGTTGTGCCGGAGCGCGTCGAGGAACGTGGGGTCCTGCAGGATCGTGGCGTAGTTCTCCAGGCCGACGAAGTCGGTGGGGGCGCCGAAGCCCTTCCACTTGAAGAACCCGTAGTAGGCCGCCATCACGACGGGGAAGATGACGAAGGCCAGGAAGATCAGGATGGCCGGGCCGGACAGGAGGGTGATCTCCAGGCGCTGGCGCCAGTCACCCCCGCGGCGGCGCGGCCGGCGGGCCGGGGACGGCGCCGTGACGGCACCGTCCCCGCCCGCGGAGCGACCACCGGGCGACGTCATGACCAGCGGGCCCTCGCCCTGCGAGTAGTCGCTCATGGTGCTGGTTACTCCTTGGCTGCTGCCGCGTTCACGGCCTCGACGATCCCGGCCGCGTCGCCGTCACCGGCGAGCATCTCGACGACGCCCGCGTTCAGCGCGTTGCCGACGTTCTGGCCGAACATCGTGTCCAGCCAGACCGTGACGTAGGCGGCGTCGTTGTAGGACGCGAGCACGTCGGCCAGGGCGGGGTCGGTGACGACGCCCTGGGCCTCCTTGCTGGCGGGGAGCGTCACGAACGCCTCCGCGTAGCCCTCCTGGTACTCCTTCTGCATGAAGAAGTTGAGGAAGTCCGCGCACTCCGGCGGCGCCTCGGCCGAGCAGGTGAAGCCGTCGACGCCACCCATCATCGCGGTGGGGTCGCCCTCGCCGCCGTCGACCGCCGGGAAGGGGAACCAGCCGAGGTCCGGCAGGGGCTTCTGGTCGGCGGTCAGGGAGGCGATGACGCCCGGGTCCCAGGCGCCCATGAGCTCCATGGCGGCCTGGTGGTTGGCGATCAGGCCGGCGGACGAGCCGGCGCCCTGCTGGGCGGTGGTCGTCAGGTAGCCCTCGTTGAACGGCTCGGTCCCGGCGAACTCCTCCAGGTCCTCCCCGGCGGCGGTCCAGCACGGGTCGTCGAAGGACATCTCCTTGGCGGCGGTGTCCATCGTCTCCTGCGAGCACTCGCGCAGGGCGAAGAAGTAGTACCAGTGCGCGGCGGGCCAGGCGTCCTTGGCGCCCAGGGCGATCGGCTGGATGCCGGCGGCCTTGAGCTTGGTGACGGCGTCGTCGAGCTCCGCGAAGGTGGTCGGCGTCTCGGTGATGCCGGCCTGCGCGAACAGGTCCTTGCTGTAGTAGATGCCGCCGGGCAGGACCGCGGTCGGCATGCCGTAGACCTTGCCGTCGACGGAGAACGCGTTGAGCGCCGCGTCGCCGACCGCCTCGCGGGTCGAGTCGTCGATCAGGTCGGTGATGTCCTGCGCCTGGCCGGCCTCGACCACGTCGGCGAGCTTGCCGCCGCCGCGGGCCATGAAGATGTCCGGCGCGTCGCCCGAGTTCAGGGCAGTCTGCAGCTTGCCGTCCATGTCCTCGTTCTGGATGGACTGGACGGTGATCGTGACGCCCGGGTTGGCCTCCTCGAAGTCGGCGACCGTGCTCTCCCAGTACGCCTTGCCGGGGCCGGTGGTCGAGTTGTGCCAGAACGTCATCTCGACGTCCCCGCCACCGCTCGAGCCCGAGTCGTCGCCGCCGGAGCCGCAGGCGCTGAGGCCCAGTGCGCCCAGGAGGAGGACGGCCGGGACCGCCAGGGTCTTCCTTGCCTTCATCAGATCTGCCCTCTTCGTTGAGTTGAACAGAGTGACGGCCTCCCCGGGAGGGGGACCGGAGGTACGGACGCGGGGCGCCGGCCCGGGGGCCGGACGACGCCCTGGTGCGTCGGGGTGCTGCGCTCAGTCGCTCGGCGTGGCGCCCGGGCGACCCGTCGACCGGTGCCGTGCGTGGTCTCGCTCGTCGTCCATGACGGGCTCCTCGTCGTCGCTGACTGGGGTTGCAGGGCCGACTCTGGCAGCCGTGGAACTGACGTGTCAACCGATGTCGATAACGGTTTCGCAACCACTACGATCAGGACATGAGGAATCGCGTGACGATCACCGACGTCGCCCGCGAGGCCGGCGTCTCGGTGGCCACGGTGTCCAAGGTGATCAACGGGCGGGACGGCATCGCCCGCACCACCGCCGCGCACGTGCAGCAGGTCGTGGCGGACCTCGGGTACGAGTCCAGCCTGGTCGCGCGCAGCCTGCGCTCCCACCGGACGCACGTCATCGGCATCCTCGTCGCCGAGTTCGAGCCGTTCAGCACCGAGATCCTCAAGGGCGCCGGCGCCGCGCTCGCCGGGACGCCCTACGCCCTGCTCGCGTACACCGGCGGCGGCGGCCGGCCGGGGCAGGCCGGGTGGGAGCAGCGCTACCTGTCCCGGCTCAGCGGAACGCTCATCGACGGGGCGGTGCTCGTCACCCCGACCGTCGTCGAGGTCGACGCCGGCGTCCCCGTGGTCGCGGTCGACCCGCACGCCGGGCCGGGCGGGCTGCCCACCGTCGACTCGGACAACCAGCGCGGGGCGGTCCTGGCCGTCCGGCACCTGCTGGACCTGGGGCACCGGCGGATCGGCTTCCTCGGCGGCCGGCCCGACCTCGAGTCCTCCCGGCTGCGCGAGGCCGGCTACCGGCAGGCGCTCGCGGAGGCCGGGATCGACGTCGACCCGCTGCTGATGCACGTCGCGGAGTACCGGCGGGACGCCGCGTCCGCGCCGACCGAGGCGATGCTCGCCCTCGCCGACCCGCCGACCGCCGTGTTCGCGGCCAACGACCTGTCCGCCATGGGCATCCTCGACGCCGCGCACCGCCTCGGGCGCCGCGTCCCCGAGGACCTGTCCGTCGTGGGCTTCGACGACATCCCGGAGTCGGCGTCCACCGCCCCGGCCCTGACCACCGTCCGGCAGGAGATCCAGCAGCTCGGCGCGAGTGCGGTGGACCTGCTGCTGCGGCTCCTCGAGGGCGCACCGGTCGACGAGCAGCACGTCCGGCTGCCGACCACGCTCGTCCCGCGGAGCAGCACGGCGCCGCCCCGGGCCTGACCGGGTCGGCCTAGGGTGCGGGGATGACCACGACCACCTCCGTCGCCGTCCCCCCGGTGCTGGTCCGCGACCACCGCGTGCCCGTCCCCGTCGACCGCGCCGACCCCACGCGCTACCCCGACATCGAGGTGTTCGCGCGGGAGGTCGTCGACCCGGCGCGCGACGCGGAGGACCTCCCGCTGCTGCTGTTCCTGCAGGGCGGACCCGGCGGGATGGGCCCGCGCCCGCTCGGCGGCGGGTGGTGGTCGACGGCGCTGCGCACGCACCGGGTGGTGCTGCTCGACCAGCGCGGCACCGGCCGCTCCGGGCGGGTCGACGGCCGCACCATGGCGCGGTTCGGTTCCGGGGAGGAGGCCGCGGACTACCTGGCGTGCTTCCGGGGGGACGCGATCGTCGAGGACGCGGAGGTCGTCCGGCACGCGGTCTACGGCGGCCGCCGGTGGGCGACCCTCGGCCAGTCGTACGGCGGGTTCCTCACGCTCGCGTACCTGTCCCGGCACCCCGGGGCGCTGACCGCCTGCTACGTCACCGGCGGGTTGCCGGGCGTCGACGCCACCGCCGAGGACGTGTACGCCCGGACGTTCCCCCGGCAGGCCGCGCGGGTCGCGGCGTTCGCCCGCCGGTACCCCGGCGACGTGGCACGGCTCGGGGCGCTCGCGGACCGGCTCGCCGCCGGGGACGTCGTGCTGCCCGACGGCGACCCGTTCACCGTGCGCCGCCTGCAGACCCTCGGGATGCCGCTCGGGATGAGCACCGGCGTCGACAGTCTGCACTGGCTGCTCGACACCCTGGACCCCGACGCCGGCGGGGCACCGGACGCCGCGTTCGCCCTGGCGGTGCAGACGCAGACCGGGTTCGACGCCAACCCGCTGTACGCGGTGCTGCAGGAGGTGATCTACCACCAGGGCGAGCGCGCGGGCGGCTGGGCGGCGCAGGCGGAGCTCGACCGGCACCCCGGGCTCGACCCCGTTGCCCGGCCGCTGGGGCTGACCGGCGAGGCGGTGTTCCCGTGGATGTTCGAGGAGATCCGCGCGCTGCGACCCTTCCGTGCGGCCGCCGAGGCGCTCGCGGCCCGCACGTCCTGGCCCGCGCTCTACGACCCGGAGCGGCTCGCGTCGAACGAGGTGCCGGTCGCGGCCGTGCAGTACGTGGACGACCCGTACGTCGACCTCGACCTGGCCCTCGGCACCGCGGACGCCGTCGGCAACGCCCAGGTGTGGGTGACGAACGAGCACCTGCACGACGGGCTCCGGGTCGCGGGCGACGTGATCCTGCCGCGCCTGCTCGACCTCGCGGCGGGCCGCTGGTCGGTCACGCGGGGCTGACGACCCGGCGCGGGCCCGGCGCGGGCCTGGCGCGGGCCTGGCGCGGGCCTGGCGCCGCCCGGCGCCGGCCCGGCGTCAGAGCAGCCGGCGGGCGCCCGGGCGCACCACCCGCAGCCAGCGGTAGCCGTAGGCGGGCAGCTCGACCTCGACGCGGCCGTCCGGGGCGACCTCCGTCTCGCCGTCCTGGAGCAGGTCCACCAGGCGCACCGCCGGGTCCCCGTCGGCGCCGCTCGCGCGCGACGCGGTCCCGTCGGCCGGCCCCGTCTCGCCCGGGGTGCGGACCGTGTCGGCCAGCCGGAGCGGGACGGTGACGGCCTCGGGCCCGAGGTTGTGCAGGGCGACCATCGACGCGTCCTGCCACGTGCAGCGGTGCGCGAGCACGGCGGCGTGCGGCTGGTCGAGGATCTCCGCGCGGGACGCCCAGCCGAGCTCCGGGCACTCGCGGTACCGGCGCACCAGCAGCTGCACGAACGCGAGCAGCGAGTCCGGGTCCCGGCGCTGGTCCGCGACGTTCACGTGCTCGGGGCCGAAGCCGCCCTCGACCACCGGACCGGACAGCCGGCGGCGGGGCGCCGCCGAGAAGCCACCGTTCGTCCCGGAGGTCCACTGCATGGGGGTGCGGACCGCCAGCCGGCCGTCGGCGGCCAGGTTCTCGCCCATGCCGATCTCCTCGCCGTAGAACAGCACCGGCGTCCCGGGGAGCGTGAAGAGCAGCGAGTAGACCATCCGGACCCGCCGCGGGTCGCCGCCGAGCATCGGGGGCAGCCGCCGCCGCAGGCCACGCCCGTAGACCTGCATGTCCTCGTCCGGGCCGAACGCGGCGAACACCTCCGCGCGCTCGTCGTCCGACAGCTTGTCCAGGGTCAGCTCGTCGTGGTTCCGCACGAACGTCGCCCACTGCGCGTCGTGCGGGATCTCCGGGCGGTCGCGCAGCGCCTGGGCGACCGCCCCGGCGTCCTGCCGGGCCAGCGACAGGTACAGCTGCTGCATCGCGACGAAGTCGAACTGCAGGTTCAGCTCGTCGCCCTCGGCGGAGCCGTCGCCGTCGCCGTCGCCGAAGAACAGCCGCTGCTCCTCGTACGGGAGGTTCACCTCGCCCATGAGGATCGCGTCCCCGGTGCGGCGCGTCAGGAACGCACGCAGGGCCTTGAGGAACTCGTGCGGGTGCTCGATGTCGTCGGCCGGCGACTTCGCGGTGTCGGCGAGCATGAAGGGCACCGCGTCCACCCGGAAGCCGGACAGCCCGACCTGCGCCCAGTAGCCGACGACCTTCGCGATGGCGTCGCGCACCTGCGGGTTCGCCGTGTTGAGGTCCGGCTGGTGCCGGTAGAACCGGTGCCGGTACCAGGCCCCGGCCTGCTCGTCGAACGTCCAGATCCCCTGCTCCTGGTCGGGGAACACCACCTGGTCGGAGGTGGGCGGCGGCTCGTCGGTGCGCCACACGTAGAAGTCCCGGAACGGGCTGTCGGGGCTGCTGCGGGCGGACCGGAACCACGGGTGCCGGTCCGAGGTGTGGTTGACCACCAGGTCCGCGATCACGCGGATGCCCCGGTCCCGGGCGGTGCGGATCAGCTCCACGAGGTCACCGGCGTCGCCGAGCCGGGGGTCGACCGAGTAGAAGTCCGTGATGTCGTAGCCGTCGTCACGGTCGGCCGTCGGGTAGAACGGCATCAGCCACAGGCAGGTGATGCCCAGGTCCGCGAGGTGGTCGAGCCGCTGCACCAGGCCCGGGAGGTCGCCGATGCCGTCGTCGTTCCAGTCCATGAACGTCTCGACGTCCAGGCAGTAGACGACGGCGTTCTTCCACCACAGGTCGCCGGTGTCGCGGATCCTCACGCGTCGTCCCCCCCGGTCCCGGCGTCCAGCGCCTTCAGGGCCGGCAGCAGGTGCTCCGCGGCCAGGTCGATGAACGCGTCCAGGGACGACGGCGGGTGCGTCACGGTCGGTGTCGCGTCGTCGTGCTTGTCGTGGTCCGGGACCACGTCCGTGGCCACCTGGTGCAGGTAGACCTCGTCGAACCCGATCTCGACCAGCTCGACCAGCCGGTCGCGGAGCCGCTCCGGGTCGTGCTCGACGACCACCGAGGTCCCGAGCGTCTCGTCGTCGACCGTCCGCGCCAGCTCGTCGAACCCCTCCGGGGTCGCGACGTCCCACGCCGCCGGAGGTCCGGCCGCGTTCCCCGCCCACTGCTCGCGGGCCAGCCGCCACGCCTCGTCCGGGTCCGTCGCGTACGACACGTGCGCCTGCAGGATCACGGGGCCGCGGCCGCCGGCGTCCCGGTACTCGCCGATCACCCGGCGCAGCTTCTCCGGCTCCTGGTTCACGGTGACCAGACCGTCGGCCCAGTCGGCGTGCGCCCGCGCGGTCTCGGCGGTCACCGCCGGGCCGATCAGCCGCGGCGGCACGTCGGGGAGCGTCCACAGCTGCGCGTGGTCCACCGTGACCAGGCCGTGGTGGGTGACCTCCTCACCGGCGAGCAGCGCGCGGATCACCTGGACGCACTCCCGCAGCCGGGCGTCCCGCTCCGGCTTCGGCGGCCACGGGTCGCCCGTGATGTGCTCGTTCATGTTCTCGCCCGAGCCGAGCGCGACCCAGAACCGGCCCGGGTACATGGCCGCCAGCGTCGCCGCGGCCTGCGCGATGATCGCCGGGTGGTACCGCTGGCCCGGGGCGTTCACCACCCCGAAGGGCAGCCGGGTCGTGGCGAGGGCCGACCCGAGCCAGGTCCAGGCGAACCCGGAGTGGCCCTGGTTGGTGCTCCACGGCGCCCAGTGGTCGGAGCACATCGCGGCGTCGAAGCCGGCCTCCTCCGCGTGCTGGGTCGCGGCGAGGAGCGCGCTGGGGTGGACCTGCTCGTGCGAGTTGTGGAAGCCGACGCGGGTCATGTCGTCGTTCCTACCGGCTCCCGCGCTGGTCCGCGCGGGGAAGGGCCGGCCCGGGGGCCGTCGGAGGACCCGTCCGGGGCCGGTGCCGGTCGCCCGACGACGTAAGGTACGACCTCGTGGCGACCCTCTCCGCCGTGACGCGACAGCACATCCTCCAGGCCATGGCCGAGCACGACACCCGTGGTGCGCAGGACTTCCTCGGCGTCTACGGCTACCCCCTGACCGGCAGCACCTTCGAGCACGAGGGGCGCCGGTACCCGAGCGTCGCGATCGTGGGCGTCGCCCACCGCTTCGCGACGGGCCGCCTGGCGTCCGTGGACGAGTTCCACGGGGGCGACCCGGCGATCGAGGCGCTGCTGCGCAGGCGGGGCTTCGACCTGCCGGAGCCCGCCGGCGCTCGCGCGGCCGCACCGGCGCGCACCCGGGCCGCGGCCGCCCCCCGGGCGCGGGCCGCGGCGCCCGCCAAGCCCCGCGCCGTGCAGCGCGAGGAGGTCGTGCGGCTGTGCCCGACCTGCTCGATGGCGCTGCCCGCGACGGGCGTCTGCGACTACTGCGACTGATCCCGGCATCGGTGGCGGCGTCGGCGGTGCGGCGCCCGGTCACACCGCCGCCGTCCTCCCGCGCTGCTCGGGCAGGACTCTCGGTGGCGTGACCGCGTAGCCGAGGGCCAGGAGCGCCGCCGTCGCCGCCGCGGGGTCGTCCCGCACCGCCGCCCGTAGCTGGACGTCCCGCCACCGCTCCCGCCCCGCCCGGATCGCGCCCTCCCAGCCGTCGCGTGCGTCCAGCCCGAACTCCCGCACCACCATCTCGAGCACGTCCTCGAGCGCGGGCCGGAACCGGTGGCCGCCGAGCGGGAAGTGCAGGGTCGACACCCGCGGCACGCGGCCGCGGCGGACGCTCGCAGCCCGGGATCGTCCCCGGAACCGGTGACCGGCCGCAATCATGGCGAAGACCAGCTCGTCCCGGTGGCCGTGCACGTTGAGGTGGGCGGCCGGGACCTTCCCGTCGGAGGACTCGTCGTAGTCGTACCGGAACAGGGGCTCGGCGAAGCCGTCCGCGGCGACGGAGAGGCTCGACCAGCGCACGGCGACGAACCCGCGGGTGTGGTCCCACGCACAGCGGTACCTGAGGAACTGCCGCAGCACCACGTGGCCGTCGACGGTCAGCGGGATGCCCTCGTCGGGGCTCTGGCGTACCGAGACGTCGTGGACCTCGTCCGGCGTCCTCCGGACCACGAACGGTCCGGGCTCACCCGGGAGCACCGCGGCGACGGTGTCGTGGAGCTCGGCGGCGAACCGCTCCACCCGGGCGAGCAGTTCGAAGTCGTCCACGGAGGAGCTCGTCATCGCCCGACGAGGATCAAGAGGCTCTCCAGCTCGCGCAGGATGGGCCACTGCTCGGGCGACAGCATCCCGTCCTCACCGCGCTCCCGGAGCGTCTCGAGGTCCAGCCCGGCCTCCGCCAGCAGGGAGGACGTGCGGTCGGCGATCTCCTCGAGAGTCCAGATCTCGACGATGGGGTGCATCGGTCCTCCTCGGCGCGGCGGTGCCGGCCCAGGTGGCCGTCGTCCGCGGTCCCGCCGACGCTAGCCGCACCGCGCTCTGCGCTGTCCAGCCCGACTTCGCGGCTGTGGACCACGGCCGGCGCGCCGGCCGCCGCGCCCGTCACCGCGCCGGCGCCACCTCCGCGACCTGCGCGAGGATCGCGTCCAGCACGGCTGCGCGGTCGAACCGCAGCGCGAACTCCCGCGCCCGCTCGCCCAGCGCCGCGCGCTCCTCCGGTGCCATGCGCAGCGCCCGGTCGAGCGCGGCGGCGATCGCCGCGGGGTCGTCCACGGGCACGATCAGCGCGGTGTCCCCGACGGCCTCGGGGATGCCGCCGGTCTCCGTGGTGATGACGGGCCCGCCGCCGGACAGCATCTTCTCGACGAGCGCGATCCCGAACGTCTCCACGAACTCCGGCCGGGGCTTGCTCGGCAGCACGTACGCGGCGGCGCCGGCCATGAGGTGCGGCTTCTCGTCGTCGGACACGTCGTCGAGGAACAGCACGCGGTCGGCGACGGGCGACGCCGCGGCGTGCGCGCGCAGGCGGGCGGCGTCCGGGCCGTTGCCGGCGATCACGAGCCGGTGCGTGCCCGGCGCGGTGCTGGCGGCGTAGCCGTCGATGAGGTCGTCCACGCCCTTGGCCGCCGCGAGCCGCGACAGGTACAGCACGTAGCCGTCCCGGTCCAGGCCCCGCGCGGCGAGCAGGGCGTCGGTCTCGGCGTCGTCGCGGGACAGGTACCGGGCGACGTCGACCGCGGGGTAGGAGATGCGGACGCGCTCGCGGCACTGCGCGGCGAACGTGGTGCCGTGCTTCGCGTCGACGGCCTCCGCCTCGGCGACGATCAGGTCGCGGGTGTACTCCGAGACGGCGAGGCACACGTCGTGCTCCAGGTAGGAGGAGAGCACGTGCGCGGCGGCACCGAACCGGTCCGCCTCGACGCAGGCGCGGACGACGTTCGTGACGTCGGAGCCCACGGCCTCCGCGACGGTCGTCACGTTCACGGGCAGGCCGGTGCGGCGGGCGACGTGCACGGCGTCCGCGACGGCGGTGGCGTGCGGGCTCAGGTAGAGCGACAGCGCGACGGTCGGCACCCCGTCGGTGAACAGCTCCACCAGGCGCCCGATCAGCCCCGCGACCCAGCGGCCGTCCGGCACCTTGTAGTCCCCGACCGGGTCGGGGCGCTCGACGACCACGCCGTCCCGGTACGGCAGCACCCGGTCGAGCGGCTTGAGCGGGAGTCCCGCGGCCTGCAGGCGGTCGATCGGCCAGGTCACGATGCGGACCTCGTCGAACCCGCGGTCGAGCGCGGCCTCCGCGAGGTTGCGCGCCTCGCCGGAGTGCCCGCAGATGACCGGGTCGGCGCGGACGACGATGACGAGCCGGCGGTCCACGCGGCGGGGCGGTGCGACGTCGGTCGCGGCGATGAGGGTGGAGTCGGTCACGGCGTGCCTCCGAGGACGGGTGCGTGGGGCAGGGTGCTGAGGGACGGGGGCCGGGCGGCGGCGGTCCACGGGCCCGGCTCGGGGCCGAGGTCGACCTGCAGCCGCCCGCCCGCATGGAGCTCGGTGCCGGTGAGCCACGTGCGGCCCAGCTCGGCGCCGTCCAGCAGCACCCGCTGGACGTGCTGGGCGGGACGGTCGGGCTCGGGTTCGACGAACCCGGTGGTCTCGATGGTCAGCGGCCTGCCGCCGACGTCGACGCGGGCCTCGCGCCACGCCGGCGCGTTGAGCAGGAAGAGGTTCTGCCCGGCGACGGGGAACAGCCCGAGCGTCGCCCACACGTACCAGGACGACAGGCCGCCGGAGTCGTCGTTCCCGGGCAGACCGCCGCGGCCGGTCCCGAACTGCTGCTGCGTGATCGCGTGCACGACGTCCGCGGTGCGGTCCGGCCGGCCGGCGTACTGGTAGGCCCAGGGCGCCTCCATGTCGGGCTCGTTGTTCAGGCCCTCGAAGCGGTGCAGGCCGTACCCGGCGAGCATCTCGTCCTCGGTGGGAGCGAGCCCGGGCTGCTGGACGGGGTCGGCGCCGTAGCCGAAGAACCGGTCGAGCAGCGCCACGAAGGCCTCGTCACCGCCGGCCAGGTCGATGCGGGCGGCCATGTCGTGCAGCAGGCGGAAGGAGTAGTTCCACCGGCCGCCCTCGTAGAACGTCGAGTCACGGAGCAGCCCGGTCGCCGGGTCGAACGCGTTGCGCCAGCGGGCGGCGAGCGGCGCGAACTGCCCGACGAGCGTGCGGTCGCCCACCTGCTGCGCGATGACCGCGGTGCAGAAGTAACCGAACGCGATGTCGAGGGTGTGGCTGATCGGGTGGGTCCGGCCGTGCAGCAGGAACTCCTCGCCGTACGTCCGGCGCAGGTCGTTGTGCAGGTGCACGAGCGCCCAGTCCCAGTCGAACGGCAGCCCGAGGGCGCACAGGTCCGCGAGGAACGTGTGCGCCAGCGCGCTGCCCTGCCGGGAGAACCGGTCAGCGCCGCGGGCCATCCGGTAGCCGATCGGGAAGTTCCCCTCCTCCTCGGCGATGTGCAGGATCGCGGTGGCCAGCTCGACCGCCTTGTCCGGCATCAGCGCCGTGAGCAGCGGGAGCTGCGTCCGGTAGATGTCCCACATGGTCGCGATGTCGTAGGCGAACGGGGTGTCGGTCGGCCAGAACGGGCTCTCGTCGGGCGCCAGGCACGGCTTGATGAGCGAGTGGTAGAGCGCCGTCGACAGCACCGTCTGCTTGTCCGCCGAGGGGGTGTCCACCTGCACCTTGGCGAGCTCGTGCCGCCAGGCGTGGGCGGTCCGGGCGCGGCGCTCGGTGAACGACGACGGACCGGGGCCGCACTCGCGCAGCAGGTTCGCCCGCGCCTGCTCGACCCCGCGCAGCGAGAACCCGAACCGCAGCTCGACGACCTGCCCGGGCTCGCTCGGCCCCGCCCACATCAGCCCGAACGGGCGCAGCGTGGTCGGCCGGATGCGGTCGAAGTCGAGCCGCGTGCCGCCGGGCATCAGCCGCCGGTCGTACCAGAGCAGCTGCCGCCACTGCAGGGTGTCGCACTCGACGTGCACCGCCAGCGGGGCGCCCTCGACGGTGATCTCGCCCTGCGCGACGCCCGGGGCCACCGACTCCAGGTGCGCCCGCAGCGGGACGGTCCGGCCGTACGGGATGTCCAGCCCGCCGAGGCTGAGGTCGATCACCAGCCGGGCGTCGCGGTGCGCGGGGAACGTGTACCGGTGCACGGCGGACTTCGGGCCGACGGTGACCTCGCAGCGGATGCCGGAGTCGAGGGTCGCCGCGTAGTAGCCGGGCTCGGCGCGCTCGTCGATGAGCTCGTACAGCCGGCCCAGGTCGTCGAGCGGCTGCAGCATCGGGGTGACGCGCACGTAGTTGTAGTACTTGCGGATCGCGCCCGTGCCGGACTGCTGGAAGTGCGTGAACCCCGACGCCCGCTGCGTCGTGTGCAGCGTCGGCGGCAGGCCCTCGGTCGACAGGTCGTACCGGCCGTACCCGGTCGGGTAGGCCCCGGAGTACGCGCACGCGCTGACCATCCCGAGCGGGTACGTGGCCCCGGGGTGCGTGTTCCCCACCTGCGGCTTCGGCCACCACCACGTCGCGGCGAGGCCCGTCTGCGGCGGCAGCGCGGTGGCCTCGGTCCCGATGAAGGGGTCGACGTGCTCGAACATGCGCCCGTGCCCCCTCCTGGTCGCGCTGGTCGTGTCCGGGAGCCGCGGCGCGCCCGGTGGAGGGAAGGTACGCGCCGGAGGTGTCCGGCGGGTTACGGCGCGGGGGCGACGCGCCGGCGACACGCCGGTCCGTGCGCCCCGCGTGGGTCAGCGCGGCCGGCGGCCGGCCGGTCGACGTCGCAGCCGCAGGTCCCGGACCTCCAGGGCCAGCGCCGCCAGGAGCGCGACGACCGCAGCGATCCACAGGGCGGCGGCGAACCGCTCGCCCAGGTCGGTGACGGCCAGCACGACCAGGGCCGCGCCCAGCAGCAGCAGCGCCGTGACCGCACGGGCGTGCGAGCGGGGTGCGGCACCGTGCGGTGCGTCGGTCATGCGGGCTCCTGAGGGTGCGTCGGGCTGATGCGTCGGGCGGGTGCGGGCGGGTGGTCCGCGGGGTCGGCGGGTCGTGCGCGGCGGTGCGCGGTGACGACCGTACCGAGGCGGCGCCCGCTGCGCCGAACGTGGGACATCCGCCCGCCCGGGTCATGCGGCGGGCCCGTCGTGCCGAGGACCTGCGCATGGTGGAGTCGACGCCGGCCCCTGCGCCGGGCTGGTACCCCGACGGGGTGACGCCGGGCGTGCTGCGGTGGTTCGACGGCGCGGCGTGGACCGAGCGGGTCGTCGCGGACCCCGCCCGGCCTGTCGCGCCGCCGCCGGCCGCCGTCGCCGTGGCCCCCGGAGCGGCGTGGGCACCCGTCGGCCACCCGTACGCCGCGCCCGCTCCCGGCTGGTCGGCGCCCGCGCGCACGACCGCCGCTGCCGGCGCCGTGCCCTGGTACCCGCACGCCCCGGCCCGGTCGGGTCCCGGGCCGCGGGAGGCGTTGCACTGGGTGCTGCCCGTCGGGCGGTCGTGGCAGTCGATCGTCGCCGGCTACGTGGGGCTGCTCGGCCTGGGGATCTGGGTGCTCGGGCCGTTCGCGATCTGGTTCGGGCTGTGGGCGCTGCGCCGGGCGAGCACCGGCGGCCACGGGCGGGGCCGCGCGGTGTTCGGCATCGTCGCGGGGACGGTCGGGACTGCGCTGATGGTGCTGACGGTCGTCACGGGGCTCGTCCTCGACCCCGCCTGACGGCTCAGCCCCAGGCGCCCCGCGCGTACTGGACCGGCCAGCCCGTCGGCTCGCCCGGCAGGACGGCCGCTCCGGGACCGCCGTCGTGCGCGAGCACCGGGGTCTTGTCGTCCAGGGTGTGCGCGGCGCGCAGCGGCCAGTGCGGGTCGAACAGCGCCGGGCGCCCGAGCATCACGGCGTCCGCTGAGCCCTCGGCGAGCACCTGCTCGGCCTGCTCCGGCGTGGTGATGAGGCCGACCGCGGACGTCGCGACGCCGGCGGTCTCCCGGACCGTCCGCGCGGCGGGCACCTGGTACCCGGGGCCGACCGGGATGGTGGCGTGGACGTTGCCGCCGGTCGAGACGTCGACCAGGTCGACGCCGTGCTCGCGCAGCCACACGGCCACCTGGGCGACGTCCTCGACGGTCAGCCCGCCCTCGGTCCAGTCGGTCGCGGAGACCCGGACCAGCAGCGGCCGGTCCTCCGGCAGCACAGCACGCACCGCGTCGACCGTGTCGAGCAGCAGCCGCGCGCGGTCGGCCAGCGAGCCGCCCCAGGCGTCGGTGCGGAGGTTCGAGAGCGGGGACAGGAACTGGTGCAGGAGGTACCCGTGCGCGGCGTGCACCTCGACCAGGTCGAAGCCGGCGTCGAGCGCCCGGCGGGTGGCGGCGGCGAACTGGCCCGGGACGTCCGCGACCTGCTCGGCCGTGAGCTCCTGCGGCGCGTCGTAGCCGGCGAACGCGACGTCCGACGGGCCGACCGTCGTCCAGCCGCCGTCCGCGGCGGGGACGGTGCCCGAGCCCTCGCCGAAGCCCCGGTACGTCGACGCCTTGCGGCCGGCGTGCGCGAGCTGGACGCCGACGGCGGCCCCGCGGCTCCGCACGAAGTCGGTGATCCGGCGCCACGCCGCGACCTGCTCGTCCGACCAGATGCCGACGTCGTTCGGCGTGATCCGGCCCTCGGGGACCACCGCGGTGGCCTCGGTCAGCACGAGGCCGAACCCGCCGACCGCGCGGGCGCCCAGGTGCGCGAGGTGCCAGTCGGTCGGCACGCCGTCCGCGCCGGCGGAGTACTGGCACATCGGCGCCAGCCAGGCGCGGTTGCGGAACGTGGTGCCACGGAGGGTCACGGGCGACATCAGGAGGCTCACGTGAGCCGCAACGGCCGTGCCCGCGGCGACCATTCCGGGCGTCCGCCCGGAGTGACGCAGGTCACTGAACCGGCGCTACTCGCCGGTCCGCCCGTCGACCGCCTCGCGGAGCAGGTCGGCGTGCCCGTTGTGCCGCGCGTACTCCTCGACGAGGTGCGTCACGACCCATCGCAGGCTCGGGGCGCGGCCGTCGGGCCACGTCCGGCGCGCGCGGAACCCGGGCCCGCCCTCCGCGAGCGCCTCGGCCAGCGCGGCTCGGGACCGGTCCACCGACGTGCGCCACTGGTCCCGGAGCTGCTCCGGGGAGTCGTCCGCGGCGGAGTGCCAGTCCCAGTCCGGGTCGGCCTGCCAGTCGACTGACGCCCACGGCTCCGGGCGCGGACGGTCGTGCAGCGTCCGGGTGCACCAGTCGTCCTCGACGTACGCGAGGTGCTTGAGCAGCCCGCCGAGCGTCATGGTGGTCGGGTGGATCGTCGCGGCGAGCCCTGCGGCGTCCAGCCCTTCGGTCTTCCACGCGAGCGTCGCCCGCTGGAACTCGAGGTACCCGATCAGCGTGGCGGCCTCGTCGCCGTCCAGCGGCGGCTCGGGGCGGCCCTGCTCGTCCCGGTCGACGGGCCCCGGGGAGGTCGGCTCCAGGGCCGCGGGGTCGGCCGGCACGTCGAGCTCCCGGGCGGCCGCGGAGATCCGGCGGGCGAGCGCGACGTCCCGGTCGCTGAGACCGCCGACGTCGTGGGAGACCAGCCGCACCAGCACCGACCCGTACCGCAGCTCGACGTCGGGGTGGTGGTCGGCGGCGTCCGCGAGCTCGCCGACGGCGTCCACCAGCTCGACACCCGTCGTGAACGACCCCGTGCGGAACTGCGCGCGGGCCTCGCCCCGCACCACCCGCCAGTCGTCGACGCCCTCGGCGGCGCGGAACTCCTCGGGACTGAGCACCTGGTCCATGTCGGCACCGTAGACCCGGTCGCCGACGCGCAGGTCAGCCGCGACCGGCGGCAGACGGTCGCGGTCAGCCGGCGGCGTCGAGCCAGGCGAGCAGGACGTTGCCGACGGTGGCCACGCTCAGCAGCAGCACGCCGATCCGCAGGGCGCCGTCCCCCCGGTTCCGCCGGGGGCGGTCCTCGGCCGCGGGGGCCGGGTCGGGGTCCTGGCCGGTCTCGTGCAGCCCCGCCGGGCGGTCGTTGCCGGGCTGGACGTACGGGGCGACGTCGTCGGAGATCAGGCTGTCGATCGCGGCGGCGTCCAGGGGCGGGACCCGGCTCTTGTAAACATCTCCGAGTCCACGAGACGCGATCCTTACTCCCATTGCGGCT
>NZ_CABEGA010000025.1 GCF_901521055.1 Cellulomonas hominis | reverse complement strand
CGACGCACGGGCTGCACCCCGTCGACGACCCCGGCTCCACCGACGCCCTCGGCTCCACCGACGGGCTCGGCTCCACCGACGGCCTCGGTGCGCCGCGCCGCACCGCCCCGCCGCCCAGGTGCTGCTGCAGCTCACCCCGGTGGCGCGCACGGCGGTCACCACCGACTACACCGCGACGGTCACCGTCAAGGCGCCCGCGAACAGCGCCGTGACCGGCACGTACACGCTCGTCGAGGCCGGTGCGGTCATCGCCTCGGGCTCGCTGGTCGGCGGGTCCGCGCGCGTGCAGCTCGACCTGGCGCCCGGCACTCACAAGATCACCGCTGTCTACAGCGGCGCCGCCAAGGTGAACGGGGCGTCGACCAAGGAGGTCGTCGTCGCGGTGCCCGCGGTCTGACGCTCAGCTGCTCGCGCCGTCGCCCCGGTGCGCCGGCGCGAGCAGCCCGTCGACGAAGGCCGACACCCGGCGCGGGTCCCCCCGCAGGGACGGCAGCGCGGTGACGATCGCCCGGGCCAGGAGCCGGATCGGCACGTTGGCGTCGTTGGACGCGGCCCGCAGGACCGCGAACGCCGCGGCGGGCTCGTACCCGTACGTGAACGCGAGGACGCCGACGGCCTGGTCGATGGTCGCCCGGCTCTCCGCGGCCGCGGAGATCGACTCGGACGCGGCGGCCTGCGCGCGGTCCCGCACCACCTCCGTGACGTCGACGAAGTACCCGGCCAGGACGGTCGCCCGGTCGGCGTCGCGGCCGCGTTCCCGCCCCTCGCCGACGACCGTCACGACGCGCTCCCGGCCCTGCGCGTCCACGATGCGGTGCACGCACGAGAACGGCGCGCCCGTGCGGATCGCCTCCTCGAGCGCGTCGCTGGCGCGGCGCCGGTCGGCGGGGTGCTGGTGCGCGACGAGCAGCTCGGTGGACGGCACGACCTCGTGCGGCTCGAACCCGTGCATCGCGTAGATCTCGTCGGACCACCACCACGCGCCGTCGCGCAGGTCGAGCCGGTAGGCGCCGGCGGTCGCCCGCGTGCCGAGCGCGAGGACGCGCTCCGGGCTCATCACCTCAGACATGGGACCCGCACCCCCGTCCGGTCGTTCACGGTGCGCCGAGCGGTCCTGCCGGACCCCCGCGCCGTCGTTGGTGCGACCGTACGCGCCGCCCCGCGATCCCGACACTCGAACGGGTGACCTGCCGCCAGGCCCGTCACGGCGCCGGTGCGGGTCAGTCGGGCAGCAGCGGCACCTCCGTCCCGGACCCGCGCCGCAGCAGCGCGCCGCGGGTGAGCGCCCGGCTGCCGAACTGCCGCGCGACCGCGTCGACCGCCGTGTCGAGCGCACTGCGGTCCGGGCCGTCGAGGTCGAGCTGCGGCTGGACGTGCGCGTCGGACTCCAGGTTCGTCAGCGCGACGCCGACCAGGGTGAGGCCGCGCTCCCGGAGCAGCGGAGCCACCTCGTCGAGCAGCGCGACCGCCAGCGCCGCCAGGTGGGTGCCGGCGGCCGTCGCGTGCGGCAGCGACCGGGAGCGGGTGGCGGTCGTGTAGTCGGCGAACCGCAGCCGGAGCACGACCGTCCGCGCCAGCCGGTGCGCCGTCCGCAGGCGGCGGCACACCCGGTCCACGAGCCCGAGCAGTGCCGCGCGGACCTGCTCGGGCTGGTGCGGACCCGGGCCGAGCGCACGCTGCGCCCCGACGGACCCGCGCCGCCTGCCGGTCTCGACCCGCTCCGGGGTGCGCCCGTGCACGACCGCGTGCAGGTGCCCGCCCTGCGCGGGGCCGAGCGCCGCGACGAGGATCTGCCGGGGCAGGGCCGCCACGTCGCCCGCCGTGGCGAGGCCGTACGCGTGCAGCTTGCGGGCGGTGACCTCGCCGACCCCCCAGAGCTGCTCCAGCGGCAGCGGGTGCAGGAACGCCTCCTCGCCGTCGGGCTCGACCAGCAGCAGACCGTCGGGCTTCGCGACGCGGCTGGCGACCTTCGCGAGGAACGGCGTGCGGGCGACGCCCACGGTGATCGGGAGGCCGACCTCGTCGCGGACGCGCGCCCGCAGCCGCGCCCCGATCTCCAGCGGCGGGACGTCGATGCGGTGCAGCCCGTGCACGTCCAGGAACGCCTCGTCGATGGAGACGCCCTGCACCGCCGGCGTCGTGTCCTCGAAGATCGCGAAGACGGCGCGGCTGGCGGCCACGTACGCGTCGAACCGGGGGCGCACCACGACGAGGCCGGGGCACAGGGCGCGGGCCTGCCGGCCGCTCATGGCCGTCCGCACGCCCCGGCGCTTGGCCTCGTAGGACGCCGCGAGCACCACGCCGCCGCCCACGGCCACGGGCCGGCGGCGCAGGCGCGGGTCGTCCCGCTGCTCGACGGCCGCGTAGAACGCGTCGAGGTCGGCGTGCAGGATTGCCGCGCGCCGTGCCCCGCCGTCCTCGATGCCGTCGTCCATAGAACACATGTTCGACCCGGGGTCTGACACGGACGCGTCCCCGGTCGCCGAGATGGCAGAACGCGCCTGCCCGACCGGGGGAGCGCCCAGGCGCGCCCTGCCATCTCGGCGAGGAGGGGAGCGGGAGAAGGGCGGGAGCGGGGAGCAGCGGAGCGCGGGAGGCGGCGTCGCAGCGCGGCCGACGCGCGCCGCCGGCACGTCCGGCCGACGATGGCCGCATGACTCAGGACCACACCCCCGCCGACCGACCCGACCCCGGCCACCTGCCCCCGGACGGCGTCCCCGACGACGTCGTGGAGGCCGTCGGCGGCGTCACGGCGGCGTTCGAGGTGATCGAGCACGCCCGCGGCATGCTCTACGCGTTCCACCGCCTGGTCGGGCGGGCGGACGCGGAGCTGGCCGAGGCGCTGGACCGGCTCGAGGCGGCCGGCCACCCGGAGCTCGCCGACGAGCTTCGTGCCGAGATCGTCGGGCGCAACGTGCTCGAGGGGCGCTGGACGTTCCAGATCGTGGAGGACTTCGACGACGGCTACTACCGCGCCTTCGCGGACGCCGAGCGCCGCACCCGGGAGCGTCTGGTGGCGGGTCGCCGGCACGTCTACGAGTCGCAGCTGAAGGAGCGGAACCGCACCCACGGCCTGCCGGGCCACGAGGCGCGCCCGACGGCCTGAGCAGGCCGATGACGAACGGTTCGCGAACCGTTCACGTGGCGCGTTCGCCCGTTCGGACCTAGCGTCGAACACGGCGGGGACGTAGGGCCCCCCTGATCGCACCGACGGAAGAAGCCCGTCGGCGCCACCCCCGGTGACGTGGGCGGATGCCGAGGAGGCGCCTGCCCGCACGGCCGGGCTCTCGCAGAACCAGGACGATGCCCCGGTCGACGGGGCGCGGAGGTCGCGATGTTCTTCCACCGTCAAGAGCTGCAGCACAAGGCCAGCCCCGACAAGCCGGACGCGGTGTACGCCCGCAAGCTCCAGGAGGTCCTGGGCGGGCAGTACGGCGAGATCACGGTCGCCATGCAGTACGGGTTCCAGTCCTGGAACATCCACATCCCGGGCAAGTACAAGGACCTGCTGTACGGCATCGGCGCGGAGGAGTTCGGCCACGTCGAGATGCTGGCGAAGATGATTGCCCAGCTCCTGGAGAAGGCCCCGATCGGCATCACCGAGGAGGCCGTCCAGAAGGACCCGACCGTGGCAGCGGTCATCGGCGGGACCGACCTGCAGCACGCGATCGTGGCAGGCGCCGGCGCCCGCCCGGTGGACTCGATGGGCAACCCGTGGAGCGCGGGCTACATCACCGCGAGCGGCAACCTGCTCGCGGACTTCACCGCGAACGCGAACGCCGAGATGCAGGGCCGCGTGCAGGTGGCGCGGCTCTACCACATGACCGACGACCACGGTGTGCGCGACCTGCTCGCGTTCCTGCTGGCGCGCGACACGATGCACCAGAACCAGTGGATCGCCGCTGCCCGGGAGCTGCAGGAGGAGGGCCACGAGGGCATCCCCGTGCCGAGCAACTTCCCGGTCGGGCAGGAGGACCGCGACGTGTCCTACCAGTACATCAACTTCTCCGACGGGCCGGACGCCGACAAGGGCTCGTGGGCATCCGGCCCCACCCCGGACGGCCTGGGCGAGTTCACCTACGTGGCGGAGCCGCCGGCCGGTGTGCCGATGCCGCCGCCCACGCAGCCGGATCCGCGCCTGTACGGCACGTCCGCCACGCCGAACCCGGTGGAGAAGGTCGCGGGCAAGCTCAAGGACACCCTCAAGAGCGAGTGAAGGGGAGTAACACGATGAGCACGAACGACACCGGCGGACGAGCCGCCGCGGCAGCGGGCACCGCCCGCGACGAGGCGTCGGGCCTGGCCCACGCCGCCGCGGGCAGCGGCCAGGACCTGCTGCACGAGGTGAAGGGACAGGCCGGCGACGTCGTCTCCGAGGCGACGGGACAGGCGCGTGACCTGCTCGGCGAGGCCCGTGCGGGCCTCCAGGGGCAGGCCTCGAGCCAGCAGGCCAAGGCCGCTGCCGGCCTGCGGTCCCTGGGCGACGAGCTGGGGCGGATGGCCGACAGCTCGGAGCAGGGCGGCCTGGCCGCCGACCTCGTGCGCCAGGTCGCAGGGCGCACGGGCACCGTGGCCACCTGGCTCGAGGACCGCGAGCCGGGTGACCTGCTGAGCGAGGTCGCGAACTACGCGCGGCGCAAGCCCGGCACGTTCCTCGTCCTGGCCGCCGGGGCCGGCGTGCTCGCGGGTCGCCTGACCCGGGGCCTGAAGGACGCGTCCTCCGGCGGGAGCACGGGCACGACGGGCGGCACGGGCGCCCCGGCGCGCGTCAGCGGCTACCCCGCCGGCTCGCCCGCGGCGACGACGCAGGACCTGTCCGGGGCGCTCGGCGCCGCCGGCGGGCCGGGCGTGGTGGCCGGCGGAACGGCCGTCGTCTCCGACATCGACGCCGAGTCCGGCGGGCAGCACCGCGAGCCCGGCCCGGCCCTCGGCGACACCTGGGCACCCGTGGCGCCGAGCGAGGAGCAGGCGTGGGAGGCCGCCGGCGGCGACGCCCCGGTCGCGACGACGCCCGAGTACCTCCCGGACGCCGACGACGCGGGCACGGCCGGCGGCGACCCGCTCGCGGGCGTCCGTCGTGAGGACCAGCCATGACCGGGCCGGGGGACCCGACCGTCGCGGCGAGCCCGGGGGCCAACCCCCTCGGCGCGACCGGCACGACCGGCGCTGCGGGTGCGACGGGTGCGACCGGTGCCGCGGGCACCGTCCCGCCCGCCGGACCGGGCCCGGACGCGGCCGACGACCGCCCGTCGATCGGTGACCTCATCGGCGCGGTGACGGAGGACCTGTCGCTGCTCGTGCGGCAGGAGGTCGAGCTCGCGAAGGCCGAGCTCACGCAGAGCGCCAAGCGCGCCGGGACCGGCAGCGGCCTGCTCGCAGGCGCGGGGGTGGCAGGGCACTTCGTGCTCCTGTTCCTGTCCGTCGCCCTGTGGTGGGGGCTGCCGATCGGCAAGGCGTGGTCGGCCGTGGTCGTCGCCGTGATCTGGGGCATCATCGCCGCCGTCCTCGCCCTGCGGGGGCGTGGCGAGCTCCGCCGGGTGAAGGGCGCGCCCCGTACCGCAGACACCGTCAAGAAGATCCCGAACGCCCTGAAGGGTGACGAGGAGGCGAACCATGAGTGAGGACCCGGAGCAGATCCGCCAGCGGATCGAGGCCACGCGGGCGGACCTGTCGGCGAACGTGGACGCGGTCGGCGACGCGCTCGACCCGCGGCAGATGGCGCAGAGGCAGGCCGACAAGGTCAAGGGCCGCGTCAGCGCCGTCAGGGAGCGGGTGATGGGCACCGTGCAGGACACCCGCGAGTCGGTCTCCGGCAGCGCGCACGGCGCGGCGCACGGCGTGCAGGGCTCGGCGCAGTCGGCGGTCGACTCCGCCCGGTCCGCGGCGGGCTCCGTCGCGGCCGGTGTGAAGGGCGCCCCGTCGACGGTCGCGCAGAAGGCGGAGGGCAACCCGCTCGCCGCCGGGCTCGTCGCGTTCGGCGTGGGCCTGCTGGTCTCCTCGCTGCTGCCCTCCTCGCAGAAGGAGCAGCAGGCGGCGCAGGCCGTCAAGGAGCAGGCCCAGGCCGCCGTCCCGCAGGTCAAGGAGGCCGCGCAGAGCGTCGCCGACGACCTGCGCGAGCCGGCCCAGCAGGCGGTGCAGGCCGTGAAGGACCGCGCGACCGAGGCGGCCGGGACGGTCAAGGAGCACGGCACCGAGGCCGCGTCCGACCTGCGCGACCAGGCGCAGTCGTCCGCGCAGACGGTCCGCGAGGCCCCGCAGCAGGGCTGAGCCACGACACCGACGCCCCGCCGGAGCTGTTGTCCGGCGGGGCGTCGGCGTCCCCCCAGGAGGAGGAGGAGGAGGTGCGGCATGACGGTGGAGGGCGGGGCGGACCTCGCTCTGGTGCAGCGGCTCGACGAGCTCGTCGAGCTGGTCGAGGTGCTGGGGACGACGGCGTACGTGCGGGTCAGCGCAGGCCCCGAGGCGGACGCCGGCAGCCCCAGCACGGACGGCGAGAGCGGGGCGACGCTGCCCGGGCTGAGCGTGAACCGGCTGAGCCCGGAGCCCTGGTGGCAGCGCCCGGTGCGCCAGTGGGTCGCGCGGCAGATCTGCCAGTACGTGCACCTGGCCGGCGGCGAGCGGTACCCGTGGGTGCTGACGGGCCGGGAGGTCGGCCGGGGGCCGGACAGCGAGCCGCTCGTGACCGACGTGCACCCCGTCGCGCGGCTGGCACCCCCGCTGGTGGAGGAGGCGGTGCGCGAGTACCACGCGGCCCTCGACGCCGGACGGATGCCCGGCTGACCCTGCCGGTGGCGCGCGCCGGACGGTAGTGTCCGCGGCGTCGCGTCGATGGAGGGCACCGTGCAGCAGAGCGTCGTGGAGCGGCTGGGCGCGGGCCTGGCCGCTCCCGCCGAGTTCGGGCGCGAGGCGCTGGTCGTGTGCGACGCGGTGGTGCGGATCTTCCGCTCGGGCGGGGTCGAGGTGCAGGCGCTGCAGGGCCTGGACCTGCTGGTCGAGGCGGGCGAGATGATCGCCGTCGTCGGGGCGTCCGGTTCCGGCAAGTCCACGCTCCTGCGCATCCTGGCGGCCGCCGACGCGCCCAGCGCCGGGCGGGTGCGCGTCGGCCCCTGGGACCTCGGGGCGCTGAGCGCCGCCGACCGTGTCGCGTACCGGCGGACCGTCGTGGGCTCGATCCGCCAGCAGACCGCGCGGAACCTCGTGCCGTACCTCACCGCCCGGCAGAACGTCGCGCTCCCGCTGACCCTCGCCGGCCGGTCGCGGCGCGCCGCCCGGACCCGCGTCACCGACCTGCTGGAGCTCGTGGGGCTCGCGGACGCCGCGGAGCGCCGGCCCGGGGAGCTGTCCGGCGGCGAGCAGCAGCGCGTCGCCATCGCGGTGGCGCTGGCCAACGCCCCGCGGCTGCTCCTGGCGGACGAACCCACCGGCGAGCTCGACACCGCCACGGGGCAGCAGGTGTTCGACGCGCTGCGCGCCGCCCGGCGCGAGACCGGCACGACGGTCGTCGTCGTCACCCACGACCCCGCGGTCAGCGGGCAGGTGGAGCGCACGGTGGCGATCCGCGACGGTCGCACCAGCAGCGAGGTCCTGCGGCGCGAGCACGTCGCCGAGGACGGCGTGCGGGGGGTCGTCGCCGAGGAGTACGCGGTGATGGACCGCGCCGGCCGGGTCCAGGTGCCGCGGGAGTACCGGGAGGCCCTGGACCTGACCCGCCGCGTGCGGCTGGCCCTGGAGGCGGACCGGGTCGAGGTGCGGCCCGACGGGTCCGGCCGCCGCGACCGCGACCACCGCGACATCGCCGCCGCGCCCACGGCCCCGGCGGAGCGCCGTCCCCGCGACGGCCGCCGCCGCAGCCGGCGGGGTGCCGCGTGACGGCACCGCTGGTCCGCGTGCGCGGCGTGACGCGCACCTTCGGGTCGGGACGGTCCGCGGTGCACGCCCTGCGCGGCGTCGACCTCGACGTCGCCCCCGGAGAGCTCGTGGCGCTGGTCGGCCGGTCCGGCTCCGGCAAGACGACCCTGCTGAACGTCGTCGGCGGCCTGGACCGCCCCGACGCGGGGACGGTGCACGTCGACGGCACGGACGTCACGACGCTGGACCGCGCCGGCCAGGTGCGCCTGCGCCGGGACGTGCTGGCGTTCGTGTTCCAGACGTTCGGCCTGGTGCCCGTGCTCAGCGCCGCCGAGAACGTCGCCGTCCCGCTGCGGCTGCGGTCCCTGCCCGTGGCCGACCGGGAGCGCCGCGTCGCGCTGCTGCTCCGGCTCGTCGGCCTCGAGCACCACGCCGGCCTGCGCCCCGACGAGCTGTCCGGCGGGCAGCAGCAGCGCGTCGCCATCGCCCGCGCGCTGGCCGGCTCGCCGCGGCTGCTGATCGCGGACGAGCCGACCGGTCAGCTCGACACGGAGACGGGGCTGGCGGTCATGGCGCTCATCCGCGGGGTGGTCGAGGCGGAGGGGATGGCCGCGGTCGTGTCGACGCACGACCCGGTGATGATCGACCTCGCCGACCGGGCCGTGCGCCTGGTCGACGGGCACGTGCTGCCCGCATGAGCACGGCGTGGGCGGCCGCCGCCCCGGGCACGGTGCTGCGGCGCGCCCGGTCCCAGCGCGGGGTGCTGCTCGCCGTGACGGCGACGGCGCTGGTGGCGCTCACGGTGCTGGCGACGTGCGGCCTGCTGCTGACCGCCGGGCGCCGCGACGCCCTCGACGCGGCACTGGCCGAGGCCGCGTCGGGCCGCACCGACGTGGTCGCGCGCCTGGCGCCGGCGCCGCAGGAGTCGGACCCGGTGGCCGCCGCCGGGCTCGCCGCCGACGCCGGCGCGGTCGTCGCGGACGTCCTCGCGCCGCTGCCGGCGCGCACGTCGACCTGGACGGAGTCGCCGTTGCTCGCGCTGCCGGGCACGGTGGCCGGCGCCGAGGGCGAGCCGGCGTTCGCGTACCTGGCGGACGCGCCGGGGGTGCAGGACGTGGCGCGGCTGGTCGACGGCGCGTGGCCCGCCGCGGCCGGGGAGCCCTGGCAGGTGGCGGTCCCCGCGACCACCGCGCAGGCCCTGGGGCTGCGGGTCGGCGACACGCTGACCCTCGCCGCCTCGGCGGACTCCGGCCCGGGCGCCGTGGCCGCGACCACGGTGCGGGTGACCGGGGTGTTCGTCCCGGACGCCCCGGTCGGTGGCACGTCGCCGTGGGACCGCGACCTGCTGGGCGGCGCGGGCGTGGACCCGGACCACGACCGCCCCGGCACGTCCGGCCGGCGGCAGTCGCCCGCGGCCGGGCCGTTCGTGCTCCCGGAGGGGTCCCTGGCGGCGCCCGGGCCGGCGGCAGGCGCGCCATCCGGCCCGGGGCCGGGCACGGGCGTCGGCGCGGTCAGCGTGCTCGCGCGGCCCGACGCCGTCGGCGCGTCGACCGCGGCCCTCGCGGACGTCGCCCGCAGCACCCCGCGGCTGCGCGCGCTGCTGTCCGAGCGGCTGGCCGAGCGCACGACGCGCGTCGTCGTGCGCACATCGCTGCCGGCGGAGCTCACCGCTGCGACCACGCAGCACCGCGTCACCGGCGCTGCCGTGCTCGTCGGCGGGCTGGTGTGCGCGGCGCTCTGCGGGGCGGCGCTGCTGCTGGCCGGGCGGCTGCTGGCCGTCCGGAGGTCGGCCGAGCGCGCCCTGCTCCTGGACCGCGGCGCCGCGGCCGGTCAGGTCGCGCTGCTCGCGGTGGTGGAGGCGGGCGCGCTCGTGCTCGTGGCGGCGGTCCTCGCCGTGCCGGCGGCGCTGGCTGCCTACCGCGCGCTCACGGCGCTGCCCGTGCTGGCCGACGCCGGGCTTCGGCCGGCCGACGCGCCGACCGGGGCCCTGCTGGGCACCGTGGCGTGCGGCGCCGTGGCGCTCGGCGTCGCCCTCGTCGCGCCCGCCACCCGCACCCCGGGCGGCCGGCGGGGTGCCGCGCGGGCGGGGCGGCGGTTCGCCCGGTCCGGGGGCGACGTGCTCCTGCTGGCCCTGGCGGTGCTCGCCGGACTCCGGCTGCGCGCCGCTGACGGCTTGAGCGATGCGGTGCGGGTGCTCGCGCCGGTGCTGGCCCTCCTCGCGGTGTCCGCCCTCGGGCTGCGGCTGCTCCCGCTGCTGGCCCGCGGGGCGGAACGCCGGGCGCGGGGGTCGCGGGGCTTCGTGCTGCCGGTCGCGGCGGTGGACGTCGCCCGGCGCCCCCGCGCGGCGACCGCCCTGCTGCTCACCGTCCTGGCCACCGCCGGCGCCACGTTCGGTGCGTCCTGGGCGGCGACGTGGGACCGGTCGCAGCAGGAGCAGGCCGACGCGGGGGTGGCGGCCGCGGTGGTCGCCGCCGACCTCCCCGGGACGCTGCTCGACCAGGGCGCGCTCGCGCGGTCCGCCGACGGGTCCGCACTGCCCGCCACGGACCGCGCCACCGCGCTCGGCACGCTGGTCGGCGCCGGGTCGGGGGAGGCCGCGACCCGGCTGGTCGCCGTCGACACCACGGCCGCCGAGCTGACGGGACGCCTGCCGGCGGGCGGGACCTGGGCCGGGCTCACCGCGGGACTCGCGCCGCAGACACCGGCCGACGCGGTCCCCGTGCTCCGGGACGCCGGCGGCGTGCCCCTGGAGGTGACGGGGTCCGCGAGCGGTGCGGTCCCGCTGTCCGTCACCCCGACCGTGGTGCTGGACGACGGGCACGGCGCACGCGTCGCGGCCGCCGGCGACCCGGTCCCGCTGGACGGCGTCACCCACCCGCTGCACGCGGTGCTGCCGGGCGGGAGCGACGCCCCGGGCACGGTGCACGTCGTGGCGGTGCTGCTGCGCGTGACCGCGGACGTGCCACCCGGCGACGACGGAGCTGCGCCCGCGGACGCGACGGTGACCGTGTCCTGGCGGCCGGCTCCCGGGTCCGGCGACGGGCCCGCCGGCTGGTCCGGTGTCCCGACGACGGAGGCGTCGGAGACGCTCGAGGCCGTGGCGGCCGACGTCGACGCGGCAGGCGTCACCGCGTCGACCACGGTGGACGTCACCCGCGCGGGGCTCGTACCCGCCGACCTCGTGGTCTCCGGCCTCGGGCGCCCCGGCTCGCTGCCGGTCCTCGTCAGCGCCGACCTCGCGCGTGCCGCGTCGCTCGAGGTCGGCGACGCGCTCGACGTCCTCGCGGGCACCGCGACGCTGCCGGCGCGGGTCGCGGGCGTCGCGCCGTACGTGCCGGGGGTCCCGCGCGGTCCGGCGCTGCTCGCCGACCTCGACGCCCTGTCCCGCGCCGCGCTCACCCAGGCCGACGCGTCCGCGCTCGTCGACCGCTGGTGGCTCGACGGGACGCGCCCGGCGGCCGCGGCCGCCGCGCTCCGGGACGCGGGAGCGACCGTCACGGTGCGCGCGGAGGTCGCCGCGGACCTGCGGGACGGCCCGCTGCGGGTCGGGGTGCTCGCGGCCCTCGGGCTCCTGGTGACCGCCGCGGTGGCCCTCGCACTGGTGGGCGCGGTCCTGCACGCCGCCGGGACGGCCGACGACCGGGGCCCGGAGGTGGCGCGGCTCCTGGCGCTCGGGGCGTCGCCGCGGTCCGTGGTCGGGGTGCACCTCGTCCAGCACGCGGCGGTGGACCTGCTGGCCGTCGCCACCGGGGCGTGCGCGGGAGCGGTGGTCGCCCGCGCGCTGGCCCCCGCCCTCACGGTGTCGGACACCGGTGCGGCACCCGTCCCCGGCGCGCTGCCCGTCTGGCCGTGGCCGGTGGAGGCCGGCCTGCTCGCGGTCGTGCTGGTCGGGTCGACGGTGGTGGTGCTCCCGGTCGTGCTCGGCCTCGTGCGCCGGGCGGCCGCGGCGCACCTGCGGCTCGGGGACGTCGAGTGACCGGCCGGCACCGTCGGAGGCCGGCGTCCGGCGCGCGCGGACCGGTGTCCGGGCTCGACCTGGTGACGCTGCCGCACCGCGCGGCGGCGCACGCCGGGCCGCTCGCGCTCGTCGCCGTGCTGGTCGCGATCGCCACCGCGCTCGGGTCCGCCGCCCCGCGTGGGGTCGCCCGGGTGGCGGACGACGCCGTCGCGTCCGCGGTCGAGCGGGCGGGCAGCCGCGCGGACGTCGTCGTCACCGCCGCGACCGGCTACGAGGACACCGCCAGCGCCACGAACCCTGACGCGGCGTCGGACGCGGCGACCGCCGCCAGCCAGCTCGAGGCGGGCCTGCACGCGCGCCTCGGCGACGTGCTGGCGCCGCCGGTCGCCGTCACCGCGTCCGTGCCGCTCGCGCTGAGCGGGCCGAGCACGTCGGGGGCGACGGCCACCGGGTCCACCACGGTCCGCCTCGCGTGGGCGCACGGCGCCGGTGACGTCCGGTGGACCGCCGGCACCGCCCCGCAGGACCAGGACGACGCCGTGCAGGTCGGGCTGTCGGAGGCCGTCGCCGAGGCCCTGGACGCCGGCGCGGGCAGCACGCTCCTGGCCAGCGACGCCGACGGCCGCACCGTCACGCTCGCGGTCAGCGGGGTGTTCCGTGCGCCGGAGCCGGACGACCCGCGGTGGACCGACCTGCGCGACCTCCTGGCACCCACGACCGCCGTCGTGGGACCGGCGACCAGCACGGCGGTCGCGGCGCTGCTGTCGGACGCGTCCCTGCCCGGCGCGCTGGCGGCGCTCGACCCCCGGACCGTGGTCCGCACCGTGCGGTTCGCGCCGGTGCCCGCACGGATCGGCACCGCGGAGGCCCGGCTCGCGCTGAGCGAGCTGCCCGCGGTGCAGGCCGCGCCGGTGGTGCTCGGCTACGCCGCCGCGCGCGCGAGCGTCCACACCGACCTGGACGGGACGCTGGCCGCGGCCCTCGCGGACGTCGACGACGCGCGCGACGCGACCGCCGGCCTGGTCATCGGGACCGCGACGGTCACCGCGCTGCTGCTCGCCCTCACGGCCGGCCTCCTGGCGCGGCGACGCACCGACGACCTCGCCGCGCGGCGCACCCGCGGCGCCACGCTGCCCGCGCTCACCGTGGAGCACACCGTCGAGGCGGTCGTCGTCGCCGTCGTGGGCGGGGTCGCGGGCGTGCTGGTCGCGCGCCTGCTGGTGCCCGGCCCCCTCGTGCTGACGCAGGCGCTGCCCGTCGCCGCCGTGGCGGCCGTGACCCTGCCCGTCGCCGTGCTGCACCGGGTCCGGTCCGCCGCCGACCCGGTGCCGCGCCGGTCGGACGACGGCAGTGCAGGCGGCGGTCCGCGCGACGGGAGCGGCGCGCGGCGCACAGCGGCGGAGCTGGCCCTCGTCGTGCTGGCGGCCGGGGCGCTCGTCGCGCTGCGGGGCCGCGAGCCGGGTGGCGCCCCGGACCCGCTGGCCTCCGCCGCGCCCGTGGCGACCGCCGCCGTGGGGGCGCTGGTCGTGGCGCGGCTGCTGCCCCTGGCGCTGCGGCGGCTCGCCCCGGCGGTGCGGCGGGCCCGCGGCGCCGTGCCGGTGCTCGCGCTCGCCCGCGCCCGGTCGGACGGCCCGGGCGCGCTGCCGCTCCTCGCGCTCGCGACGGCGGCCGCCCTGGTCGTGGTCGCCGCGTCCGGGGCGCAGCGCGTGGGACGGGACCAGCAGGTCGCCGCCCTGGAGTCCGTGGGTGCCGACGTCCTCGTGCACGGTGCACCCGACGCCGGACTGGCGGCGTCCGCCGACGCGTGGTCCCGCGCGGCGGGCGTCACCGCCGTCGTGGCGGGGAGCGTCGCGGACGACGTGCCCGCCGTGACGGACGCCGGCCGCACGCGGGTGCGCCTCGTCGCGGCGGACCCGGCCGCGCTCCGGCGCCTCGCGGCGGTCACCGGCGGCCCGGCGACCGCGACGACGGACCGGGGAACGGGCGCGCCCGGGGCCACCGGCGCCGCCGTCGAGGTCACGTGGGCCGGGGAGGACCGCACCGTGCACCCGCTGACCGGCGTCCCGGCGCCCGGCTGGGGCGCCGTCGCGGGTCCGGCGGGGGAGCGCGCAGTGCTCGTCGTCGACGTCGCGGAGCTCGGCGGCGTCGAGCAGGCCGCACCGGACACGGTGTGGCTGGCCGGGCCCGGGGCAGCGGCGGCGGTGCGCGCGCAGCCGGCGGACGGCGAGGTGCTGGTCGTGCAGCGGTCCGCCGTCCTCGCCGGGCTCGCGTCGGAGGTGCTGCCGCGCGCGCTGGTCGTCGCCGGCCGGGCGACGGCGGTGCTGCTGCTCGTGCTCGTCGGGCTCGCGGTGCTGGTCTCGGCCGCCCGCGGGGGTCCGGGACGCCGGCGGGCGCTCGACACCCTGCGCACCGTCGGCCTGACCGACCGGGAGGCGGCCGCCGTGGCGGCGGGCGAGGTGCTGCCGGGCGTCCTGGTCGCGACCCTGGCCGGGGCCCTCGTCGGCGCGGGCGTGTCGGCCCTCGTCGCGGGTCGCGGCACCGGCGCGGCACCGGACGTCGCGTGGGCGTGGGCCGCGCTGCCGGTGGCCGTGGGGACCGCTGCCGCGCTGGTCGTCGTCGCCGTCGAGCAGGTCCGGGGCGGGACGCACCGGCTGGGCGACGTGCTGCGCGCGTCCGGCTGACCGCCGCCGCCGCACGGCTCCGTCGCCACC
The DNA here is from genome assembly GCF_901521055.1 of Cellulomonas hominis. Lineage (GTDB taxonomy): Bacteria > Actinomycetota > Actinomycetes > Actinomycetales > Cellulomonadaceae > Cellulomonas > Cellulomonas endometrii. The sequence continues at coordinate 43,377 of NZ_CABEGA010000025.1, read as the reverse complement.
TACTCGCCCACCCGGGCACCACTCAACGGTCCCGGTCCCACCACCCAGGCCCCACTCAGAGGGTGCCCCACGAGCACCCCACATCGGCACCGGCCACCACTCAGCCCGCGCGTGGCGACCACGATGGACGGCGACCCCGCGGCCGCTGGACGGCCCCACCCCCTGCCCACCCGGGAGCGTCCCATGAGAGCACTGCTCGGCACGTCGCCCGTCCTGGCCGGCTCCGCCGCCCCGCTCACGCAAGCCCGCCTGCTCGCGGCCCTGCTCGCGCGGCCGATGCCGGGCGAGGAGCTGGACCGGTGGGTGCGGCGGAACGACGGCGCGGGTGCCGTCGACGCGCTGCTCGCGGCGGGCTCGGTCCGGCGCACCGCCGGGGGCGGCCTCGCGCTCGACGGCCGCCGCCGGAGCACGGCGCTGGACGCGCTGGCCCGCGACCTCCGGCTCTGACCGCAGGTCCGGCCGCCCGGCAGCGGCTGGCGGGGTGGGCTGGCACTCGGGACCCGTTCCGACGGACACTGGGGTCGACCCCGCCCCTTCCGTGACCAGGAGCACCGCCGTGACCTCGCGCCCGCAGCACGCCCGGGGACGGGTCGCGGGCGCGCACCGGAGGCGCCAGGGCGCGCCGCGCGCCGTCGCCCGGGCCGGTCAGGTCGCCTCCACGGTGGCCGTCGGCGTCCTGGCCGTCGGGTTCGCGCTGCAGGGTGCCCCGGCGGACGAGCCCGACCGCCCGGCGGCGGCCTCGGCCGTCGAGGCCCCGGTCGCCGCGGCGCCTGCCGGCCCCGGACCGACGCGGTCGTCCGAGCCCTCGGTGAGCCTGGGACCCGTGCCGCAGCCCACGGGGGCCGTCGACCCGGCGCAGGACCGCCTCGCGGGTCCCGCGCCCGCGCTCGTCGTGCCGAGCGCGCCCGCCACGACGCTCACGCCGCCCGCCGTCGTGGGGCTCGACCTGACGCAGCAGTCGACGTCGGACCCGGCGAGCCCCTGGGTCGTCGTCAACAAGGCGCTCCCGCTGGCACCGGCGGAGTACGCCCCGGCGGACCTGGTCGCCGTCGCGGGGTACGAGGTGCGGGCCGCCCTGCAGGACCCGCTGAGCCGCATGCTCGCCGCCGCCGCGGCCGACGGCGTCCGGCTGGAGCTGCGCAGCGGCTTCCGCTCCTACGCGTACCAGGGCGCCGTCCACGCCGACTGGGCGGCGCGGATCGGGCAGCCGCGCGCCGACGAGGTCTCCGCCCGGCCCGGGCACAGCGAGCACCAGACGGGCCTCGCGGTCGACGTGGGCAGCGGCACCCGCCCCGACTGCGACTTCCAGGCGTGCTTCGACCAGACCCCCGAGGGGCAGTGGGTCGCGGCGCGAGCGACGGAGTTCGGGTTCCTCGTCCGGTACACGGCGGCGAACCAGGCCGTCACCGGCTACGCGCCCGAGGGGTGGCACCTGCGCTACGTCGGCACGGACGTGGTCGCCGAGATGCAGCGGCGGGGCGTGACGACGCTCGAGGAGCTGTTCGGCCTGCCCGGCGGCCCCAGCTACCCCTGAGGCTCCTGCGTCGCCTGCGCCCGGGGCGACCCCGGGGTGCTCGTCCCCGCCCCGCCGCTGCGCAGCCACTGGGAGTCGTCGTTGACGTAGGCGTAGTACAGCCCGATCAGGAGCCCGCCACCGATGAAGTTGCCCACCAGCGCGATGCCGACGTTGCCCGCGGCGGCCGCCAGGTCCAACCCCTCGCGCAGGCCGACGATCGAGAACAGCACCGTGTTGGCGACGGAGTGCTCCAGCCCGATGAACGCGAAGATGAACACCGACGTGATCATCACGAGGCACTTGGTCACGTCGTCCTTGATGAGGCCGTTGTAGACCAGCAGCATCGCCACGTTGATGCAGAAGTTGCACAGCACCGCCCGGATCAGCAGGTCCACCCAGCCGGCCGGGCCGTCCGTGACGTACGCGAGCTTGTGCGCGACGGAGTCGACCATCTCGTCCAGCGGCGCCCCCTCGACCAGGGTGGAGAACCGCAGCAGCACCGCGACGAACAGCCCGCCCAGCAGGTTGCCGAGGTAGCACAGGCCCAGCAGCCGCAGGGCCCGTGCCCACGAGGTGCGACGGTGGTAGGCGCCGATCGAGACGATCATCATGTTCGAGGTGAGCAGCTCGGACCGCGAGTAGTAGATGAACACCAGTGCCCAGCCGAACGCGACGGCACCGATGAGCCGCCCGAACGGGCGCAGGCTGGAGTCCCCGACCTCCACGGCCGAGAAGGCGGCGAGCACCGCGTAGAACGTCGCGTACAGCAGCCCGATCAGCACGCCCGCCATCGCGGCCCGCTGCAGGTACCGGCGCGCGAGGCCGCCGGACATCGTCGTCTTCGTCTCCAGGACCTCGAGCGCGGTGCTGATGAACTGCTTGCCCGGGAAGAGGGACTGCGGGTCGGGGGTGCTCACGCCGGACACCGTGCCACAGGTCCGGGTGAAGAGCGCGTGCCGGGCTCATCTGCGCTGGTCCACGGCCCGATGAGGTGATCGACCCCGCGACGGACCGCGGGCGAGGAACGAAGGACCATGGCGGCCGACGCGATCGAGACGGGCACCGCTGCACCCACCGACTGGGAGGCGGCCGTGGACCGGCTCGCCCTGCTGGCCGACTCCGACGCCGAGGCGTGCGTCCGCCGCGCGGAGCAGCTGCTCCCGCTGGCCGTGGCCCAGCGCGCGGCCGGTGCGGAGATGCGCCTGAGCTACCACGCGGCCGTCGCCTACCACGCCCTCGGCCACGACCGGCGCGCCCTCGACCACGCCCGGCGGGCCGAGCACCTGGCGCGGGAGCGCGGCGCCCTGGTGTGGGAGTCGCGGGCGCTGTCCCGGCAGGGCGTCGTCCACCACGACCTCGGGCACGTCGAGGACGCCGTCGACCTGCTCACGCGGGCCGCCGAGCTGCGGCGGGAGGCCGACGACGTGGCGGGCACCGCCGACGTCCTCACCGTGCTCGGCTCCGTCTACACCGCGATGCCGCACTTCGCCCCGCAGGCCGCGGGGGTGCTCACGCAGGCGCGGCGGCTGTGGCTGCAGGCGGGAGACCCGGACCGCGCCTCGATCGCGCTGGCGAACCTCGCGCGGACGTTCGTCGAGACGAGCCGCCGCCTCGCGGCCGACAACCCCCGCGGCGCCCGGGCGTCGGCGCGGCGCGCGCTCGCGCTGGCCCTGGAGGCCGTGGACGAGGCCGACGCGGCGGGGCTCAGCCGCACCGCGCTGGACGCCCGGTTCACCGCGGCGGTCGCGCACGCCCTGGCCGGGGACACCGGCGCCTGCTGGACCGTGCTCGACGCGGCCGCGCTGATGCTGGCACGGTTCCCGTCGACCGGTCAGCAGCTGACCCTGCACCGCATCCGCGCCGTCCTGCTGGCCACGTCGGGCGGCTTCGAGGAGGCCGTCGCGGAGGCGCGCGCCGGGATGGTGCTGTGCGACGGGCTGCGACGGCCGGCGGAGCGGATGGAGCTGCTGCGGGTGCTGGCGGACGCCCACGAGGCGCTGGGCGACCCGGTCGCGGCCCTCGCCGCCCTGCGGGAGCTGCACGACCTGACGTCGCGGCTCGGGGACGCGCAGGCGGAGCGCCGGGCCGCGCTGCTGGGGGCACGGATGGAGGTGGAGCAGGCGGAGCGCCAGGCGGAGGCGGAGCGCCGGCGGTCGGAGGCGCTGGAGGAGAGCAACGCCCGGCTCGCGCACGAGGCGGCGCACGACGCCCTCACGGGGCTCGCGAACCGCCGCACGCTCGACGTCGAGCTCGAGCGCTGGTCCGTCGAGCGCCCGACGTTCGCGGTCGCCCTGCTCGACATCGACCACTTCAAGCACGTGAACGACACCTGGTCGCACCAGGTGGGGGACGCCGTCCTGGTCCGGGTGGCCGACGCCCTGCAGTGGGCCCTGCGGCGCGACGACCTGGCCGCGCGCTACGGCGGCGAGGAGTTCGCGGTGCTGCTGGCGGGCGTGGGCGCGCCGACCACCGCGGACGTCTGCGAGCGGCTGCGGGCCACGGTGGCCGGGCTGCTCTGGGACGACCTGATGCCGGGTCGCGGGCTGACGGTCAGCATCGGCGTGGCGGTCCGGCAGCCCGGGGAGCCGGTGGCCGGCGCGCTGGCGCGGGCGGACGCGGCGCTCTACCGCGCGAAGGCGGACGGCCGCGACCGCGTCTGCGTGGCGGGCCCGACGGCCTGACGACGGGCGCGCCGCGCCCGGGCGCCGCAGACTGCGGGGCATGGAGCAGCGGGACATCGTGGTGACCGGCGGTGCCGGGCGGATCGGCGGCTACCTCCGCTCGGCGGACGGGGGGCTGGCGGCGCGGGGGTGGCGCCTGCGCCTGGTGGACGCGGACCGGCCCGATCCCGCGCCGGGCCCGGGCGAGACGTTCACCGCCGCCGACCTCACCGACGAGGACGCGCTCGACCGGCTGGCTCCCGCGATGGCCGGCGCCGACGCGGTCGTGCACCTCGCCGGCATCCCGAGCGAGGACACGTGGACGCGCATCCGGCGCGCCAACATCGACGGCACGTACCGGGTCCTGGAGGCCGCCCGGCGGGCGGGTGTCCGCCGCGTCGTGCTGGCCAGCTCCAACCACGCGGTCGGCTACTACCCGACCGGGCAGGAGGCGCCGGTCGACCGCACACCCCGTCCCGACTCGTTCTACGGCGTCTCCAAGGTCGCGGGCGAGGCGCTGGGCAGCCTGTACGCCGACAAGTACGGGCTCGAGGTCGTGTCCCTGCGGATCGGCCTGTGCGACGAGCGGCCGCGGACGACGTTCGACCTGGGCATCTGGCTGAGCCCCGGCGACGCGGTGCGGCTGACCGACGCGGCGCTGCGCGGCGCGGTGGCGGGACCGACGATCGCGTACGGCATCTCCGGCAACACCCGGGCGTGGTGGGACCTGTCCACCGCGCGGGCGCTCGGGTACGTGCCGGAGGACGACGGCGAGGCGTTCGCCGACGACGTCGAGCCGTACGACGGCCCCGAGGGCGTGCTGGGGCACGCGATGGTGGCCGCCGACCCGCTGGCGTGACGCGCTGCGCGACCACTCAGCCCGTCAGCCCCGGCGTCGCCTGCTCCGCCACCGCTCAGCCCGCCTGCTCCGGGGCCGCCGGCTCCTGCGCCGCGGCGTCGCGCGCCGCCGCCTCGATCCGGGCCCGGTGCGCCGCCCAGGCGTCGGCGCCCCGGGCCGGCACGTTCGGGTCCTGCGGGCCGTTGCCCATCGCGCCGTCGATCGTCTCGCGCAGGATGTCGGCGTGGCCGGCGTGCCGGGCGGTCTCGGCGACCAGGTGCACGAGGATCCGCTGCAACGTCACGTCGGCGTTCTCCGGCCGCCACCACGGCACGTGGCCCGGGGCGTCGAGCGGCAGCGCCTCGATCGTGGCGTCCGCGTGCGCCGCGGAGAACGCGTGCAGCTCCCGCACGGACGCGAGCGACTCGTGCGCCGGGACCCACATGTCGGCCTCGGGCTCCGCGTCGTCCGCAAACCAGGGCAGGTCCCGCCCCGAGGGGCGCCCGAACACCACGCCGAGGTAGTCCAGCTGCACGCTCGCCACGTGCTTGACCAGCCCGGCGAGGTTGGTGCCGCTCGCCGTCATGGGGCGGCGGGCGTCGTACTCGCCCAGGCCGTCCAGCTTGGCCAGCAGGTCCTCGCGCTGCCGGCGCAGGTAGTGGTGCAGGGTCGCCTTGTCGTCCATGACGCGAGTCTGCCCGCCCCCACCGACACGCCGCCGCTAGCGTGACCTGCATGTCTCCCGTCACCGTCGACCACGACCAGCTGCTGCGCGACGCCCTGCCGGCGGTCCTCGCGCCGATCGGCGAGGTCGTGCACCTGGAGCCGCTCACCGGCGGACTGTTCGCGACCACCTACCGGGCGACGCTGCGCGACGGCACCCGCGTGGTCGCCAAGACGGCGCCGACGGACACGGACCGGCTGCTCACCTACGAGCGCGACCTGCTCCGCACCGAGGCCGAGGTCTACCGCCGTGCCGCGGACCGGCCCGACCTGCTGATGCCGCGGCTGCTGCTGACGGACTTCACGCGCACCGCGGTCCCGTCCGACGTCGTGGTCGCGAGCCACCTCGACGGCGTCCCGCTGACCGCGTTGGCCGAGGACGGCCGGCTCCCCGACGAGGTCCGGCAGCGGGTGCAGCCGCAGCTGGGCGCGCTCATGGCCCGCCTGCACACCGTTTCGGGGGAGCGGTTCGGCTACCCCAACGCCGACAGCGGCCTCGTCGGCGGCACCTGGCCCGAGGCGTTCGGCCGGATGGTCGAGGCGCTCCTGGTGGACGCCGGCCGGTGGGGCACGCAGGTCCCGGCGGACGAGGTCCGCGCGACGCTCCACCGGCACGAGGGTGCGCTGGCGGAGGTGGAGCGGCCGGTCCTCGTGCACACCGACCTCTGGGCGGGCAACCTCTTCGTCGACCCGGAGACGCTCGCGCTCACGGGCATCATCGACCCCGAGCGGGCGGTGTGGGGCGACCCGCTGCTGGAGCTCGCCGGCGCGGACCAGACGGGCCGGGGCCCGGTGCCCGCCGGGCTGCTCGCCGGGTACGCCGAGGCCGGGGGAGCGCTGGCGCTCGGCACCGCGTCGGGCGAGGTGCGGCTGCTGCTGGCGCGCCTGTACCTGGCGCTCGTGATGCTCGTCGAGATCGCGCCGCGCGGGTACACCGGCGCCGGGGCCGACGCGCACCGTGCGACCTGCGCGGGGAACCTCCGCGCGGCGCTGGACGCGCTGGCCTGACCCGCTGGCCCGGCCGGTAGCCCGACCTGCTGCCCGACTGCTGCCCGACCCGCTGGCCCGGCCCGCACGGGCGCGCCCGCGTGCGGGCGGCGGCGAGCCACCGGAGACTGGCCCCGTGACCGAGCGCGTGCACCTGCTGCGGGCGTTGGCGCGGGCCGTCGCCGACCAGGGCGCGGGGCCGGTCGCCGAGCGGATGTGCCGCGCGGCGGTCGAGCTGCTGGACGGGGACGGTGCGGCGCTGACGTGCTCGCCCACGGAGCCGACCCGGTTCACCGCGTGCGCGACGGACGAGCTCGCGGCCCGTCTGGACGAGGCCGAGGAGGTCGTCGGGGACGGCCCCGGCCTGCGCGCGTTCCGGGAGCGCCGGTCGGTCGGCGCGGTGCTCGGCCGCGGGGCCGCGTCCGGCGCCCCACCGGGCGGCAGCGGCGGCGGGGCAGACGTCGAGGACCTCCCGGCCTTCGAGGTCCTGGCGGGACAGGTCGCCCCCGGAGGGGTGCACGTGCGCGCGTGGCCGGTCCGCGCCTGGCCGTCCCCGTCGTGGCCGGAGCAGTCGTGGCCCGAGCAGTCGTGGCGGGCGCACGGCACGCCGGAACCCGTCGCGGTCCTCACCGTGCACGGGGTGCCCGCCCAGCGCGGGACCGACCTGGTCGCCGACGGGCAGGTCCTCGCGGACGCGCTCGCCCCGGTGCTGCTCGGCGCGGCGGCACTGGGTGCGAGCGACCGCGCGGACCTGCACCTCGCGGTCGGGATGGTCGTGGGGCAGACCGGGCTGCCCCCGGACGACGCGCACGCGCTGCTCCGGGGGCGCGCCTGGTCGCAGGACCAGCGGCTCGCCGACGTCGTGCGGCAGGTGCTCGACCGGCGGGTCACGTTCCCCCGGCCGGACGGCCCGGGCCGGCCCGCGGGCTGAGCGGGGGCGTCACCCCACCGGGCGACGCGGCAGGGCCCGCGGCCACGTCGTGGGCCGAACCGTGGTTCGCAGCGCCTCGCCCGTGCCACCATGGCCGTGCGTGCCGGCAGCGCACGCATCTGCAGCGGCCCTCGGCGAGGAGGCCCGCACCTGCTGCCGCTCAGGGGGCGTAGAGACATGGCCGAGGTGTGCGACGTGTGGCCGGGCACGGAACCGGCGAGGAGCGTGCAGGCGCTCCTGGACGACCTGGCGGAGATCGTGGCCGGTCGGACCGGGAGCGGCGTGGAGGCGTCCGCGTGGGCGAGGCGGCGCGGGACGGACTGGCTCATCACCAGCTCCGGCGAGCGGGCGGACCGGTGCGACGCGGTCGTCGTGGGGTCCGACGGGCCGTGGCGGGCGGTGCTGGACACGGCGGCCCCCGTGGTGGTGCCCGACCTGCGCGCGTCGCAGGAGTGGCACGCCTGGCGCCGCACCGCGCTGGGCGAGGGCTTCGGCTGCGTGGTCGCCGTGCCGGCCCCGCTGGCCCGGGGCGGCCACGCGGCGCTGTCGCTGTACCTGGACGAGCCCGGCAGCTGCGGGCCGGAGGTGGTGCGCCGCGTCGACGGGTTCGCCCAGCAGATCGCGTCGCTCATCGACCTGCACAGCACCATCCCGGCGCGCGAGCCGGTGCCCCCCGCGTCGGCCGCCAACCGGCGGACCCGCGCGTCGGTGCAGCACGCGGTCGGCGTCCTGATGGAGGTGCACGGCTGCGACGAGGGCGAGGCGCGGCGCGTGCTCGGCGCCCTCCAGCGCGCGCAGGGCCGGCCGCTCGACGTCGTCGCCGCGGCCGTCGTGGCGCGGACGGTCCACGAGGCCGGCGCCCGGCCGGTCCCCGCGGGGGACTGACCCGGTCCCCGCGGCCGACTGACCCGGTCCCCGCACCCGGGACCGTCGACCCAGGTCGCGCGGCGCACCGGGCCCTAGCGTCCTGGGCAGAGCCGGTGCGACGGCGCACCCGGCCGGAGCGCGACGCGGGAGGGCGCCATGCGGGCGCACGTGGTGTACGAGAGCATGTTCGGCAACAGCCAGGCGGTCGCCGAGGCGGTGGCGCGAGGGCTGCGCGCGGCGTCGCCGCACCTCACGGTCGAGGTGGTGAACGTCCTGGACGCCCCCGACGCCCTGCTCACCGACCTGCTCGTGGTCGGCGGTCCGACGCACGCGTTCTCGATGAGCCGGCCGCAGACCCGGTCCAGCCGGCAGGAGCACCTGACGACGCCGGAGGCCCGGGAGCGCGCGGAGGCCCTGCCGGGGGCGGACACCGGCCGCGGGGTGCGCGAGTGGCTCGACCAGCTGACCGGCCTCGACGGGGTCCCCGCGGCCACCTTCGACACGCGGGTGGACCGGCCGCTCCCGAAGCGCGCCGCCGCGGGCATGGCCAAGCGGCTGCGCGCCGCGGGGTGCAGCCTGGCCGCTCCGCCCGAGGGGTTCCACGTCACGGGTATGCACGGTCCGCTGGTCGACGGCGAGCTCGACCGGGCGGAGGCGTGGGCCGGGGAGGTCGCCCGCACGGCGCTGGCCGGCTGACCCGCGCGTACGCTGCGCGGGAGGGCACGGACGAGAAGGAGCGCAGCGGTGAAGGACGTCACGTCGACGCAGTTCTGGGTCAACGGCAGCCTGGTCCCCGAGGCCCGGGCCACCACCTCGGCCCGCGACCACGGCTTCGTGGTGGGCGACGGCGTGTTCGAGGCCGTGAAGATCGACCACGGCCGGATCTTCGCGCTGTCCCGGCACCTGGAGCGGATGGCGCGCTCGGCCGCGGGGATCGGCCTGACCGGGTTCGACGTCGAGACGGTGCGCCGGGCGGCGCACGAGGTGGTCGACGCGAACCGCGACCTGCTGACCAGCGCCTTCGACCTGCTGCGGATCACCTTCACCGGCGGGCCGGGTCTGCTCGGCAGCGGCCGGGTCGACGGTCCGCCGACGCTCGTGCTCGGCGTGACCCCGGGGCACGACCCGGACCTGGCGACGTCCGTGATCACCGTGCCGTACCGCCGCAACGACGTCGGCGCGCTCACGGGGCTGAAGACGACCTCCTACGGGGAGAACGTGCTCGCGCTCGCCCAGGCCCACGCCGCGGGCGCCAGCGAGGCGGTGTTCGCGAACACCCGCGGGCAGCTCTGCGAGGGCACCGGGACCAACGTGTTCGTCGTCCGGGACGGCGAGCTGCTGACGCCGCCCCTGTCGTCCGGCTGCCTCGCCGGAGTCACCCGGGCGCTCGTGCTCGAGTGGTACGGCGGCCGCGAGGCGGACCTGCCGTACGACGCGCTGACCACGTCCGACGAGGTGTTCCTCACGTCGACCGGCCGCGACGTGCAGCCGGTGGTCGCGGTCGACGGCGTGCCGGTCGGCGGGGGCGCACCCGGCCCCGTCACCCGGGCCGCGGCCGCGGTCTTCGCCGAGCGGCAGCGGGAGCGCACCGACCCCTGAGCGCCAGGCCGGCCGCCCCGCTCACACGCGGTGCAGCACCGCCGCGAGCAGGGCGGCCCGCTCGGCGATCGACCCCAGCAGTACGTGCTCGGTCGCCGCGTGCGCACCGCCGCCGCGCGGCCCGAAGCCGTCGAGCGTCGGCACCCCGGCCGCCGCGGTGAGGTTGGTGTCCGCGGCGCCCGGTGCCGGACCGCCGGTGACCCGCTGGCCGATCGCCCGGGCCGCCGCCGTGACGTCCGCGAGCAGGCGGTCGGACGCCGGGCCGGGCTCCCACGGGGGCCGGTGGGACAGCACCCGGGCGCTCACCCGTGCGCCGGTCCGGAGCGGCTCCGGCGCCGTGAGGCCGGCGAGCACCGCGCGCTCGGACGCCGCGGTCACGAACCGCAGCCCCAGGTCGGCGTGCGCGTGCTCCGCGACGACGTTGGTGCGACCGCCGCCCTGCAGGGTCCCGACGTTGACCAGCACGGACGGGTGTCCCGCGAGGTACCGGCGGGCGGCGAGGAGCTGGTCCACCAGCTCGTCGGTGGCGGACACGCCAGCCCCCGGGTCGACCGCGGCGTGCGCGGCCCGGCCCGCGACCTCGAGGCGCAGCCGGGTGGACCCCCGGCGGGCGGTCTTGAGCCCGCCGTCCGGGGTCGGCGCCTCGAGCCCGAGCGCGTACGCCGCACCGGCAGCCGTCGCGCGGACCAGGTCGGCCGACGCGGGGGAACCGACCTCCTCGTCGGGGGTGACGAGCAGCCGCACGGGACGGTGGTCGAGCCCCAGCCCGCGGAGCAGCGCCGCGGCGGACAGCGCGACGACGATGCCGGCCTTCATGTCGTAGGTGCCGGGCCCGTGCAGCACGCCGTCGCCGTCCCGCCGGACGGGGACCGTGCCGGCCGGGTGCACGGTGTCGTGGTGCGCGAGCAGCACCGCGGGGGAGTCGCCCGCCCGCGCGCCGCGGCCGGGGAGCTCGAGGCGGACAGCGTCGGCGGTCGACGGCGCCGTCGGCACCCGCCCGCCGGCCAGGCTCGTCGCCGCGCCGTCCGCGACGACCAGGTCCGCGAGGGCGTCGAGCGCGGCCACGTCGCCCGTCGGGGTCTCCAGCGCCACGTAGCGCAGCAGGCGCTCGACGTCGGTGGGCAGCCGGTCCCGCGCGGCGCGCGGGAGCGCCGCGAGCCCGGCGATCCCGTCACCGACGGAGGGGCGGTCGCTCACGCACCGGACGCTAGGCCCGCGGCCCGGTCCACGCGACCCGGTCCCGGCGGCGGCTCGCCCCGCGGGGCTCAGCCCCCCGCGAGCCCAGCGGCTCAGCCGCGCGACTCCGCCCCGAACCGTCGCAGGAGCGACTGCGCCGCCTCGGCGACCAGGCCGTGGTCGTGCGTGACGGCGAACTCGAACTCCCGCGCGCCGTCGGCGCGGTCGCCGGGAACGGTCCACGGGGTCGCGGCGACCTCCCGCCCGACGAGCGCGACGGACTCGTGAGCGCCGAGGACGACGACTGCCCACTCGCGCGCGAGCTGCTCGGTGGGGCCGACGGTCGCCCACCGCACCCCGTCCGGGACCGCGGCGGGCAGGCCGGTGCCGAGCGCGCCGACGAACGGCAGCCGCTGGGCGAGCCGGCCGTACCGGTCCGACGAGCGGCCGGTGAAGAACCGCTCGTCCTGGAACGCGCCGAGGAGGAGCGGCGGGACGCGGTGCGCGAGGGCGGCCTGCTCCAGCGTGCGGGACAGCGGCAGGAGCAGGTGCTTGGGCGCGAGCCGCACCGCCCGCCGGGAGGCGACGATCTCGTACGGGGTCGCGCTCCCGCCGAGCGGGGCGTGCGGCCGGGGCAGGCGCCCCCCGTGCCGCTCACCGGCCGGGAGCTCCCGCGAGGGCCGGCCGAGGTACCAGCCCTGGCCGAGGTCGGCGCCGAGGACCAGGGCGCGCGTCAGGTCCTCGCGCGTCTCGATGCCCTCCGCGACGACCCGCGCACCGGTGGCCTCGGCCCGCGCGCGGACCGCGCCGGCGACCGTGATGGTCTCCGGGTCCTCGAGCGTGCGCAGGAGCTGGAGGTCCAGCTTGATGATCTCGGGCGCGAGCAGCGGGATGAACGCCAGGGACTCGGGGACGGCGCCGACGTCGTCCAGGGCGATCGCGCAGCCCGCGGCGCGCAGGCGCCCCGCGGCGTCGAGCATGCCGGCGGGGTCGAGGGCGAGCGCCCGTTCCGTGATCTCGACGACCACGCGCACCTGCGGCCCCCGCTGGGCGAGCGTCGCCAGCACCAGGGGGAGGTGCCGGGACAGCGTGCGGGGCTCGATGTTGAGGAACAGCGTGTGCGAGGCACCGCCCGAGGCGGCCGCGGCGTCGGCCAGCGCCCGGGACATCGCCGCCTGCTCCAGCTCGCCCAGCAGGCCGTCGGCCTCGGCCGCGTCGAGCACGTCCAGCGGCGACGCCCACCCCGAGCCCTCAGGGGTGCGCAGCAGCGCCTCCCGCCCGAGCACCTCGCCCGTGGCGAGCTCGACCACCGGCTGGTACGCGCAGCTCACCCCGCCGGTGCGCAGCAGCTCCGGGACCGGGAGGCGGCGGGGGCGCTCCGGGGCGGACAGGAGGGTCACGACCTGCCCATCGGCTGGTCGCGCGGCGATGTGAGGGCTCGGCGGGAGAAGTGTCTGTCTGATGCAGGTGTCGGCGGGGAGGCGTCGCGACCGTGCGCCGCACTGGTCCCGCGGGCCCGGACGGGGTACAACCGGAGCATGACCTCGCGCCCCCGCAACCTCACCTCCGACCCCGCCGCCGAGCACCTCGCCGAGCCCCGCACGTCGGAGGCCGAGCTGCGCGCCGCCGACGCGCGCTCCGGCGGCGACCCCCGGCGCGCGCCCCGCTCGCTGCGGGACAGCGAGCTCGTCCCCGACGACGAGGCGATCGCCGCCTCCGACGACTGGGACCAGGCCGAGCGCCTCTGACACGAGCACCGGCAGCACGAGGCCCCGGTCACCCTGCGGTGACCGGGGCCTCGGCGGTCCCTGGGGCGTCCTGGGGGGCGTCAGCGCGAGGCCGCACCCTTCGCCGCGGCGCCGGCCTGGCGCGCCGCCTCCTTCTCGCCGTGCGCGGCGTGCGTGGACAGCTCGCCGCCCGCGGACTCGAGGTGCGCCCGGACGAACCAGTGGAACAGCTCGAGCTCGTGCAGGTGCCCGACCAGCAGGTCGTTGGTGACGGTGTCGAGGTCCTCGGTCTCGTCGGCCGCGGCCCGGTGGTCCTCGATGACGCCGACGTAGACCTCGTCCAGCGCGCCGAGGTGGTCGATCGCACCGGCGCGACCGATGGAGTAGTCGTCCCAGGTGCGGTCCTGGACCAGGGCGCCCGGGGTCCCGATGGGCGCGACGCCGAGGGTGGCGATGCGCTCGGCGATGGCGTCGACCATCGCGCGCACGGCGTCGACCTGCGGGTCGATCATCTCGTGCACCGCGATGAAGTGCGGGCCCGTCACGTTCCAGTGGATGTGCTTGAGGGTCAGCGCCAGGTCGTTCAGGGCGTTGAGGCGCTTCTGCAGGACCGCGGCGACCTTTCCGCCGTCCTCGACGGAGAGCGTCGGGACGGTGTACTTCGGCGTTTCGGTGCGGCGAGCCATGTCGTGTCCTCCTCGTGAGTCTCGGCGTCCGACGACGCCGGCCGCACCCCACGCTGCCGCAACCCGCGCCCCGCCGCAATCGCTGGTCGCGGCGGCATCAGGCCTGGTCGAAGGGGTCACCCTCGGTCTCGAGCCGGTCCAGCACGTCGGCGGGCGACAGCTGCGTCAGCCCCGGCCCGATCTCGTCCCACCAGCGCGGCGCCGCGACCGCCGGCTCCTCGCGCCCGCGCAGCGAGTACGGCGTGATCGTCGTCTTCGCGGGGTGGTTCTGGCTCCAGTCGAGCAGCACCTTGCCGCCGCGGAGCTCCTTGCGCATGACCGCGACCACGAGGTCCGGCTGCGCGGCGGCGAGCTCGTGCGCGAGGTCGCGCGCGTACTGCCGGACCTCCATCGCGGTCCGCCGCCCGGTGAGCGGGGCGTAGAGCTGCATCCCCTTGCTGCCCGACGTCACCGGGACGGTCGACAGGCCGTCCTCGCGCAGCCGGTCGGCCACCAGGTGCGCGACGCGGGCGCACTCGTCCAGCCCCGCCGGCGCACCGGGGTCGAGGTCGATCACGAGCCGGTCCGGGTTCCGCACCCCGCCGCGCGGCCCGACGGTCCACTGCGGGGTGTGCAGCTCGATGGCGCCGGCGTTGGTCGCCCACACCAGCGACGCGACGTCGTCGAGGAACGGCAGGTCGAGCTCCTTGCCCTCGTCGTCCTCGTTGCCCGGGGCGGCGGGCAGGGTCTGCCGGCGCAGCCACGGCGGGGCGCCCCGCGGGGTGTTCTTCTCGAAGAAGGTCTCGCCGCCGACGCCCTCGGGGAACCGGATGCGGGTCACCGGCCGGTCGTGCAGCTGCGCGAGCAGGGCGGGCGCGACCCGGACGACGTAGTCGATCGCCTCGGCCTTGGTCATCCCGGTCGACGGGTAGAGCACCCGGTCCAGGTGCGTCAGCCGCACGTCCCGGCCGTCGATGCGCACGCGCTGGGGCGGCTCCCTCGGCGTGGTGGGCGGGGTCATCAGGCCTCCCAGGGGTCGACGCCGGCGTCCTCGCGCCGCCCGCGGATCACGGGCTGGCGCAGCCGTCCGGACGGCGTGCGGGTGAGGTAGCGGACGTCGAGCACGATCTCAGGCTCCACCCACACGGTGCCGCGGGTGTCGACCGGCTCCAGGCGGTCGGCGAACGGGGAGGTGGCGCGCTCCAGCGGCCGGAGCAGCGCGGTGAGCTCGCGTGCGGCGGCGCCGGCGAGGCCGCTGCCGGCCCGGCACAGGAAGTGCAGGTCGCCGTGCGCGTCGGGCGCACCGAGCAGCACCGCGCCGAGCCGCCCGCTGCCGGTGGTCTCCGGCCGCCAGCCGCCGACGACGGCCGTCCGGGTGGTGTGGTGCACCGCCTTGAGCCAGTCGGCCGAGCGCCGCCCCGCCTGGTAGGTCGACCGGGCCCGCTTCGCCACCACGCCCTCCAGGCCCTGCCCGCGGGTGGCCTCCCAGATCAGGCCCCCGTCGGCGTAGACGGGGGAGAGCTGCACGTGGGCGGGCAGCTCCAGCCCCTCCAGCGCGTCGCGCCGCTCGGTGAACGGCAGCCGCGAGAGGTCCTCGCCCGCCAGCACCGGGACGTCGAAGACCAGGTAGCTCACGGGGGACCGCGCCGCCAGCGCCGCGGCCCGCGTCCGGTCGCGCACGTGCATCCGCTCGGCGAGGGCCGGGAACGACGGGACGCCGTCCCGCATCGCCACCACCTCGCCGTCGAGCACCGTGCCGGCCGGCAGGTCCGCCAGCCCGCCGAGCTCGGGGTACGCGATCGCGGCGTCCCGGCCGTTGCGCCCGAGCAGCCGGAGGCGGTCTCCCGTGGTGTCTGCCAGGATGCGGACGCCGTCCCACTTGACCTCGAACAGCCACTCCGGGCCGTCGGGGAGGTGCCCCGGAACGGGCACAGGGGTGGCGAGCATGGGCAGCACGGGTCCATCCTGCCCAGAGCACGACGTTTCGTCGCGGGGGACGGCCCCGCCGGGAAGGTGGTAGCTGTGCGCGCGATCTGGAAGGGCGCCGTCGCGTTCGGGCTGGTCAACGTGCCGGTCAAGCTGTACGCCGCGACGGGCGAGCACGAGGTGCCGCTGCACCAGGTGCACAAGAAGGACGGCGGCCGCATCCGCTACAAGAAGTTCTGCAGCATCGAGGACGAGCCGGTCGAGTACTCCGAGATCGCCAAGGGGTACGAGACCGACGACGGCCGGCTGGTGGTGCTCACCGACGAGGACCTCGACCAGCTCCCGCTCGCCACGGAGCGCGAGATCGAGGTCATCGAGTTCGTGCCCGGGGACCAGGTGGACCCGATCCTGCTCGGCAAGACCTACTACCTGGAGCCGGACCGCACGGCCGCCAAGCCGTACGCGCTGCTGCGCGAGGCGCTGACCAGCACGGAGCGGATGGCCGTGGTCAAGGTCGCCCTGCGCCAGCGCGAGTCCATGGCGGTGCTGCGGGTGCGCGACGACGTGATCTGCCTGCAGACGCTGCTGTGGCCGGACGAGGTGCGCGAGGCCGACTTCCCGATCCTCGACCAGGACGTCACCGTGCGGCCCCAGGAGCTCGCGATGGCGTCGTCGCTGGTGGAGTCCCTCGCCGGCGACTTCGACCCGTCCGGGTTCGAGGACCGCTACCGCGCCGCGCTGGAGTCCGTGATCGAGGCGAAGGTGTCGACCGGCAGGACGCAGGAGGTCCCGCAGAAGGAGGACGACGGCGAGGCCGGGAAGAGCGGCGAGGTCGTGGACCTGCTGGCCGCCCTGCAGCGCAGCGTGGAGAAGGCGCGGGCCGGTCGCGGCGACGGCACGGACGACGCCGCCGAGTCCGCCGGCGCCGCGCCGGAGAAGCCCGCCGCGCGCCGGTCGTCCGGCCGGAAGAAGGCCGCGGCGGACGACGACGCGGACGAGGCGCCCGCCAAGAAGCCCGCCGCCCGCAGCGCCTCCCGCACGAAGAAGGCCGAGCCGGAGGAGGCGCCGGAGGAGAAGCCCGCGCGCCCCCGCCGCAAGCGGGCGTCCTGACGCGTGGCGGGCACGACCGGCGCCGACGCCGCCCGGGTGCAGTCCGACGTCGTCGCCGCGCTCCGGCGGGCCGCGTTCCTGCTGGAGCGCGGCGGGGCGACCTCCTACCGGGCGGACGCGTTCCGCGCGGCGGTCCGCACCCTGGAGCGCACCGCCGCGGCCGAGGTGCAGGCGCGCCTGGCCGCCGGGACGCTGACCGACCTGCCGGGCGTCGGGGCGCGGACCGCCGAGGTCGCGACCGCCGCGGCGCAGGGCGGGCCGGTCCCGTACCTGGTGGACCTGGAGCAGCGGTACCCCGCGGCGGAGGCGACCGGACCCGGCGCGGAGCTGCGCGCGGCGCTGCGCGGCGACCTGCACGCGCACAGCGATGCCAGTGACGGGTCGACGCCGATCCAGGAGATGGTGCTGGCCGCCATGGACCTGGGCCACGAGTACCTGGCGATCACCGACCACTCGCCGCGCCTGACCGTCGCGAACGGCCTGTCGCCGGCGCGGCTGCGGGCCCAGCTCGACCAGGTGGAGGCGCTGAACCGGGCGATCGCGCCGTTCCGGGTGCTGACCGGCATCGAGGTCGACGTCCTCGACGACGGCGCGCTGGACCAGGAGCCCGAGCTGCTGGACCGGCTCGACGTCGTCGTCGCCTCCGTGCACTCCAAGCTGCGGATGGACTCCGCGGCGATGACCCGCCGCATGCGCGCGGCCGTCGCGAACCCGCTGGTGGACGTGCTGGGGCACTGCACCGGCCGGCAGCTCACCGGCAGGCGGCAGCGCCCGGCCAGCGAGTTCGACGCCGAGGCCGTGTTCGCCGACTGCGCCGAGCACGGGGTCGCCGTCGAGGTGAACTGCCGGCCCGACCGGCTCGACCCGCCGCACGCGCTCCTGGACGTCGCGGTGGACGCCGGCTGCCTGTTCACGGTCGACACCGACGCGCACGCACCGGGTCAGCTCTCGTGGCAGGCGGTGGGCTGCGACCGCGCCGCCGCGCACGGCATCGGCCCCGACCGGGTGCTCGACGCGTGGCCGCTGGACCGCCTGCGCGAGCACCTCGACGGCCGCCGCACCGGTCGCTGAGCGGAGCCGGGCGGGCCACCCGCGGGACACACGGCCCGACACGCCGCCCGACACGCGGGGGTGTCGCGTTGCAGGAAGCGGCCCACCTGCCGTTATGGTCGTCCGCGTCGGTCCGCCGGATGCTGACGCCCCGAACCGGGGCCACGAGCGGCCCGCACGCCAAGTTCGATCCACAAGGAGCACATCCGTGAGCGTGAACCGCACCGAGCTCGTCCAGGCCATCGCCGCCAAGGCCGGGCTCACCAACACCGCTGCCGACGCGGCCCTCAAGGCCTTCCAGGAGGTCCTCGTCGAGCAGCTCAGCGCCGGCGAGAGCGTGACCATCCCGGGTCTGCTCGCGGTGTCCCGCGCCGACCGTGCCGCGCGCACCGGCATCAACCCCCAGACCGGCGAGAAGCTCGACATCCCCGCCGGCTTCCGCGTGAAGCTGACCGCCGGCAGCGCCCTCAAGCGCGCCGTCGCCAGCTGACGACGCACGCAGCACCGCGGGCCCCGCGCCCGTGACCCCCGCGAGCCGGGGACCCGCACCGGGTCCCCGGCTCGTGGCCTAAGATGGTCAGCCGCCCGCACCAGACCCTGGTGGGCGGGGCGAAGGGAGCACGCACGATGGCCGTCACGCAGCGCACCACCCGGCAGCGCACGGAGATCCTGTCCCTCCTCGACGACCTCGACGAGTTCCGCAGCGCCCAGCAGCTGCACGACATGCTGCGCGGCCGCGGCTCCACGACCGGCCTCGCGACGGTGTACCGGGCCGTGCAGACCCTGGCCGACGCCGGCGAGGTCGACGTGCTGCGCTCGCCCGACGGCGAGGCCGTGTACCGCCGCTGCGTCCGGCGCAGCCACCACCACCACCTCGTGTGCCGGTACTGCGGCAAGGCCGTCGAGATCGACGGGCCCGGCGCCGAGGCGTGGGCGACGCAG
This sequence comes from Cellulomonas hominis, assembly GCF_901521055.1. Classification (GTDB taxonomy): domain Bacteria; phylum Actinomycetota; class Actinomycetes; order Actinomycetales; family Cellulomonadaceae; genus Cellulomonas; species Cellulomonas endometrii. Next base: position 24,660 of record NZ_CABEGA010000025.1, on the reverse strand, counting down.
GTCGCGTCCGCGCACGACTTCTCCGACGTCGAGCACACGATCGAGCTGCTCGGCACCTGCGCGGAGTGCCGCGCCCTGCGCGCCGGCTGACGGGCGGACGGCCGGACGCCGCACCCCCCGGGCTGCGGCAGGATGGTCGGCGTGGACAGACTGCACGACCCCGACCGACGCGAGCTCGGCTCCGACAACTACGCCGGGGTGCACCCGGAGATCCTCGCGGCCCTGGCCGCGGCCAACGAGGGGCACGTCCCCGGGTACGGCGCCGACCCGTACAGCGCGCACCTGCAGGAGGTGCTGCGGGCGCACTTCGGGCCCGGCGCGACCGCGTACCCGGTGTTCAACGGCACCGGCGCGAACGTCCTCGCCCTGCAGACGATGCTCCCGCGGTGGGGGGCCGTCATCTGCGCGGAGACGGCGCACATCAACACGGACGAGAACGCGGCGCCCGAGCGCGTCGGCGGCCTCAAGCTGCTGACCGTCGCGACGCCCGACGGCAAGCTCACCCCGGAGCTCGTGGCCCGGCACGCGCACGGGTTCGGCGACCAGCACCGCGCCCAGCCCGGGGTCGTGTCGATCACGCAGGCCACGGAGCTCGGGACCGTCTACACCCCCGACGAGATCCGGGCGATCACCGAGCACGCGCACGCCCTCGGGATGCGGGTGCACCTCGACGGCTCCCGGCTGGTCAACGCCGCGGCGTCGCTCGACCTCCCGCTGCGCGCCCTCACCACCGACGTGGGCGTCGACGTCCTGTCGCTCGGCGGCACCAAGAACGGCGCGCTGTTCGGCGAGGCGGTCGTCGAGCTGACGCCCGGGTCGACCCCCGGCATCGAGTTCCAGCGCAAGGTCGACATGCAGCTGGCGTCGAAGATGCGCTTCGTGTCCGCGCAGCTGATCGCCCTGTTCGAGGGCGACCTGTGGCTGCGCTCGGCCCGGCACGCGAACACCATGGCGGCCCGGCTGCGCGCCGGCGTCGAGGGGGTGCCCGGGGTGCGGATCACCCAGCCGACCCAGGCGAACGCGGTGTTCGCCGCGCTGCCGGTGGGCGTCGCGGACGAGCTGCGCGCGGTGCGGCGGTTCTACGACTGGAACGCCGCCACCGGCGAGGTGCGCTGGATGTGCGCGTTCGACACCCGCGAGCAGGACGTGGACGACTTCGTCGCCGCGGTCCGCGCCGCGGTCGCCACCGCGGCCTGACCCCGCGGCCTGACCCCCGCCGCCGGAGACGGCACCGCCCCGCCGACCTCGAGGGTCGACGGGGCGGTGCGGTGCTCGCGGGGCGGTGTGCTCAGCGCGGCGTCGAGGTGTGCCGGGGGCGCGCGTCGCGACCGCCGTCACGGTAGCCGCCGTCGCGGCCGGCCGGGCGACCGGCCGAGTGGTGGCTCGTGCCGCTGTGCGGCGGCCGCGAGGCGCCGGTGCTCGGTCGCGGGGCCCGCGGGCCCTCGTCCACGCGGATGCGCAGCGGGCGGCCGGCGACGCGGGCGCGGCCGATCCGGTCGAACGCCTCGGTGGAGAGGCCGCCGGGGATCTCGACCAGGGAGAACGTCGAGAAGATGTCGATCTTCCCCAGGTCCTTGCCGGTGAGGCCGCCCTCGTTGGTGAGCGCACCGACGATCGCACCGGGCTGGGCCCCGTGCTGCTGGCCGACCGCCAGGCGGTACCGGGGGCCGGTGCCGCTGGTCCGGGCGGCGCTGCGACGCCCGTCACCGGCGGCGTCGCGGCCGCGCGGGGCGCCACCGCGCTCCGGGGTGAGGTGGGCGCGGGACAGCGCGTCGTCCAGGTCGTCGCCCTCGGTCGGACGGGGCGCGGGGCCCTCGTCGCCGACCGCCAGCGCCGCGAGGACGGCCACCAGCTCGGCGGTGTCCACCTCGGGGTGCGCGGCGAGGAACTCCGCGGCAGCCGTGCGGTACAGGTCCAGGCGGCCGAGCGCGCTGCGGGCCGGCACGCGGCCGAGCAGCTGCGTCACCCGGTGCGCGGAGACGTCCGCGGGGGAGGGGATCTGGATCTGCTCGAGCTGCTGGCGCGTGGTGCGCTCGATCGCGCGAAGCTTGCCCTGCTCGTTCGGCGTGACGAAGGTCAGCGCCTCGCCCGTGCGGCCGGCGCGGCCGGTGCGGCCGATGCGGTGCACGTACGCCTCGGGCTCGCCCGGGACGTCGAAGTTCACGACCAGGCCGATGCGGTCGATGTCGAGGCCGCGGGCCGCGACGTCGGTGGCGACCAGCACGTTGATCGCGCCGGAGCGGACCCGCTCGACGATCTTCTCGCGGTCGCCCTGGGCCACGTCGCCGGAGATGTAGGCGGCCGCGACGCCGCGCTCGACGAGCGAGACGGCGACGTCCTCGGCGGCGCTGCGGGTCCGGACGAACACGATGGCGGCGTCGGCGTCCGAGACGGCGAGCACGCGGGCCAGCGCGCCGGCCTTGTGGCGGAACGGCACGACGGCGTAGGTCTGCTTGACGCTCGTGACGGTCGACGACTGCCGGGACACGGTGATCTCCACCGGGTCCACGAGGTGCTGCGCCGCGACCCGGCGGATCGCGGGCGGCATGGTCGCGGAGAACAGGGCGACCTGCTTGCCCGCGGGCGTGGCGGACGCGATGCGGTCCACGTCGTCCACGAAGCCCATGCGGAGCATCTCGTCGGCCTCGTCGAGCGCGAGGAACCGCACGGAGTCGAGCTTGAGGCTGCCGCGGTCCAGGTGGTCGATGATGCGGCCGGGGGTGCCGACGATCACCTGGGCGCCGCCGCGGATCGCGCGCTGCTGCGGCAGGTAGGGGGAGCCGCCGTACACGGGCACGACCTCGAGGCCGGGCATCCGCGAGGCGAACGACTCGAGCGCCTCGGCCACCTGCATGGCGAGCTCGCGGGTCGGCGCCAGGACGATCGCCTGGACCTCGCGCAGCTCCGGGTCGACCGCGGCGAGCAGCGGCAGGCCGAACGCGGCGGTCTTGCCGGTGCCGGTCTGCGCGACACCGGTGATGTCGCGGCCGGCGAGCAGCGCCGGGATCGCCTCGGCCTGGATCGCGGTCGGGGTGGTGAAGCCGAGCCCCAGGACGGCCTCGCGCAGCGGGGCGGGGAGGTCCAGGTCCGCGAACGTGAGCCCGGCGGGCTCGATCGGCTGGGTGGTCTCGGGCATGGCGGGGTCGAGCACAGACGTCATCGGGTCAGCACCGTTTCGTGTCGCTGGGAGGAGCTGCTGGCCGACCGGTCCGGTCGGCTACGCGGTCGCACTCCCACACCCACACATCACGAGGCCGCACCGCATCACGAAGAAGGGGGGTGGGGCCTCGGCACGCACATCACGGGACACTGCGACGAACTCCGAAGTGGTCCCAGCCTACCGCCCGGTCGGCCCGGACGCAGGGGAGGCACGCGGTGACGTCGGGCACAACGCCGCCCGGGGGCACGCGCCGCGCTCAGCCGAGGCCGAGCCGTCGGCCCTCGATCGCTGGGCAGGCGTCCATCACGACCTCCAGCCCCGCGGCGGTCGCCCGCGCGGCGGCCGCCTCGTCCACCACGCCGAGCTGGAGCCACACGGCCCGCGCGCCGGACGCGACGGCCTGGTCGACGACGTCACCGGCCAGCGTGGAGTTGACGAACACGTCGACGACGTCGGGCGGGCCGTCCAGGTCGGCCAGGCGCCGCACCCCGGCCGCGCCGTGCACGGTCTCCGCCCGCGGGTGCACCGGGACGATCCCGTGGCCCAGCTGCTGGAGGTACGCCGACACGCCGTACGCGGCGCGTGCCCGGTTCGTCGACAGCCCCACCACGGCCCACGTCCCGGGCGTGGTGAGCAGGCGGCGGATCACGGCGGGGTCGTTGACGTGGGCCATGGGGTCAGCGAAGCACAGCGGGCCGCCGGGCGCCCGCAGCCCCTGGGGGCGGGGTGGGTGACGGCTGCGAGGTGACTGCGTGGGTGCCTGAGTGGGTGCCTGCGTGGTGGCCCGAGGGTGGGACCCGGGTGCGTAGGATGGGGCGTTGATCAGGACTGACGAGGTGGGAGAGCCGTGGCGGAGCAGGACGTGGTGACCGACCGCGTCCTCACCGTGCCGAACGTGATCAGCCTGGTGCGGCTGCTGATGGTCCCGGTGTTCGCGGTGCTGATCGCGCAGGGGCACGACGGCTGGGCCCTCGGGGTCCTCGCGGTGTCCGGTGCGAGCGACTGGCTCGACGGCGTCCTCGCCCGGCGGCTGGGGCAGGTCTCGCGGCTCGGGCAGGTGCTCGACCCCGCGGCGGACCGGCTGTTCATCCTCGTGACGCTCCTCGGCCTGGCCGCGCGCGGCGTCGTGCCGTGGTGGCTCGTCGCGGTGCTGCTCACCCGCGAGGTCATGCTGCTCGTCATGCTCATGGTGCTCGCCCGGCACGGCTACGGCCCCCTCCAGGTGCACCTCGCGGGCAAGGCCGGCACCTTCGCCCTGCTGTACGCGTTCCCGCTGCTGCTGCTCGCGCACTGGGGCGGGATCACGGGTGCCACCGCGTCGGTCCTCGGCTGGGCGTGCGCGTGGTGGGGCGTGGCCCTCTACTGGTTCGCCGGCGCGCTGTACGTGCGCCAGGCCTGGACGCTGCTCGGCCGCCGCGGCGACGCGGACGCGGGCGAGCCCCGCACGGTGGCCGTGTGAGCGCACGCGGCGCCGGCCGCCCCGCCCGGGACCCCGCCAGGTCGCCGGGCGGCCCCGCCGTGTGGCGACGCCCGGACGCCTCGATGTCGCTGCTGACCGAGGTCACCACCCACCCGCTCGACCCCGAGTACGCCGACGCCGCGGCACGGCGTGCCCGGGCCGGCCGCACCCGTCGCCGCGGCGGGGCGGGCACCGCGGCCGTCGCCGTCCTGGCCGTCGCCCTGGGCGCGGCGACCACGTGGTCCGTCGTCGCCCTGCGCGCCCCGCAGCCGTCCGCCCTGGCCGCCCGCGAGGTGCTGGCCGGGCAGATCGCGGAGCGCACCGCCGAGCTCGACGAGCTGCGGGAGCGCAGCGCCACCCTGGCCGAGGAGAACGCCGCGATGCAGGAGGCGGCCCTGTCGGCCGCGGACTCGCCGCTGCTCGACCAGCTCGCCCGGGACTCCGTGCTGTCCGGCGCGTCCGCGGTCGTCGGGGACGGGCTGAGCATCACCCTGGAGGACGCCGAGCAGGTGGACGGCGAGGACGACCCCGACTCGCGCGTGCGCGACTCCGACCTGCAGATCGTCGTCAACGGGCTGTGGGCCTCCGGCGCGGAGGCGGTCGCCGTCAACGGCCAGCGGCTCGGCCCCACGACCGCCATCCGCACCGCGGGCGACGCGATCCTGGTCGACGTGGTGCCCCTGGTCGGGCCGTACACGATCCGGGCGGTCGGCGACCCGCAGGACATGCAGACGCGGATGACCCGGACGTCCGGCGGCCAGCTGCTCGCGGTCCTGCAGTCCACGTACGGCATCCGCACGCAGGTGTCGGCGCAGCGCGACATGGAGCTCCCGGCCGCCTCCACGGTGACCCTGCGCTCGGCGGAGCTGCCCGACGGGGTGCCCGTGGTGCCCGAGACGCGGGGCGCGGGGGAGACCGGCCTCGCCGCGCCGTCGGGCACACTGTCCTCCGGGACGGCGCCGCGCGCCGCCCCCGCACCCGGGTCCGCCGGGCAGGACGACAGCGAGGGGGACCTGTGATCGCGGTGATCGGGCTGGTGGTCGGCGTCATCGCCGGCCTCGTGCTGGAGCCGACCGTGCCGGCGGCGCTGCAGCCGTACCTGCCGATCGCGGTGGTCGCCGCGCTCGACGCGCTGTTCGGCGGCCTGCGGGCGGTGCTGGACGGGCTGTTCGACGACCGGGTGTTCCTCGTGTCGTTCCTGTCGAACGTCGTGGTCGCGGCCCTCATCGTGTTCCTCGGCGACCAGCTCGGCGTCGGCTCCCAGCTGTCCACCGGCGTGGTGGTCGTGCTGGGCATCCGGATCTTCTCGAACGTCGCCGCGATCCGACGGCACCTGTTCAAGGCGTGACGGACATGAGCAGCCCGAGCGAGCCCGAGCCCCGGGACGACGCCGCCGCACCGGCGCAGCCCGCCGCGCCGACGCCGGTCGTCGGCTGGCGCGCGCTCGCCGGCGCGCTGCGGCCCCGCGCGACGCGCGCGCAGGTGCTCACCGGCGTGCTGTGCGTGCTGCTCGGCTTCGCGATCGCCGTGCAGGTGCGGCAGACCGACACGACCACCCTGTCGACGATGCGCGAGACCGAGCTGGTGTCCCTGCTCGACCAGACCACCCGCCAGGCCGACGAGCTGCAGGACCAGGTGTCCGAGCTCGAGCGGACCCACCAGGAGCTGCAGTCCGGCTCGACCAGCCGCGAGGCGGCGCTGGAGGCTGCGACCCGGAGCGCCGCCGCGCAGGGCATCCTGTCCGGCCGCCTGCCCGCCGAGGGCCCGGGCGTCACGGTGACGATCGGCGACCCGGGCGGGTCGGTCTCCGCGCTCACGCTGCTGAACCTGCTCGAGGAGCTCCGCAACGCCGGTGCCGAGGCCGTGCAGCTGAACGACCAGCGCCTGACGGCCTCCAGCTACGTGCTCGGCACGGACGCCGGGATCGAGGTGGACGGCTCGGTGGTGTCGCCGCCGTACCGCTGGGTGGCCATCGGGGACCCCGACACGATCGCGACGGCGCTGGCGATCCCCGGCGGCGCGCTCGCCAAGGTGCAGATCGACGGCGGGACGTCCTCGGTGCAGACGCAGGACCGGGTCGAGGTCACCGCGACGCGCGCGGTGCCGGAGCCGGAGCACGCCACGCCGCGGACCGCCGACGACGGCTGACGGGCGGCCGATCGGGGCCGACGACCGCTGGGGCGGACCCGCCACCCGGCCGGCGGACTGTGCTCGGAGCGCCCGGGCGCATAGGCTGTCCGGGACCCCGGTGCAGGTCGGGGCCGGTGCGCACAGCAGGTCTGGGAGGGTGTCATGAGCGACGAGCAGCAGGTGCCGGGCGGCGGGAGCCGCCCCGCGCCCGACGGGGCGTCGGTGCCCGCCACGCCGGACACCACCATCAGCTTCGGCTCCCTGGGCGGGCTGGAGCACGACGCGGGCGGCCCGGTCGGGCTCACCGCCGAGCAGGCCGCCGCCGTCCAGGCGCTCCCGCGCACGTCGGCGCTGCTGGTCATGCAGCGCGGGCCGAGCTCCGGCGCGCGGTTCCTCCTGGACGCCGACCGCACGGTCGCGGGCCGCAGCCCGAGCGCCGACATCTTCCTGGACGACGTGACCGTCTCCCGCAAGCACGCCGAGTTCGTCCGCGAGCTCGACGACTTCGTGGTCCGCGACGTCGGCTCCCTCAACGGCACGTACGTGAACCGGGAGCGGATCGACTCCACGGTGCTGCGGGCGGGCGACGAGGTGCAGATCGGCAAGTTCCGCATGACCTTCCACCCGAGCCCCGCGGCGCGACCGGGCGGACAGCCGGCCGACCCCGCGCAGTGAGCCCGGCCCGCCCCGCCCGTCACGACGCGACAGCCCCGCACACCGCCCGCGCGGCCGAGGACGCCACCGCCCGCGACGACGCCGCTGCCGGCGAGCCCGGGCCCTGGCCCCGGGGGCTGTCCCGGCAGGCCACCATGCGGATCTCGGACGTGCTGACCGCGCTGCGGATCGAGTTCCCGGCGGTGACGAACTCCAAGCTCCGGTTCCTCGAGGAGCAGGGCCTGGTCGAGCCGGTGCGCACGCCGTCGGGGTACCGGCAGTACAGCCCGGCGGACCTGGAGCGGCTGCGGTTCATCCTGCGCGAGCAGCGGGACCGGTACGTCCCGCTCAAGGTCATCGGGGAGCGGCTCGCGGCGCTCGACGCCGGCGTCGGCACGGAGGCGCTGTCGCCCGCGCTGATCGTCACGGAGGACGGCGTCCCGCGGTCCGGTCCCGTCGAGGCCCGGTACACCACGGCCGCCCTGGCCCGCGAGGCCGCGGTGGACGAGCAGGTGGTGGTCGACCTGGTGCAGGCCGGCGTGCTGCGACCGTCGGCCTCGGGCCACCTGGACGCGTGGGCGAAGGAGGTCGTGCTGGCCGCGGCGGCCCTCGCGGAGCACGGCATCGAGGCCCGCCACCTGCGCAGCTTCCGGAGCGCGGCGGACCGGCAGATCGACATGGTCGAGACCGTGGTCGCCCCGTGGCGCGGCCAGTCGTCGCCGTCCGCGCGCGGCCGGGCGAGCACCGTCGCCGCCGAGGTCGGCGAGCTCTGCACGCGGCTGCACACCGCCCTGGTGCGGGCGGGCGTCGCGGATCTCGCGCCGTAGGCGGCGTGTCGCGTCCCACCGGTGCACGGACCCGCCCGCGGACGTAGCGTGGGCGACATGCACGAGGACGACCTGGTCGAGCTCGAGGTGCTCGGCGTGCGCCGGCACCCCGGCGACGACGAGCTCGTCGTGCTGCTCCTGGAGCCGGTGGGGGAGCTGATCGTGCCGATCGCGATCGGCCCGAGCGAGGCGGGTGCCATCGCCACCGCTCAGGCCGGGGTGGTGCCGCCGCGGCCGATGACGCACGACCTGCTGCGGGACGTGCTGGCGACGCTCCAGGTCCGGGTGCAGCAGGTCGAGATCACCGAGCTCGTCGGCGGCGTGTTCCACGCGGCCCTGGTCCTGGGCGACCGCCGGCTGCGGGTGGACGCGCGGGCGTCGGACGCGATCGCGCTGGCGGTGCGCGTGGGGTGCCCGGTGCTGTGCGCCACGGACGTCCTCGCGGAGGTCGGGGTGGAGGCGTCGCCGGTGTCGCCCGACGAGGCGGAGGGGGCCGCGTCGGACGACACGCCGGAGGAGCAGGTGGCCCAGTTCCGCGAGTTCCTGGACCACGTCTCGCCGGACGACTTCGAGCAGCCGGGGCCCGGCGGGCAGGACCGAGGTTCAACCTCAGGTGGAGGGTAAGACACGCCGTGCGCGACACGCCGGAAACCGCGGGTGCCGCGGTCGTTGACCGCCCCTGGTGGCGGCCCTAGCGTTGCACCCAGAACAGCAGAGACCGCGACGCCGCACCGGCGTCGACGGTCGCGACGAGTGGAGGACCCCCGTGACCGGCACCGAGCAGACAGCCCCGGCTGCCGGCGGCATCCCCCAGCGCGCCCAGGGCCTGCTGTTCGGCGACGACCTCCCCGACCTGGACGTGACCACCGGCTACCGCGGGCCCACGGCCTGCCGCGCGGCCGGCATCACCTACCGGCAGCTCGACTACTGGGCCCGGACCGGCCTGGTCGAGCCCTCCGTGCGCCCCGCGACGGGCTCCGGCACGCAGCGCCTGTACTCGTTCCGCGACATCCTCGTGCTGAAGGTCGTCAAGCGGCTGCTCGACACCGGCGTCTCCCTGCAGCAGATCCGCGCCGCCGTCAGCCACCTGCGTGAGCGCGGTGTCGAGGACCTGGCGCAGATCACCCTGATGTCCGACGGCGCGTCCGTGTACGAGTGCACCTCCGCGGACGAGGTCATCGACCTGGTGCAGGGCGGCCAGGGCGTGTTCGGCATCGCGGTGGGCCGGGTGTGGCGCGAGGTCGAGGGCACGCTCGCCGAGCTGCCGACCGAGCGCGCCGAGGACGACTCGCCCGTCGGCACGGGCCACGACGAGCTCGCCGAGCGTCGCCGGGCCCGCACCGCCGGCTGAACCCCGCACGACGACGGACGGCCGGGACCCGCGCAGGGTCCCGGCCGTCCGTCGTCCGTACGCGCCCGAGCGGAGGGGGTCAGGGGGACCCGCCGGCCGCGTCGCCGCCCAGGCGGAGCGTCGCGACGACCGGGTCGTGGTCCGACGGGAAGCGGCCGCCCGGCCGCGCGTCGAGCACCGCGTAGTCGTCGACCACGACGTCGGGGCCGACGAGCACGTAGTCGATCCGCCGTCGCGCCCCGGGGAGGGGGCGGTCGGGGTCGACCAGCGGCGTGAACGTCGTCTCCGGGCCGGACGGGGGCGTGACGCTCACGGCGCGCGCGTCGACGAGCCCGCCGCCGAGCAGCGCCCGCAGCGGCTCCGAGCCGGGCTCGGCGTTGAGGTCGCCGGTGACGACCACGCGACCGGTGCCCGCGATCGTGCGGATCCGGGCGAGCAGCAGCCGCGCCGACTCGAGCCGCGCCCGCGTGCCCTCGTGGTCGAGGTGCGCGTTGAACACGAAGAACGTGGCACCGGTGTCGAGGTCCAGGAACCGGCCCCACGTGCACAGCCGGCGGTACCCGGGCGCGTCCCAGCCGACGCTCGGCTCGTCGGGCGTCGGCGAGAACCAGAAGTCGCCGGAGTCGACGACGCCCAGGCGGGCGGTGCGGTACAGGATCGCGGAGTGCTCCCCGGTCGTCCCGCCGTCGCGCGACCGCCCGAGGGCGGCGAACCCGGTGCCCGCCGTCAGGGAGTCGAGGTGCGCGCGGGTGCCCTCCTGCGTGCCCAGCACGTCGACGTGGTCCAGCGCGGCCCGCACCAGCGCCGCCCGGTCGTACGTCGCCGTCGTGGGCCAGTGGGCGACCCAGAGGTTGTACGAGCCCACCCGGAGCGGCGGCCAGCTCACCGCGCGGACCCCGCCGGCGTCCGGACCTCCAAAGTGCCGGCGCCGTCGAGCAGGGCCAGGTCGAGCGCGGCGCTCGCCCACCGGTAGGGGTGCGGGACCGGCGTCGTCGGGGCCAGCTCGCCGTCCACGCGGACCTCGACAGCCGTCGCGGCCGGGTCGACCCGGTACCGGACGGTACGCCTGGCTCCGCCGAGCACGAGCGCGACCTCGAGGCCGTCGTCCTCGGGCGCGAGCGTGGGGCCGACGACGAGCGTGTCGTGGCGCTCGTCCAGGCCGAGCAGCCCGTGCACGACCTGGCGCAGGTAGATCCCGGGACCCGAGGAGTAGACGCGCCACCCGTCGGCCGTCGGGACCTCGCCCGTGCGGAGCAGCTCGAAGTCACGGGCGGCGGTGTAGCGGTCCGGGAAGGCGGCGTCCGAGGACGACGTGTAGCAGGTCCGCTGACGCCGCATCGCGCTCGGGACGCGCGTGCCCATGGTGATGGGTGACAGCCGCAGCAGCTCGTCGCCGACGTCGGCGCGGCCGAGGGCGGCCAGCGCCTCGGCCCAGCGGATGTGGGCGTGGGCGTACATCAGGCCGACCTCGCGGCCGAAGAACGCCGCCTGCTCGGCGCGACGGAACGACTCGGTCTCGCCGTCCGCGAACCGCGTCGGCCGGTCGGTGAGGCGCACACCGTCCGGGAACAGGAGGTGCTCCCGGACGATCGCCTCGTGGCGGTCCGCCTCGTCCTGGTCGAGGATCCCGGCGAGCACGAGCTGCGTCATGGGGATCAGCCGGTAGGTCAGCCCCGTCGCCGTGTCGGCAGGGTGGATCACCGGGGTCGCGACGCCGTCCGTGACCGTCACGAAGCCCGCCGCCACGCCGTCCGGGAGCATGAGCCGGCGGAGGTCGGCGGTGATCGCGGCGGCGGCCGACGCCATGCGCGCCACGAGCGCGGCGGCCTCCGGCACGGGGCGCAGCTGCTCCGCGGCGAGGCCGAGGGCCTGCGCGGCGAGCGCGGTCGTCCACGTCGACGCCATGGACTCCCGCATGTCGGAGCGGGCCGGCTGCAGCGTGTCGTCCCAGTCGCCCTCGCCGTAGGCCGGCAGCGCCGTTCCGGGGACGCGGTCGGTCTCGATGCGCGCGACCAGGGCGTCCAGGTGCTCGGCCACCGTCGCGGGCTCGCCCGTGCGGAACGGCACCACCGCGTCGAGGACCGCGACGTCGCCCGAGGCGCGCAGGTACTGGCCGAGCGCGAACAGCGGCCAGTGGATGACGTCGCCGTGCGCCTCGGGCTGCAGGATCTCGGCGTACTCGTCGAACATGAACCACTGCGGGAACGTGCCGTCGACGGCCTGGGAGCCCAGCACGCGCAGGACGATGTCGCGGCAGGCGCCGAGCAGGCCAGCGGCCAGCAGCAGCTCGAACGGTCCCTGGCAGACGTCGCGCGTCCCCCACGCCGCGCCCTGGTACTGCTCGAGGCCGTGCGGGACGAGCCAGTGGACGCGCGCGTCGTTGGCCCACCAGGGCAGCAGGGTCTCGAGCTCCGCGAGGCGGGAGCCCGCGGCGACCTCCAGCCCGCGCGTGAGCCGCGCGAGCGTGGCGCGGTGACCGGCCGCCTCGCGGGCCGCGTCGAGCCCGGTGGCGACGAGCTCGCGCGCGAGGTCCGCGGAGGCGCCTCCGGCACGGTCCGCCGTGGTGGCGACCCGCAGCGCGGTGGTCGCGGTCGCCCGCACCGTGACGACCGAGGTGCCGCGCGCCGCGCCGTCCGCGAAGAGCGGGGCGTCGCCGTCGACCTGCGCGCCCGGCGTGGCGGCGAGGACGTAGGCAAGACCGGGGTGGTGCCGGCCGGTGGGGGTGGCCGGGTCGGCCGCCAGGACGACGACACCGTCCTGGTCGCGGGCCTCCCAGCTGCCGCCGCCGAGCTCGACGGCGGTCGTGACCAGGAGGTCGACGGGCGCGGTCGCCGTGATGTCGAGCAGCAGCCCGTCGCGGGACGCGTCGGCGACGGTGCGCACCTCGACGCGCTGCCCGTCGAGGGCGTAGATCCAGCGGGCCTCGCCGACGTCGAGCACGAAGGCGGAGGGCGCGCCGAGCAGCCGCCAGTCCCCGTCGACCCGGACCAGGACCCGGACGCCGTTGGACCGCAGCAGGTTGAGGTGGTTGCGGTGCACCGTCGTGAGGGTGTCGAACGTCGTGTTGCCGAGCACGGTGTGCGACCCGAACACGCCGTGCGCGAAGACGGTCGTCGACAGGACGGGCCGGTCCGGGGTGAGCGAGTCGCCGGCGAGCAAGACGTGCCCGTGGGGCCGCAAGAGCTCCAGGTCCTTCTCCCCGCGGACCACGTGGACGCCGTCGTCGGTGAAGAAGGACAGAACCCGGCCGGACTCGTCGCGCTCGACGTACCGCGCGCCCGTCCCGAGCCGCAGCAGGTCGTCGTCGCTCAGCGGGTGGCCGCCCAGCAGCGGAGCCGTGGCCAGGAGGGAGCGCTCGTGCACGGAGTTCGTGGCGGCGCCGGCGTGGGGGGCGGCGTGCGCGGCGGTGACCGCTGCGGCGGTCGCGTCCGCCAGGGCGACCAGGCGCGACACGTCCTCCTCGACGTCCGGGAGGACGTCCAGCAGGGCGCCGCGGCGGTCGGCCAAGTACCGGCCGACGACGTGCAGGACCGCCGGCTCGGACAGCGTGGTCGGCCGTGACAGCAGCCCCGCCATCGCCATCTCGTGCTGGCGCACGCGGCCGGGCCACGGCGCGCCCGTGAGGAAGGCCGGGGTGTGGCCGGCGCGGGCCGGCGGGGCGTAGAGGTCGAACCCGTCCGTCCCCGCACCCACGGCACCCTCGGCGACGGCGTAGGCGAAGAGCGGGAGCACCGGGGCCGACGCCATGGTCTGCCGGGACAGCACGACCGTGCCGAGCCGGGCCGACTCCGCGAGCCGGTGCGCGACGTACTGCGAGACGTAGGGCTCGGAGGACGACGCGGCCTGCGCGGGGGCGAGCGACAGGTCCTGGACGGCGGCGACGTCCCACGTGGCGGCGGGGGCACCAGCAGCGGCACCGGCACCGGCGGAGAGCTCCACCCGCCAGACCAGCGCCGGACCGGACGGGTCGAGGACGAGGTGCACCGTCCAGCAGGCGCCCAGCCCGGAGCCGGTCCAGCGGACCACCCCGTCACCGGCCTGCCAGGTGGTGCCGGACCTGCTGCCCGTCAGCGGGACGTGGTCGACGGTGCCGTCCGCGGACGTGCGGCGCAGGAAGAGCCCGGCGATCCCGGCGTCGTGGTCGCCGATCCGGTACTGGTTGACGAGGTGGCCACCGGGGGCGCCCACCTCCGCGACGTCGCCCGCCGCGGTGAGCCGGACGGTGAGGCCACCGCCGGCGTCGACGAGGTGCGTGCGGTCCGTGCGGTCGGGGTGGATGCGCGTCGAGAGGTCAGTCATGGTGGGGTCCCAGGGGTTCGGGCGGGCGAGGGGTGGCCGGGCGGTCGGCGAGGAAGCGGCCGGCGGCGTCGCGCAGCACCGGGGCCGCGGTCCGGTACCAGAGCCACACCCACACGCCGGCGACGACGGTGAGCAGGAGGTCCGACGTGGCGGTCGCGACCGCGACCGCGCCGATGACGAGCACGAGCGTCCCCAGCGACGCGCGCCACCGCGCGACCACGTAGAACGCGGCCGCCTGGGCGGCGTCGGCCAGGGAGAGGTGGAAGAACGTCCGCAGCGCCAGGGCGTGCAGCGCGAGGACCACGAGCAGGACGCCGGCCCCGGGGGCGAGGCCCGCGGCGACGGGCGGGACGCCGGCGTCGCGGCCGGCCGCCGCGACGAGGGCGACGACGCCGACCAGGACGCAGACCGGCACCGAGACGGCTGCCGCGTCCCGCCAGCCGAGGCGGTACCCGCGCAGGAACGCCCGCGCGACGGGGACGTCCGGGTCCACGTAGTGCTCCCGCACGGCGTACAGCCCGGCCGACAGCGCTGGTCCCGCGGGGACCGCGGCGAGCACGACCAGCCAGGTGAGCGAGGGGTCCGGGCGGAGCAGGAGCGCGAGCAGGGCGAGCGGCAGGTTCGCCGCGGTCAGCAGCGCGGTCAGGCCCGCGCCCCAGACGAAGGCGGTCACCGCGCGGCCGAACGGGCCGTCGCCCACCTCGTCGCCCGGGCGGGGGCCGCCGAGCGCCTCCGCCCAGCCGCGCGGCCGGCCGGGGAAGGTCGCCGGGTCGATGGGGCCTGGGTCGACGGGGCCTGGGTCGACGGGGCCCGGGTCGACGGGACCGGCCCCGACAGGGCCGGCGCCGACGGGGGAGGCGGTCACGAGCTTCCGCCCGGCACGACCCGGAACCCGGCGCGCAGGAGGTCCTGCGGGCGGCTGCTGGGCCCGACGAGCAGGTCGACCTCGCCCGGCTCGACGACGCGCCGGCCGGCGGCGTCGACGATCGTGCACGCGCTCACCGGGAGCTGCAGGTCGACCCGCGCCTGCTCGCCCGGCGCGAGCTCGACCTGCGTGAAGGCCTTGAGCTCGCGGTCCGCCCACGACGCCGAGGTGATGAGGTCGCTGATGTAGACCTGCACCGTCTCGAGGGCGGGTCGCCGGCCGGTGTTCGTCAGCGTGACGTGGGCGCGGACCGTGTCCGCCTCGGTCACGACGGGTGTCTCGACGACCAGGTCGGCGTACTCGACCGTCGTGTAGGACAGGCCCTGCCCGAACGCGAAGGCGGGCTCCTGGGTGAGGTCGGCGTAGCGCACGCCGTGCTGCCCGCGCACCTGGTTGTAGTAGGTCGGCTGCTGCCCGGCGTGCCGGGCGAACGAGATCGGCAGGCGGCCGCTCGGCTCGATCAGCCCGAGCAGCAGCTCCGCCAGCGCGCGGCCGCCGGTCATCCCCGGGTTGGCGGCCCAGACGATCGCGTCGGCGGTCATCGCCGAGGGCGGCAGCACCAGGGGCTTGGACGCCTGGAGCACCACGACCATCGGCTTCCCCGTCGCCGCGAGGGCGTCGAGGAGGGCGATCTGCCCGCCGAGCAGCTCCAGCGTCGCGGTCGACCGGCCCTCGCCCACGAGCTCGATCTGGTCGCCGACCACCGCGACCACGACGTCCGCGGCCTGCGCAGCGGCGACGGCCGCGTCCAGCTCGGCGGCGTCGACGGGCGCGGGGACCGCCACGTGCGGGCGCGGCTGCCCGTCGGGGAAGAACGGGCCCTCGGGGTCCTCCTCGTGCGTGACGATCGAGGCGCCCCGCGCGTGCGTGACGGTCCACCCGGCCGGGACCGCCGCGCGGATGCCGTCCAGGGCGGTGGTGATCATCTCCCGCGGCTGCCCGTGCGCCATCGCGGCGACCTGGCCCGAGGACCCGGCCCAGTCGCCCAGCTGGTTCTGGGGGTCGTCGGCGAGGGGGCCGACCACCGCGACGGTCGCCGGGTGGCCGGTGGCCAGCGGCAGGACGCCCTCGTTGCGGAGCAGAACCAGGGAGCGCCGGGCGATCTCGAGGTTGAGGTCCTGGTGCGAGCCGACGACCGACCCCATGGACGCGAGGTCGGGGCGCCGGCGGTCCTCGAACAGCCCCAGCCGGAACTTCAGGGCGAGGATGCGCGAGACCGCGACGTCCAGGTCGGCCTCGGTGATGAGCCCGCGCGCGAGGGCCTCGAGGGCGCCGTCGAAGAACCCGGCGGTCGTCATGATCATGTCGTTGCCGGCCTTGACCGCGGCGGCGGACGCACCCACGTAGTCGGGCTGCACGTGCTGCTCCCAGACCATGCGCCCGACGTTGTCCCAGTCCGTGACGAGCATGCCCTCGTAGCCCCACTCGCCGCGGAGCACGTCCGTGAGGATCCACTCGTTGACGGTGATCGGGACGCCGTCGATGGTCTGGTAGCCGAGCATGAAGGTGCCGCAGCCCTCGCGTGCGACCCGCTCGAAGGGCGGCAGGAACCACGCGCGCAGCTTGCGGGGGGACAGGTCCGCCTCCGAGGCGTCCCGCCCGCCCTGCGTCTCCGAGTACCCGGCGAAGTGCTTCGCGGTCGCGAGCACCGCCGTCGGGTCGGCGAGCCCCTGGCCCTGGTAGCCACGGACCGCCGCGCTGGCGAGCTCGCCGATGAGGAACGGGTCCTCGCCGAAGGTCTCGCCCACGCGGCCCCAGCGCAGGTCGCGGGCGACGCACAGCACGGGGGAGAAGGTCCAGTGCAGGCCGGTCGCCGCGGCCTCGACCGCCGTGGCGCGGGCCATCCGCTCGACGAGCTCCGGCGACCAGGAGGCCGCCATGGCGAGCTGGGTCGGGAAGATCGTGGCGCCGTCGCAGAACGAGTGGCCGTGGATGGCGTCCTCGCCGACGAGCAGGGGGATCCGGAGCCGGGTGCGGTCGGTCAGGTCGTGCGCCTCGAGGATCAGCTCGGGGGAGGCGTGCAGGATCGACCCGACGTGCTTCTCGAGCACCTGCTCGGCCAGCCCGTCCGGCGCGGACAGCTGCATCATCTGGCCGACCTTCTCCTCGGGCGTCATGCGCCCCAGGAGGTCGGCGACCCGGTCGGCGACGGGCAGGGTCGCGTCGAGGTAGTCCGTCATCACTTGATCCCCGTCATCGCGATGCCCTGCACGAAGTGCTTCTGCATGGCGATGAACACCACGAGCACCGGCACGATGATCAGGACGGAGCCGGCCATCTGGAGCCCGAACTCGGCGCCCTTGTCACCCGTGGGGCTGGTGTAGAGCGCCAGCGCGACGGGCAGGGTGTAGAGCGAGTCGCGCTGGGAGACGATCAGCGGCCACAGGAACCCGTTCCACGAGCCCATGAAGGTGAAGATCGCCAGCGTCGCCAGGGGCGCCTTGCACAGGGGCATGACGATGCGGGCGAAGATCCGGAACTCGCCGGCGCCGTCGATGCGCGCCGCGTCGAGCAGGGAGTCGGGGATCTCCAGCATGAACTGCCGCATGAGGAACACGCCGAACGCGCCCACCATGCCGGGCAGGATCATGCCCCAGTACGTGCCGACCATGTTGAGGTTCGCGACCAGCACGAACTGCGGGATGAGCGTGACGATGCCGGGCACGAACATCGTCCCGAGGACGACCGTGATGAGCACCTTCTTGCCGGGGAACTCCAGCTTCGCCAGGGCCCAGCCGACCATCGAGCAGAACAGCAGCGTGGTGGCGACCGCGACGACGGCGAGGAACACCGAGTTGAGGAAGTACCGCGTCATGTCGAACTCGAAGAACCACGCGCGGAAGTTGTCGAGCGTGGGCGCCTGCGGCCACCACGTGATGGGCCGCCGCATGATCTCGGCGTTGGTCTTGAACGCTCCGAGCAGCATCCAGGCGAACGGCAGGAGCGTGCCGGCGAGGCCGACGGACAGGACGACGACGAGGGCGATCCGTCCGGGCGTCAGGCGCTTGCGGCGGCGGCGGACGACGGGCGCGATCGGCACGGCGGTGGTGGCCGGCGCCAGAGGGGTCGAGGTGGTCATGGTCATGTCCTCTGCCGGAAGAACCGGAACTGGATGATGGCGAAGATGCTGATGATCGCGAAGAGCACGTACGCGCCGGCCGCGCCGACCGAGTAGCTGCCCCACTGGAACTGGTTGAACACGTAGAGGGCGATCGACGTCGTGGACTGCAGCGGACCGCCGTTGGTCATCACGAACGGCTCGTCGAAGAACTGCATGAACCCGGTCGTCGTGAGGATCGCGTTGAGCAGGATCGTCGGCATCATCATCGGGATGGTGATGCGGAAGAACCGCTGGACCGTCGAGGCGCCGTCGACCATCGCGGCCTCCTTGACCTCGGAGGGGATGGCCTGCAGCCCCGCGAGGAAGATGACCATGCTCGACCCGATGCTGCGCCACACGGCCATGAGGGTCAGCGCGGGCAGGGCGGTGCGGGTGTCGCCGAGCCAGTTCGGGCCGTCGACGCCGATGTCCGCGAGCAGCGAGTTGATCAGGCCGTTCGGCTGGTACATGATCCGCCAGACCACGGCGACGGCGACGATCGTGGTGACGACCGGCGTGTAGAAGCCGACCCGGAAGAACGTGGCGGCCCGGCGGCCGAGCGCGTTGAGCATGACCGCGAGCACCAGCGCCGAGAACAGCGACAGCGGCACGCCGACGACCACGAAGCCCAGGGTGTTGCGCAGGGCCCGCAGGAACGTCGTGTCGCTCAGCACCGTCGCGAAGTTGCCGAGCCCGATGAAGTCGACCGCGAACGGGTTGCGGATGTCGTTGACCCGCAGGTCCGTGAAGGCCATCCCGAACGAGCTCACCAGCGGGACGAGCCCGAACACGCCGAACGAGAGCACGAACGGCGCGGCGAAGAGCCAGGCGACGAGGGCGGTCCGGCGGCGCCGGGCGGTCAGGGAGACGGGCTTCCCCGACCGCCGCGGCGTCGCGGGCGGCGTGCGCCGCTCGGTGGTGGTGCTGGTCACCAGCCGAAGCCGATCTGGTCGGCCTCGGCCTGGATCGCCTTCGCGGCCTCCTCGGAGGTCAGCTCGCCGTGCGCGACGCGCTCGCTGTAGATGCCGATCTGCTCGGCGATCTGCGCCCACGACGGGTAGCTCGGGGTCTCCACCGTGTGCGGCATCTGCTCCTTGAGCACCGACATCACGGGGCTGTCCAGGATCGGCTCGTACTCGGCGGACTCGACGCGGGACGGGAACGAGCCGGCGATGTCGAACAGCGCCTTCTGCTGCTCGTCCTCGAGGAGCCACTGCAGGAAGAGCCACGAGGACTCCTGGTTGTCCGACGACGAGAACACGCCGAGGTTGCCGCCGCCGATGTACGAGTCGTTGTTGGCGGGGCCGGAGGGCAGCGGCACGTACGCCACCGACTCCTCGGTGAAGCCCTCGGGCGCGGCGCCGGTGTCGATGAGCTCCTGGTAGGTGCCGACCATCCACGGGCCCGAGATCAGCAGGGGCTGGGCGCCGTTCTCGAACGTCGCCTCGGACTCCGACAGCGGCGCCTCGCCGCGCGCGAAGAAGCCCTGGTAGAAGTCGAGCGCCTCGACGAACTCCGGGGTGTCGAAGGTCCACTTCTCACCGTCGGTGACCTCGCCGCCGGCCTGGGACAGGAACGGGATGATCACCTGCGCCGGGTTCTCGATCGGCCGGGGCAGGCCGAGCCCGTACGCGTCGCCCTCGCGCGCCGCGAACGCCGCGCTCAGCTCCTCGAGCTCCTCCCACGTCGTCGGGGCGTCGAACCCGAGCTCGGCCGCGAGGTCCGCCCGGTAGAACAGGAACCGCGTCTCGACGTACCAGGGCACCGCGTACCGGCCGTCCTCGCCCTCCACCGACGCGACCGCCGCGGGGTAGAACTCGTCGGGGTCGAACACGTCGTCCGGGACGGGCGCGAGGCCGCCCATGGCGATGACCGAGGCCGTCTGGTCGGCGCCGGTCATGACGATGTCGGGCCCCGTGCCGGAGGCGACGGCCGTCTGGTTCATCGTGATGATCTCGCCCCACGGGATCTCCGTGACCTTGATCGTCGCGTCGGGGTTCTCCTCGGTGAACTGCTCACCCAGGGTCGTCAGCGCGTCCCCGTTGCCGGCCGCCGCCCAGATCTCGATCTCGCCCGTGGCCTCGTCGGCCACGGTCCCGGCGCCCGCCTGACCGCCACCACCGCCGTCGTCCGAACGCCCGCACGCGGCGAGCGGCGCGAGCGCCAGGGTCGACACGGCGACGGCCGCAAAGGCGCGCCTGAACGTACGACGAGTCATGTGTTCCTCCTTGAACGATGTCTTCGCCAGTCCGACCGTCGGCGCCCTGACCTGCGCGATCGGTTCGGAGATTGCTTGTAATGCGCTTTACAACACGGGGAATCTAAGCGTGTAGACTCCCGGTGTCAACCCGGTCTTCGCCACGTGCACCGCCGCGTGGGAGCCACTCGTCGTCGAGGAGCCTCGCGTGGCACGCCGCCCCACCGTGTACGACGTCGCCGAGCGTGCCGGGGTGTCGATCACCACCGTCTCGTTCGCGTTCCGGCAGCCCGGGCGCGTGCGCGCGGCCACCCGCGAGGCGGTCATGGAGGCCGCCCGCGAGCTCGGCTACGTGCCGTCCGGGAGCGCCCGGGGCCTGGCGCGGGGGAGCACCGGCGCCTTCGGGCTGTACGCGTTCGACCTCATGCTCGCCGACGCCGACCCGCGCACCACGGCGGTGCCTGCCGACGCGTCCGAGGTGGGCGAGGGCGACCCCCGCGTCTTCCCGCTTTACGTCGACGAGGTGGAGCGGGGCTTCGCCCTCGAGTGCCGCGAGACCGGCCGCGCGCTGCTCCTGGCCTCCGGCGCGCCCAGCGGCTCGGCCGTGTACGACA
Organism: Cellulomonas hominis; assembly: GCF_901521055.1. Classification (GTDB taxonomy): domain Bacteria; phylum Actinomycetota; class Actinomycetes; order Actinomycetales; family Cellulomonadaceae; genus Cellulomonas; species Cellulomonas endometrii. The sequence goes on along the minus strand of NZ_CABEGA010000025.1, from coordinate 3,944 downwards.
TCGCCGGACGCGTCGACGGGCTGGCGATCTTCCCCGGCACCCACAGCCTCGACGCGGTGCACGCCATCGCGCAGTCGATCCCGCTGGTCGCGTTCAACACACCCGGGACGGACGCGTCGTTCAGCCACGTCTCCGTCGACAACCGCGAGGGCGTGACGCGGATCGTCGAGCACCTCGTGCAGGCCCACGGGGTGCGGGACCTCGCGTTCGTCGGCGAGGGGTCCATGTACGACTTCGCGGAGCGGCTCACGGGGTTCCGGCACGCCGTCGACGCGCTGCTGCCGGACCGCCCCGCGAGCCCAGCCGGCCGCGAGGGGCTGGAGACCACGGAGTGGGCCACCGCGCTGCGGGACCTCGCCGTCGCCGACCGCCTGCCCGGGGCGCTCGTCTGCCAGAGCGACCAGGTGGCGCTCGTCGCCCTCGACCTGCTCGCCGAGCACGGCGTCGACGTCCCCGGCCGGGTCCGCGTGACCGGGTTCGACGGCATCCTCGCCGGCAGGCTCTCGACGCCCATGCTGACCACCGTGCGCCAGCCCTTCGAGCACATGGGCCGCATCGCGGTGCGGCTGCTGGCGGACCGGCTGTCGGACCCGGAGGGCGCGACGGTGTTCCGGACGCTGCCCACCCGGCTCGTCACGCGCGCGAGCTGCGGCTGCGGCGCCCCGGTCGAGGCCTAGCCGGGTCCTGTCAGGTCCGCGGCGCGCGCAGCGCCCGGTCCAGCAGCTCCTCGAACACGCCGGCCAGCTCCCGGGCACCGGCGCCCGGCCAGGCGTGCACCGGCTGCGCCGCACCCTGGGCCTGCTGCAGCGCCGCCCGCTCCGGCACGAACGGGGTGAGCACGAGCGGCCCGTAGAGGCGGCGCAGCTCCTCCAGCCGGAACGCCTGCTCGATGGACCGGGCCTTCACCCGGTTCACGACGACGCCGAGCGGCTGCAGCTGACCGGCCGGCCCGCGGCGCAGGTCGTCGATCGTGCGCATCGCCCGGCCGACGGCCGTCACGGAGAACAGCCCCGGCTCGGTCACGACGACGGCCCGGTCGCACGCGGTCAGGCCGGTGCGGGTCAGGCCGCCGAGCGACGGCGGGCAGTCGACCAGCACGAGGTCGTAGTCGTGCACCCACGCGAGGGCGAACCGCAGGCGGTCGACGTCGGCGACCGCCCCGTCGTACGCGTCGTGCCGCGAGGAGGCAGCCGATCCGACCAGCACGTCGAGGCCGGCCTCCGCCCACGCGCTGGGCGCCGTCGCGGCGGCGAGGCTCTCCGCGGTGGGCGAGTCGAGCAGGGAGGCCACGTCGCCCGCGGCGGGCCCGGTGGCCAGCGCCAGCGTGCTGTCGCCCTGCGGGTCGAGGTCCACCACCAGCGTGCGCAGCCCGCGCTCCAGCGCCGCCGAGGCGAGCCCGAGGGTCACCGAGGTCTTCCCCACGCCGCCCTTGAGCGAGCACACTCCCAGCACCAGCACGCGGACACGGTAGCCGCACCCCGGCGGTTCGCGGAATCGCACCCCGCCCCGGGCCCGCCCTCCGGTCGACGTGCGCGCCCACCTGGGGCGATGCTGACGCCCATGACCGACGCGATCACGATCACCAGCTGGGGCCACGCCTGCATCCGCCTCGAGCGCGACGGGCAGCACCTCGTCGTCGACCCGGGGGCGTTCGGGGACCTCGCCGTGCTCGACGACGCCGACGCGGTCCTGGTCACCCACGAGCACGTCGACCACGTGGACCCGCCGAGCCTCGTCGCCGCGCTGCGGTCGCGCCCGCACCTGGAGGTCCGGGCGCCGGCGCCGGTCGTCGCGCAGCTCGTGGAGGCCGGCGCCCCCGCCGACCGGGTGCATGCCGTGGCCGCGGGGGACGCCTTCACCGCGGCGGGGTTCGACGTCCGCGTGTTCGGCGAGCGGCACGCCGTGGTGCACCCGGACGTGCCGACCGCCGCGAACGTCGCCTACGTGGTCGACGGCGCCCTCGTGCACCCCGGCGACTCCTTCACCCCGCCGCCCGCCGGCGTGGAGGTCGACCTGCTGCTCGTCCCCGTCGCCGGACCGTGGATGAAGCTCGCGGAGGCCATCGACTACGTGCGCGCCGTGCGGCCCCGGGTCGCGGTGCCGATCCACGACGCGATCCTCAGCGACCGCGGGCGGGCGCTGTCCGACCGGATGGTCGGGGGCCTCGGCGGCGCGGGGGAGTACCGCCGCCTCGTCCCCGGCGAGCCGTACCGGTGGGAGGCCCCGGCACGCTGACCCCGGGTGGGCGGGTCAGGCCGTCCGCGGCCCGCGAGGTCGTCAGTCGTGCACGAGGTCGTCAGTCCTGCGGGACGACCTCGAGCGGTACTGACGACCTCGCCGGACGGGGACTTTGCGGACGGGGACCGTGCGGGCAGGCGCCGCCGGTCGGGGGGTCGGGGGGCAGGGTCAGGGGGTGAGGGGTGCGGTGGTCGTCGTCGTGTCGGCGGCCAGCGTCAGCGCGGCCGCGCCGGCGGGGGTGGTCACGCGGTAGTCGCCGCGGAACGCGTCGAGCGCGAACCGGCCCGACTCGTCCGTGCGGACCGTCGTCGGCGCCAGCCACCACTCGTCCCGCACCAGCGCCCGCAGCGCGTCGTACGCCGGCTTGGGCGTGCCGTCCGCGCGGACCAGGCCGCACGGCGCGCCGAGCCACGCGCCCGCGTCGGACAGGCCCCAGTACGTCGCGGACTGCACCGCGGGGTGCCCGAACAGCGTCCGGTAGTGCCGCTCCACCTCGTCGGCCTGCCGCGCCTCGCCGTCCGGCGTCGAGGGCCAGGACGGGACCTGGAAGTCGTTGAGGTCCTCGATCTCGGGCGGCATGAGGTCGCCGGAGACCAGCGTGGTCTCGGTCAGGTGCAGGGGCAGTCCGAACCGCGCGAACCGGTCGAGCACCGCCTGCGTCCACTCCTCGCCGCGGTAGCCCTGGTGCATGTGGGTCTGAACGCCGATCGCGTCGATCCGGATGCCGTCCGCCAGGCAGTCCTCGATCAGCCGCTCGTAGTCGGGGGACAGGTCGAAGTCGTTGAGCAGCAGCGTGGCGCCCGGGTCGGCGGCGCGCGCGGCGTCGAACGCGAGCCGCACCGTCGGGACCCGGCCGTCGCGCGCGGCGAGCCGGGTCAGGCCGTTCGGCTCCTTATCGAACACCGGCATGATCACCACCTCGTTGATGGCGTCCCAGGTGCCGACCACGCCGCGGAAGGCGCTGACGTCGCGGGTGATCCGCTCGCGCACGGCCGCCGCGACCTCGTCCTCCGGCAGGTCCACCAGCCACTCCGGCGCGAGGGTATGCCAGGCGAGCGGGTGCCCCTTGACCGCGACGCCGCGCTCGGTCAGCCACCGCGCGGTGCGGAGCAGACGCTCGGTGTCGGGCCGCCCGCGCTCGGGCTCGAACAGCCGCCAGTAGAACGGCAGCGTCGCCGTGTTGAACACGTCCAGCCACCGCTCGACCAGGCCGGGCAGCACGTCCGCCGCGGGGTCGTCCGGGCCCGGGTCCTCGCCGTTCGCGAGGGCGATCATCTCGAAGCCCGTGCAGCCGAGGCCGAAGGCGTGCCGCGTCTGCTCGACGGACACGTCGGCGTCGGCGAGCGGTCGGCCGGCGGCGTCCAGGACCGTGACGACCGTCGAGCCGGTGCGGTGGTCCAGGGCGGCGGGGCGGGGGAGGCGGACGTGCTGCATCGCGGGGGCACTCCTTCGTGCGGGGCGGGGCTCCGCCGGCGGGGGCGCCGGCGGTCGGGGCGGGGGTGGGGGGGGGGGGGCCGCGGGGGGGGCGGGGGGGGGGCGCCCCCGCGCCCCGGGAGGGGGGGGGCGGGAGCGGGGGCCCGTCCCCCGGGTGCCGGCCAGGCAACCGGGGGGCAACCCCCTACCCCGGCGCCCCCACCGTCGGGGTGGGCCGGTGGCGGGGGGGCGGGGGGGGGGCCGCCTCGGCGGGGGCCCGGGGGGGTGTCGGC
>NZ_CABEGA010000024.1 GCF_901521055.1 Cellulomonas hominis | reverse complement strand
ACAAGGGCGAGGCGGCCAGGGGAAAAACACACGACGGCCTCGAAGTAGACGTCGAATTCGGCCTGATCGACCGACTCCTCACACCTCGCTACGCGAGCCGCTTCGTCGTCGATTTTTTTTTTCAAGCAGAAGACGGCGTACGAGATAGCGTAGCGTCTCGTGGGCTCGGAGGTGTGTATAAGGGACAGGGTCCTGGGTCACGTGGGGTGAACCTCGCTCTCGAGCTGGTCGAGCCGGCGGGCCAGGGTCTCCAGGCCCGCGTCTGACGTGGGGGGTGGTCCGTACAGCAGGTCGCCGACCTCGGCCTCGTCCCGGCCGGCCGCGCGTGCGACGGCCGCGATGACGTCGAGGGCGCCGGCCGAGCGGGGCAGCCCGAGCAGGCGCGCGCACCGGGCGGCGACCCCCGCGCGCAGCGACGCGGCCGCGTGCCCGTACGAGCGGGAGGCCCGGTACAGGCGGCCGCGTCCGCGCGTGGTCTCGGCAGCCCGGACGACGACGGGCAGCTGCTCGGTCACCACGCGCCCGAGCCGCCGGCCGCGCCACAGCGCGAGCGCCAGCACGACGACGAGCGCCTGCAGCAGCACGACGCGGGCGGTGGGGGGCAGCAGGTCCTCCAGGCCGGGACCGGCCGCCTCGCCGGCGGTCGTGTCGGTCATCGAGGGGACGTACCAGACCAGGTCCGCGTTCCGGCCGAGCGCGCGCAGCACGAGCGCCGCGTTGCCCTCGGCCGTCACCCGCGCGTTGGTCAGCATCCCGGCGTCGCCGAGCACGGTCACGCGCCGGCCGTCGGCCTCGGCGTCCGCGTACAGGTAGGCCTGCGGCTCGGTGCCGGGCAGCGGGAAGCACAGCGCCGCGTCGGTCCGCGGGTCGGTCGCCACGACGCCGGCGGCGGTGCCGGAGACGGTGCCGGCCGCCGCGGCGTCCGGGTCGTCGCACGAGGCCGTGAGCGTCGCGGGCTCCGTGCCGCCGCTCCAGCCGGTGTCGAGCCCGGGGACGGCCTCGCGCAGCAGCGCCGACGGGTCGAGCAGCACGAGGTCGGCCTCCGTGCCCGCCAGCGCCGTGACCTGCTCGGGGCTGAGCAGCCAGTCGGACGTCACCAGCAGGGTGCTGCCCGCCGCGGCGGCCTCGACGGCCTGGGCGGTGGTGCGGACGTAGGTCACGGTGACGCCCTGGCCGCCGAGCACCTCGGCGACGGCGCGGCCGCCGTTCTCCCGGGGGTTGTCCGGGGCGAGCGGCGTGGTCGACTGCGCGGGCGCCGGCAGGACGGTGGCCAGCACGCCGATCGCGAGCACGCCCGCGACGGCGAGCAGCCAGCGGTAGCGGCGCCACCGGCTGCGCGCGCGGGTGCGGGCGGTGGTGCCGTCGCCCAGCACCACGGCGGGGGAGGACGCGGCGGGCGCCGGCGGGGACTGCACCGGGGCCGTCATGCGCCCGTCCCCGTCGACGGCGCGGTGAGGGCGAGCCCGGCGGGCGGCGCGGGCCGGGCGGCGGCGACGCGGGCGTCCAGCTCGCGCAGGCCGGCGTCGTCCGCGGCGCGCGGCGTCCGGTCGCCGTAGACGACGTCGTCGAAGAGCGACGCGGCCGCCCGCAGGTCGACGGCGTGCGGCGGCAGCCGGAGCCCGGCCACCTCGACGGCCTCGTGCGCGGTGCGGCCCGGTCGCTCGTCCAGGACGGCGCGCTCCTCGAGGGAGCGCACGACGGCGCGGAACCGCTCCGCGACGGCGGTCGCCCAGTCCTCGCGGGCCGCCGCGGCGTCGGCCGCCGCGCGCAGCTGGGCGGCCGTGCGGGTGTCGTCGGCGCCGAGCACGGCCCCGGCGGTGCCGCCGACCCGCCGGCTGCGCCGCACCGGGCCGGTCACCAGGAACGTGACGAGCACGAGCGCGGCGACGACGGCGAGCACGGTGACGAGCGTGCCGACGTTGCCGATCGGGACGCCGTCCGCGTTCTCGAACAACCGGCCGAGCCAGTCGAGGAACCGCTGCGCGAGGCTCGGCTGCTGGTGGTAGACCGGCTCCGCGAGCTCCCGCTCCAGCCACTGCCGCGCCTGCTCGGCGTCGGGCACGACGGGGACCTCCGTCCCCACGAGCAGGCCGGACGCGACGAGGGACCCCGGCGTCACCGCGTGGGCTCTCCCGCCGCCCGCGCCAGCTCGACGTCCAGACCCTCGCGGCGCATCCGCACGTCGATGTAGGCCAGGGCGATGACGCCCGCCATGAACACGGTGCTGATGGTGCTGGCGATCGCCTGCCCCACCGCGACCAGCGCGATGGACGCGCCGCTCGTGAGGAACGGGTCGTTCAGGGCGACGCTCGCGATGGTCGTGACCGGGAACGTCACGATCGACGACACGATGCCCACGAGGATCGAGATCAGCAGGTACAGCCCGAGCAGCCGCCAGAAGCTGCCGCGCGTCAGCTTCCACGCGCGCGCCACGGACGACCAGAACCGGCCGCCCTCCAGCATGATCGCCGCCGGCGCGAGCATGGTCCGGACGGTGAGCCAGAACGCGCCGACCACCACCACGAGCAGCGCCAGCAGGCCCGCGACGACGGTCAGGCCGGCGTTCTCGGTGCTCGCCCACACCAGCGCGACGAGCCCGGTGAGGGCGCCCATCACCAGCAGCACCACGACGAACTGCAGCAGGCTGAACGCGATGACCCAGACGATGCGCTTGCCGGAGCCGCGCACGACCTCGCCGACGCCGACGCGCTGCCCGATCACGGAGCGGCTCACCGACAGGATCAGCAGGCCGGTGAGGATGGACGTCGCGAGCGCCGTCAGCGGCAGCCCCGCGTACGTGCCCAGCGAGGTCCCGATGGAGTCGCCGAAGATCTCCGACTCCGAAGCGGTCACCGCGCCGGTGCCGGAGAACCAGCCGTTCACCTCGTCGGCCAGGAGGCCCGCGACGTACCACTGGATCAGGGCGCTGAGCGCGGTGGCCACCGCGACGACCGCCGCGGTGAGGCCGAACATCGTCTTGGGGTTGTGCCGGATCGCCCGGAACGCGCCGTCGAAGATCTCCCAGATGCTCAGCGGGCGCAGCGGCACGATGCCCGGCTGCGCGACCGGCGGCTGGTAGGGCGCGGGGCCCCAGCCGTACGGGGTCGGGCCGGGCTGCTGCCCGTAGCCGGGGTGCTGGTACCCCGGCTGCTGGTAGCCGGGCTGCTGGTACCCCGGCACCGGCGGGTACCCGGGCTGCTGCCCGTAGCCCGGCTGCTGCTGCCCGTACCCGGGCGGGTACCCGGGCTGCTGCCCGTACCCCGGCTGCTGCTGCCCGTACCCCGGTGCCGGCGGGTACCCCGGCTGCGCGGGTGCGCCACCGGCGGGCGCGTCACCCGGACGGCCGCCGCCCGCCGGGGTGGCGGCGCCGCCCCACGGGTTCGCCTGCGGCGCGCCCTGGCCCGGCTGCGACGGCTGCGGCGGCTGCGAAGGCTGCGCGGCGCCGGGCGCCTGCCACCCGGGGGGCGCGTACTGCCCGTACCGGGGTGCGGGACGCGGCTCCTCGCCGTACCGGGGGGCGTCCTCGGGGCGGCCCTCGTCGCGCGGCGTGCTCATCGGGTGGCTCCCTGGGGTAGTGCTGGGGCGGAGCGCCGGGTGCGGCGGTCGCGGCTGCGGCCATCGTGCCACGTCAGCACCGGCCCCGGGGGTGCGGCCGTTCGGGCGCCACGGACGGCGGACGCCCGCCGCGGGGGCCGCCGGGTGCGATCATGGTGCGATGAAGGGACGCGTTCTCGTGGTCGACGACGACACCGCCCTGTCCGAGATGATCGGCATCGTCCTGCGGTCCGAGGGTTTCGAGCCGGTGTTCTGCGCGGACGGCGACGAGGCACTGGAGATCTTCCGGGCCTCGCAGCCGGACCTCGTGCTGCTCGACCTGATGCTGCCGGGCAAGGACGGGACCGAGGTGTGCCGGCTGATCCGTGCCGAGTCGGGCGTGCCGATCGTCATGCTCACGGCCAAGGCCGACACGGTCGACGTCGTGCTGGGCCTGGAGTCCGGCGCCGACGACTACATCGCCAAGCCGTTCAAGCCCAAGGAGCTCATCGCCCGCGTGCGGGCGCGTCTGCGCCGCAGCGACGAGCCGGCGCCCGAGCACCTGCGGATCGGCGACCTGTCGATCGACGTCACCGGCCACCGCGTGACGCGCGACGGCGCGGCGATCTCGCTGACCCCGCTGGAGTTCGACCTGCTCGTCGCCCTGGCGCGCAAGCCGTGGCAGGTGTTCACGCGCGAGGTGCTGCTCGAGCGTGTGTGGGGCTACCGGCACGCCGCCGACACCCGGCTGGTGAACGTGCACGTGCAGCGGCTGCGGTCGAAGATCGAGGCCGACCCCGAGCGCCCGGAGATCGTCGTGACCGTGCGCGGCGTCGGCTACAAGGCGGGCGCGACGTCCCCGTGAGCGGTGCGGTCGGCGCGCGGACCGGCCCGGTGGGGCGGGCTGCCCGCGCCTGGCGGCTGGCGACGGTGCGCGCGGGGGCCCGCGCGCGGCGGCTCGCGCGGTCCTGGCGGGGCTCCCTGCAGGCGAAGGTCATCACCTGGACGCTGGCGGCCGGGATGGTCGCCCTGGTGATCATCGGCGGCTACCTGTCGGTCAGCGTGCGCGACGGCCTGTTCGACGCGCGCGTGGACCAGGTGCTGCGGGAGTCGGCGCGGGCGGCGTCGCAGGCGCAGGAGACGTTCGACGCGTCGACGGCGACCACCGCGCCCGAGGTGCAGCAGCTGCTGAACGACCTCGTCCTCGCGCTGCGGTCCGGCGGGTCCGGCGAGCGCGAGGTGTTCATCCTGCGCACGCGGGGGCAGCAGCAGCCGATCCTGGTGACCGGCCAGTCCACGGACTCCAACCTCGTGTTCCTCGTGTCGGACGACCTGCGGGACGCCACCGCGCAGGACGAGGGCCAGCGCTGGGAGTCGGTGGCCTGGCCCGACCCGGCCTCGACGACGGGCGCGGTGCAGCCCGCGGTGATGGTGGGCCAGGTCGTCACCGTGCCCGCGGCCGGGTCGTACGAGCTGTACTTCCTGTACTCGCTGGAGGCCGAGCAGGACCGGCTCGAGTTCCTGCAGCGCGTGCTGTCGTTCGGCGACCTCGCGCTCGTGGTGCTGCTGGTCACGATGACGTGGCTCGTCACCCGGCAGGTGGTCCGGCCGGTGCGGCTGGCCGCGCACGTGGCCGAGCGGATCGCGGACGGCAGCCTCACCGAGCGGATGTCCGTGCGCGGCGAGGACGAGATGGCCCGGCTCGGGCGGTCGTTCAACGAGATGGCCGAGAGCCTGCAGGACCAGATCGACCGCATGGAGCACCTGTCCACGATGCAGCGCCGGTTCGTCTCCGACGTCTCGCACGAGCTCCGCACCCCGCTGACCACGGTGCGGATGGCCGGCGAGATGCTGTACGAGTCCCGCGAGGACTTCCCGCCCGCGGTGCGCCGGTCCGCGGAGCTGATGCAGACCCAGCTCGACCGGTTCGAGGACCTGCTGGGCGACCTGCTGGAGATCAGCCGGTTCGACGCCGGTGCTGCCGTCCTGGACGCCGAGGCGCGGGACGTGCGGGACGTCGTCGCGGCGGCCGTGGACCAGGCCGTGCCGCTCGCCGCGGCCAAGGGCTCGTGGTTGTCCGTGACCGAGCCGGAGGAGCGGTGCGTCGCCGACGTCGACCCCCGCCGCGTCGAGCGGATCCTGCGGAACCTGCTGGTGAACGCCGTCGAGCACGCCGACGGCACCGACGTGGAGGTCACGGTTGCCGCCGACGACCGGGCCGTGGCGATCACCGTCCGGGACCACGGCGTCGGCATGACCCGCGACGAGGCCGCCCACGTGTTCGACCGGTTCTGGCGCGCCGACCCCGCCCGCGCCCGCACGACCGGGGGCACCGGCCTCGGGCTGGCCATCTCTCTGGAGGACGCGCACCTGCACGGCGGCTGGCTCGAGGCCTGGGGCCGGCCGCGGCAGGGCGCCTGCTTCCGGCTGACGCTGCCGCGGCGCGCGGGCATCGTCCTGGACGGCTCGCCGCTGCCGCTGGAGCCCCCCGCGGCGCCCGACGCCGAGCCCGCCGCGCAGCGGCACGCCGACGGCGTGGACCCCGCGGCGCTGCCCGACCTCCCGCCGACCACCGGGTCGCTCGACGTGATCGACCGGGTCCGGCACGCCGTCGCGCAGCGCGGCGGGTCCGACACGACGACGGGGGACGGCCGATGAGCCGCTCGCACACCGGCACGCCCGCCACGCCCGCCACGTCCACCCGCACGCACCGCGCCCGGGTCGCGTCCGCGGCCCTGCTGACGCTCGTGCTCGCGGCGCTGTCCGCCTGCGTCGGCATCCCGACGTCCGGGCCGGTCGAGGTCGGCGTGGAACGCGTGAGCGACCAGGGCGCCGTGGAGCCGCTCGGCGACCCGCCGCCCCAGGACGGCGCGCCGGAGGACATCGTCCGGGGCTTCCTCGGCGCCAGCGCGGCCGGGTTCAGCCGCGACCCCGAGGGGTCCGAGACGGCGGACGACTTCCGGAACGCCCGCGAGTACCTGTCCGGGGAGACGCGCCGGTCGTGGAGCCCCCGCGAGCGCGTGGTCGTGTACTCGACGGCCTCCAGCCCGGACATCCGGCTGGAGGGCGAGTCGCAGGTCCGGGTCGACGTGCGGGTCGCGGCGCGCATCGACGCCGAGGGCCGGTACGCGCAGGCGGGGCCGGACGCCCAGGAGACGCTGATGTTCGACCTCGTGCAGGACAGCGAGGGCCAGTGGCGCATCTCCGGCCTGGAGGACGGCGTGGTCCTGTCCGAGCCGAACTTCGAGGCGATCTACCGGTCCGCGACGCTGTACTTCCTCTCGCAGGACGCCCAGTACCTCGTGCCGGAGACGCGCTGGTTCCCGTTGCGGAACCTGGCCACCTCCATCGTGCGGGCCCTGCTCGCGGGGCCGTCGGACTGGCTGCGCGACGCGGTGCGCACCGCGATCCCGGAAGGGGCGGCGCTGCAGCCGGACGCGGTGTCCGTGGACGAGGACGGCGTCGCGGCGGTGAGCCTCGCCGCGGGCGGGCTGCCCGTCGAACCCGACGACCGGGCGCTGATGCAGGCGCAGCTCGAGGCCTCCTTGCGGATCGCGCGCGTCCGCACGGTGGAGGTGTCGGCGGCCGGTGTGGGGCTCGGCGCGGACGCCGTGCAGCTCGCGCGCGGCCAGGACTGGGGCGGCTCGCTGGAGGCGGTGCAGGGCGACGCGCTCGTGGAGCTCTCGGGCGGCTCGCTGGTCCCGGTGGAGGACGTCGGCTCGCTCGCCGGTCTCGACGCGCGGGACCCCGCCCGTGACGGCTCGGGCGCGCTGCGCGTGATGCTGTCCGGGCCGGACCGGCTCGTCACCGTGCCGACGGCCGAGGACCCGTCGCAGCTCCTGCTGACCGGCACCGACCTCGTCGCCCCCTCCGTCGACCGCCTCGGGTGGGTGTGGACCGCGTCCGGCGACGCCCAGGGCGGGCTGGTCGCGGTCGATCCCGGCGGTGACGTCGTCGACGTCGAGGCGGAGTGGCTCCAGGGGCGCACGGTCCGGTCGGTGCGGGTCGCCCTCGACGCCAGCCGGGTGGCCGTGGTGTCCAGCGGCTCGGACGGCGTGCACGTCGACGTGGCGTCCGTCGTGCGCGACGACTCCGGCACGCCGCAGGTGCTCGGGGCGGCGTGGCGCACCGGCGTGACGCTGGTCGACGCGACCCGGGTGGTGTGGGTGGACGAGTCGACCCTCGGGGTGCTCGGCCGGTCCGGCAGCACCACCACGGCCGTGTACCACCTGGTGCCGCTGTCCGGGCAGGTGCAGGCGCGCCCGGCGATCGTCGACTCGATCGACATCGCCGGCGGCAAGGGCGACGGGGTGCTGTACGTCGCCACGTCGCGCGGCGAGCTGTACGCGCGGTCCGGGTCCAGCTGGACGACCGTCGGCACGGGCGTGCGGGACCCCTCCTTCCCGGGCTGAGCGGCTCCCGCCCCGCGACGAGCGGGAGCCGAGGCGTCCCCAGGTCCGTCGGGGGCGCGGGACGTCGACGACCTGGGGACGACCGCACGGGGACCCGGCCGGGCGCTGCGAGCGTGGGGGCGTGCCACCACGTGACCTCGCCCTCGACCTCCTCGACCTCGTCCTGCCGGTGACCTGCGCCGGGTGCGGCGTGCCGGGGCGTGCCCTCTGCCCGGCGTGCCTGCTCCGGTGGGCGGGGGAGCCGCGCCGGTGCGAGGACGCCGCCGGCCGGCTCGACCGCATGGACGGGACGACGCTGCCGGTGTGGGCGCTCGCGGAGAACACCGGACCGGTGCGCCGAGCCGTCGTGGCGTGGAAGGACGGCGGCCGCGCCGACGTGACCGCGTGGCTCGCCGCGCTGCTCGGCCGCGCGGCGGCGTGGCTCGCGGCCCGCGGCGCGATCCCGCCGGGGGTCCTCGTCGTGGGTGCGCCGCCCTCGGCGGCCGGTGCGCGCCTGCGGGGAGAGGACCTCGTCGCCGCGCTCGCGACCGCCCACGCCCGGGCCGTGCCGGGGGCCGTGCCCGCGCGCGCCCTGCGGCTCTCCGGCCGGGGTCGCGACCAGGTGGGCCTCGGCGTGCGGGGGCGTGCCGCGAACCTCGCCGGGCGCGTCCGGGTGCGGGAGCGCTGCCGCGCGGAGCTGGCCGGCGCCCGGGTCGTCCTGGTCGACGACGTGCTCACCACCGGGGCGACCCTGGCCGCGTGCCGGGCGGCGCTCGAGTCCGCAGACGCGCAGGTCGTGGGCGCGGTGGTGCTCGCCGTCACCCGTCCGCCAGGGACGCCGACCGCCTGGTTGGTCGCGTCGCCCCACCCGGGCTAGCGTGGGGTCCCAGAGCGGTCGGGCGGCACGGACGTCGCCCGGCTCACGGGACTCGGCGGGCGTGCCCGCACGAGGAGGTGGTGCCGTCAACCCGCCCCACGAGGGCGTTCCGCGCATGCTGCCGGGCGGGGATGGACCCGCCCCCGGACCTCCAGGAGGTATCCCATGGAGATCGTCGTCGCAGGCCGTCACACCGACGTCCCCGAGCGGTTCCGTCGACACGTCGAGGACAAGCTCGCCAGGCTCGAGCCGCTGGCGCCGCGCGCCCAGCGCATCGACGTCGAGGTGACCCACGAGCCCAATCCCCGGCAGGCCTCGGCCGCCGAGCGGGTGGAGCTCACCGTGGTCGGCAAGGGACCGGTGATCCGGGCCGAGGCGTGCGCGGACGACCGCTACGGGGCGTTCGACCTGGCGATCGACAAGCTGGCGGAGCGGCTGCGGCGTGCCCGCGACCGCCGCAAGAGCCACCGGGGCAAGGTGCCGACGCCCGTCGCCGACGCGCTGCCGCCGCTGCCCGAGCCGGAGGCCGAGCCCGCCGCGCCCGAGCCGGACGAGGACGGGGTCACGGAGACGACCCTGGGGGACTCGCCCGTCGTCATCCGCGAGAAGGTGCACCTGGCCCGGCCGATGACGGTCGACGACGCGCTCTACGAGATGGAGCTGGTCGGTCACGACTTCTTCCTGTTCGTCGACGCCGAGACCGCCCAGCCGTCCGTCGCGTACCGGCGGCGTGGCTGGAGCTACGGGATCATCAAGCTCGACGCCGCGGTGACCTCGATCGGTGACGGTCAGGGCTCCGGCGGCGTCGCCGCACCCGCGGGGGCGGCCGCCGGCGCCTGAGCGCCGCCACCCCCGACGGACGACCGCGCCCGCCGACGACCCTCCGGTCGGCGGGCGCGGTCGCGTCCGGGGTCCGTCCGGGTCCGTCCCCGGGTCCGTGTGCGGTCTGGCCGGGGTGCCGCTCCGGGTGCCGCTCGGGTCGCCGTGTCGGTGGCGCGGGGCACGATGGGGCGATGACCACCAGCTCCGTCGTCGTGGCGCCCGCCCCCGGGCAGGCGCGGGGCACCGCGCACCGCCCGGCCGGGACCCTGTCGCTGTCCCAGGCCCGCCGGGTGGCCCTGCACGCGCAGGGCCTGGACCGTCCGCGGCCGGCCCGCTCCGGCGCCGCGACCATGCGCCAGCTGCAGCAGGTCGTCGACCGGCTCGGGCTGCTGCAGATCGACTCGGTCAACGTCGTCGCGCGCGCCCACCTGATGCCGACGTTCTCGCGCGTCGGGCCGTACGACACGGCGCTCCTGGACCGCGCGTCGGGCCGTGCCCCGCGCCGGCTGGTCGAGACCTGGGCCCACGAGGCCTCCTACGTGCCGCCCGAGACGTACGCGCTGCTCGGCTGGCGGCGGCGCGCGTACCAGGAGTACGCGTGGGGCTCGATCCGCGAGGTGCCGCTGCGGCACTCGCCGCTGGTCGGCGAGGTGCTGGCGATGATCGCCGACGACGGCCCCCTCACCGCCAGCGAGGTGCACGCCCGCGTCGAGGGCGACCTCCCTCGCTCCCGCCCGGAGTGGGGCTGGAACTGGACGGCCGCCAAGCGGGTGCTGGAGTACCTGTTCTTCACCGGCCAGGTGGCGTCCGCCCGCCGGAACCCCCAGTTCGAGCGCTGCTACGACCTCACCGAGCGGGTGCTGCCACCGCACGTCCTGGCGGCGCCGGTGCCGGACGAGGCCGAGGCCGTCCGCACGCTGCTGGACATCGCGGCGCGGGCGCACGGCGTGGCCTCCGAGCGGTGCCTGCTGGACTACTTCCGCATCAAGGGCGCCCGCGCCCGCCAGGGCGTGCAGAGCCTCGTGGAGGACGGCACCCTCGTGCCGGTCCGCGTCGAGGGCTGGGAGCGCCCGGTGTACCTGCACGCCGGCGCCGACCTGCCCCGCCGCGCGACCGGTCGCGCGCTGCTCAGCCCGTTCGACCCGCTGGTGTTCGAGCGCCGGCGCCTGGAGGAGCTGTTCGGGCTGCGGTACCGGATCGAGATCTACGTGCCCGAGCCGCAGCGGGTGCACGGGTACTACGTGCTGCCCTTCCTGCGCGGGGAGGGCCTCGCGGCGCTGGTCGACCTCAAGGCGGACCGGCGCGCGGGGCTGCTGCGCGTCCACGCCGCCCACCTCCCGGAGTCGGCCGCGCGGCCGGCGCGCGGGACCGACGACGGTCCGGCGGCCGTGGCGGACGACCTCGCGGCGGAGCTCCGGCTGCTCGCGACGTGGCTCGGTCTGGACGACGTCGTGGTGGGCGACAAGGAGGGCGCGCCGCGCGGGACGCTGGCCCCGGTGCTCACCGCCGCGCTCGCGTCGGCCTGAGAGGGCCTGCGTTCGCCACCGGCGCAGGCGCGGTGGGTTGCTGTCCCTCGCGGTGGCTCACCTACGATGGTCGGGGCCCGGCTGTGCAGCCGGGACGCCGGGACCCGGTGCGGACATCGCGCGGGGCGCAGCGAGTCGGGAGTGCACGTGCCAGCGATCCTCGAGAAGGTCCTCCGCCTGGGCGAGGGACGGATCCTCAAGAAGCTGTCGGGCGTCGCCCAGCAGGTCAACGCGCTGGAGGACAGCTTCACGTCCCTGTCCGACGCGGAGCTGCGCGAGGAGACCGACCGGTTCCGGGCCCGGCTCGCCGACGGCGAGACGCTCGACGACCTCATGGCGGAGGCCTTCGCCGCGGTGCGCGAGGCCGCGCGCCGCACGCTCGGGCAGCGGCACTTCGACGTCCAGCTCATGGGCGGCGCAGCCCTGCACTGGGGCAACATCGCCGAGATGAAGACCGGTGAGGGCAAGACGCTGGTCGCCACCGCGCCGGCGTACCTCAACGCGCTGACCGGCAAGGGCGTGCACGTCGTCACCGTCAACGACTACCTGGCGAGCTACCAGGCGGACCTCATGGGCCGCGTCTACCGGTTCCTGGGCCTCACCACCGGCGTGATCGTCACGGGCCAGACGCCCGCCGAGCGCCGCGTGCAGTACGCCGCGGACATCACCTACGGCACGAACAACGAGTTCGGCTTCGACTTCCTGCGCGACAACATGGCGTGGAGCACCGAGGAGCTCGTCCAGCGGGGCCACCACTTCGCGATCGTCGACGAGGTCGACTCGATCCTCATCGACGAGGCCCGGACCCCGCTCATCATCTCGGGCCCCGCGTCGGGCGACGCCAACCGCTGGTACGCGGAGTTCGCCAAGGTCGTCCGCCGGCTGCAGCCGGAGCGCGACTACGAGGTGGACGAGAAGAAGCGCACCGTCGGCGTGCTCGAGCCGGGCATCGAGCGGGTCGAGGACTACCTCGGCATCGACAACCTGTACGAGTCGCTGAACACGCCGCTGATCGGCTTCCTGAACAACGCCATCAAGGCCAAGGAGCTGTTCAAGCGCGACAAGGACTACATCGTCGACAAGGGCGAGGTCCTGATCGTCGACGAGCACACCGGCCGCGTCCTGCCGGGCCGCCGGTACAACGAGGGCATGCACCAGGCCATCGAGGCCAAGGAGGGCGTGCCGATCAAGGCGGAGAACCAGACGCTCGCCACGATCACCCTGCAGAACTACTTCCGGCTGTACGACAAGCTCGCCGGCATGACCGGTACGGCCGAGACCGAGGCCGCCGAGTTCCAGGGCACGTACAAGCTCGGCGTCGTGCCGATCCCGACCAACCGCGGGATGCAGCGCATCGACCAGGCCGACCTCGTCTACAAGGCGGAGGAGGGCAAGTACGACGCGGTCGTCGCCGACATCGTCGAGCGGCACGCGAAGGGCCAGCCCGTCCTCGTCGGCACCACGAGCGTCGAGAAGTCCGAGATCCTCTCGCACAAGCTCCGCAAGGCCGGCGTCCCGCACGAGGTGCTCAACGCGAAGCAGCACGCGCGGGAGGCCTCGATCGTCGCGCAGGCCGGCCGCAAGGGCGCCGTGACCGTGGCGACCAACATGGCCGGCCGTGGCACCGACATCATGCTCGGCGGCAACGCGGAGTTCATGGCGGTCGCGGACCTCGCCGCCCGGGGCCTCGACCCGAACGAGAGCCCGGAGGACTACGAGGCCGCGTGGCCGGCCGCGCTGGAGAAGGCCAAGGAGGCCGTCGCGGCCGAGCACGACGAGGTCGTGGAGCTCGGCGGCCTGTACGTGCTCGGCACCGAGCGGCACGAGTCCCGCCGCATCGACAACCAGCTGCGCGGGCGCTCCGGCCGCCAGGGCGACCCGGGGGAGTCCCGGTTCTACCTGTCGCTGCAGGACGACCTCATGCGGCTGTTCAACTCCGGCATGGCCGAGTCGATGATGACCCGCGCGGGCTTCCCCGACGACCTGCCGCTGGAGTCGAAGATCGTCACCCGCGGCATCCGGTCCGCGCAGTCGCAGGTCGAGGCGCGCAACTTCGAGATCCGCAAGAACGTCCTCAAGTACGACGACGTCCTGTCCCGGCAGCGCGAGGTCATCTACGAGCAGCGCCGCCGCGTCCTGGAGGGCGAGGACCTGCAGGACCAGGTCCAGCACTTCCTCGAGGACACCATCGACGAGTACGTCACCGCGGCCACCGCGGACGGGCACCCGGAGGACTGGGACCTCGACCAGCTCTGGACGTCGCTCAAGGCGGTGTTCCCCGTCTCCATCGAGGCGGACGAGGTCGTGGAGCAGGCGGGCGGCATCGGCCGGCTCACCGCCGAGCTGCTGAAGACCGAGCTGCTGTCGGACGCGCGCATCGCGTACCAGGAGCGCGAGACGGCCCTCGGCGAGCCGAACATGCGGCAGCTGGAGCGCCGCGTCGTGCTGTCGGTGCTGGACCGCAAGTGGCGCGAGCACCTCTACGAGATGGACTACCTCAAGGAGGGCATCGGCCTGCGCGCGATGGCGCAGCGCGACCCCCTGGTGGAGTACCAGCGCGAGGGCTACCAGCTGTTCCAGGCGATGACCGACTCCATCAAGGAGGAGGCCGTCGGGTTCCTGTTCAACCTCGAGGTCAAGGTCGCGGAACCGGCCGAGGGCGCAGCGGCGCAGGCGGCCGGCGACGGCGTCCCGGCCGCGGCCCCGGCGGGTGCCTCGTCCGACGGCGCTCCCACGATCGGTGGCGCGCCGGTGCTCGTCGCGAAGGGCATCGACGGCCCGGAGCGCAAGGTCCCGCTGCAGTACTCCGCGCCCAGCGTGGACGGCGACGCGCCCAGCGTGACCCGCAGCAGCGGCCGCCGGGCGGCGGGTCCGGCCGTGGCACCGGCCGCAGGGGCGGCTCCCGCGGCCGCGCCCACCGGGGACGGCCCGGCGGACGACGCGGCCGGGAACCGCGAGGCGCGCCGCAAGGCGGCGAAGCAGCAGCGCCGCCGCGGCTGACCCGCCGCACGCGCGAGCACGACGCCCGCCCTCCTACCGGGAGGGCGGGCGTCGTCGCGTCCGGCGCGTCGCTCCGCCGTCAGCCGACCACCAGCGCCGCCGGCCGACCACCCCGCCGTCGGCCGACCACCTGCGCCGTCAGCCCACCACCAGCGCCGATGCGCGCCACCGGCCGGTCGCACGGGTGAGCCGCACCGCGACCGCCCGCACCCGGTCCGCGTGGGTCACGATCACGGACGCCTCGACGACGTGCTCGCTCACGGGGAAGGCGCGCACCCGCCGCACGGAGGGCCGCCGCACGGCGCCGTCCGGCGGCCCCACGTCGGCGCTGCCGGCTGCGGGGTCGAGCACGCGGCCACCCGGTGCCGTGAGCGCCGCCCGGCGGGCCAGCGAGTCGTAGACCTCCGGCGTCACCCACCGGGCGAGCTGCGCGAGCGGCCGGCTGCCGCTCAGCACCTCCACCGCGGCGAGCGCGACCATGCAGCAGGCCTGGCGCGGGTCGAGCGACGCCACCCCTCCGGCGACCGTGCCGGAGGGCAGCGCCGGGAGGCCGGTGGTCGCGACGGGGGAGCGGGGCGTCGCTGCGGCGTGGGTGTAGCTGGCGACGGTGCTGCCGCCGAGCCGCTCGACCGTGGGCTGGCTCGGCCCGGGTGGCGGCTCGGCCGCGGCAGGCCGCCGTGGAGGGGCGACCTCTGCGCGGTCCCGGGTCCGTCCCGGCGGTTGCGGCGCGGCCGGCCGGCGCGACGGGGTGACCGCTGCGCCCGCAGGCGCCCGTTCGCGGGTCGCCGGGTGCCGCGCCGGCGTCTCCTCGCCCCCGCCGTCCTCCGGGGACCGCTGCGGTGACGGCAGCACCGCCGACCGGGCACCGGCGGCCTCCGTGCGGGGCACGGCCGGCAGCGCGGGTACCCACCGCACCGTCGGCAGTGCGGGTGCCGACCGCGACGTCGGCAGTCCGGGTGCCGGCCGCGACGTCGGCAGTCCGGGTGCCGACCGCACCTCGGGTCGCGCCTCCGGTCGCGTCTCAGGTCGCGCCTCCTGACGCGCCTCCTGTCGCCCGGGGGTGCGGGGCGCGGTCGTCGTCCGGGTGGTGGGGCGTTCGGTGCTCATGGGTCCTCCGTCGCTGCCGGTTCGCACACGGTCCGCGGCCCGGTCTACCCGTGGCCGCCCGCGCAGACCAAGCCCGTCCCGTCCCCTGTGGACGACGACCGGGGTGTCGCAGTCCGGTCGGCCCGACTCGCCCCGGTTCGCCCCGATGTACGTGCGGGACGCCGACGGGCGGCACACTGGACCCGTGCGCCTCTACCTGCCTGCCACCCTGGACGAGCTCGACGACCTGCTGCAGGGCCGGGGGCCGCTGACGGCACCCCGCCGGGCCCACGCGGTCACCCCGGCGCTCAGCGCCCTGCTGCCCGAGGAGGACGAGGAGGGCGTGGAGTTCGCCGCGCAGCTGATGGCGGCCGACGACGCCCTGGTCCTGCTCGCCGCCCGCCCGCAGGCGCCGGGCCTGCGCCTGGTCGTCACCGTGGAGGTGCCGGACGACGCGGTCAGCGAGGGTGCGCCCGAGGGCGCCGAGGGTGTCGACGACGAGGCCGCCAGCCTGGTGACGCTCACCGCGCCGGTCGTGCTGGACGACGTGGTCTGCGCGCACGTGGACGAGCCGGCCGCCCGGGACGAGGTCGCCCGTGCCCTCGACGGCGACGACGCCGCGCTGGACGCCCTGGCCGAGCGCGACCTGCTCTGGTACGACGCCACGGAGCTGGACCGCATCCCGCGCTGACCCGCACGCCCGGCGCCGCCGGGTGGAGCGATCGGCCGGACACGCCGGGGTGTGTCGGGCCGGACGCTCCACTCTGCGGGGTGCAGCGGCCGGGGCGTCAGTCGATGAGCGGGTCCAGCACCTGCAGCGCCGCGCCGTGCAGGCGCCCGTTCGACACCAGGGCCGACCCGCCGAACGGGCCGTCGACGCCCTGCACCGACGTGAACCGCCCGCCGGCCTCGGTGACGATCGGCACGAGCGCGGCCATGTCGTGCAGGGCGAGCTCGGGCTCGGTGGACAGGTCCACGGCGCCCTCGGCGACGAGCACGTGGGACCAGAAGTCGCCGTACCCGCGGGTGCGCCACACCTTGCGCGTGAGGTCGAGGAACCGGTCGAGGCGGCCCTGCTCCTCCCAGCCGCTCAGGCTGGAGTAGGACAGCGACGCGTCCTGCAGCCGTCCGACCTCGGAGACCTGCAGGCGCGTCGCGGCGGCCAGGGACCGGCCGGTCCACGCGCCGGAGCCCTGCGCGGCCCACCAGCGCCGCCCGAGCGCCGGTGCGCTCACGAGGCCCACGACCACCTCGTCGCCGTCCAGCAGCGCGATCAGCGTGGCCCACACGGGCACGCCCCGCACGAAGTTCTTGGTGCCGTCGATCGGGTCCACGACCCAGCGGCGGGGGCCGTGGCCGGTGTCGGGCATCTCCTCGCCGTGCACCGCGTCGCGCGGGCGGGTGCGGGAGAGCTGCGTGCGGATGAGCTCCTCCGCGGCGCGGTCGGCGTCGGAGACGGGCGTCAGGTCGGGCTTCGTCTCGACCCGGAGGTCCTGCGCCTTGAACCGCGACATGGTGAGCCCGTCCACCTGGTCGGCGATCACGTGGGCGAGGCGCAGGTCGTCGTCGTACCGGGTCATGGCCTCAACCTATCCGGGCGCCGAGGCTGCCCGTGCCGGTCCCGTGCCGCTGCCCGGGCTCAGTCCGCTGCGCCGGACCGGCTCACCAGCAGCCGCCGGAACGAGTCGACCCGCGCCGTGCGGGCGTCCTTCGTCTCCTCGTCCGGCGCCGCGGCGACCCAGTCGTCCAGCGCGCAGTCGGGGGCGTCGTCGGCGTGCGTGCAGCCGCGGGGGCACTCCTCGGCGACCGCGGCGAGGTCGGCGAACGCCCCGAGCAGGTGGTTCGGGTCGACGTGCGCCAGCCCGAACGACCGCACGCCCGGGGTGTCGATGACCCAGGTGCCGGCCGGCCCGGGCACGCGCAGCGCCACGGCGGAGGTGGAGGTGTGGCGGCCGCGCCCGGTGACGTCGTTCACCACGCCCGTCGCCCGGAACGCGTCGGGCACGATCGCGTTGACCAGCGTCGACTTCCCGACGCCGGAGTGCCCCACCAGCACCGAGGTCCGCCCCGCGAGGGCGTCGCGGAGGGCGTCGAGGCCGTCGATCTCCTCCGGTCGCTCACCCGTGCCGTGGGCGACGCCCTCGTGGGCCCAGCGCGTCACGACGACCCGCACGCCGATGGGCTCGTACATCTCGCGGAGGGTGGCCGGGTCGGCCAGGTCGGCCTTCGTCAGCGCGAGCAGCACGTCCATGCCGGCGTCGTACGCCGCGACGACGCACCGGTCGATCATCCGGGTGCGGGGCTCGGGGTCGGCCAGGGCCGTGACGACGACGAGCTGCTCGGCGTTGGCGACGATGACGCGCTCGACGGGGTCGGTGTCGTCGGCGGTGCGGCGCAGCACCGTCGACCGGTCCCGGATGCGGACGATGCGCGACAGCGAGCCGGCGGACCCCGACGTGTCGCCCACGAGGTCCACGCGGTCGCCCGGCACGACCCGCTCGCGCCCGAGCTCGCGGGCCTTCATCGCCGTCGCGACCCGCTCGTCCGGGCCGTCCGGGTCCACCAGGACGGTGTACCGGCCGCGGTCGACTCCCGTGACCAGGGCCTGCTCCGCGTCGGCGTGCTCGGGGCGGGTCTTGGTCCGGGGGCGCGAGCCGCGGCGGGTCGGACGGACCCGGATGTCGGACTCGTCGAGCGACCGGCGTGCCACGCTCAGCGCTCCCCGTGGGCGGCGCGGGGGCGGGCGCCGGCGCTCACGCGAGCATCCCGTCCCACAGCCCGACGAAGTCGGGGATGGTCTTGGCGGTCGTCGCGACGTCCTCGACCAGCACGCCCGGCACCGCCAGCCCGAGCAGCGCGCCGAACGTCGCCATCCGGTGGTCCGCGTACGTGCGGACGGTGCCGCCGTGCAGGGGGCGCGGCGTGATGACCAGGCCGTCCGCGGTCTGCTCTGCCTGCCCGCCCAGCCGCGTGATCTCCGCGGACAGCGCCGCGAGCCGGTCGGTCTCGTGCCCCCGCAGGTGCGCGATGCCGCGCAGGCGGGTGGGGGAGTCGCCGAGCGCCGCGACCGCGGCGATGGTCGGGGCGATCTCCCCGGCCGCGCGCAGGTCCAGGTCGACCCCGCGGACCACGCCGCCGCCGGTCACCGCCAGCACGTCGCCGTCGAGGCGGGTGGTGGCGCCCATCTGCTCGAGGATCCCGGGCAGCAGGCCACCGGGCTGCGTGGTGCTCGACGGCCACCCCGGGACCCGCACCGTGCCGCCGGCCACCAGGGCCGCGCAGAGGAAGGGCGCCGCGTTCGACAGGTCCGGCTCCACGCGCACGTCACGTGCGCGGACCGGCCCCGGCTCGACGTGCCAGATCTCGGGCCGGGAGTCGTCGACGACCACGCCGGCGGCGCGCAGCACCGCGACGGTCATCTCGATGTGCGGCAGGCTCGGCAGCGTCGGCCCGGTGTGCCGGACGGTCAGCCCCTGGTCGAACCGCGCGGCCGCGAGCAGCAGCCCCGACACGAACTGGGAGGACGCGGACGCGTCGACGTCGACGTTCCCGCCCCGGACGGCGCCCGTGCCGGCCACCGTGAACGGGAGGAAGCCCGGCTCGCCGTGCTCCTCGACGCCGACGCCCAGCGCCCGCAGCGCCCGCAGCACGGGACCCATCGGCCGGACCCGGGCGCCGGCGTCGCCGTCGAACCGCACCGGCCCGTCGGCCAGCGCGGCGACCGCGGGCAGGAACCGCATGACCGTCCCCGCGAGACCGCAGTCGACGGTCCGGGGCCCGCGGATCGTCCCCGGCGTGACCAGCATGTCGCCGGGCGCGGCCGGGTCGTCCTCGATGCCCGTGCCGAGGTCGCGCAGCGCCTGCGCCATGAGGAGGGTGTCCCGCGACCGCAGCGCCCCGCGCAGCCGCCCCGGCCCGTCCGCCAGGGCGGCCAGGACGAGGTAGCGGTTGGTGAGCGACTTCGACCCGGGCACCTCGACGGTCGCGCCCAGCGGGCCGCGCGCGGTCGGGGCGGCCCAGTCGGGGGCGGCGGCAGCGGCGGCCCCGCTCGGCGAGGCGTCGACGTCGGGGCGGGAGCTCATGCGGCCAGGTTATCGGCCCCGCCCGGCACGCCCCCGCCGGTGTCCGGGGGCGCGGCGGTGGCTCAGCGGGCGGCGGGCTTCCGGCCGCGCTTCGCCGACGCCTTCTGGGCCGAGGCGAGCCGCTGGGCAGCGGCCTGCTTCTGCGGCGCCGCGGCCTTCTGCGCCGCTGCGGCCTTCCGCTGCGCGGCTGCGGCAGCCGTCGCCGCCGCGGCCGTCTGCGCCGCGACCGCCTTCTGCGCCGCCGCCGCCTTCGTCGTGACGGCCTTCTTCACCGCCGCCTGCTGGGCGACCACGGCCTTCTTCGCGCCCGCCGACGTCTTCCCGGCGGCGGCGGTCGCCGCGGCGGCGGCCACCTTCGCGGTCGTGGCGCGGGTCGCGCGGGCGTGCTCGACGCGCCACCGCATGCCCGGACGGCCGGCGGTGTCGGCGGCGACGATGAGCGCGGCACCGCTGAGGGAGAGCCCCCGCAGGAACCGGGCCTTGCGGTCCTTCTTCTCCTGCTCGCTCAGGTGCCCCCGCTCGGAGCGGGACGCCGGGGCGTCCGCGGCGGCCAGCGGCAGCGTCAGCGCGGCGAGCGTCAGGGCGGCGGCGCGGGGTGCGCGGCCGGTGGCGAGCATGAGGGCCGCGAAGGCGGTGGCGCCGCCGTGCACGCGCACCACCGTGCTCAGCTGGCGGTCCGACGGGTGGCGGTACGCGTCGAGCGCCCCGCCGAGCGCCCCCGCGGGCACCACGGACGTGAGCCGGTCGACGGCGCCGCGCGCGACGGCGACGTGCGCGGCGGGTCGGCGCAGGGCGTCGACCCCCTCGCTGAGGAACCACGACGCGAACAGCGGTCGGGCGATGCGGCGCAGCAGCATGACGTCCTCCTCCGGGGCACCCGCGACGCACGGACGCCTGCGCCTCAAACTAGTGGCCCGCGAACCTGTGCGCCGCCCGGGAATGGACCGGGTCCGCGGTGGCGTTGTGCAGGCCATGACCTGTTCCACCCTGGAGCGCCCCGTGGCGTGGCCCTCGACCGGCACCCCGGAGGGTGCCGTCGCCGTGCTCCCCGCGCCGCGCGACACCGGCGGCACCCCGCCGCGCGGACTAGGCTTCGCCGTGATGAGCGAGGACACCACACGCGCCCCCGAGTCCGAGGACGACGCGGCGCGCAGCGAGCGGTTCGAGGCCGAGGCGCTGGTCTACCTGGACCAGCTCTACGGCGCCGCCCTGCGCATGACCCGGAACCCGTCGGACGCCGAGGACCTGGTCCAGGAGACGTTCGCCAAGGCGTTCGCTGCCTTCCACCAGTACCGCCCGGGGACGAACCTCAAGGCGTGGCTGTACCGGATCCTGACGAACACCTTCATCAACACCTACCGCAAGAAGCAGCGCGAGCCGCAGCAGTCCCGGGCCGACGAGATCGAGGACTGGCAGATCGCGCGTGCGGAGTCGCACACCTCGACGGGGCTGCGCTCCGCCGAGGCCGAGGCGCTCGACCACCTGCCGGACTCCGACGTGAAGGACGCGCTGCAGCGCCTTCCCGAGGAGTTCCGGATCGCGGTGTACCTCGCGGACGTCGAGGGCTTCGCCTACAAGGAGATCGCCGAGATCATGGGCACCCCGATCGGGACGGTGATGTCCCGGTTGCACCGCGGGAGGGGCCAGCTGCGCGACATGCTGGCCGACTACGCCCGCGGCCGGGGGCTCGTGGCATCGGCCCCGGCCGAGGGCACGGCCGGTACGGGATCGTCGAGGAGGGCACGATGACGGGCTGGGACGCTGCGGGAGCGACGCCGGCGGAGGACGCGTCCGAGGGCTGCGGCCCGGACTGCGAGCAGGCGCTCGGCCGGCTGTTCGCCTACGTGGACCACGAGCTGGAGCCGGTCGACGCCGACCGGGTCCGCGCGCACATCGAGGACTGCCGGCCCTGCCTGGACGAGATGGCGGTCGACACGATGCTCAAGGAGCTCGTGAAGCGGTCCTGCCACGAGCAGGCGCCGGAAGAGCTCCGCGTCAAGATCCACGCGCGGCTCACGACGCTGAAGGTCACCCGCACCACCACGCTGTAGGTCGCGGGGACGACGAAGGGCCCGGTGCGATGCACCGGGCCCTCGTGCTGTGTGCGGCAGTGCCGTCCGACGCTCAGGCGTTGGGGCGCTTGCCGTGGTTGGCGGAGCTCCCGGCGCGGGAACGGCGCTTGCGACCACGCTTGCTCATCGATCTCTCCCTGGTCTGGCTTGCCGGCGACGTGCTGCCCGCCGGCGGGGTGACCCCCCATGTTCCCACATCCGGCGGCCCGCTCCGGACGGGCGGGTGACGGACGGGCCGCCGGCGGTCGCACCCGGTGCGCGCGGACCGTTCAAGGACGGCGGCGTTCCGGCCGATGGGGAGAGGGTGAGCGACCAGCCGCAGTCCGTCGTCCCCCTCCTGCACGCCCTGGCCCAGGCGGGCGGGTCCGACCTGCACGTCAAGGTCGGGTCCGAGCCGCGTGTGCGCGTCGACGGGCGCCTGCGCCGGCTCCAGGTGCCGTCCCTGACGCCGCGGGACACCGAGCACATGCTCGGGGAAGTGCTGCCGGACGACCTGACCGAGACGTTCGTGCGGACCCACGAGGCCGACTTCGCGTTCTCGCTGTCCGGCGTGGGCCGGTTCCGGGTGAACGCCTACCAGGCGCGCGGCACCTACGGCATGGTGTTCCGCCTGGTCGCGATGGGTGCGCAGTCGCTGTCGGAGCTCGGGCTGCCGCCGGTCCTGGGCGAGCTGGCCCTGGAGCCGCGCGGCCTCGTGCTGGTCACGGGCCCGACGGGATCCGGCAAGACGACCACGCTCGCGTCGATGATCGACCTGATCAACACCACGCGTGAGGCCAACATCGTCACGATCGAGGACCCGATCGAGGTCCTGCACCCGGACAAGCGGGGCATCGTGTCGCAGCGGGAGATCCGGCAGGACACCGCGGACTTCACCGTCGCGCTGCGCGCCGCGATGCGCCAGGACCCCGACGTGATCTTCGTCGGCGAGATGCGCGACGTCGAGACGGTCCGGGCCGCGCTGTCCGCCGCCGAGACCGGGCACCTGGTGCTGTCGACCCTGCACACGATCGACGCCGCGGAGTCCGTGAACCGCATCGTCGACTTCTTCCCCCCGCACGAGCAGCAGCAGATCCGCGTCGCGCTCGCGCAGGCGCTGCGGGGCATCGTGTCCCAGCGGCTCGCCCGGCGGGCCGACGGGCAGGGCCGCACCGCGGTCGTCGAGGTGCTGGTCAACACGGGGCGGACCGCCGAGGCGATCGTCGACCCGGCGGACAGCGAGCCGCTGCTGGACCTGATCCGCCAGGGCGACTACTACCAGATGCAGACGTTCGACCAGCACCTCGTGCGGCTGGTCGCCAAGGGCGTCGTGACGTACGACGAGGCGCTGGCCGTCGCGACCAACCCCCAGGACCTCACCGTCGAGCTGCGCTCCGTCGGCCTGATCGCCTGACGCCGCGTCCGCCCTTGTGCGGACCGGTCCCGCGGGATAGCGTCGCAGGACGCGATATATCTCGACGAAGGAGTCGTCATGGCCACGGAGTCCTGGGTCGTCATCGGCCAGCAGATCATCGAGGTCGAGGACGTGCGCTCGTTGCGGGTGCAGGTCAACGGCGGCCGGGTCGACGTCGTGGCGCACGAGGACCCCGCGGTGACGACGGCGCGGATCGAGGTGCACCGGGTCGACGGCCTGCCGCTCGAGGTGACGTTCGCCGACGGCGCGCTGTGGGCGGGCGTCCGCTCCGTCACGGGGCTCGACGGGTTCCTCGACCGCCTCCGCGGGCCCAGCCAGCGCGACCGCGTCGACGTCCACATCGCGGTGCCCCGGCGCGTCGTCGCGTCGCTCTCGTCCGTGAACGCGGACCTGCTGGTCGCGGGTCTGCAGCAGGACGCCACGGTCTCGACCGTCGGGGGCGCGGTCGTCGTCGACGGCACGCGCGGCGCCCTGTCCGTGAAGAGCGTGTCGTCCGCGGTCGTGGTGCGGGACCACGCGGGTGACCTGTCGGCGGGCACGGTCTCCGGCGCCGTCACCGCGGCCGGCGGTCTGTCGCGGGTCAGCGTGAGCACGGTGTCCGGCGAGGTCACGCTCGACTGCCTCGCCGCGAGCTCCGTGTGCCACGTCCGGACCGTCTCCGGCGACGTCGCCGTCCGGCTGCCCGCCGGGCACGGCGTCGGCATCGAGGCCCGCAGCGTGTCCGGCCGGGTCGTCCTCGACGGCGTCGAGCGCGGTGACCGGCGCCCGGGCCGCACCAGCGTGGACCTGCGGGACCCCCAGGCCACGTGCTTCGTGTACTCCCAGACCGTGTCGGGGCACCTCACGGTGCTGCACGGCGCGCCGCTGGCCGCGGCCGCCGGGGACGACGTGCAGGGCGGCGCGGGCGCAGGGATCTGATGGCGGTCTTCGCGCACGGGCAGCTGCGGCTCTACCTGCTGTCCCTGCTCGAGGCGGGTCCGCGGCACGGGTACGAGCTGATCACGGCGCTGTCCGACCGGTTCGGCGGCATGTACCGGCCCAGCGCCGGCACCGTGTACCCGCGCCTGGCCCGGCTGGAGGAGGAGGGCCTGGTCGAGCGGACCGAGTCGGGCCGCAAGACGCTCTACGCGCTCACCGACCGGGGGCGGGCGGAGGTCGAGTCGCACCGCGGGGACCTCGCGGACCTCGAGCACGAGCTCGCCGTGACCGTCCGGGACCTCGCGGCCCGGGTGCGGGCCGACGTCGCCGGCTCGATGGCCGGGATGCGCGCGGACGTGGCGGCCGCGGCGCAGCAGGCGCGTGCGGCGGCGGTGCAGCAGGGCCGGGAGCGTCGCGGGGCCACGGCCGCGGGCGCCGACGTGCCGGAACAGCTCGACCACGCCGTGCGGCGGGCGGGGGCGAGCGTGCGGGCGGCCGGCGCGGACGCGCGGGCGGCCGGGGCGGACGCGCGGGCGGCCGGGGCGGACGCGCGGCGGGAGGCGCGCGCCCGGCGGTCGGCGGTCGAGGCGGAGCTCGTGACGTTCCGCGCCGAGGTCCGCGCCCTGGTGCGGGCGTCCGAGGCGCAGGGCGGTCCGTCACCGCTCACGGTCGACACCGTCCGGACGGTCCTGGCCAGCGCCCGCGCCGCGATCGCGTCGACCCTGCGCTGAGCGCGCCCGGCCCCACGAGGCCCGTCAGACCACGTCCTCCGGCAGGCCGAGCCAGGCGTTCCAGTGCGAGTGCAGGACCAGCCACGCCATCAGGCCGTAGCCCGCCTGGCCCGGCAGGGCGCCGTCGCCGGCGGCGAGGTCGGCCAGCCACTGCTCGTGCCCGGCCAGCGGCGTGAACGTGTCGACGTACGGCACCCGGCGGCGCGTGGTCACGTCCGCGAACGCGGCGGACAGGTCGGCGAGCGTCGTGGCCTCGATGCCCGCGCCCGGGGGCGGGCCGACGACGAAGGCGGGCATCCGGCGCTGCTCGGCGGCGTCGAGGATGTTCGCGAGGTTGAGCCGGCTGCGGGCCAGCGACAGGCCGGCCTGGGCGTCCGCGCGGCCGAGGGCCACGACCAGGCGCGTGTCGACGTCGGGGGAGGACCGGCGGGCGACCTCCTCGTCCCAGCGGGCGGAGAGCCCGGACGTCGTCTCGCCCGGGACGGCGAGCGTGAGGACCGTGGGCGGAACCGGCGTCGTCGTCCGGGCGGCGACCCGGCCGACCCAGCCCAGCGCGCGGGGGTCACCGGCTCCCGCGGCCAGCTCGTCCCCGACCACCACCAGGCGCAGCGCCTGCTCGCCCACCCCGGACCCCCGACCTTCGCTCGACCACCGGCGTCCCGCGGGACGCGGTGACGCAGTGCCCCAGTGTCGCAGCCGCCGGACGGGATCCGCCTGACCGACGCGCGCCCGCCTGCCGTCGACGGGGGAGGCGGGTAGGGCCGGGGTCAGGGCGGGGGGTCAGCGGAGGTAGGCGTCGGTGGACTCGGTCCAGTCGTGGCGGGACGCCGGCGGCGAGCGGTGCCCGAGGCCGTCGTGGCGCACCCAGTCGTACAGGCGGGCGGCCAGCCACACGGTGAGGGTCAGGAGCGCGAGGGCGAGGATCAAGGTGAACATGGCAGAAAGTCTGCCGGTGTCGAAGTCGCGCCACGAGTGGCAGGACGGCCGTGTGCCATCGACATCCCGCCAGTTCCGTGGGAGGCTCACCGCATGCTGCAGCGTGTCGCCGCCATCGCGGTCAACGGCGTGTCCGCCTTCGAGCTCGGGCTGGTCTGCGAGGTGTTCGGCATCGACCGCTCGGACACCGGCGGCCCGACGTTCGACTTCACGCTGTGCACCCCGGAGCCGGGGCGGGTCGCCATGGAGCCCGGGCTCGCGGTCGAGGTGACGGCCGGCCTGGACGTCGCGGCCGACGCCGACCTCGTGGTGTTCCTGCCGTACAAGGCGCCCTACACGCTGCCGGAGGAGGCGCGGGACGCCCTGCGCGCGGCGCACGACCGCGGCGCCTGGGTGATGAGCATCTGCTCGGGCACGTTCGCGCTGGGGGAGGCCGGCCTGCTGGACGGCCGGCGCTGCACCACGCACTGGATGTACGCCGACGACCTGCAGCGCCGCTACCCGACGGCGCAGGTCGACCCCGCCGTGCTGTACGTCGAGGACCGCGGGGTGATCAGCAGCGCCGGGACGGCCGCGGGCATCGACGCGTGCCTGCACCTGGTGCGTCGGGAGCTCGGGGCGCAGCAGGCCGCCGCCGTCGCCCGCCGGATGGTCGTGCCGCCGCACCGCGACGGAGGTCAGGCGCAGTACGTCGACACGCCGCTGCCGTGCGACGCCGACACCCTGGCCCCGCTGCTCGCGTGGATGACCGAGCACCTGGACGAGGAGCTCACCGTGCCGGACCTGGCCGCGCGCGCCCTGATGTCCGAGCGGACGTTCGCGCGCCGGTTCCGCGCCGAGACGGGGACGACGCCCGCCGCCTGGGTCACCCGGCAGCGGCTGGTCCGCGCGCAGGAGATGCTCGAGCGGACCTCCGTGGGCGTCGACGAGATCGCCCGGGCCAGCGGCTTCGGCAGCGCCGCCATCCTCCGGCACCACTTCTCCCGCGTGCTCGGCACCAACCCCCAGGCGTACCGCCGGCAGTTCGCGTGCACCGACGAGGCGCAGGAGGCCGCGGCGGCGTCGGTCGCCTGACGCCACCGCCCCTGGCTGACGCGCACGACGCGCACGACGCGCGAGAGGCCGGCCACCCCCGCGGGGTGACCGGCCTCTCGTCAGCGGCGGCTCAGCGCTCGAACGCCTGCCGCAGGAGCTCGGCCTGCTCGGCCTGGTGCGCCTTGGCCGACCCGGCGGCCGTGGACGCCGACGCCGGGCGGGACACCGCGCGGACCGGGGCACCGACGACCTGGGGCAGCGCGAGCGACACGTACGCCCACGGCCCCTGGTTGCGCGGCTCGTCCTGCACCCACACCAGCTCGGCCCCGTCGAACGGCGCGAGCGCGGAGCGCAGGCCCTCGTGGTCGAGCGGGTAGAGCTGCTCGAACCGGACGATCGCGGTCCGGTCGTCGCCGAGCTTCTCGCGCTGCGCGACCAGGTCCCAGTAGACCTTGCCGGAGCAGAGCAGCACCCGGTCGACCCGCCCGGCGTTCTCCGCCGCGACGGCGTCGCCGATGACCGGCCGGAACGTGCCGGACGTGAAGTCCTCCACCGCCGAGGCCGCCGCCTTGAGGCGCAGCATCGACTTCGGCGTGAACACCACCATCGGGCGGCGCGGCCGTGCGTACGCCTGGCGGCGCAGCAGGTGGAAGTACGACGCGGGCGTCGTCGGCTGCGCGACCGTCAGGTTGCCCTCGGCGCACATCTGCAGGAACCGCTCGATCCGCGCGGACGAGTGGTCCGGCCCCTGGCCCTCGTAGCCGTGGGGGAGCAGCAGCACGACGGACGAGTGCTGGCCCCACTTCTGCTCGGCGGAGGAGATGAACTCGTCGATGACGGTCTGCGCGCCGTTGACGAAGTCGCCGAACTGCGCCTCCCACAGCACCAGGGCGTCGGGCCGCTCCACGGAGTAGCCGTACTCGAAGCCCAGGGCGGCGTACTCCGACAGGGACGAGTCGTAGATCCAGAACTTGGCCTGGTCCGCCGACAGGTACAGCAGCGGCGTCCACTCCGCGCCGGTCTCGCGGTCGTGCAGGACGGCGTGCCGCTGCACGAACGTCCCACGCCGGGAGTCCTGGCCGGCGAGGCGCACCGGGGTGCCCTCGATCAGCAGGGAGCCGAACGCGAGGATCTCGCCGAAGCCCCAGTCGATGTTGCCCTCGCGGGACATCTGCTCCCGCTTGGCCAGCAGCTGGGCGAGCTTCGGGTGGATCGTGAAGCCCTCCGGCGCCCGCACGTGCGCGGCACCGATCCGCTCCAGCACCTTGGCGGGCGCGGCGGTCTGCCAGCCGATGATGACGCCGGCGTCCTCGCGCTGGGACTCCGGGCGCTCCAGGCCGGCGACCGGCTCCGCGTCGGGCGACGGCGGCGTCCAGCCCTCCTCCCGGGTCTCGGCGAACACCCGCTCGAGCTGCGCCTGGTAGTCGCGCAGGACGTGCTCGGCCTCCTCCAGCGTGATGTCCCCGCGGGACACCAGCGCCTCGGTGTAGAGCTTGCGCACCGACCGCTTCGCCTCGATGAGGTTGTACATCAGCGGCTGCGTCATCGAGGGGTCGTCGCCCTCGTTGTGGCCGCGGCGGCGGTAGCAGACCATGTCGATGATGACGTCGCGGTCGAACTGCTCGCGGTACTCGAACGCGAGCTCGGCGACCCGCACGCACGCCTCGGGGTCGTCGCCGTTGACGTGGAACACCGGGACCTGCAGGCCCTTGGCGACGTCGGTGGCGTACTGCGAGGACCGCGAGGACGACGGGCCGGTGGTGAAGCCGACCTGGTTGTTGATGACGACGTGGATGGTGCCGCCGGTGCGGTAGCCGCGCAGCTGCGCGAGGTTGAGTGTCTCGAACACCACGCCCTGACCCGCGAACGCCGCGTCGCCGTGGATGAGGATCGGCAGCACGGAGAAGCCGTCGCCGCCGAGGTCGATCCGGTCCTGCTTGGCCCGGACGATGCCCTCGAGCACCGGGTCGACGGCCTCCAGGTGCGACGGGTTCGCCGCGAGGTACACCCGGGTGCTGGCGCCGGACTCGGCGTGGAACACGCCCTCGGTGCCCAGGTGGTACTTCACGTCGCCGGAGCCCTGCACGGACTTCGGGTCCTGGTTGCCCTCGAACTCGCTGAAGATCTGGCCGTAGGACTTGCCGGCGATGTTCGCCAGCACGTTGAGCCGGCCGCGGTGCGCCATGCCGATGGCGACCTCGTCGAGCCCGCCCTCGGCCGCCCGGGACAGGATCGCGTCCAGCAGCGGGATGACGGACTCGCCGCCCTCCAGGGAGAACCGCTTCTGCCCGACGTACTTGGTCTGCAGGAAGGTCTCGAAGGCCTCGGCGGCGTTCAGCCGGCGCAGGATGCGCAGCTGGTCCTCGCGCGGGGTCGGCGCGTAGCCGGCCTCCAGGCGCTCCTGCAGCCACCGCCGCTGGCGGGGGTCCTGCAGGTGCATGTACTCGACGCCGGTGGTGCGGCAGTAGGAGTCGCGCAGCAGCGCGAGCACCTGACGCAGCGTGGCGCGCGGCTTGCCCGTGAACCCGCCGGTCGGGAACGTCCGGTCCAGGTCCCACAGGGACAGGCCGTGCGTCTGCACGTCGAGGTCCGGGTGCTTGCGCAGGCGGTAGGCCAGCGGGTCGGTGTCGGCCATGAGGTGGCCGCGCGACCGGTAGGCGTGGATGAGCTCCGCGATCCGGGCCGGCTTGATGGCCTCGGCGTCCGGGTCGGCGGCCTCCTTGACCCAGCGGATCGGCTCGTATGGCACGCGCAGGGACGCGAACACCCGGTCGTAGAAGCCGTCCTCGCCGAGCAGCTTGCGGTGCAGGATGCGCAGGAAGTCGCCGGACTGGGCGCCCTGGATGATGCGGTGGTCGTAGGTCGACGTCACCGTCAGGACCTTCGACACGCCCATCTTGTTGAGCTGCTCGTCGGACGTGCCCTGGAACTCGGCCGGGTAGTCCATCGCGCCGACGCCGATGATCGTGCCCTGCCCCTGCATGAGGCGCGGCACGGAGTGCACCGTGCCGATGGTGCCGGGGTTGGTGAGCGACAGGGTGGTGCCGGCGAAGTCGTCGACGCCGAGCTTGCCGCCGCGGGCGCGCCGCACGACGTCCTCGTACGCGTTCCAGAACTGCGCGAAGTCGAGCGTCTCGGCCTGCTTGATGCTCGGCACGAGCAGCTGGCGGGTGCCGTCGGGCTTCGCCAGGTCGATCGCGAGGCCGAGGTTCACGTGCGCGGGCGTCAGGACGCCCGGCTTGCCGTCGACCAGGGTGTAGGAGCTGTTCATGGCCGGCATCTCGCCGACCGCCTCGACCAGCGCGAAGCCGATGAGGTGCGTGAAGGACACCTTGCCGCCCCGGCCGCGGGCCAGGTGGTTGTTGATGACGATCCGGTTGTCCACCAGGAGCTTCGCCGGGATGGCGCGCACCGACGTCGCCGTCGGCACCTCCAGGCTCGCCTCCATGTTGACGACGACGCGGGCGCTCGGGCCGCGCAGGCGCTGCACCTCGTCGGACGCCTCGGGGGCGGCCTGCTCGGCCTCGCGCGCCGCCTTCGCCGCGGGGGCGTAGGGGGCGGTCGCCGGCTGCGCGGTCGCGACCGGGGAGGTCGCCGGCGTCGGCTCGGGGTCGCGCGGCGCGTCCTGGACCTTGGGCCGCTCGGCGGCCGGCGCGGGAGCCGGCGGGACCGGGGCCCCGTCGCCGGTGTGCGCCGGCCGGGCGGGGCTCGGCTGCGCGACGGTGCCCGGGCGCTCACCGGCCGGCGCGCCCTGCGGGGCAGCCGAGGGTGCTGCGGTCGCCGGCGGCGTCGCGGCCTGCGGTGCCGGAGCCGCCGGGGGAGCGGCCGGCGAAGCAGGGGCAGCCGGGGCCGCCGGTGCCGCGGCACCGTTGCTCCGCGCGCCGTCCGTCGCCGCCGGACCGCCCGGCGCCCCGGAGGTCGTCGCGGCGGGCGCCGAGGGACGGTAGCCCTCGAAGAAGTCCCACCACGCGGGATCCACCGCGGTCTTGTCCTGGAGGTACTGCTCGTACAGCTCGTCCACCAACCACGTGTTCGCGCCGAAGTCGGCACGGTTCACGTCTGGCTCCGCATGCTGGGACACGCGAGGATCGCCCACTTCCTCCGCGGTCACGGACCGCGTCTTCGCCGGATCTGTTCGTGGACAACCCTACGTCCTGACCCCGCGTCATCTCCTCTCGGGAGGCGCGGCGCGCGGAGGGTTCACACGCTCGTCACACGGCGGGTCGGCTGGGGGTGTCCGCCGCCCCATGGATGCGTCCGCGGGGGTTCTGGCGCAGGTCAACTCGGTCATGGCGGGGTCGGGAGAGACGCGCACGCCCCCGCCACCCGGCACGACGGCACGGGGGACGGGGGCGTGCGGCTGCCGCCCGCGATCAGGTGATGTCGCGGCGCAGCGTGGTCAGCCGGCCGAGCAGCGCCAGCACGAGCGCGTATCCGACGAGCACCAGGGCGCCCGCCACCGGGCCGAGGATGTCGCCCGAGCCCGTCGCCGAGTAGAACGACCCGCCGCTGATCGCCTCGCCCGCGGCACCCGGCAGGAACCGCCCGATGCCCGCGGTCGCGTCGTTGAGCGTGAGCACCAGCCGCAGGATCGGCTCGACGAACTGGGTGAACGCCAGCACCACGACGATCGCCACGACCTGGTTCGGCATCGCGAACCCGAGCCCGACGCCGACCATGCACCACACGGTGAGGGCCAGCGCGGTGCGGGCGATGATCGCCCACACGCCTCCGTCGTCCAGCAGGGTCGGCGCGTCGGTGAACGCGAACGCCGCGACGCCGGCACCGACGGTCGCGAGCGTGCCGAGCACGCCGTAGAGCAGGCCCATCGGGAGCCCCGCGAGGAGCTTGCCGGCCACGAACCGGTTCCGGTCGGGCTGCGCGAGCAGCGTGGGGGTCAGGGTGCGGTGCCGGAACTCGGCGGTCACCGACAGCACGCCCACCAGCAGCGGCAGCGCGTACCCGAACGACGCGGGCAGCGTGTAGACCGCCGTGGCGACGGCCTCGGGGTCCATCGCGACCGGTTCGCCGCCCGCGCCGCTGACGTCCGCGCCGTCGAAGGTGAACGCGAACGCGAGCATGCCGCCGATGAACGCCATGTAGACGACCATCACGATCAGCAGGACCCACCAGGTGCGGGTGGTGATGATCTTCCGGTACTCGGAGACGAGGGTGTCCTTCATCGCGCACCTCCGGCGGCGGTCGGGGCGGCGGCGGGAGCGGTGTGCGCGCCTGCGGGAGCGACCGCGGCGGGCGCGGTGAGGCGGAGGAACACGTCCTCGAGGCCGACCTCGTGCGTGGCCAGCTCGTGCAGCTCGAGGCCGGCGGCGTACGCGGCGTGGCCGACCGTGGCGACGTCGGTGCCGACGAGCTCCGCGCGGCCCGGGACCGCAGCGGCCCCGTCCCGGACCTGCCAGCCGGCCCGCGCCACGAGGGCGTCGAGCGCGGCGGCGTCCGGCGAGGCGACGCGGACCCGCGGCTCCGCGAGCCGGCCGAGCTCCTCGAGGGTGGAGGCGTGCACCAGCCGGCCGCCGGCGATGATCACGACGTCGTCGACGGTCTGCTGCACCTCCGACAGCACGTGGGAGGACACGAGCACCGTGCGGCCCTGCGCGGCGAGCGCCCGCAGCAGGTCGCGCAGCCAGCGGATGCCCTCCGGGTCGAGGCCGTTCGCCGGCTCGTCCAGCAGCAGGACCGGCGGGTCGCCCAGCAGGGTGGTCGCGAGGGCGAGCCGCTGGCGCATGCCGAGCGAGAACCCGCCCACCCGCCGGCGGGAGGCCGCTCCGAGCCCGACCAGGTCCAGGACCTCGGTTGCGCGGGCGTCCGGCACGCCGGCGTGCGGGGCGTACACCCGCAGGTGGTCCAGGGCGGTGCGCCCGGGGTGGAAGTCGGCGGCCTCGAGGGCGGCGCCGACCGTGCGCATCGGGCGGTCGAGCTCGGTGTACCGGCGGCCGCCGATGGTGGCCGAGCCGGCCGTGGGGGAGACGAGGCCGAGCAGCATCCGCAGGGTCGTCGTCTTGCCCGCGCCGTTGGGGCCGAGGAACCCGGTGACCCGCCCGGGACGGACGGTGAAGCTCAGGTCGTCGACGGCCCGGACCTGGCCGAACGTCTTCGTGAGGTGGCTGACCTCGATGGCGTGCGCTGCGTCGGGTGGCATGCCTCGACCCTAGGAGCCCGCGGCCCGTCGGCGGATCCGCCGCGAGACGGAACCGCTGCCCGGCGGCCGGTCCGCCGCCAGGCGGAGGCCACCGGGCAGGCGCCGGTCGGACGGCGGGAGCGACGGGTCAGAAGGCCCCGGTGGCGGGCCGGGTCTGCCGCCGGGACGGCAGCATCACGCGCATCGTGCAGCCGCTGTCGGTGTCCGCGACCTCGACCGTGCCGCCGTGCAGCGTGACGGCCCACCGGACGATCGACAGCCCGAGGCCCGTGCCGCCGGTGGAGATCTGGCCGGTGATCGCCGGGGTGTTGCCGCGGGCGAACCGCTCGAAGACGCGCTGCCGCTGGTCGGCGGCGATGCCGGGGCCCTCGTCCACCACGTCGAACCGGACCCAGCCGCCGGCGCGGTGCGCCTCCAGGCGGACGGGCGCGCCGCGGGGGGAGTGCCGCACGGCGTTCTGCACGAGGTTCGCGATCACCTGGTGCAGGCGCTCGCGGTCGGCCGGCACGGTGAGGTTCGGCGGGTCGACGACGACGGGGAAGGTCAGGTCCTTCGACGCGCCGACCAGGCGGCCCTCCTGCGCGGCCTCCTCCAGGAACTGCTGCACCGGGACGTCGGTGACCTGCAGGTCGACGGCGCCGGCCTCCAGCCGGGACAGGTCCAGCAGCGTCGCGACGAGCCGGCTCAGGCGCTGGGTCTGCGCGAGCGCGGCCTTCATCGCCTCGGGGTCCGGGTCGCTCACGCCGTCGACGATGTTCTCGAGCTGGGCCTGCAGCGCGGTGACGGGCGTCCGCAGCTCGTGCGAGACGTTCGCGACCATCTCGCGCCGGACGGTGTCCGCCTGCTCCAGGTCGTCCGCCATCCGGTTGAAGGCGGTGGCGAGCTGCCCGACCTCGTCGCGGCTGGTCGCCTGCACCCGGCGGCTGTAGTCGCCGGCGGCCATCGCCCGGGCCGCGGCGGTCATCTCCCGCAGGGGCGAGGTCATCCCGCGCGCGAGCACCTGCGTCATGACGAGGGCGATGATGATGACGATCGGGAAGGTCCGGGTCGGACCGAGCGCGTTGTTCAGGCCGATCCAGGTGAGCGACGCCGCGACGAACACCGCCGCCGCCACCAGGACGCCGAGCTTGATCTTGATGGAGCGGAGCCGGTCGAGCGGGCGGACGTCGGGCAGCCGCGCCATCCGCGGCGACCGCTGGTGCCGGGGGACGGTCACGCCGACCCGTTGCCCGCCCCGCCGGCGGGCTCCAGGGCGTACCCGACGCCGTGCACGGTCCTGATCAGGTCGGACCCGAGCTTCCTGCGCAAGGCCTTCACATGCGAGTCGACCGTGCGGGTCCCGGAGGCGTCCACCCAGTCCCAGACCTCGGCCAGGAGGCGCTCGCGGGTGAGCACGGTCCGGGGGCTGGCGGCGAGCGCGAGCAGCAGGTCGAACTCGGTCGGCGTCAGGTGCACCTCCTGCCCGCCGCGGTGCACCCGGCGCTGGGCGCGGTCGATCACGACGTCGCCCACGGCCACCGGCGGCTCGGTCTCGGCGGACCCGGCGGCCAGCTCGGCGGCGAGCGCGGCGCGCTGCTGGCGGCGCAGGAGCGCCTTCACCCGCGCCACGAGCTCGCGCATGGAGAACGGCTTGGTCATGTAGTCGTCCGCGCCCACGCCGAGCCCGATGAGCATGTCGGTCTCGTCGTCGCGCGCCGTGAGCATCAGCACGGGCACGGGGCGCTCCGCCTGGATCCGGCGGCACACCTCCAGCCCGTCGATGCCGGGGAGCATCACGTCGAGCACCACGACGTCGGGGGTCAGGCGCGCGGCGGCGTCGACCGCCTGGAGGCCGTCACCCACCGTCTCGACCTGGTAGCCCTCGGCGGCGAGCCGGCGCGCGACGGCGGTCGCGATGGCGGGCTCGTCCTCGACGACGAGGACGGTGGTGGACGTGGCGCCCGGCGTGGCCGCGGGGCTGCCGGCGGCGGCGCCGGGGCGGGATGCGAACGTCATCCCGCCAGCGTAGGACGGACGTGTGGAGGTTTCGTATGATTGCGCCACCATGAGCAGCTCAAGTCGCTGCCGGCGTCCTCCCCGGGCCGACGAGCCCGGGGGCGACCATGCCGGCCCCCACTGCCTCCTGATCCTCCCCGCGCGCGGCCGTCGACCCGGCGGTGACCCGTGCTGACGGAGTGGCTGCTCGTCCTGCTGGGCGTGGCGCTCACCGCCGGCACCGCCGTGTTCGTGGCGAGCGAGTTCTCCCTGGTGACGCTCGACCCGGGCGTCGTCGAGGGCCAGACACGCCCCGACGACCGGCGCGGCCAGAGCGTCCTGAAGGCCCTGCGCCGGCTGTCCACCGAGCTGTCCGGCGCCCAGGTCGGCATCACGGTCACCACCGTGCTGCTCGGCTACACGACGCAGCCCGCCGTGAACCGCCTGCTCGCGGAGCCGCTGCGGGACTCGTTCCTCGGCGCCGCGGCCGGCGGGGTCGTGGCCGTCGTGCTCACGCTCGTGCTGGTGAACGGGTTCTCCATGCTGTTCGGGGAGCTGGTGCCCAAGAACTTCGCGATCAGCCGGCCGCTCGGCACCGCCCGGTGGGTCGCGCCGCTGCAGGCCGGGTTCACGACCGCGCTGCGCCCGCTGATCACCCTGTTCAACTCCAGCGCCAACGCGCTGCTGCGCCGGGTGGGCGTCGAGCCGCGCGAGGAGCTGTCCGGCGGCCGGTCGCCGCAGGAGCTCGCCGCGCTGGTCAAGCGCTCCGCGCAGGTCGGGACCCTCGACGAGACCACCGCGACGCTGCTGACGAACTCGATCGAGTTCACCGACCTCACCGCCGTCGACGTGATGACCGACCGGCAGCGCGTCGTCGTGCTGCGCCGGGAGGACACCGCCGACGAGGTGGTGCGCCTGTCCCGGGAGACGGGGCACTCGCGGTTCCCGGTGATCGGCGACGACTCCGACGACATCGTCGGCCTGGTGCACCTGCGCCGCGCCATCGCCGTGCCGCACGAGCGCCGGGGCGAGGTGCCCGCCGCCGCGCTCATGGTGGAGGCGCCGCGCGTGCCGGAGACCGTGCACCTGGGCCCGCTGCTGGTGGAGCTGCGGGACCACGGCCTGCAGATGGCCGTCGTCGTGGACGAGTACGGCGGCACCTCGGGCGTCGTCACGCTGGAGGACGTCGTCGAGGAGCTGGTCGGCGACGTCGCGGACGAGCACGACCGCCGGCGGACGGCCGCCTCCCGCCGGGGCGACGGCGCCTGGGTGGTGTCGGGCCTGCTGCGCCCGGACGAGCTCACCGAGGTGACCGGGCTGATCGTGCCGGAGGACGGTCCCTACGAGACGCTGGGCGGCCTCGTGATGGCCGCGCTCGGCCGGGTGCCGCAGCCGGGGGACGAGGTCCGGGCCGGCGACGTGCGGCTGCGCGTCGAGTCGATGACCCGCCGCCGCGTCGAGCGCGTGGTCGTGCAGCCCGAGGGCGCCGCCGCCGACTCGGACACCCGGGCGGGGGGTGAGCGCGCATGAGCCCCGAGGTGGCCCTCGTGCTCGCCGTCGCCCTGCTGGCCGGCAACGCCTTCTTCGTCGCGGCCGAGTTCGCGATCATCTCCGCCCGACGGTCGGCGATCGAGCCGCTCGCGCAGTCCGGCGACCGGCGCGCCGCGACGGTGCTGTGGGCGATGGAGCACGTCTCCCTCATGCTCGCGTGCGCCCAGCTCGGCGTGACGGTCTGCTCGACGAGCCTGGGCCTGGTCGCCGAGCCGGCGATCGCCCACCTGATCGAGTCGCCGCTGCACGCCCTCGGCGTCAGCGAGAGCCTCACGCACCCGATCGCCTTCGTGGTGGCCCTGCTCGTCGTGGTGTACCTGCACGTGGTGCTGGGCGAGATGGTGCCGAAGAACCTCGCCGTGTCCGGGCCGGACCGGGCGGTGCTCGTGTTCGGGCCGCCGCTCGTGTGGCTCGCGCGGGTGGTCCGGCCGATCATCTTCGCCCTGAACTGGGTGGCGAACCACGTGCTGCGGCTGTTCCGGGTGGACCCGCGGGACGAGGTGGCCTCCGCCTTCACCGCCCAGGAGGTGCAGTCGATCGTCGAGCAGTCCCAGGCCGAGGGGCTGCTGGACGACGAGCAGGGCCTGCTGTCCGGCGCGCTGGAGTTCTCCGACCGGACCGCTGCCGACGTGATGGTCCCCGTGGCGGACCTGGTCCCGGTCGGCGTGGACGTCACGCCGGACGAGGTCGAGCGGCTCGTCGCGCGCACCGGCTACAGCCGGTTCCCGGTCGTCGACCGCCAGGGCACGCCCACCGGCTACCTGCACGTGAAGGACGTCCTGTACGCCGACGACGAGTCGCGGCGGCTGCCCGTCCCGACGTGGCGGGTGCGGGCGCTCGCCGTCGTGGCCCCCGGCGACGAGGTGGAGGAGGCGCTCGCGGCCATGCAGCGCTCCGGCGTGCACCTGGCCCGCGTCGAGGACGACGGCCGGGCGGTCGGGGTCGTGTTCCTGGAGGACATCCTCGAGGAGCTCGTGGGCGAGGTCCGGGACGCCATGCAGCGCGGGGCGTTCCGCCGCTGAGCGCGCGGCCGGGTGGCGTGCGCGCCACCCGGTCGGCCCAGCGGGGTGGGACTTTCGTCACACGTCCGGGTGGCCCAGCAGGGTGAACTGCGCCGACACGCCGATGATGCGTCAGCCACCGGGCCCGGAGGGGCTTGGCCGGGCCGCTGTCGTGCCGTTATGGTTTCGTGATCGTCCTCCCCGGAACGCCGGCAGCAGCGCAGTCGCGCGCCCGCCGACCGGGGCGGCAGCCCTCGTCAGCAAGCCAGCACCCGGAGGTTCCGTGGCGTCGCACCGCGTGCAGCCCGCTGCCACGGCGACCCCTACCCGGCGCCAGCTCCGCGAGGCGTCCCGCGCGTCCTCCGGCGTCCGCGCCGTCGCGACGGCCACCGACACCCCCGTCCTCCCGGCGGACCCCGCCGCCCGCCGGCACGGCAACCCGCTGGCGCGCTGGGGCACCCGCGCCGGCGTGCTCGTGACGCTCGCGGCCGTCACCGTCGCCATCCCGCTCTCGCAGGGCCCGGCGCGCAGCGACGACCGGGTCAGCGACGCGCAGGCGGACGCCACGCTGCCCGACACCGTCGAGGCGCTGACGTCGTCCGCGTCGTCGGTCCTCCCGCCCGCCTCGCTGCTGTCCAGCGACGCCACGGCCGTCCGCGCCCAGCTCGGCGTCAGCCGCAGCGAGGAGCGCGAGATCCTGCCGGGCTGCGACGGCGAGGCCGGCACCGGCTCCGCGAACGGCCAGCTCCCGCAGTCCGACCTCTGCTACCTGTGGGACGGCGGGACCGAGCTGCGCGCCGACGCCGCCGAGGCGCTGGCGGAGCTCAACGCGATGTGGGTCACGCGGTTCGGCACCGACCTCTGCCTGTCCAGCGGCTACCGCACGCTCGCGGAGCAGCGCGCGGTCAAGGCGCAGAAGGGCGGCCTCGCCGCTCCCGCCGGGCGCAGCAACCACGGCTGGGGCCTGGCGGTCGACCTGTGCAGCTCGCAGACCACCGGCGCGCAGTGGGAGTGGCTGAACGAGAACGCCCCGGTCTTCGGCTGGGAGAACCCGGCCTGGGCGCAGCCCGGCGGCAGCGGCCCGTACGAGCGCTGGCACTGGGAGTACACCAAGGGCGTCATGGCCGACGGCGAGTACTACGGCTGACATCAGCCCCTGACACGCACCCCCGACACGTAGAGAACGGCCCCCGCCTCGACGAGGCGGGGGCCGTTCTCGCGTCCGGGGGGTGCCGGGGCTCAGGCGAGGGTGAGGCCCCAGGTCACCTCGTGCGTCGCACCCGGCTCCAGGCGGACCAGGCGCTCACCCGTGCGGAACGCGTCCGCGATGCAGCTCATCGGCTCCGCCGCGACGCCGCGCCGCTGGATCAGCGGGATGCCGTCGCCCGTGCACACCTGCCAGGTGTCCATCGAGCCGTCCATCCACATCGCGGCGCCGTGGCCGTCAGGGGAGCCGAGCACGATCCAGGACAGGCCGTCGGCGTCCCGGGTGACGTCCACGAACGCGTCGTCCAGCGCGACCCCGGCCAGCGGCTGGGGGGTGCGGCGGTCCTCGGCGCCGGACAGCGCGCGGGTGCCGGTCGGGAGCAGCCGCTCGTCGACCGTGACCTGCGAGCCCGCGTCGACGCGCAGGGTGCACTCGTCCACGGCGGCGTCGCCGGGGGAGAGCCACGGGTGGAAGCCGATGCCGTAGGGGGCCGCGGTCGCGTCGAGGTTCGTCGTGGCGACGTGCACGCGCAGCCCGGCGTCGGACAGCGCGTACGTCACGTCGACCCGCAGCGACCAGGGGTACCCGGGCGTCGGCACGAGCTCGTGCCGCAGGGTCACCGAGGTGTCGCCGTCGGCGCCGGCCTCGGAGGCGACCTTCTCGAACCGGACCTGCGCCACCAGCCCGTGCAGGGCGGTCATGCGGTCGGGCTCCGTCACGGCGACCTGGTGCTCGGTCCCGTCCCACGTGTACTGCCCGTCGCGCAACCGGTTGGGCCACGGCGCGAGGACGGCGCCGGAGAAGGCGGGCGCGAGCTCGCTCTCGTCGAACGGCAGGACGACGTCGCGGCCGCCGACGGCGTAGGTGCGCACGCTGGCACCCACCTCGGCGATCGTCGCGCGGTGCTCACCGTGCGCGAGGTGGTGCTGGCGTCCGGAGGGTGCGGGTGCGGCAGGCGTGTTCACGCTCACACCGTAGTGGCTGCGGGTGGGGGTGCCGGCGCCCGCTCGGTGCGCTCCGGGGGCACTCTGCTCGTGGGCACCCGCGGCAGCCGGTAGCCTGGACCGTCGTGGCAGCCACCGACTTCCCCGCCGAGATCCGCGACCTGCGCAGCACCCTGCAGTCGAT
Source organism: Cellulomonas hominis (assembly GCF_901521055.1). Lineage (GTDB taxonomy): Bacteria > Actinomycetota > Actinomycetes > Actinomycetales > Cellulomonadaceae > Cellulomonas > Cellulomonas endometrii. The sequence continues at coordinate 19,286 of NZ_CABEGA010000024.1, read as the reverse complement.
CCAGGCGGTGTCCGACCCCGAGGCCCTGCGCGCGAGGATCGCCGACCTCTCGGAGCAGGCGTCCGCGCCCGACCTGTGGGACGACCCCGACGCCGCCCAGAAGATCACCAGCGCGCTCTCCGCGTCGCAGTCCGAGCTGGACCGCGTCAGCCGGATCGGCGGGCGGATCGACGACCTCGAGACCCTGGTCGAGATGGCGACGGAGGACGGCGGGGACGCCGACACCCTCGCGGAGGCCGAGGCCGAGCTCGTGGGCATCCGCAAGGACCTGGGCGAGCTCGAGGTGCGCACGCTGCTCGCCGGCGAGTACGACCAGCGCGAGGCCGTCGTGACGATCCGCGCGGGCGCCGGCGGCGTCGACGCGGCGGACTTCGCCGAGATGCTCATGCGGATGTACCTGCGCTGGGCCGAGCGGCACGGCTACCCGACGTCGGTGCTGGACACCTCCTACGCGGAGGAGGCGGGCCTGAAGTCCGCGACCTTCGAGGTGAAGGCGCCCTACGCGTTCGGCCACCTGTCGGTCGAGGCGGGCACGCACCGCCTGGTGCGGATCTCCCCGTTCGACAACCAGGGCCGCCGGCAGACGTCGTTCGCCGCGGTCGAGGTCATCCCGCTCATCGAGCAGAGCGACGACAACGTCGAGATCCCCGAGTCGGAGATCAAGGTCGACGTGTTCCGCTCCTCCGGGCCCGGCGGCCAGTCGGTCAACACCACCGACTCCGCGGTCCGGATGACGCACATCCCGACCGGCATCGTCGTGTCGATGCAGAACGAGAAGTCGCAGATCCAGAACCGCGCCGCCGCGCTGCGCGTCCTGCAGTCCCGCCTGCTGCTCGTCCGCAAGGCCGAGGAGGACGCGAAGAAGAAGGAGCTCGCGGGCGACATCAAGGCGTCGTGGGGCGACCAGATGCGCTCGTACGTGCTGCACCCGTACCAGATGGTCAAGGACCTGCGCACCGAGCACGAGGTCGGCAACACGTCCGCGGTGTTCGACGGCGACATCGACGGGTTCATCGAGGCCGGCATCCGCTGGCGCCGCAACGCCCAGAACTGAGCGGGGTCTGAGCCGGCTCGCGCGGGCCTGAGCCGGGCAAAACCGGGCAAAGGGTACGGCTTGGCCCCCGGCGGGCCGGACTCACAGGTCCGCGGGCGGCGTGTCACGGCCAGGTCACGGCGGCGTGCTGCCTACTCTCGACGCGGCCAGGACTGCACGACACCCTCCCGTCCCCCACCTCTGGCCGCCTCAAGCCTGTGATCAGATTCGAGAACGTCACCAAGGTCTACGCGCGCGGCGCACGCCCCGCGCTGGACCAGATCTCCCTGGACGTCGAGCGCGGCGAGTTCGTGTTCCTCGTCGGCGCGTCCGGCTCCGGGAAGTCCACCTTCCTGCGCCTCGTGCTGCGCGAGGAGCGGCCGTCCGCCGGCCGGGTCTTCGTCGCGGGCAAGGACCTGACGACCCTGTCGTCGTGGAAGGTCCCGCACCTGCGCCGGCAGATCGGCGCGGTGTTCCAGGACTTCCGGCTGCTGCACAACAAGACGGTGTTCGAGAACGTTGCGTTCGCGCTGCAGGTGATCGGCAAGCCGCGGCACCACATCCTCACGACCGTGCCGGACGTGCTGGAGATGGTCGGCCTGGCCGGCAAGGAGAAGCGGCGCCCGCACGAGCTGTCCGGCGGTGAGCAGCAGCGCGTGGCCATCGCCCGCGCCTTCGTGAACCGGCCGTCGATCCTGCTCGCCGACGAGCCCACCGGCAACCTCGACCCGACGACCTCCCTGGGGATCATGCGCCTGCTCGACCGGATCAACCGCACGGGGACGACGGTCGTCATGGCGACGCACGACGACGAGATCGTCGACCAGATGCGCAAGCGCGTGATCGAGCTGTCCGGCGGCGAGATGGTGCGCGACCAGTCGCGCGGCGTCTACGGCTCGGACCGCTGAGGGGGGATCGACGTGCGACTGCAGTTCATCCTCTCGGAGATCGGCATCGGCCTGCGCCGGAACCTGTCGATGACGATCTCGGTGGTCCTCGTGACCTTCGTGTCCCTGACGTTCGTCGGCGCGGCCGCGCTGCTGCAGATGCAGATCGGCAAGATGCAGGACGACTGGTACGACAAGGTCGAGGTCGCGGTGTACCTCTGCCCGGCGGGCCAGTCCCCGGAGCCGACGTGCGCCGCCGGTGAGGTCACCGACGAGCAGAAGCAGGCGATCATGGACGCGCTCGACGCGCCCGACGTCGCCCCGTACATCGACGAGGTCTTCCCGGAGTCCAAGGAGCAGGCGTACGAGACGTTCCAGCGCCAGTTCGAGGGCCAGTACTGGGCGCAGGTCACGACCGTCGACGACATGAACGAGTCGCTGCGGATCAAGCTGACCGACCCGGAGAAGTTCGAGGTCGTCGCCGACGTGCTGCAGGGCCGGCAGGGCATCGAGACGGTCCAGGACCAGCGCGAGCTCTACAACACGCTGTTCCGGGTGCTGAACAGCGCGACGCTGCTGTCGCTCGGGCTCGCGGGCGTGATGCTGCTGGCCGCGGTGCTGCTCATCACCACGACCATCCGCCTGTCCGCGATGAGCCGCCGGCGCGAGACCGGCATCATGCGGATGGTCGGCGCGTCGAACCTGTTCATCCAGCTGCCGTTCATGCTCGAGGGCGCGCTCGCGGCGACGGTCGGCGCGGTGCTGTCGGTCGCGGGGCTGTACGCCGGCGTGCGGTACCTCGTCACCGACTGGCTGGGCGGGCAGATCGCGTGGATCCCGTACGTCACGACGGGCGAGGTGTGGCAGATCGCGCCGTTCCTCGTGGCCGCCGCCATCCTGCTCGCGGCGATCTCGTCCCTGGTCACCCTGAGCCGCTACACGAAGGTCTGACATGCGCGTGACGCCTCGCACCTCCCGCCGGACGCCCGGCCGCACCCGGCTGCTCGCCGGGTCGCTGGCCGGCACGCTCGCGGTCCTCGTCGGCGTGACCGCCGCCGGCCCGGCCGCCGGCGACCCGCTGGACGACCAGCGGGCGGCGCTCCAGGCCCAGCAGCAGCAGAAGGACCAGCAGCGGGCGGACGCGCAGGCGGCGCTCGAGGGGCTCAGCGCGCAGTACCAGCAGACCGCGCTGGACCTGCAGGCCGTCGAGCAGCAGCTGCCGGTCGCGCAGGCGGCGCTGGACGCCGCGGAGGCCACGCTCGCCGGGTACGAGCGGGAGGCGGCGCTGATCGCCGCGCGGCTCCAGGACGCGCAGGACCAGGAGTCGACGATCAGCGCGACCATCGACACCGACTCCGCGCGCGCGGACGAGATCCGGGCGCAGATCGGCCAGATGGCCCGCCAGGCGTACCAGGGCGGCCCGGGGCTGTCCGGGCTGAGCATCGTCGTCGGCGCCGAGACCGTCGAGGACTTCACCGAGCAGTACGGCCTCGCGAACGCCGCGCAGCGGGCGCAGAGCGCGGTGCTCGACGAGCTCGCCGACATCGAGGCCGACAACCGCAACAGCGCGGCGCGGCTGACCGCGGTGCGCGAGCGGATCACGGAGCTCAAGGCGGAGGCCGACCGGAAGGTCGCCGAGGCGGAGGCCGCCCGGCAGGAGGCCGCCGACCGCCAGGCGGAGGTCGAGCGGCTCGTCGCCGAGCAGGCGGCGAAGAAGGCCCAGCTGGAGAGCCAGAAGGCCGCCGCGCAGGCCGAGGTGAACCGGATCGACGCCGAGGCGGCGAGCATCCGCGCGCAGCTCGAGGCCGTCGCGGCCCAGCAGCGCGCCGCCGCCGCGGCCGCTGCCGCCGCGGCCGGGAAGCCCGCGCCGGTGGCAGGTTCGGTGAGCGGGTCGCTGTTCGGCAACCCGACGTCGATCAACCCGATCTACGTGACCAGCGAGTACGGGATGCGCCTGCACCCGCTGCTCGGCTACTACCGCCTGCACGCCGGCATCGACCTGCGCACCTACTGCGGCACCCCGATCTACGCGGGCCGCGAGGGCACCGTGCAGTGGGCGCGGTGGCGCAACGGCTTCGGCAACCAGGTGATGGTCGACCACGGCCTGGTCAACGGGAACTCCGTGATGAGCTCCTACAACCACATGACGAGCTTCGTCGTGGGCGGCGGGCAGCACGTCGACCGCGGTCAGCTGCTGGGCTACTCCGGCAACACCGGCACGTCCGCGGCCTGCCACCTGCACTTCGAGGTGTACGTCAACGGCGCGACCGTGAACCCGCGCCCCCTGCTCGGCCTGTAGCGGAATCCGGTGGGCGGCGGCGGCGTGGCCGGATAGGCTGCTGCGTCGCCCGGGTCCGGGCAGCACCCGCACACGCAGGAGGAGGAGTCATGGCCAAGCAGAGCGGACGGTCGCTGGTGGCGTCCAACCGCAAGGCGCGCCACGACTTCCTCATCGAGGACGTGTTCGAGGCCGGTGTCGTGCTGACCGGCACCGAGGTCAAGGCGCTGCGCGCCGGCCGGGCGTCCCTGGTCGACGGCTGGTGCACGATCGACGGCGGCGAGGCGTGGCTCGAGGGCGTGCACATCGCCGAGTACTCCCAGGGCACCTGGACGAACCACGCGCCGCGACGCAAGCGCAAGCTGCTCCTGCACCGCCAGGAGATCGAGCGCCTGGAGTCCAAGACGCGCGAGAAGGGGCAGACGATCGTCCCCCTGGCCCTGTACTTCCTGGACGGGCGCGCGAAGGTCGAGATCGCGCTGGCCCGCGGCAAGAAGGAGTGGGACAAGCGCCAGGCGCTGCGCGAGCGGCAGGACAACCTCGAGGCGCAGCGCGCCATCCGGGAGAAGCGCGACCGCTGACGCGCGGCCGGGCCGGCGCCGAGATGGCAGAACGCGCCTGTGCCGCTGAGGCGGACGCAGGCGCGTTCTGCCATCTCGCCGGGGCGAGGTGACGTGGCTACGACAGCGCGGTGCGGAGGGCGCCCGGGTCCGTCGTCGGGCGGTCGCAGACGAAGCCCCTGCACACGTAGGCCGCCGCGCGCCCGCCGACGAGCGGACGGTCCCGGAGCAGCCCCACGGCCGCCGGCGACCCCGCGACCTCGTCCGGGTCGCCCTGCGCGAGGACGAGGCCGGGCGCGGGGGAGCGGACCGCGGTGCGGACCAGCGCGACCCGCCCGGGGTCGTCGGCGCGCCCGAGCACGGCCACCTCGCGCGGGCCGTCCAGCACGGCCTCGGCGGTGGCCAGCGCCCAGGCGACGGCCCGGGGGTGCCGGTGCGCGAGGGACAGCGGGCCGGCGAGGGCGAGCTCGGCGGCGCGGCGGTCGGTCGCGGAGCCCGTCAGCGCGGCGCGGGCCAGCAGGGCGCCCGCCGCCGCCGACTGCCCGCCCGCCGAGGGGCCGTCCGTGACGTCGGGGCGGCCCGAGAGCCGCGCGACGACCGGGTCGGTCTGGTCGTCGGCGGTGTCGCGGAACCCGTGCGCCGGCGCGCGGAACCGGGCGAGCACCGTGTCGAGCAGCGCGGAGCCGCGCTGCGACCAGCCCGGGTCGCCCGTGACGCCCGCGAGCACCAGGAAGCCCTCCGCGACGGCGGCGTAGTCGGTCAGCACGCCGGGTGCGGTGCCGACGGCCCCGTCGCGCGAGGCCCGCACGAGCCGGACCAGGCCGTCGCCGCCGGCCAGCGTGTGCACCTCGTCCAGGACCCGCGCGGCGTCGACCGCGGCGGACACCCACTCGCGCCGCTCGAGCATCGCGCCGGCCTCGGCGAGCGCGGCGACCGCGAGCCCGTTCCAGGCCGCGACCACCTTGTCGTCCCGGCCCGGCTGCGGGCGCCGCGACCGTGCCGCGAGCAGCGTGCGGCGGACGCGCTCGAACCGGATCTCGTCCTGCGGGGGCGGGTCGGCACGGAGCTGCAGCACGGACGTCCCGGCCTCGAACGTCCCCGCGTCGGTGACACCGAACAGCTCGGCTGCCCACGTGCCGTCCTCCTCGCCGAGCGCCTCGACCAGGGTGGCGGGCGTCCACACGTAGGTCGCGCCCTCGACCCCGTCGGTGTCCGCGTCGAGCGACGACGCGAACGCGCCCTCGGGCGTGCGCAGGTCCCGCAGCAGCCAGTCCGCGGTGCCCTCGACGACCCGGCGCGCGAGCGGGGAGCCGGTCTGGCGCCACCAGTGCGCGTACACGCGCAGCAGCATCGCGTTGTCCTCGAGCATCTTCTCGAAGTGCGGCACCGTCCACGTGGCGTCGACGGCGTACCGTGCGAACCCGCCGCCCACCTGGTCCGCCATGCCGCCGCGGGCCATCGCCTCCAGCGTGCCCTCGGCCATCGCGAGGGCCTGGGCGTCGCCCGTGCGCGCGTGCCGGCGCAGCAGCCACTCCAGGGTGGTGGACGGCGGGAACTTCGGTGCGCCGCCGAACCCGCCCTGCTCGGCGTCGTACGTCCCGGCCAGCGCGGACACCGCGAGGTCGGACACCTGGCGCACCGCGTCGAGGTCCAGCGCGGCGGCGTCGTCCGCCTGCGGGTCGTGGGCGTGCCCGGCCTCCCCGTCGGCCGCGGCCCGGCCGTCGTGCGGGTGAGCCGGCGCCGCGCCCCCGCCGAGCGCGGCCAGCAGCTCCGCCGCCCCGCCGCGCACCTCGTCGCGCCGTTCCCGCCACGCGCGGGACAGGGCGTCGAGCACCTGCGGGAACGAGGGCCGCCCGCCGACGGGCACGGGCGGGAAGTACGTGCCGCAGAAGAACGGGTCGCCCTCGGGGGTCGCGAACACCGTCATCGGCCAGCCGCCCTGCCCGGTCATCGCCTGGGTCGCGGCCATGTAGGCGGCGTCCAGGTCGGGGCGCTCCTCGCGGTCGACCTTGACGTTGACGAACCGGCTGTTCATCACCGCGGCGACCCCCGGGTCCTCGAAGGACTCGTGCGCCATCACGTGGCACCAGTGGCACGCGGCGTACCCGACGGAGACGAGCAGCGGCACGTCGCGGCGCCGCGCCTCGGCGAAGGCCTCGTCGCCCCACTCGTACCAGTCGACGGGGTTCTCGGCGTGCTGGCGCAGGTAGGGGCTGGTGCTGCGGGCGAGGCGGTTGGGCATGCCTCCACTGTCGCGCGCGGTCCTCGCGGTCGCGACCGGACCGGGGTCGAATCGATTCATCCGCACCCCGGGCGAGCGGGCACGAGAGCAGGAGGACACGGTTCGGTCACGAGCCCTTGACGTGGGACCAAGGGCCCATCTAGGTTTCCGAGCATCCGCTGTTGAAACGTTCCACAAGCGTTCCCCTCAGCCGGCCCGTCCCCGAGGGCCCGTCCGACCAATGGAGGTCTGATGAACACGTCATCCCCCGCGCGCCGCCTGCGCGTGGTGTCCCTGCTCGCGGTGGGCGGCCTCGCCCTGACCGCGTGCTCCGCGGGCAGCCTGGGATCCAGCGACGACGACAGCGGCGACGGCATCACGCTCTCGCTGCTGATCGACAACTCCGAGCAGTCGATGGTCCCGATGCAGGGCGTCATCGACGCGTTCACCGAGGAGCACCCGGACATCACCGTCGAGATGGAGACCCGTCCGCAGGGCTCCGAGGGCGACAACGTGCTCAAGACGCGGCTCGCGACCGGGGACATGACGGACCTGTTCCAGTACAACTCCGGCTCGCTGCTGCAGGCCCTCGACCCGGCGGGCAACCTCGTGCCCCTCACCGACGAGCCCTGGATGGACCTGGTCGACGACTCGTTCCTGCAGGCCGTGCAGAGCGGCGACGACTACTACGGCGCCCCGCAGGGCCAGGCCAGCGCCGGCGGCATCCTCTACAACAAGGACGTCTACGCCGACCTGGGTCTCGAGGTGCCGCTCACCTGGGACGAGTTCATGGCGAACAACGAGAAGATCAAGGCGGCGGGCATCGCGCCCGTGGTCCAGACCTTCCAGGACACGTGGACGTCCCAGATCCTGCTGCTGGCGGACTTCCACAACGTGCTCGCCGAGAACCCGGACTGGGCCGAGCAGTACACCGCCAACGAGGCGAAGTACGTGGACGAGCCCGCGCTCGCCGGCTTCCAGCACATGGAGGACGTCGCGTCCGCCGGGTACCTGAACAGCGACTTCGCGTCGATCAAGAACGAGGCGGGGCTCGACCACGTCGCCACCGGTGCCGGCGCGCACTACCCGATGCTCACGTTCTCGATCGGCCCGATGGTCGCCGCGAACCCGGAGGCGGCCGAGAGCGTCGGCTTCTTCGCGCTGCCCGGCACCGACGCCGAGAAGAACGGCCTGACGGTGTGGCCCACCGGCGGCATCTACATCCCGAAGTCCACGGAGGGCGAGAAGCTCGACGCGGCGAAGCAGTTCCTCGAGTTCCTGGTGTCGCCGGAGGGCTGCGACGCGCAGACCGCCGCGATGCCGCCGTCGGGGCCGTACCAGATCGAGGGCTGCACGGTGCCCGACGACCTGCCGGCCGCGGTGGACGACATGACGGCGTACTTCACGGCGGGCAACACCAGCCCGGCGCTGGAGTTCCTGTCCCCGGTGAAGGGCCCGGCGCTCGAGCAGATCATGGTCGAGGTCGGTTCCGGCATCCGCTCCGCCGCCGACGGCGCCGCCCTCTACGACGAGGACGTGAAGAAGCAGGCCCAGCAGCTCGGCCTCGAGGGCTGGTGACCTCACCGGCCGGGCCCCGCTCGCCGGGGCCCGGCCGGTCCTCTCACGGAAAGGGCGGTTCGATGACGACCACCACCCCCACCTCCCCGCAGGCCGCCGCCGCGGCGCGGGCGGTGACCACCCGGCGGCCGAAGGTCGCGCACCGCGGCTACGCCCGGCGGACGTACCCGCTGTGGTTCTACGTGCCCGCCGCCGTCGTGTTCGGCGTGCTGTTCGTGGTGCCGACGTTCGCCTCGTTCTACTTCAGCCTCACGCGCTGGACGATCTTCGACTCCGAGTTCATCGGGCTCGGCAACTTCCAGCAGTTCTTCCGCGAGCCCGCGCTGGTCAAGGGCCTGACGAACACGCTCGTCTTCGGCGTCGTCACGTCGGTCGGCAAGGTCGTGCTCGGCATGGCCCTGGCGCTGCTGCTCACCGCCCCGATCATCGCCCGCGGGTACCTGCGGTCCGTGGTGTTCTTCCCGGTGCTGGTCTCCACCATCGGCGTCGGGCTGACGTTCCAGGTGCTGATGAACCCGACCGAGGGCCTCATCAACCAGGTGCTCGCCGCCGTCGGGATCGACGGGCCCGCGTGGCTCGTGGACCCTGACCTGGCGCTGCTGTCCGTCGCCGCGGTCGACGTCTGGAAGGGGCTCGGGCTCGCGGTGGTCATCTACATCGCCGGCATCGTGTCCATCCCGGCGGAGTACTTCGAGGCCGCGAAGGTCGACGGCGCGGGGTGGTGGCAGCAGTTCCGCAGCATCATCCTGCCGCTGTCGATGCCCGCGACCTCGACGGTGATCCTGCTGTCGCTGATCGGCGGCCTGCGGTCGTTCGACCTGATCTGGGCGATGACGCGCGGCGGCCCCGGGTTCACCTCCGACACGATCGCGTCGGTCATCTACAAGCAGTACCAGGCCGGGTTCTACGGGCTGTCGACCGCCGGCAACGTCGTGCTGTTCCTCGTCGTCGCCGCGATCGCGTTCCCGCTGTCCCGGTTCTTCAACCGGCGGGAGGTGAACCTGTGAGGCGCCCCGGGGCCTGGCTGCTCGGCGGCGTGGGCATCGTGCTGACCACCGTGCTGTTCGTCGTGCCGTTCCTGTTCATCTTCCTCACGGCCGGCAAGACCACCGAGGAGGCGCGGCTGCTGGACTTCTCGTGGCCGAGCGAGTGGGCCATCGTCGAGAACGTCCGGGCGGTGTTCGAGGCGCGCGACTACATGCTCGTGATCGCCTTCATCAACTCGACGATCCTCACCGTCGCGAGCGTCACGATCCTCGTGGTGCTCGGCTCCATGGTGGCGTTCGTGCTGCAGCGCCGGAAGTCGCGGATCAACCCGCTGGTCGACTTCCTCATCCTGTCCGGGCTGATCATCCCGCCGGCCGTGGTGCCGACCATCTGGGTGCTGCAGGGCATGGGGCTGTTCCGGACGATGATCGGCCTGATCCTGGTCGAGGTGGCGTTCGGCATGGCGTTCGTCGTGCTGCTGATCCGGGCCTTCGTCTCCACGATCCCGCGGGACCTGGACGAGGCCGCGATCATCGACGGCGCCGGCCCGGTGCGGCTGTTCTTCCGGGTGATCCTGCCGCTGCTGAAGTCGGTGATCATCACGGTCGTCGTGGTCCAGTCGGTGGCCATCTTCAACGACTTCGCGAACCCCCTGTACTTCCTGCCCGGGGACGAGAACGCCACCGTGCAGCTCACGCTCTACAACTTCCAGAGCCAGTACTCCACCCAGTACAACCTGCTCTTCACCAACATCCTGCTGATCACGATCCCGCCGCTGGTGATGTTCCTGTTCTTCAACAGGCGGATCGTCGCGGGCATGACGGCCGGCGCCGTCAAGGGCTGAGCGCACGCTCGCCAGATCGGAGAACCCCGTGGAACCCACTGCCACCACCGCCGACGTCCTGGACGTCCTCGGCCGCACCCACATCGAGCTGCCCTCCTGGGCGTTCGGCAACTCCGGCACCCGGTTCCGGGTGTTCCCGTCCGCGGGCACGCCGCGGACGGTCCAGGAGAAGATCGCCGACGCCGCCCAGGTGCACCGGTACACCGGCGCGGCCCCGACCGTCGCCCTGCACATCCCGTGGGACCGCGTCGAGGACTTCGCGGCCCTGCGCCGGTACGCGCAGGACCAGGGCGTGCAGCTCGGGACGATCAACTCGAACACGTTCCAGGAGGAGACCTACAAGTTCGGGTCGCTGGCCTCCCGGGACCCGGGCGTGCGCCGCAAGGCGGTCGACCACCACCTCGAGTGCCTGGAGATCATGGCCGCGACGGGCTCGCGCGACCTGAAGATCTGGCTGGCGGACGGCACGAACTACCCGGGGCAGGACGACATCCGCGCCCGGCAGGACGCCGTCGCCGAGTCGCTCGCCCAGATCTACGCGCAGCTCGGGCCGGAGCAGCGGCTGGTGCTGGAGTACAAGCTGTTCGAGCCGGCGTTCTACCACACGGACGTCCCGGACTGGGGCACGGCGTACGCGCACGTGGTCGCGCTGGGGGAGCGGGCCGTGGTGTGCCTCGACACCGGCCACCACGCCCCGGGCACCAACATCGAGTTCATCGTCGCGCAGCTGCTGCGGCTCGGCCGGCTCGGCGCGTTCGACTTCAACTCGCGGTTCTACGCCGACGACGACCTCATCGTCGGGGCCGCCGACCCGTTCCAGCTGTTCCGGATCCTCGCCGAGGTCGAGCGCGGCGGCGGCCTGGCGCCCGGGTCGGACCTCGCGCTGATGCTCGACCAGTGCCACAACATCGAGGACAAGATCCCCGGCCAGATCCGGTCCGTGCTGAACGTGCAGGAGGCGCTCGCCAAGGTCCTCCTCATCGACCGGGAGGCGCTCGACGCCGCGCAGCGGTCCGCCGACGTGCTCGCCGCGAACCAGGTGCTGATGGACGCGTTCTGGACCGACGTCCGCCCGATGCTCGCCGCGTGGCGGGCCGAGCGCGGCCTGCCCGAGGACCCGATGCGCGCGTTCGCGGCGTCCGGCTACCTCGCGCGCATCACCGAGGAGCGCGTCGGCGGCACCCAGGCCGGCTGGGGCGCCTGAGCGCCGCTCCCGCCCGCCGCACCCACCGCCGTACTGACCCCCCGTCCCGGAAGGACACCTCGCATGACCCACCCCGCTGCCGCCGACCTGATCGCCCGGTCCCGCCGGCTCGGCGCCGACCCCCGCACCACCAACTACGCCGGCGGCAACACGTCCGCGAAGGGCACCGCGACCGACCCGGTCACCGGCGGCCCGGTCGAGCTGCTGTGGGTGAAGGGCTCCGGGGGCGACCTGGGCACCCTCACCGAGCAGAACCTGGCCGTGCTGCGCCTGGACCGGCTCCGGTCGCTCGCCGGCGTCTACCCGGGGGTCGACCGCGAGGACGAGATGGTCGCGGCTTTCGACTACTGCCTGCACGGCCGCGGCGGGGCGGCGCCGTCGATCGACACAGCCATGCACGGCCTGGTGGACGCCGCCCACGTGGACCACCTGCACCCGGACGCCGGGATCGCGCTGGCGACGGCCGCCGACGGCGAGGCGCTGACGTCGGAGGTCTTCGGCGACGCGGTCGTGTGGGTGCCGTGGCGCCGGCCGGGCTTCCAGCTGGGCCTCGACATCGCGGCGGTCAAGGAGAAGAACCCGCAGGCCGTCGGCTGCGTGCTCGGCGGGCACGGCATCACCGCGTGGGGCGACACGTCGGACGAGGCGGAGGCCCGGTCGCTCGAGATCATCCGGACCGCCGAGCGGTTCATCGAGGAGCGCACCGCGGCCCTCGCGGCGGACGGCCGGCACCCGTTCGGCGACCTGCGACCGGGGTACGAGGCGCTGCCCGAGGCGGAGCGGCGGGCGCGGGCCGCGGCCCTGGCCCCGGTGGTCCGCGGGCTGGCGTCGACGGACCGCCCGCAGGTCGGGCACCTGACCGACTCCGACGTGGTGCTGGACTTCCTGTCGCGGGCGGAGCTCGGCCGGCTGGCGGCGCTCGGCACGTCGTGCCCCGACCACTTCCTGCGCACGAAGGTCTCCCCGCTGGTCGTCGACCTCCCCGCGGACGCGCCGGTCGAGGACGTCGTCGCGCGCCTGCGGGAGCTGCACGCCGCCTACCGCGAGGACTACCGGGCGTACTACGAGCGGCACGCGACCCCGGACAGCCCGCCGATGCGCGGGGCGGACCCCGCGATCGTGCTGGTGCCCGGCGTCGGGATGTTCTCGTTCGGCAAGGACAAGCAGACCGCGCGGGTCGCCGGCGAGTTCTACGTCAACGCGATCAACGTCATGCGCGGCGCCGAGGCGGTCAGCACGTACGCGCCCATCGACGAGGCCGAGAAGTTCCGCATCGAGTACTGGGCGCTGGAGGAGGCCAAGCTCGCGCGGATGCCGAAGCCCAAGCCGCTCGCCACGCGGGTCGCGGTCGTCACGGGCGGCGGGTCGGGCCTCGGGAAGGCGATCGCGGAGCGGCTGGCCGCCGAGGGCGCCTGCGTGGTCGTCGCCGACGTGAACCTCGAGGCCGCGCAGCAGGTCGCCGGCGAGCTCGGCGGCCCGGACGTCGCGGTCGCGGTGCACGCCGACGTCACGTCCGAGGAGGCCGTGGCGGAGCTGGTCCGGGCCACGGTCCTCGCGTTCGGCGGGGTCGACCTGGTGGTGAACAACGCCGGCCTGTCCATCTCCAGGCCGCTGCTGGAGACGACGGCCCGCGACTGGGACCTGCAGCACGACGTCATGGCCCGCGGGTCGTTCCTCGTGTCGCGGGAGGCCGCCCGGGCGATGGTCGCGCAGGGCATGGGCGGGGACATCGTCTACATCGCGTCGAAGAACTCGCTGTTCGCGGGCCCGAACAACATCGCGTACTCCGCGACCAAGGCCGACCAGGCGCACCAGGTCCGGCTGCTCGCCGCCGAGCTCGGCGCGCACGGCATCCGGGTCAACGGCGTCAACCCCGACGGCGTCGTGCGCGGCTCCGGCATCTTCGCCGGCGGCTGGGGGGCCCAGCGCGCCGCGACCTACGGCGTCCCGGAGTCCGAGCTCGGCGCGTACTACGCGCAGCGGACCCTGCTGAAGCGCGAGGTGCTGCCCGAGCACGTCGCCGCCGCGGTGGTCGCGCTGACCGGCCCGGACCTGGTCCAGACCACGGGGCTGCACGTGCCGGTGGACTCCGGCGTCGCTGCCGCGTTCCTGCGCTGACATGACCGGCCCCACTGTCGCCGCGGTCGACCTCGGCGCGTCCAGCGGCCGGGTGCTCGCGGGCCGCCTCGAGCACGGCCGGCTGGTCGCCACCGAGACGGCCCGGTTCCCGAACACGCCCGTCCCGGTCGTGGCCGGCGGCCGGACCACCCTGCACTGGGACCTGCTCGGGCTCTGGTCCGGCGTGCGATCCGGGCTCCGGGCGGCGGCGCGCGAGCACGGGCCGGTCGCGTCCGTCGGCGTCGACACCTGGGCGGTCGACTACGGCCTGCTGGACGCCGGCGGGCGCCTGCTCGGCGACCCCGTGCACTACCGCGACGCGCGCACCGCGGGCGCCCCCGAGCGGTTCTTCCGGCACCTCGACCCCGCCCGGCACTACGCCGTCACCGGGGTGCAGGTGCAGCCGTTCAACACGGCGTTCCAGCTCGCGGCCGCGGCAGGGGACGCCTCGTTCGGGGCCGCGCGGTCCCTGCTGCTCGTGCCGGACCTGCTCGGGAGCTGGCTGACGGGCGAGCACGTCACCGAGGTCACCAACGCGTCCACCACCGGCCTGCTGGACGCCGGGACTCGGCGGTGGTCCCCGGAGGTGCTGGCCGCGGCGTCCGCGGCGGCGGGGCGCGACGTCGGCGCGCTGCTGGCGCCGCTCGTCGAGCCGGGCACCGTGCTGGGGCCCGTGCAGCAGGCGGTGGCGGACGACCTCGGCCTCGCCGGGACGCGGTGGGTGACGGTCGGCTCGCACGACACCGCCTCGGCGGTCGCCGCCGTGCCGCTGGCCGACCCGTCGACCGCGGCCTACATCTCGTCCGGGACCTGGTCGCTCGTCGGGCTGGAGCTGGACGCACCGGTGCGGACCGAGGCGAGCCGGGCCGCGAACGTGACCAACGAGCTGGGCGTCGACGGCACCGTCCGGTACCTGCGGAACGTCGCCGGGCTCTGGCTGCTGCAGGAGTCCGTCCGCACCTGGACCGAGCGCGGGGACGCGGTCGACCTGCCGGCCCTGCTCGCCGCCGCGGCGGACGTGCCCGCGCTGCGCACGGTGGTCGACGTGGACGACCCGTCCCTGCTCGCGCCGGGGGACGTGCCGCGACGGATCGCGGACCTCGCGCGGGCGGCGGGCGAGCCGGTGCCCGAGGACCCGGCCGCGGTGGTGCGGTGCGTGCTGGACTCGCTCGCCCTGGCGTACCGCCGGGCCGTGCGGACCGTCGCCGACCTGGCCGGGCGGCGCGTGGAGGTCGTGCACGTGGTCGGCGGCGGCAGCCGGAACGCGCTGCTGTGCCGGCTCACCGCGCAGGCGACCGGGCTGCCCATCGTCGCCGGGCCCGCCGAGGGGACCGCGCTCGGCAACCTGCTCGTGCAGGCCTGGGGGCTCGGCGCGCTCGACGGCGGTCTGCCCGCGATCCGCGAGGTGGTCCGGGCCTCCGTGGACGTCGTGCGGTACGAGCCCGGCGCCGCGGCAGACGACGCGGCGTGGGACCGGGCCGAGCGGCGGCTGGCCGCGGCGCCCCGCATCGCGACCACCCCCGACCTGGTGCGAGGCTGACCGGCATGCGGATCGCGCTGTTCACCACCTGCCTGGTCGACACGCTGTTCCCGGGCGCGGCGGCCGCGACCGTGCGGCTCCTGGAGCGGCTCGGCCACGAGGTCGACGTCCCCGCGGGCCAGGCGTGCTGCGGGCAGATGCACGTCAACACCGGCTACGCGCCCGAGGCCGTCGGCGTCGTCCGCAACCACGTCCGGACGTTCGCGCCCGTGCTCGACGGGGAGTGGGATGCGGTCGTCGCCCCGTCCGGGTCCTGCGTCGGGTCCACCCGGCACCAGCAGGCCGACGTCGCCCGCCGGCACGGCGACCCGGCGCTCGCGGACGCCGCCGGCCGCGTCGCCGCCCGGACCTACGAGCTCACGGAGCTGCTGGTCGACGTGCTGGGCGTCACCGACGTCGGCGCGCACTTCCCGCACACCGTCACCTACCACCCGACCTGCCACTCGCTGCGGCTGCTGCGCGTCGGCGACCGGCCGACGCGCCTGCTGCGGGCGGTGGACGGGCTGGAGCTGGTCGACCTGCCCGACGCCGACCAGTGCTGCGGGTTCGGCGGGACGTTCGCGCTGAAGAACTCCGCGACGTCCTCCGCGATGGTGCAGGACAAGGTCGCCGCCGTGCGGTCCACGGGCGCGGAGGTGCTGACCGCGGGGGACTGGTCGTGCCTGATGAACATCGACGGGGCGCTGCGCCGGACCGGCGGGGGGACGCACGCCGTGCACCTCGCGGAGATCCTCGCGTCGACCGCGGAGCGGCCGTGGGAGCCCCGGCCCGCACGCGCGCGGCGCGGGCTGCGACGGGTGGCGGGGCGATGAGGGTGGACCTCGGGATGCCCGTCGTCGCGCCGAAGCCCGCCGCGCACCCGGACGACCCGCTGCGGTGGGGGCCGACGTTCCCCGACGCCGCCGACGTCACCCTGGCCGACGGGCAGCTGCGGACGAACCTGCGGCGCGCGACCCGGACCATCCGGGACAAGCGCGTCGCGGTCACCGGCGAGCTGCCCGACTGGGAGGCGTTGCGGGACGCCGGGTCCGCCGTGAAGGCCGACGTCATGGCCCGGCTCCCCGAGCTGCTGGTGCAGCTGGAGGAGTCCGTCACCGCGCGCGGCGGGACCGTGCACTGGGCCCGGGACGCCGCCGAGGCGAACCGCGTCGTCACCGGCATCGTCCAGGCCGCCGGGGCCCGCGAGGTGGTCAAGGTGAAGTCCATGGCCACCCAGGAGATCGGCCTGAACGAGCACCTGGAGCAGCACGGGATCGAGGCGACCGAGACCGACCTGGCCGAGCTCATCGTGCAGCTCGCCGGGGACCTGCCGTCGCACATCCTCGTGCCCGCGATCCACCGCAACCGCGACGAGATCCGGCAGATCTTCACCGACCGGATGGGCGACGCCCCCGACGGACTCACCAGCGACCCGCGCGCGCTCGCCGAGGCGGCCCGGGCGCACCTGCGCGCCCGGTTCCTGCGCGCGGACGTGGCGATCAGCGGGGCGAACCTCGCGATCGCCGACACCGGCACCGTCGCGGTCGTCGAGTCCGAGGGCAACGGGCGGATGTGCCTCACGCTCCCGCGGACGCTGATCACCGTCATGGGCATCGAGAAGGTGCTCCCGACGTTCGAGGACCTGGAGGTGTTCCTCCAGCTGCTGCCCCGGTCGTCCACCGGCGAGCGGATGAACCCGTACACGTCGATGTGGACCGGCGTGACACCGGGCGACGGCCCGCAGGACTTCCACCTGGTGCTGCTGGACAACGGCCGCACCCGGGCGCTCGCGGATGACGTCGGGCGCCAGGCCCTGCACTGCATCCGGTGCTCCGCCTGCCTCAACGTCTGCCCCGTGTACGAACGCACCGGCGGGCACGCCTACGGCTCGGTGTACCCGGGGCCGATCGGCGCGATCCTCACCCCGCAGCTGCTCGGCCTCGGCGAGCCCGGCGGCGCCCACGACCCGCACGACCCGACCGCGACCCTGCCGTTCGCGTCGTCGCTGTGCGGGGCGTGCTTCGACGCCTGCCCCGTGAAGATCGACATCCCGTCCGCCCTCGTGCACCTGCGCGAGCGCGCCACCCACCCGGAGGGCCGTGCGGCGCCCGGTGCCGTGACCGCCGCGATGTCCGTCGCCGCGGTCGCCCTGTCCGGCGGGGCCCGGTTCCGGTGGGCCGGTCGCGCGCTCGCCCTCGCCGGACGGCTCACCGGGGGCCACAGGTTCCGGCGGCTGCCCTGGCCCGCGTCCCTGTGGACCGCCAGCCGGGACACGCCCGCGCTGCCCGGTCGGACGTTCCGGGACTCGTGGGCCGCGCGGACGCGGCGGCGGCGCGGGGGAGCGCGGCCGTGAGCGACGCGCGGGACGAGGTGCTCGCGCGGGTGCGGGCGGCGCTGGGCAGGCCGGTTGAGCCTGGTGCGCCCGGTGCGCCCGGTGCGCCCGGTGCGCCCTCCGCCCCGGCCCCTGTCGAGCGCGCGTACCGGCGGGCGGGCTCCCTCGCGGCGGCCGGCGACGCGGCGCTGGTCGACCGGCTGGTGGACCGCCTCGAGGACTACCGCGCCACCGTCGTCCGGTGCACGGCGGCGGACCTGCCCGCCGCCGTCGCCGCCCAGCTCGCCGGTGCCGGGTCCGTCGCCGTCCCCCCGGGGCTGGACCCCGCGTGGGTCGCGGCCCTCGACGGCCGGGTCGGCGTGCGGGTCGACGACCCGGACGCGCCGCTCACGCACGCCGACCTGGACGGGGTCGGCGCGGTGCTCACGGCCTGCCGGGTGGCGGTGGCGGAGACCGGCACGATCGTGCTGGACGCCGCGCCGGACCAGGGCCGGCGGGTGCTCACGCTGCTGCCCGACCGGCACCTGTGCGTCGTCCGCGCCGGCCAGGTCGTCGCCGGCGTGCCGGACGCCGTGGCCGTCCTCGGCGCGCACCCGGAGCGGCCCCAGACGTGGATCTCCGGTCCGAGCGCGACCAGCGACATCGAGCTCGTGCGCGTCGAGGGCGTGCACGGGCCGCGCGACCTGCGCGTCCTCCTGGTCGATCCGTAGGCGCGGGGCCCCCCGAGCGGTCGCGCCGCACCTGCTCCGGCGGTAGACAGGCAGCGTGACGGACGAGGAGCGACCCGGGCCGGGGGTGGAGGACGCGCGCGTCACGGTCGTGGTGATGAGCCGCGACCGGCGCGACGAGCTCGTGCAGTCCCTCGGCCGGCACCGCGCGCCCGTGATCCTGGTCGACAACGGCTCCACCGACGGCACCGCGGCCGCCGTCCGGGCGGCGCACCCCCACGTGCGGGTCGTCGAGGCCGGGCGCAACCTGGGCGCCGCCGCCCGGACCCTCGGCGTGCGCCTCGCGGAGACGCCCTACGTCGCGTTCGCCGACGACGACTCGTGGTGGGCGCCCGGGTCGCTCGCGCTCGTCGCCGACGTGCTGGACGCCGACCCGGACGTCGCCGTCGTCCAGGCCCGCGTCCTGGTCGGGCCGCAGGAGCGGCCGGACCCGTTCAACGACGTCCTCGCGACGTCCCCGCTGCCGCGGCCGCCGCGGACGGACCTGCCCACCGCCCTCGGGTTCATGGCGTGCGCCGCGATCGTCCGGCGCGACGCGTTCCTCGCCGCCGGCGGGTTCGACGACGTCGTGCGGTTCCCGGGCGAGGAGGAGCGGCTCGCGCTCGACCTGGCCGCCGCCGGGCACGCGATCGTGCACGCACCGCAGGCCGTGGTCCACCACCACCCCTCGCCGCGCCGGCACAGCCCGGGGGCGCGCGTGACGGCCGCGACCCGCTCGCACCTGCTCACCGCGATCCTCCGGCTCCCGTGGCGGGACGTCGCCCGCGACGCGCGCTCCGCCGCCCGGACCCCCGCCGGCCGGCGCGGGCTCGCCGCCGCCGTGCGCGACCTGCCCCGGGCGCTGCGGGAGCGGCGCGTCACGCCGCCGCACGTCCTGGCGCTGCGGGCCCTGCTCGACGCGCCGCCCGCCGCCGGGTCCACCCAGCACCCCGCCCCGCCCGCCGACGGGTACGGGTGGCAGTCGGCGGAGCCGGGCTACGGTGAGGAAACACGCACG
>NZ_CABEGA010000023.1 GCF_901521055.1 Cellulomonas hominis | reverse complement strand
CTCTGTGCGACGGACGCGGAGCGCGGCGGGGGCGCCCCCCGGGCCTTCGTCGGCAGCGTCAGGTGTGTATAAGAGGCAGGAGGGGCTGCACCCGTGACCGTCACGTTCCCGCCCGACTTCCTGTGGGGCGCCGCCACGTCCGCCTACCAGATCGAGGGCAGCCTCGACGCCGACGGCCGCGGCCGGTCGGTCTGGGAGGAGTTCGCCGCGCGCCCGGGAGCGGTCGAGGGCGGCGGCGACGGCTCGCGCGCGTGCGACTCCTACCGGCGGTGGCGCGATGACGTCGACCTGGTCGAGGAGCTCGGGCTGCGGGCCTACCGGTTCTCCGTGGCGTGGTCGCGGGTGGTGCCCGAGGGGCGGGGACGCGTCGAGAGCCGCGGCCTGGACCACTACGAGCGGTTCGTCGAGGCCCTCCTGGACCGCGGGGTCGAGCCGGTCCTCACCCTGAACCACTGGGACATGCCGCAGGCGCTCATGGCCGACGGCGGGTGGGCCGGGCGCGGCAGCGTCGACGCGTTCGCCGAGTACGCCGACGCGGTGGCGGAGCGCCTCGGCGACCGGGTGCGGTGGTGGATCACGCAGAACGAGCCGTGGATCGTCCAGCTGCTCGGCTACCAGCTCGGCCTGCACGCCCCGGGGGTCGCGGACCTCGCGGCGTCCGTCCGGGCCGGGCACCACGTGCTGCTCGGCCACGGGGCCGCCGCCGACGCGATCCACGCCCGGGTGCCCGGCGCCCGCACCGGCTGCGCGCTCAGCCTGTTCCCGTGCGACCCCGCGACGGACTCGGACGAGGACGCGGCCGCCGCGTGGGGCTCCGACGGGTACGTGAACCGCTGGTACCTGGACCCGCTCGCGGGCCGCGGGTACCCGGCCGACACGCGGGCGCACTACGAGCGGGCGCTCGGGGCCTCGCTGGACGACGTGGTCCGCGACGGCGACGAGGACCGGATCGGCGGCCGGCAGGACTTCCTGGGCATCAACTACTACACGCGCCGCGTCATGGCGGCGGCCCCCGCGGGGCCGGACCGCCCGTTCCCGTGGCAGGTGGTCGGCCCGGGCCGCGACGTCCCGCGCACCGACGAGGGCTGGGAGATCGTCCCGGACGCCCTGCGCGACCTGCTGCTGCGGCTGCACCGCGACCACCCCGGCACGCCGCTGATGATCACCGAGAACGGCGGCGTGTTCGGCGACGCGCCCACCCACGACGGCCGGGTGCACGACGTGCGGCGCACCGAGCTGCTGCTCGGCCACCTGCGCGCCGTGCACGAGGCGATCGACGGCGGCGCGCCCGTGATCGGGTACCTGCACTGGTCGCTGCTCGACAACTTCGAGTGGTCGCTGGGCTACCGGCCGCGGTTCGGGCTGGTGCACGTCGACTACGCGACCGGGCGGCGCACCGTGAAGGACTCCGGGCGCGTGTACGCCGGGATCGCCCGCACCGGGACGCTGCCCGACGCGCTGCCCGGCATCGCCCCCTTCGGCTGAGCGCCGGCCGCCCCACCTTCGAACCGACACGACCCCCGAGGAACCATGCGCATCACCGCCGGACCCGGCACCCACACCGTCGTCGCCGACACCTACGTGGTGCAGGTCCGGGCCAACCCGCCGCGCGCGGTGCTCGCGGACCCCGACGGGCGGATCTGGTCGCACCTCAGCCTGCTCGCGTCGGTGGACCGCGTCGGGGTGGCGGACGAGTCGCTCGACGTCGGCGTCCCGACGGTGCACCGGCCGGACGGCACCGCGGTCGGGTCGGAGCCGGCGGAGGTCGACGCGGCGGAGGTGCGGCTGGACGTGACGAGCACCGCCTGGCGCCGCCGCCGCGTCACGCTGCGGTGCCTGCCCGACCGGCTGGAGATGGTGGTCGACGTCGCGGGCGACGGCGTGCTGACCGACGTGCGGCTGCTCGGGGGCCGGGCGGTGCTGGACAACGGCGCCGGCGGGACGTTCCGGTCGTCGACGGAGTTCGCGTCGGTGTTCGTGCCGACACCCACCGAGCCGGTGCACCTGGTCCGGCCCGCGGCGTCCCCGGCGTCCCTCGGCGTGCTCGGGGACGCGTCGCCCGGCCGGCTGCACGCGGTCTTCTCGCCGCCGCCGCTGTGCCTGGTGCTCGGCCGCGAGCGGTCAGCGTCGGCGCTGGACGTCCCCGGCGGCGCCTGGCTCGCCGTCGGGCTGGTCGCCCCCGTGACGGACCTGCGGCTCACCGAGCTGCGGTACCAGCCGCTGGACGGCGGGTTCCTGCTGGAGCTCGACCACGACGCCCACACCACGGTCGCGGGGGCGTGGCGCAGCCCCACGGTGGTGCTGCGTCCCGCCGCCGACCCGTGGCGGGCGCTCGCGGACCACCGGGCCGACCTGGTCGCCGCGGGCGCGCCGGAGGGCCCGGTGGAGCCCCGGGCCGCCTGGTGGTCGGAGCCGGTCTTCTGCGGGTGGGGCGCCCAGTGCGCCCGCGCGCCGCTGCCCGGGGAGCCCGCCGCCCACCCCTACTACCTGCAGGACCTCGGGCCCGCCGTCGTGCCGCCCGGCCTGCCGATCGCCCCGGACCTCGCCCGGCAGGACGTGTACGACGAGCTGCTCGACCACCTCGCCGCCCACGACGTCGTGCCCGGGACGGTCGTGATCGACGACAAGTGGCAGGCGGCGTACGGCACAGGCGAGGTCGACACCGGGCGCTGGCCGGACCTGCGCGCGTGGGTCGCCGCCCGGCACGCGGCGGGGCAGCGCGTGCTGCTGTGGTGGAAGGCCTGGGACCCGGAGGGGCTGCCCGTCGACGAGTGCCTGGTCGACGCGGGTGGGCGCCCGGTGGCGGTCGACCCCGCCCGCCCGGCGTACCGGGAGCGGGTGCGCCGCACGGTCGCGCACCTGCTGGGGCCGGACGGCATCGACGCGGACGGGTTCAAGGTGGACTTCACGCAGCGGTCACCCGCCGGGCACGCCGTGCGTCGGCACGGTGCGACGGAGGTCGAGGGCCCGTGGGGCGTCGCGGCGCTGCACGCGCTGCTGCACGACCTGTACCGCGCCGCGAAGGCCGCCAAGCCGGACGCGCTGGTGGTGACGCACACCCCGCACCCGGCGTTCGCGGACGTGTGCGACATGGTCCGGCTGAACGACGTGCTGGAGCGGGACACCGACGCGGCCGTCGTCCCGCTCGCCGACCAGATGCGGGTCCGCCGGTCGATCGCCCGCGCCGCGCTGCCCGGCCACCTGGTCGACACCGACCAGTGGCCGATGCTCGACGTCGCGCAGTGGCGGGACTACGTCGCCGCGCAGGCCGAGGGCGGGGTGCCGGCGCTGTACTACGCCGAGCGCGTCGACCGGTCGGGGGAGCCGCTGACGCCCGCCGACCTCGCGCTGGTGGCGGACGGGTGGCGGGCGTACCGGGCGGCGCTCGCGTCGGGCGCCCTGCCCGGTGCCGCGGGGGCCGGGCGGTGACCGACGCCGAGGTCGTCGTCGTCGGTGCGACCTCCGCGGGCGTCTGCGCGGCCGTCGCGGCGGCGGAGGCGGGGGTGTCGGTCGTGCTGCTCGAGCCCGGGCAGCACGTCGGCGGCATGACGTCCGGCGGGCTCGGCTACACGGACGTCGGCGACGTCCGCGTCCTCGGCGGCATGGCGGCCCGGTTCCGTGCGGACGTCGCTGCGCACTACGGGGTCGCGGTCGGGACGTGGGCCGGCCCGGAGCCGCACGTCGCGGAGGCCGTCTTCCGGCGCTGGCTCGACCACCCGCGGATCCGGGTGGAGCACGGCGCGGCGGTGCGGTCCGCCGAGGTCGTGGACGGCGCGATCCGGTCCGTCACGACCGCCGACGGGCGGCGCTGGTCCGGCGGGGTCTTCGTCGACGGGACCTACGAGGGGGACCTGCTGGCGCTCGCGGGCGTCCCGTTCGCGGTCGGGCGCGAGGACCGGTCGCTGCACGGCGAGTCGCTGGCCGGCCGCCGGGAGCCCGTCCCGGGCCGGCACGCGTTCCCGGGCTGGGTGTCGCCGTTCGCGGACGACCCGACGGGGGAGGTCCCGGGCGCGGTGCTCCCGCAGGTCCGGGACCGGCCGCTCGCGCCGGTCGGCTCGGGGGACGGCGGCGTCATGTCCTACGGGTACCGCCTGTGCCTGACCACCGCGCCGGACCGGGTCCCGGTCGAGCGGCGCGCCGGGTACGACGACGCGTACTGGGAGCTGGGGCGGCGCCTGTTCCGCCACTGGGAGCGGGAGGGGCGGGTGCCGGAGGCCGGGCGGCTGCTCGGGCTCGAGCCGAACCTGCCGGGCGGCAAGGCCGACGGGAACTCCCTGGGGCCGTTCTCGCTGAGCGTGCTGGACGGCTCCGCGTGGGAGTACCCGACCGCGAGCCCGGACCGGCGCGAGGAGATCCGGCTGCACCACCTGCACCACGCGCAGGACTTCCTCTGGTTCCTCACCCACGACCCCGCGGTCCCGGCCCCGGTGCGCCGGGAGCTCGCGCGCTGGGGGCTGCCCGCCGACGAGTTCGCCGACACCGGGCACCTGCCGCACCAGCTCTACGTCCGCGAGGCCCGCCGCATGGTCGGGGAGGTCGTGCTGACCGAGCACGACCTGCGGCGCCCCGCGCGGTGGCACGACGTGGTCGCGATGGGCTCGTACCACCTGGACGTGCGGGAGGTGCAGCGGACGTGGCGCTGGGTGCACGAGCACCCGCGGCCCGTCGGCATGGTCGTGACGGAGGGGTACCTCTCGGTGCCGGTGCCGCCGTACCCGGTCCCGTACCGGGCGCTGGTCCCACGGTGGGAGGACTGCCGCAACCTGCTGGTGCCCGTGTGCGTGTCGGCGTCGCACGTGGCGTTCTCGTCCGTCCGGATGGAGCCGCAGTACCAGATGCTCGGGCACGCGGCGGGGCTCGCGGCCGCGCACGCCGTCGCGTCGGGGCGGGACGTGCAGGCGGTGGACGTCGCGGCCCTGCAGGACGCGCTCCGCGCCCAGGGGCAGGTGCTGGCCGTCTGAGCCGGGTCGCCGGCGGGGCGCGGCGGCGGCTCGGGCGGGCCGCTCAGAGCAGCCCGAGCTCCCGCGCGCGGGCGACCGCGTCCGCGCGCCGGCGCACCCCCAGCTTGCGGTAGGCGGTCCGCACCTGGGTCTTCACCGTGTTGTGCGAGACCTGGAGCCGCGCGGCGACCTCGGCGAGCTCCGTGCCGTCGGCCAGGTGCCGGAGCACCACGAGCTCCCGCTCGCTGAGGCCGACGCCGCCCGGGTCGTCGGGCACGGGGGCCGGCAGGTCCGCGAGCCCGTCGAGGAACGGGCCGAGCACCGGGTCCCCTGCGGCGAGCCGGACGAGCTCCGCACGCTCGGCCGGGCTCACCAGCGCCCACCCCGTGCGGGAGCCGCCGCCGCCGCCGATCGCCGCGGCCTCGTGCAGCGCCCGCGCGGCGACGGCGCCGCGCGGGCTCGTGAGGCTCCCGTCCCCGCTGTCGGCGGGCACCGCGGCCGGCACCGGCACCGAGGCGGCCGCGAGCAGGAACCGCCGCGCGGCCCGCAGGCGCGGCCCCTCGTCGGGCAGGTCCGGTCCCGCGAGCAGGGCCCGCGCCTCGTCGCGGCGCCCCGTCGACAGCAGGAGCCGCCCCCGCGCCACCCGGGCGGCGGGGTGCGTCACGGGCACCGACTCGACGAGCGCCAGCCCGCGTTCGGCCTGCCCGCCGCTCAGCGCGAGCACGGCGCGCGCGGCGGCGAGCCGGGCACGCCACGCGGCGGTCACCGGCGCCCGGCGGCCGCGCCGCAGCGCCTGCACCAGCACCTCCTCGCCCGGCACGGGGCGCCCGGCGAGCAGGTCCAGCGCGGCCTGGGCCTCGGCGAAGGCGGGCCAGAACTCGTTCGTCCGGAGCTCGCCGGCCAGCCCGTCCAGCACCTCCCGCGCGTCCTCGAGCCGGCCCTCCTCGATCGCCAGGTGCACGCGCGCGAGGTCGAGGGTGGAGCGCCGGTACGCCGTCTCGTGCGTCGGCGGCGGCTCCAGGCGCCCGGCCACCGCGGCGACGTCGCGGGCGGCGGCGAGGTCGCCCTGCGCCGCGAGGAACCCGGCCCGCAGGCTGTAGGTGCTGAAGACGCCCAGGGCCCCGGACTCCTCGTGCGCGAGCGCGCCCTCGACGACCTCCAGCCCGCGCTCGACGTCGCCCGCCGCGACGAGCGCCACGCCGAGCTGGCGGTGCAGCAGCCCCCGCAGGCCGTCGACGACCGGGTCGGCGCCGGGCGGCACGGCCGCGAGGTGGTCGAGGGCCGCCAGCGCGGCGGTCCGGGCCCGCGCCCCGCGCCCGAGCAGGCGCATCGCGACGCTCTCGCCCGCGCGCAGCACCACGCGCTCGGCGGTGGTGGCGCGCGGCAGGTGGTAGACGGCGGCGGCCGCCGCGACGGCGAACCACTCCAGCGCCCGCACGCGGTGCTCCGCCCGGGTGTTGTGCAGCAGCGCCAGCAGCAGCGCGAGCTGCGGGCGCCGGGCGACCGCCTGCCGGGGCAGGGACTCCAGCACGCGGATGGTCTCGACCGCGTCGCGCGCCTGACCGGAGCCCCAGATGCGCACGACCGTCGCCGTCACGAGGTCCAGGTCACCCGTCGCCGCCGCCGCGTGCAGGGCCGGGTAGAACCGCCGGGCCGCCAGCCCCCAGGCCACGACCGCGCGGAGCAGCCCGGGGACCGCCTCCGGCTCCGCCCGCTCGAGGTCCGCGCGCAGGGCCGCCCGCACCACCGGGGTGAGCGTGAGCACCGGCTCCGCGCCGTCGTCGCCGCTGCGGTCCTGCCACGTCGCGAGCCCGTCCGCCTCCAGGCGCGCGAGCAGGTCGCCCGCGGGGGCGCCGGTCAGCACGGCGGCCAGCGCGGGGGTGACGGACTCCGTGACCGCGACGCGGCGGGCGGCGGCGAGGTAGCCGCCGTCGTCGTCCGGGGCGTCGAGGCCGAGGACGACTCCCTGGGCCGCGACCGCCACCAGCCGGTCGCGCGGCGCGGTCGCCAGGTCGAGCGTCCCCCGGGTCCCCGCGATGGCCAGCGCGCGGACCGCGAGGGCCATCCCGTCGGTGGCGGCGCGGACCGGGGCCGCGGCGGCACCGTCCTGCCCGGCGCGCGCGAGCACCGCCGCGACCTCGTCGTGGTCCAGGCGCAGGTCCGCCGGCCGCACCTCGGCGACGTCGAGGCCCAGGCCCGCGGCCGCGAGCAGCCGGTCCGGGTCCCGCCGCGTGGCGACGGCGACGCGCAGCCGGTCGACGCGCGTCAGGACGTGCACCAGCTCCTCGTCCGTGGCGGTGGACGACACCGTCTCGTAGCCGTCGACGACCACGTGCACCGGCGCGCCCAGCGTGAGCAGCGCGTCCACGACGGCCGCCCGGGCCTCGTCCGCGCGGGCGCCGGTGAGCAGGCCGGCGTCGGCCAGCGCCTCCAGGACCCGCGGCCACAGCCCGTCGCCGGAGGGCGCCGTGCGGGCGTCGAGCCAGACGACCGCGCGGTCGGCCGGCAGCGCCTCGCGCGCCCACGACGCGAGCAGGAGGGTCTTGCCGGAGCCCGCGGCGCCGTGGACCACCTGGAGCGCGGCGTCCGGGTCCAGCCGCGCAGCCGCCGCCGTCCGCGGCACGTACCAGGACGGCACCCGGGGCACACCGGGACGGGCGGGCGGCGCGGCCCCCGCGCCGGCGTCGGTCACGGTCGTGGTGGGCCCGGTCACGCGGCCGGCCCCGTCACGGCTCCCGGGCGGACGAGCACCGCGGCCGAGCCCGCGGCGAGCGCGAGCGCCGCCGGCACCACGGGGTGCCAGCCGTACGAGGCGGCCGCGAGCGCCGGCCCGACGACGAAGGTCAGGGCGTTGACCGCGTTCACCAGCCCGGCGACCTCGCCCTGCTCCGCGGCGCCGACGGCCGTGGAGGCGGCGGCGGTGCACCCGGCGGCCGCCGCCCCGACGCCGACGCCGAACACGAGCGCGACGGCCAGCAGCACGGGCCGGGGGACCGGGACCGCGTACACCGCCACCGCCGCGACCACGACGGCGCCGCCCCACCGGACCAGCCGCCACGGACGCCAGCGGAGCCGCGGCACCAGCAGCCCCTGGGCGACCAGCGAGCCCAGCCCGGCGGCGAGCAGCAGCGCCCCGGTGAGCGCGGTGGCGGGTCCGGCGGCCAGGTCGTAGCGGTCCTGCGCGAGGAACCCGACGCTGCCCTGGACGAGGGCCATCGCGAGGAACACGCCGGCGGACGCCAGGACCGCCGCGCGGACGCCGGCCCGGCGCAGGGTCGCGAATGCGGGCAGGACGGGCGCGCGGTCCGCCGGCCCGTCGGGGTCCGCCGGCGCGTCGACGTCCGGGGGGCCGGCGTCCTCCGCCGGGCGTGCGTCCCGGCGCCCGGCGGTCAGCGCGACGACGCCCGCGACGGCCAGCACCGCGGCCGCGGCGAGCACCGGCAGGCCGGCCGCGACGGCACCCAGCGCCGCGGCGAGCCCGGCGCCGGCCATCGTGGCCACGCTGCGCACGGCACCGGCCCGTGCGATCCACGCCACCCGGTCGCCCTCGGAGCGGGACACCGCGACGAGCTGCACCTGGACCGCCGGGCCGACCGCGGCGACGGCCGTGCCCAAGACCACGCCGCGCGCCAGCAGCAAAGCCACCCAGGCGGGCCCGGGGTCGAGGACGTCGGCGGCCGCCAGCGTCGCCGCGACGCCCGCCGTGCCGAGCAGGGCCCCGAGCACGCCCACCAGGACGACGCGGCGGGACCCGCGCACGCCGGCGCGCCGGCCCCACGCCGGGCTGGTGAGCACGACGACCGCAGCCGACGCGGACGTCACCGCACCCGCCTGCCAGTCGGGCAGGCCGAGGGACCGGGAGGCCGCCGGGATCACCGCGGCCGTGGCCGCCTGCGCGACGACGACGGCGAGGAGCGCGAGCAGGCCGGCCCGCGCGAGCGGGGAGGCGGGGAGGAGGGGGAGGCGGTCGTCACGGGCCGGCGTGCCCGGGGCGGCGGAGCCGCCCGGAGCAGTGTCCTCCCGTGTCGCGGCGCCCGGCGTCGGGCCGTCCTGGCTCAGCGGCACGCGCACGAGGATATCCGCACCTTTCGTCGATCTGACCGGCCGGAACGGGGCATACCGCCAGGAAGGACGGCACTCCGGCGCGCCACGGTGCGGCGCCCGCGAGTGATATCGTGCCTGATATCACTCAGGAGGTGCGGAATGGCTCAGCTGCTCGTGCGGAACCTGCCGGACGGCGTCAAGGAGCGGCTGCGCGCCCTGGCGGAGCGTCACCACCGGTCGGTCGAGGCGGAGGCCCGCGCGATCCTGGCGGCCGCCGTGTACACCGACCCGGTCCTGGCGTGGCTCGACGACAGCGCGGACCTGCGCGAGGAGCACGGCGGTGTCGACCTGCCCGAGGCGGAGCGAACCGCGGCCCGCCCGGTGGATCCGCTGTGATCGTCGTCGACACCAACGTCTGGTCCGAGCCGCTCCGGCCCCAGCCGGACCCGCGGGTGCTGGCGTGGATGCGCGCGCACGCCGTCGAGCTGCACATGCCGGCGCTCGTGGTCCACGAGCTGCGGTTCGGCCTGGAGCTGCTGCCGCCCGGGCAGCGCCGCGACCGGCTCGCCGCCCAGATCGACGCCACCGTCGACGGCTTGGGGGACCGGGTGCTCGCCTACGACGGCGATGTCGCGGCCGCCCATGCGCTCCTGCGCGCGCGGGCGCGGGCCGCCGGGCGCGAACCGTCTGCGCAGGACGGGCAGATCGCCGCGCACGCCGCCCACGCAGGCGCCGCGCTCGCGACGCGCAACACCAGCGACTTCGCCGACCTCGGTGTGGTGCTCGTCGACCCGTGGCAGTACGACGCACGGTGACCGACGACTCCGTCGTGCGGTCGTGAAGCGGTCGACCGTCTGACCTGCCGGAACGGGGCATACCGCCAGAAACCGCCCGTGAGCAGCACTTCTCTTGTCGGCACGCGCCTGGAATCGTTACCATAAGGTCATGCCCCCCACCGTCAGCGAGGTCGCGTCCGGGGTGTTCCGCGTCGTCGACACCTGCCACGTCTACGTCGTGCGGGCGCCGCAGCCCGCGGCCGACGGCACGCGCACCGCCGTGGCCATCGACTTCGGCTCCGGTGCCGTGCTCGACCACCTGGACGAGATGGGCGTCGACCGGATCACGGACATCCTCATGACGCACCACCACCGCGACCAGGGCCAGGGGCTGCCCCGGGCGGTTGCGGCGGGCATCGCGATCCACGTGCCGCCGGTCGAGCGGGACCTGTTCGACCGGGTCGACGAGATGTGGCGCACCCGGCAGGTCGTCAACGACTACAACCTCCGCCAGGACCGGTTCTCCCTGCTGGAGCCGGTGCCCGTCGCCGACGTCGTGCCGGAGTACCGGACCCGCAGCTACGGCGGGGTCGACGTCCAGGTCGTGCCCACCCCCGGGCACACCACCGGCTCCGTGTCGTACGTGGTCGAGGCCGCCGGCCGGCGCGTCGCGTTCACCGGCGACCTGGTCTACGCGCCCGGGAAGGTGTGGTCGCTCGCCGCGACCCAGTGGTCGTACACCGAGAACGAGGGGCCCGCGATGACGGTCCTGTCGTGCTACCTGCTGATGGACGAGCACCTGGACCTGCTGCTGCCGTCGCACG
The DNA here is from genome assembly GCF_901521055.1 of Cellulomonas hominis. Classification (GTDB taxonomy): domain Bacteria; phylum Actinomycetota; class Actinomycetes; order Actinomycetales; family Cellulomonadaceae; genus Cellulomonas; species Cellulomonas endometrii. The sequence goes on along the minus strand of NZ_CABEGA010000023.1, from coordinate 49,212 downwards.
GCGCCCCGATGGAGGACCCGCAGCACGCCCTGGGCCTGCTCGCCCAGCGCATGCGCGGCTACGTCGACTCGCGCCGCCCCCAGCCGTGGGACCTGCGCACGCGCCTCGTCGAGCCGTTCCAGCGGATCACCGAGCACTTCCTGCTCAACCTGTCGAGCAACGCCTGCTCCTACGTCCTGGTCTCCCGGGACGGCGCCGCGCTGCTCATCGACTACGGCTACGACATGACGACGGGCCTCGCGTCCGGCGGTGACCGCGCGTCCCGGCGCCCGTGGCTCGCGTCCCTGCCGGCGCTGCGCCGCGAGCACGGCGTCACGGACGTCGAGGTCGTGCTGCCCACGCACTACCACGACGACCACGTGGCCGGCATGAACCTGCTGCGCGACGTCGAGGGCACCGAGATCTGGGCGCCGGAGAACGTGGCGCCGATCCTCGCCGACCCGCTCCGCCACGACCTGCCGTGCCAGTGGTACGACCCGATCCCCGTGGACCGGGTCCTGCCGCTCGGCGAGTCGTTCACGTGGCACGAGTACGAGATCACCGTGCACCCGCTGCCCGGCCACACCCTGTACGCCGCGGCGTTCGAGGTCGAGGTCGACGGCGTGCGGGTGCTCGTCACCGGTGACCAGCAGGACGGCATGGGCATCCCCGGCAACCGGCGCGAGGTCCTCAACTACCAGTACCGGAACCTGTTCCGGATCACCGACTACCGGGACAGCGCCGCGCTGTACCGCCGGGTCGCGCCGGGCGTCATGGTGACGGGGCACTGGGAGCCGCGGTGGGTCGACGACGCCTACCTGGACCTGCTCACCCAGGAGGGCGAGGAGCTCGTCGAGATCCACCACGACCTGCTGCCGCTGGACGAGCTGGACCTGGGCGCCGACAGCCAGATGGCGCGCATCACGCCCTACCTCTCCCGGCTCCCCGCCGACGAGCCCGCACGCTTCACGGTGACGGTCCGCAACCCGACCCGCGAGGACCGCAAGGCGACGGTCCGGCCGGTGCTGCCGCTAGGCTGGCGCGCGCACCCCGACGAGGTCGTCGTCGCGCTCCCGCCCTCCGGGCAGGCCGAGCTGGACCTCGAGGTGGTGCCCACGGGCCCGGGGGCGCGTCGCAGGCGGCTGGCGGTCGACGTCAGCATCGGCGACCTGCACCTCGGGCAGCACGCCGAGGCGCTCGTGGACGTCGTCGAGGTCTAGTCAGGGAGCACGCATGGAGGCCGTCGCGCCGGGGACGCGTGCCGTGATGACCACCGCGGGGCGCCGGGCCACCATCAAGGACGTCGCCGAGGCGGCGGACGTCTCCCGGTCGACGGCGTCGCGCGCGCTGACCGGCCGCGGGTACGTCGCCCCCGCCGTCCGGGAGCGGGTCCGCCGGGCCGCCCAGACGCTCGGCTACGTGCCCGACGCGATGGCGCGGAACCTGCGCCAGCAGGTGAGCCGGTCGATCGGCGTGCTCGTGTCCGACCTGCGCAACTCCTTCTACGCGGACCTCGCGAGCGGCATCAGCCAGCAGTCGCGCCGTCGCGGCTACGCCATGATGCTCGCCGACGACAACGGCTCCGTCGAGGCCGAGCTCGAGGCCGCCGAGACGTTCGTCGCCCTGCGGGTGGCGGGCGTGATCCTCACGCCGCTGTCCACCGAGGTCACCGAGTACCTGGGCCGGCACCGGATCCCCGTGATCGAGGTCGACCGCCAGTTCGCCGAGGGCACGCACGACGCGGTGGTCGTCGACAACAAGACCGCCGCCGAGCGGGTCACGGCCTCGCTGCTCGCGGCCGGCCACCGGCGGATCTCGCTGCTCATCGACGAGATGGACTGGACGACCGGCCGGGACCGCCTGGCCGGCTACCGGGCCGCGTTCCACGCCGCCGGCGTGCCCCTCGACGACGCCCTGGTGGTCCGCGGCGGCTGGGACGTCGGCGCCGCCCTCGGCGTCGCGCGGGAGCTGCTCGGGTCGCCGGACCGGCCGACCGCGGTGTTCGCCGCGAACAACGTCCTCGCGGAGGGCGTGTGGCGCGCCGCTCAGGCGCTCGGCCTGAGCGTGCCCGAGGACCTCAGCCTCGTGTCGTTCGACGACGCGCCGTGGATGACGATGGTCCGCCCGGGCGTCACCGCCGTGGCGCAGGACGCGGTCGCGCTCGGCGAGGCCGCCGTCGCGCAGATGTTCGAGCGGATCCAGAACCCGGACTCCCCGGTGCGGACGGTCATGCTCTCCGCCGCGGTCGCCCAGCGCGGCTCGACGGCACCCCCTGCCACGCCCTGACCCCACCGGGCGCCCCGACCCCTTCGCCCTCCCGTGAAGTGGAGCGTCCGGACGGGACGCGCCGCGCGTGTCGGGCCGAACGCTCCACTCGACGCCCCGGGTCGGTGCGGCCGTCGACCTGGACTCGATCCCACGTGACCCCGGCTCGGCCCGTGCGCCCCGACGCCCGCCCTCGCCGCGGGGACGTCCCGGGTGCGCCGGGGGCCGGCTGCCGCGCTTGACGCTCGATCCGGCCGACTCGTATGCTCGTTCTGGAATCGATCCCAGGCTCCCGGACGGCACCGACGCCGCCCGCCACGCGCCCGGGATCCACGACACGCACCCCCGGCGCGCGTCGTCAGGGGTCGGGAGGACGTGCATGACGACGGACGCATCGGGCGTCGAGCGTGGCGGCGCGTCCCACGCCGCCACGGAGGTCACCGGCACCGGCGGGACCCCGGTCCTCGCCCTCGACATCGGCGGGACCAAGCTGGCCGTCGCCGTGGTCACCGCGGACGGTGCCGTGCAAGGCCTGCGCATCCGGCCGACCCGCCGCGAGGAGGGACCCGACGCGGTGATCCGCCGGCTGTTCGCCATGGGTCACGAGGCGGTCGCCGAGGCGGGGCTCGGACCGGTCGGTGCGGTGGGGATCGCCTGCGGCGGCCCGCTCGACGCCCCGTCCGGCCTGCTCCAGTCGCCGCCGCACCTGCCCGGCTGGGTCGACATCCCGATCGGCCCGCTGGCCGCCGCGGAGTTCGGCGTCCCGTTCGCCCTGGAGAACGACGCCACCGCCGCCGCGGTCGCGGAGCACCGGTACGGCGCGGGCCGCGGGCTGCAGAACCTCGTCTACCTGACCATCTCCACCGGTGTCGGGGGCGGCGTCATCCTCGACGGCCGCCTGCACCGGGGGACCGCGGGGAACGGCGGTGAGCTCGGCCACGTCACGGTCCGCCGGGGCGGCCGGCTGTGCTCCTGCGGGCGGCGCGGCTGCATCGAGGCGTACGCGTCCGGGACGTCCATCGCCGAGCGCGCCGTCGCGGCCCTCGCGGAGGACCCGCGCTCCACCCTGGCCACGCTGCCCGCCGTGACGGCCGCCGACGTGAGCGCCGCCGCGGCCGCCGGTGACCCGCTCGCCGTCCGGGTGTGGGCGGAGACGACGGACCTGCTGGGTTGCGCGGTCGCCGACCTGGTGAACGTGCTGGAGCCGGAGCTCGTCGTGCTGGGGGGCGGCGTGACCAGGTCCGGTGCCCTGCTGCTCGACCCGGTCCGCGACCTCGTCGCCCGGGAGGCGATGCCCCCGGCCGCGCGCGCCGCCACCATCCGGCTCGCGGCGCTCGGCGACGTGGTCTGCGTCGTCGGCGCGGGGGCCATCGCGCTCGACGTCCTGCCCCCGGCACGCCGTGCGGCCGGGCACGAGGCACACCACGCCGACCCCGCCGACCACGCAGCCGCGCCGCTGTCCGTGCCGGCCGCCCAGCCCACCCCGACGGAGGCCGCCCGTGTCTGACGACTGGCTGCACGCGCACCTGGCCGCCCACTCCGCCGTCGCGGAGGCGATGGTCGGCCTCGAGGAGCAGATCCGCGCCGCGGGCGCCCTCGTCCGCGACACGTTCGCGGCCGGGGGGACGCTCTACACGTTCGGGAACGGCGGCAGCGCCGCGGACGCGCAGCACCTGACCGGCGAGCTGGTCGGCCACTACAAGCGGGACCGCCGGCCCCTGCCCGCGGTCACCCTGAGCACCGACCCGACGTCGATGACCTGCATCGCCAACGACTACTCCTACGACGACGTGTTCGCACGGCAGGTGGAGGCCCTCGCGCGCCCCGGGGACCTGGTCGTCGCGTTCACCACCAGCGGCCGCTCGCCGAACGTCGTGAGCGCCCTGCAGATCGCCCGGAAGAACGGCGCGACGACCCTGCTGCTGGCCGGCGGCGACGGCGGTCCGGCGCGCGACCACGCCGACCACCTGCTGCTGGTGCCGTCGGCCGCCACGCCCCGGATCCAGGAGATGCACACGCTGGTGCTGCACGTGATCAGCGAGATGGTGGACGCCTGGGCGGCCGACGAGGTGCCGACCGCCTGACGGGGCGCCCCGCACCCCACCGCACCGACCGCACGACCGAGAGGCTGACCAGGGTGGACGACGGCGTCCTGCTGCGACCGACGGGCTCGCTCTGGCCGGGCGGCGGTGACGGCCCCGTGGTGGGCACCGTCCCGCACCTGATCGAGGTGGTCCGCCCGGACGGGACGGTGGAGGTCGCGACCCCGTCGCCGGCAGGCCCACGCGCGTTCACCGGGGACGCGGGCCCGTTCCGCACGGTCGCGACCTGGGCCCCGCCCACGACGACCGGCCGCATCGACGTGCGCCTGGACGTGGAGCATCGCGGCGAGGAGCCCACCGAGGCCTCGATCCGGGTGCGGGCGCTGCTGCCGGCCGCCGCCGAGGCGCCGTGGTGGCTGGTGCCCGGCGCGTTCTACGGCGAGAACCGCCCCGTCGGCTACGACCGGGTGTTCCCGCGGTTCGAGGTGGGGGCGGACGACCCGGCCGGCATGGTGAGCGACCACTGGGAGCTCCGCGCCGACCGGGCCGCGACGCCGGCGGTCCTGGCGTGGGCCGGGCCGGGCGGCGTCGCGCTGGTCGGCCCGGAGACGACCCCCGTCGGCATGACCGGCCTCGGCCTGGCGCACGACGCGGCGACCGGGGTCGGCAGCGTGCACCTCACCTTCCCGTTCCGCGAGGGCCCGGTGTCGTACATGGGGTCGGAGACGCCCGTCCCGCCGGAGACGACCACGCACCTGTGGCGCCCGGGGGAGCGGGTGTCGCTGCGGTTCGCCGTGTACGCGATGGGCCCGGACCGGCACGCCTACGCCCCGATCCTGCGCGAGGAGCACGAGCGGATCCGCGCCGGCTCGCCGCTGACACCCTGGGTGGGCATCGCCGAGGCGGCGAACCTCGCCGCCGAGGGCCTGCACCGCTGGCACTACACCGAGCCCGGCGTGCTGCTCGAGACGGTCGGCTTCGACCGCGAGGTCAGCGGCCGCGACGGCCTGTCCGTCGACCGGCAGGCGATGCACGTCGGCTGGGTCAGCGGCGTCCCGTGGGCGTTCGCCCTGCTCGCGCACGCCCGCCGCCGCGGGAAGCCCGCCGCCGGGGCTGCCGCCGCGGACGTCATCGACTTCATCTGCGACCACCTGTCGCCGTCCGGGACGTTCTGGGGCGTCTGGTACCGGGACCACGGCTGGTCGCAGAGCTGGTCGCACACGCCCGACCTGCTGCACTCCCGGACCCTCGGGGAGGCCGCCCTGTTCCTCGCGCGGTCCCTGGAGCTGGGGGCCGACGTCCGCGCGGCGCACCCCGGCTGGGCCACGGCGCTGCGGTCGAACCTGGACGCCGTCGTCCGCCGCCAGCGCGCCGACGGCAACCTCGGGTCCGGCCACCACGCGCGCACCGGGGAGGTGCTGTCCTGGGACGGCGCCGCCGGGCTGGCGTGGGTCGCGGCGCTGGCGGAGGCCGGCCGCTGGGACGGGCCCGACGGGGCGGACGGCGCGTACCTCGCGGCCGCCGTGCGGGCGGGAGAGCACTACGCGCAGTTCGTCGACCGGGAGTTCATCCACGGCGCCCCGGAGGACGTCGACCTCGCGCCCACGTCCGAGGACGGCTACGTCGCCGTCATGTCCTACGTCGCGCTGCACCGCCGCACCGGCGACCCGCGCTGGCTGGACCTCGCGCGCCGCGCCGCGGACTGGATGCTGACGTTCCGGTACGCGTACAACACGCGGTTCCCCGCGGGCACGGTGCTGGACCTGTACCGGTTCGCGACCCGCGGCGCCGACAACGCCTCGCCGTCGAACCAGCACCTGCACGCCTACGGGCTCGTGTGCACGCAGGAGCTTGCGGAGCTGTCCGCCGCCACCGGCGACCCGTACTACGCCGAGCGCGCCGCCGAGACCCTCGCGTGCTTCCGGCAGTTCATCGCCCGGTTCGACGGCGACTTCAACGCCTACCGGGGGATGGCCAGCGAGCGGTACTACCAGACCGCGTGCTTCCAGCCGAAGGGCATGCTGCTGACCCTGTCGCACGCCTGGACCGTCGGGGTGCTGCTGCTGGGCTGCGAGCAGGCGCTCGGCTGGCCGAGCCTCCTGGCCGACCCGGTCTGACGGGCTGCGGGGTACGACGAAGGGGCCGGGTCGCGGTGACGACCCGGCCCCGTCTCGTGCGTGGGGGCGTCAGCCCTTGCGGCCCTGCGTGGCGACGCCCTCGATGAAGTACCGCTGCCCGAAGGCGAACAGCGCGAGCATCGGCAGCGTCACGAGCAGGGAGGCGACCATGACGAACTGGTAGTCGCCCTGCCCGCCGGCCGTCGGGCTGTACTTGGTCATCGCGTAGGCGATGCCGAGCGGGGCGGTGAACTCGTCGGGGCTGCCGGCGTTCAGGTAGATCAGCGCGGCCTGCAGGTTGTTCCAGGAGGCCTGGAACTCGAACAGCAGCACGATGATGAACGACGGCAGGGACAGCGGGAACACGATCCGCCAGTACATCCGCCAGTAGTTCGCGCCGTCGATGCGGGCGGCCTCGAACAGCTCCCGCGGCAGGCCGAGGTAGAACTGCCGCTGCAGGAAGATGTAGAACGCCGACCCGAACAGGTTCGCGCCGAACAGCGGGACCCAGGTGCCGAGGAACCCGAGCTCCTTCCAGATCAGGTAGATCGGGATCATCGTGACCGCGCCCGGCAGCATCATGGTCGCGAGCACGAGGCCGAACAGCAGGCCGCGCCCGGGGAACCGGAAGTGCGCGAAGCCCCACGCGACCAGCGAGCTGGACACCGCGACGGTGACCGCCGCGAGGATCGCGATGCCGATGCTGTTGATCATCCAGTTGCCGAGCGGCAGCTCGTCCCACACCTGGACGTAGTTCTGCCAGTGGAACGTCTCCGGCCACAGCGAGTTGTCGAAGACCTGCCCGCGGCCCTTGAGGCTCGCCGCGAGCAGCCACGCGAACGGGTAGAGGAACACGAACGTCATCAGGACGAGCAGCCCGATGACGACGCCGCGGCGGACGCGCCGCCCGGTGCGACCGCCGGCGGCCGCGTCCTCGACCGGGGGCCGGTTCGGGTCGATCGGGCGGTCGCCCTGGCCCGTGATGTCCTCGGGGAGCCCCGGGACCTGCCGGACGGACGTGGTGGTGGTGCCGGTCGTGGCCATCAGTCCCGCCCTCCCTCGTAGTAGACGAACCGGTTGCCGAACTTCATCTGGATGGCGGTGATCGCCATGATGATGAGGAACAGCAGCCAGGCCATGGCGGCCGCGAACCCGAAGTTGAACTGCCGGAAGGCCTGCTGGAAGAGGTAGATCGCGTAGAACAGCGACGCCTCGGGGGACGCGTTCGACTGGTCGCGCCAGAACAGCAGGTACGCCTGGTCGAACACCTGGAACGCGGCGATCGACAGCACGATCACGTTGAAGAAGATCGCGCTGGAGATCATCGGCAGCGTGATGTTGCGGAACCGCTGCCATACGCCGGCGCCGTCGAGCTCGGCGACCTCGTAGAGCTCACGGGGCACGTTCTTCAGCGCCGCGAGGAAGATCACCATCGTGCCGCTGACGCCCCACAGGGTCATCAGGACGATCGACGGCTTGATCCAGCTCGGGTCGACGAGCCACTGCGGGCCCTCGATGCCGAAGATGCGCAGGAACTGGTTGATCGCGCCGGTGTTGCCGTTGAGCAGCAGGAAGAACACCGCGGCGGTCGCGACGGCCGGCGTCATCTTCGGCAGGTAGTAGATGGTGCGGAAGAACCCGGCGCCGCGGCCGGCCTGGTTCAGCAGGGACGCGAGCCCCAGCGCGACCATGATCTCGAGCGGCACGGCGAGCACGGCGTAGAACAGCGTGTTCCCGAGCGCCGTCGCGACCCGGGGGTCGCTGAACAGCTGCGCGTAGTTCTCCACGCCTGCCGGCCGGGCCGTGTTGGTGGCCAGGTTGTAGTGGCTGAAGGAGATCACCAGGCTGTAGATCATCGCGCCGGCCGTGAAGACCAGGAACCCGATGATCCAGGGCGAGATGAACAGGTACCCCGCGAGCGCCTCGCGCTTGTTGTAGGGCACCTTGGCGCGCCGCTTGCGCGGTGAGCGGGTCTGGCGAGCGACGGCCGGAGCGGCGTCGGCTCTCAGCTGCGTCATCGAGGCCTCCAGTCGACCGAGGACGCCGGTCGGTGTGGCCTGCCCCGGCCCTGCCGCTCGGCATGTGGCAACGATGCCACATGCGGCGACTATAGGTGCCGGACCCGACCGCCGCAAGGACCGGGCGGTGCCCGCGGTCTGCTCCACGGGCTGCTTACCTGCGCACTGTGGCACGAACCCCCACGGTCCACGACCCGAGACGGCGTGGTCCCGGTCACGCGAGCGGTAGGCCGTCCCCGCAGGTCACGCCGGGACCCGCGCGCGTCGCAGGCCCGGTCAGAGCAGCGCGGCGAGGTCCGTCAGCGCCTCGGACGTCCCGGCGTCCACCGTGAGGGTCGCGAGCGGGTCCCCGCGGGTCGCCCCGCGGTTGAGGATCACCACCGGCTTGCTGTTCGACGCGGCGTGCCGGACGAACCGCAGCCCCGACTGCACGGTCAGCGAGGAGCCCGCCACCAGCAGGGCGTCCGCCTCGTCCACCAGCGCGTACGCCGCCGCGACCCGCTCGGCCGGCACCGTCTCCCCGAAGTACACGATGTCCGGCTTCAGCATCCCGCCGCACGGGCCGTCGCCGCCGTCCGGGTCCGGCTGCCAGCAGTCCGCCACCCGGAAGTCCGCGGTCTGCTCGATCACGGCGTCCGCGTCCGGCGCGATCTCCACGTCCCCGACCGCCCCGACCCGCTCCGCGAACCCCGGGTTCAGCGCCTCTAGCCGGTCCGCGAGCTCCGCGCGCGTCACCACGCGGTGGCAGCGCAGGCACACCACCCGGTCGTACCGCCCGTGCAGGTCGATCACCCGGCGCGACCCCGCCTGCTCGTGCAGCAGGTCCACGTTCTGCGTGATGAGGCCGACCACGACGCCGTGCGCCTCCATCGACGCCAGCGCGCGGTGCCCCGCGTTCGGGAACGTCCGGTGCACGTACCGCCAGCCCACGTGGTTCCGCGCCCAGTAGTGCCGGCGGAACGCCTCGTCCCCGACGAACTGCTGGTACGTCATCGGGTTCCGGGGCGGCGAGTCCGGGCTCCGGTAGTCCGGGATCCCCGAGTCCGTCGACAGCCCCGCGCCGGTCAGCACCGTCAGGCGGCTGCCCCGCAGCAGCGCCGCGGCGTCGGCGACCGTCCCCGGGTGCGGGCGGACGGCGAAGTGGTCGGGCACGGGCAGGCGGGGGGACGTCACCGCACCACGGTACGTCCGCCGATGCGAGAGTTCCGCCCGGCATCCGGTAGTCTCTCTGCGCCGAGGTAGCGTGTCCGAGCGGCCTAAGGAGCACGCCTCGAAAGCGTGTGTGGGTGAAAGTCCACCGTGGGTTCAAATCCCACCGCTACCGCGTGTGAGGGCCCAGCCCTCCGTGTGTCGAAGCCCCCGCCGGGTGTCCTGGCGGGGGCTTCGTCGTGAGCCGGTCCCTCTCCTTGACCCGACCCGCCGCCGGGTGAAGGCTGGGTGGACAGCAGTCAGGGGGCTCGACTGTGGAGAACAAGCACGCCGAGAGCCGGTCCGAGCCGTGGTACCGGCGGGTCAACAAGGCGGTGCTCGCGGCGGGGGCGCTCGCGGCGGCGCTGGCAGCGATCGCGGGTGCGTGGCAGCTGCTGGATCCGCGTGAACCCCCGGACGAGCAGGACGTCGCAGACATCCGCGGGCTGACCTACTCCGGGACGCAGACCCTGGACTCGTTCGTCGCGGACCACGAGCCCGTCGTCACCGCGACCCCGGCCGCCGACGCGTCGGCCCGGACGCCTCTGGTCGTCACCGTCGACGTGACACCGCCGCCCGATGTGATCGCACCGGACGACGACCCCGAGCCGGCTGAGCCGCCGGAGCCGACCGACGACACGGGTCAGGACGGTTCCGCGCCCGCGGAGGAGAGCAGCGCGCCGGCGACCGTCGGCCCCGAGACCGTCGGCCCCGAGACCGTCGTGCCGACGGAGCCGTCGCCCGAGGGTCCGGGGGCGCCGGACCTGCTCGACGAGAGCCCCGCCCTGAGCGGGTACGCGCTCGATCCGGAGATGTACGAGTTCGTCCTGCCCGACTACGGCCGCGAGGACCACCTGGCCGTCCCCGCCACCCAGGCCGACCCGGAGGTCCCCGGCGCGCAGGACGGGGAGCCGCTCACCGTGGACGAGGTGCGGGACCTGATGGTCCAGGCCGTCGAGTCCGCCGTGGTGGTGCCGGTGGGCGACGAGCTCACCCTCGAGGGGCACGTCTTCACCGCGGAGCTGAGGATCGCCGGGCGCCGGGGCGAGACGGCGCACCTGATCTGGCGGTTGTCCGGTCCCGACGTCCCTCCCGCGTGGCGGCGCGCGCCCGTGGGCTACGCGATCACGTCCGACTCCGACGACGACCAGACGGCGGTCGACGTGTGGGTGCCGGCCCTGAAGGACGGGGGCGAGCACCGGGTCGACGTCTTCCTCGTCAGCGGGGACTACGCGACCCGGCACGACAGGGTCTCGGCGGACGTGCCCCCGGTCCCGGCCGCCCCCTAGCCGGATCTGGAGCGAGGGGTCGGCCGCGTCGGCGGGCCGGTGCGGCGTGTGTGCAGTGCACGCACAACCCCCGCCTGGCGCCCCGGCACCCCCTCCAGCGCCGCCCTTCCCGCGCGCCCCCCGCGCGATCCGCGAGGACCCCTCCCTGCCGGGCACCGGCTGCTCCTAGCGTCGGCGCATCCCGTCCGGGCCCCCCGGACGCGTCAGCCGCCGACGGTCGGGCTGCTCGCGTGAGCGCTCACCGCCATCCCCTGGAGGAAGACGTGAGATCTCGTACTGCTGCCCTGGCCTGTGCCGCCGCCCTGACGCTCGCGGTGGGTGCGTGCGCCCCCGCCCAGTCCGGAGGGTCGGCCGCCACGGACGACGCCGACTCCGGCACCCTGCGCGTCTGGCTGTTCTCCGAGGTCACGCAGGACCCGAAGGAGGCCGTGGTCGACGAGGCCGTCGCCGAGTTCGAGTCCGCGCACGAGGGCGTCGAGGTGGACGTCGAGTACATCCCCGTGGACGCCCGGTCGGAGCGGTTCACCGGCGCGTTCAACGACCCGTCGTCCGCCCCGGACGTCGCGGAGATCGGCAACACCGACCTCGCGGGCTTCGTCGACGCGGGTGGTCTGCTGGACGTGACGGACGCGATCGCCGACTGGGACGAGGGCGCGGACATCGACCCGGCGGTCCTGGAGACCACCGAGATCGACGGCGCCTCGTACGCCGTGCCGTGGTACATCGGCGTGCGCGCCCTGTACTACCGCACGGACGTGTTCGCGGAGCTCGGGCTGCAGCCGCCGGCGTCGCTGGCCGAGCTCGAGGAGACGGCCCGCGCCGTCCGCGCCGCGCGGCCGGAGCTCGTGGGCATCGCGACCGGCGGCGCCGCCCAGTTCGCCTTCCTCCCGTACATCTGGGCGCACGGCGGTCAGATCGCCGAGCAGGACGCCGACGGCGCCTGGACCGGCACGCTGGACTCCGCGGAGGCCCGCGAGGGCATCGCGGCGTACACCCGCCTGCTGCAGGACGACATCTGCCCCGCGCAGACGTGCGCCGAGTGGGGCGGCAACGCCTCGGTCCAGGAGTTCGTCGCCGGCAACGCGGCGATGACCATCGGCGGCGACTTCAACCGGCGCGCGGTCGACGAGTCGGCGGTCGGCGACCTGTACGGCGTCGTCCCGCTGCCGGGCGTCGAGGAGGGCTCCATCGCCCCGGCGTTCGGGGGCGGCAACCACCTCGCCGTCCTGTCGTCCACGGAGCGCCGGACGCTGGCCACCGAGTTCGTGCAGCTGCTCGCGGGCAAGAAGTACCAGCAGCAGATGTTCGACGCGATGGGGAACATCCCGGTGTTCACCGACGTGCAGGCGGACGTCGCCGAGCAGGTCCCCGCGATCGAGCCGTTCGTCGAGACGCTCGCTGCGGGCACCGAGTTCGTGCCGGTGACGCCCGCGTGGAGCACCGTCGACGCGCAGGCGGTGCTGCCCACGATGGTGCAGAGCGTCGCGACCGGCGCCGCGGACGTCGACACGGCGACCGCCGAAGCGACCGCGGCCCTGGACGCCGCGTTCGGCGCGCAGTGACGGCGACCCACGCCCCGCTGCCCGGCACGGGCGGGTCCACCCTGCCCGTGCCGGGCGGCACGCCCCGCCGCGGGCAGCCGCTCGCCCGGCGCGGCAGGGGGACCAGCTGGGCGCGCCGGTGGGAGCCGCGGTTCTACCTGATCCCGGCCGGCGTCGTCCTCGCCGGCCTGCTGGCCTACCCGCTCTACCAGCTCGTCGTCGTCTCGCTCTACGACTACCGCCAGGCGAACGTGTCCGGGAGCGCCCCGCTGCGGTTCATCGGGCTCGACAACTACGCCCGGCTGCTCGGCGACGACGCGTTCTGGACGGTGCTGGGCAACACGGTGGTGTTCGCGGCGGCGTGCGTCGCGGCGACCCTCGCGGTCGGCGGGGCGCTCGCCCTGCTCGCCACGCGGCTGCGGCCCTGGTCCCGCACGGTGCTGTTCCTCGCGTCGCTCGGAGCGTGGGCCACGCCGGCGATGACCGGGTCCGCGGTGTGGCTGTTCCTGTTCGACCCGACGCTCGGCTTCGTCAACCAGACGCTCACCGCGATCGGGCTGGACGGGTTCGCCGGGCACTCGTGGACGTACGACAAGTGGTCGGCGTTCGCGCTCGTGGGCGCGGAGATCGTCTGGTGCTCGTTCCCGTTCGTGATGGTGACGCTGTACGCCGGGATCATCGGCGTGCCGACCGAGATCCAGGAGGCCGCCCGCCTGGACGGTGCGTCGACGTGGCGGGTCGCCGTCAGCATCGTCGCGCCGATCCTGCGGCCCGTGCTGGCGATCATCACCATCCAGTCGATCATCTGGGACTTCAAGGTGTTCACGCAGATCTACGTCATGACGGGCGGCGGCGGCATCGCCGGCCAGAACCTGGTGCTCAACGTGTACTCGTACCAGCAGGCGTTCGCGGCCTCCCAGTACGGGCTCGGCTCCGCGGTCGGCGTCATCACCACGATGCTGCTGATGGTCGTGACGCTCGCCTACCTGCGGGCCCTGCGCCGGTCCGGGGAGGAGCTGTGAGCGCCCCCGCCACGACCCCCGTCGCCCGCCGGCGTCGGCCCCGGGTCGGCGCCGACGTGCTGGCGGTCGTGGTCGCCGCGGTCGTCGCGTTCCCCCTGTACTGGATGCTGCTCTCGGCGCTGAAGCCCACGACGGAGCTGATGTCCGGCGACGCGCTGCCGTACACGCTGCACCCGACGCTCGACGCGTTCACGCGGGTGCTGTCGGTCGAGAACGTGGGCCGGTACCTGCTCAACTCGGTGCTCGTGGCCGCGGTGGCCGTGCCGGGCGCGATGTTCTGCGCCTTCTTCGCGGCCGTCGCGCTGACCCGCTACCGGTTCCGGCTGCGCACCACGCTGCTGGTCACGGTGCTCGTCGCGCAGATGGTGCCCGTCGAGGCCCTCACCATCCCGCTGTTCTTCCTGTTCCGGTCGTTCGGGATGGTCGTGCCGGAGCTGGGCCTGAACCACCTCGGGTCGCTGATGCTCGTGCACATCTGCTTCTCGACGCCGTTCGCGATCTGGATGCTGCGGGGGTTCGTCGCCGCGGTCCCGGAGGAGGTCGAGGAGGCGGCACGGCTGGACGGCGCGTCCGGGCTGCGGTTCGTGCGGTCGATCCTGTTCCCGCTGGTGGCGCCCGGGCTCGTCGCGGTCAGCATCTTCGGGTTCATCTCGACGTGGAACGACTTCCTGTACCCGCGCACGTTCATCATCTCCGCGCAGGAGAACCAGACGCTGCCGCTGGCGATCCTCAACTTCTTCAAGCCCGACCAGAACGACTGGGGCGCGATCATGGCGGGGTCGGTCATCATGACGCTGCCCGTGCTGGTCTTCTTCGTGTTCGTGCAACGGCACCTGGTCTCCGGGCTGGCCGGGGCCGTGAAGGGGTGAGCGTGGACGCGTCCCAGACCCGGAACGAGTCGCTGTCGGTGCGCCGCAGCCTGCAGCTGCTGGAGCAGGTCCGCCAGCTGGCGACTGCCGAGCGGGGGGTGCCGGTGGCCGTCCTGGCCGAGCAGGTCGGGGTGCACCGGTCGACCGCCGCCCGGCTGCTCGCGCCCCTGGTCGAGGAGGAGCTGCTCGCCCGCGACGGGTCCGGCCGGTACCGCCTCGGCCCGGGCGCGCTGCGGCTCGGCCAGTCCTACGTGGACGAGCTCGACGTCGCCGGCCTGGCCGCCCCGTACCTGCGGGACCTGGCCGCGCGCACCGGCGCGACGTCGGTCCTCGGCCTCCCCGCGGGCGGGGCCGTCCGGATCGCGGCGTGCGCGGGCGACGGCGGACGGCTCCCGGTCGGCGCCGGCCTCGGGACGCTGCTCCCGACGTACTGCACGGCGCTCGGCAAGGCGGTGCTGTCCGTCGCGCCCGCCTCCTGGATCGACCAGGCGATCGCGACCGGGCTCCGGAGCTTCACGGACCGGACGATCACCGACCCGACCGAGCTGCGCGGGGAGCTCGACCGCACCCGCCGCCGCGGGTTCGCCCTGAACGACCGCGAGCACGACCAGCACGTCCGGGCGGTCGCCTCGCCCGTGCTCAACCACGTGGGCTCGGTGGTCGCCGCCGTCTGCACGTCGACGGACCACACCCGCATGCCGCCGGCCGCGATCCGCACCCACGCCCGGGCCACCGCCGAGGTCGCCCGCACCCTGTCTCGCGCGATGGGCTGGACCCGCGCGCCGCAACCCCTCCGAGAGGTCTGACGTGACTGCTCCCACCCAGCTCGGCCTCGTGCCCGCGCCGCGCGACGTCGTGCTCACCGGCGCCGACGCCGTCCTCCCCGCGGCGTTCGCCGTGCACCTCGACCCCGAGGTCGCCGACGCGCGTGCCGTGCTCCTGGACGTCCTGTCCGTCCGCCTCGGCTGTGCGGTGAGCGTCGTCGAGGACCCCGCGGCGCCCGCCGCCGTACGGCTCGTGCACCGCCCGGGGATGCCCGAGGAGGACTACCGGCTGACGGTCGACGGCACCCGGGAGCCCGTCGTCCTGGTCGAGGCCGGCGGCGCCGCGGGTGCCCGGCACGCCGTCCGCACGCTGCAGCAGCTGGCGGGCCCGGCCGCGTTCCGGGCCGTGCCCACGGGGCGGCCGGGGCTGCCGGGCGGCGTGCTGCTGCCCGGGGTGCTCGTCGACGACGGCCCGCGGTTCGGCCACCGCGCGGTGCTGCTCGACGTCGCCCGGCACTTCATGCCCAAGGACGGCGTGCTGCGGTTCATCGACCTCGCGTCCGCCCACAAGCTCAACGTGCTGCACCTGCACCTGACCGACGACCAGGGGTGGCGCATGGAGGTCCGCGCGTTCCCCCGGCTGACGGAGGTCGGCGCGTGGCGCACGGAGTCGCAGGTCGGGTCGTCGCGGTCGCCGCTGCGCGACGGCACCCCGCACGGCGGGTACTACACGCAGGACGACCTGCGCGAGATCGTCGCGTACGCGCGGACGCGGGGCGTCGTCGTCGTGCCGGAGATCGACGTGCCGGGCCACTCGCAGGCGGCGATGGCGGCCTACCCGCACCTCGCACCGCACCTCCCGCCGCAGCAGGTCTGGACCCGGTGGGGCCTCAACCCGCACGCGCTGGGCGTCTCGGACGACGTGCTCGCGTTCTTCCGGACCGTCCTGGACGAGGTCATGGAGATCTTCGACGCCCCGATGATCTGCCTCGGCGGCGACGAGGTGCCGACCCAGGAGTGGGCCACCGACCCCGACACGGTGGCGCGGGCCACCGAGCTGGGCCTGGACAGCGTCGAGGAGCTCGTGCCGTGGTTCGTGGCGCAGCTCGCCGAGCACCTGCGCGCCCGCGGGCGGCGGACCACGGTCTGGGACGAGGTCGGGGGCGCGCGCGTCCCCACGGACGTGGTCGTGAACTCGTGGCGCGGCTACCGCGGCGGCATCGACGCCCTCCGCGACGGGCACGACGTCGTGGTCTGCCCGGAGCACGAGGTCTACCTCGACCACCGCGCCGCGGCCGGCCTCGACGAGCCGGTGCCGGTGGGCACCGTGCACACGGTCGAGGACGTCTACCGGTTCGAGCCGCTCACCGACCAGGTCGCGGAGGCGGCCGGCGAGCCCGGCGCCGGGACCGTGCTCGGGGCGCAGGCGCACATCTGGACCGAGCAGCTCGACAGCCCGCGCCGCGTGGACTACGCCACCTACCCCCGACTGACGGCGTTCGCGGAGGTCGTGTGGTCCCCGCGCGAGAGCCGCGACTGGGAGGACTTCGAGCGGCGGCTGCGGGACGCGCACCTCCCGCGCCTGGACGCCGCCGGGGTGGAGTACCGGCCGCTGGACGGGCCGCACCCGTGGCAGCGCCGGCCCGCCGTGCCCGGCTGGCCGCTGCGGTTCGACGAGCTCGGCCGGCTGGTGCACGCCGTCGACGGCGCCCGGTGAGCGCGACCGTCACCGGCGCGCCCCGGGTCCCGCGTCCCGGCGACGCCCTGCTGCTGCGCGGCGGGACGGTCGCGGACGGCACCGGAGCCCCAGAGCGGGCCGCCGACGTGCTCGTGGCGGGTGGCCGCGTGGTCCGCGTCGCGCCCGGGGTGAGCCCGGCCGGGGCGACGGTCGTCGACGTCAGCGGCATGGTCGTCATGCCGGGGTTCGTCGACGCGCACGTGCACGCCGACGCCGTCGCGCTCGACCGCGACGTGCAGGACGCGCTCGCGCACCAGGGCGTCACCACCGTCGTCGTCGGGCAGGACGGGCTGTCGTACGCCCCGTCGCACGCCGCGGGCGCCGACGGCCCGGACGCCGCGGCGTTCGTCCGCCGGTACTTCGCCGCCGTGGACGGCGACCACCCCACGTTCACCACCGGCTCGGTCGAGGACCTGCTCGCGACCTACGACGGCGCCACCACCGCCGACGTGGCGTACCTCGTGCCGCACGGCACCCTGCGGTACGCGGTCATGGGCCCGGACCCGCGCCCGGCCCGGCCGGACGAGATCGGCGCGATGGCGGACCTGCTGGCCGCGGGCCTGGACGCCGGCGCCCGCGGGATGTCCACCGGGCTGGAGTACGCACCGGCGTGCTGGGCGCAGCCCGACGAGCTGCTCTCCCTGTGCGCGGTGCTCGCGAGCCGCGGCCTGCCGCACGTCTCGCACATGCGGGGCTACGAGGACCGCGTGCCCGTCGCGCTGGCCGAGCTGCTCGACCTGGCCCGCCGCACCGGGGTCGCGACGCACGTGTCGCACCTGCACGGCCCGGCCGACGTGGTCGTGCCCCTGCTGGACGCGGCGCTGGCCGACGGGTTCGACCTGACCTTCGACAGCTACCCGTACCTGCGCGGCGCCTCCGTGCTCGCGCTCGTGGCCCTGCCCACCTGGTTGCCGCTCGCCGACCCCGACCGGGCCGCCGCCCTCCTGGAGGACGCCGAGGTGCGGGCGCGGCTGCTCGCGGAGGACCTGCCGGCCCGGGCCGACGTCTGGCCGCGGGTGACCCTGGCGTCCGTCCCGCACCCCGACTACCGCTGGGCGGAGGGGCGGCGGCTGGTCGAGGTCGCCCACGAGCTCGGCGAGTCGCCCGACCGCACGGCGCTGCGGCTGCTCGTCGCCACCGGCCTGCGCGTCGGGTGCGTGTTCGAGCAGCCACCCACCAACTCGGCGGAGTCGGTGCGCGCGCTGCTGCGCCACCCCGCGCAGTGCGCCGGCTCCGACGGCATCTACGTCGGCGGGCACCCGCACCCGCGGGGGTGGGGGACGTTCGCCCGGTTCCTCGGCACGCACGTCCGCGAGCTCGGCGACTGGGACTGGGGCACCGCCGCCCGGCACCTCGCGGGGACCGCCGCCGCCCGGTTCGGGCTCACGGACCGCGGTGTGCTCCGACCCGGCGCCCGGGCGGACGTCGTCGTGCTCGACCCGCGCACCGTGGCCGACACCGCCACCTACGCCGAGCCGCGCTCCGTCGCCCGGGGCGTGCGCGACGTGCTCGTCGCCGGGGACCCGGTCCTGTGGCAGGGTGCCCGGACCGACCGCCTCCCGGGCCGCGGGGTCCGCTGAGAGGCGTCACCACCGACCACCGACCACCGGGGCCACCGCCCCGTCAGCCGGGACCGCCGGCACGACCGCCGGGACCGCCGGCACGAACCAAGGAAGGCACCACCATGACCCGCACCGCCGTCAGCACCGACGCCGCCCCCCGCCCCGCCGGGGCGTACTCCCAGGCCGTCCGCCTGGGCGACCTCATCTGGACCGCCGGGTTCGGCCCGCAGGACCCGGCCACCGGCGCCGTGGCCGACTCCGTCGCGGAGCAGACCCGGCAGGTGCTACGCAACGTCCGCGCCACCCTGGAGGCGGCGGGCTTCACGATGGACGACGTCGTGAAGACCACGGTGCACCTGGCGGACCTCGCCGACTTCGCCGAGTTCAACACCGCGTACGCGGAGTTCTTCACCGCGCCGGAGCCGGCGCGCACCACCGTGGGCTCGCAGCTCGCGGGGATCAAGGTCGAGATCGACGTCGTGGCGGGCCGCGCCTCCTGACCCGCGCGGCGGACCGTGCTCGAGCGGACCGTGCCGGTGCGCACCGGCACGGTCCGCTCCCGCCTCAGAACAGGGTCGTCAGCAGGTCGCTCACCCGCAGGTCCGCGTCCAGGACGGGCACGACGCGCCACTTGTCGAACGCCGTGCAGGGGTGCGACACCCCCAGCTCCAGCAGGTCCCCGACGGCGAGCGGCGTCCTCGGGTCGTCCACCGGCTCCAGGTAGGCGTGCTGGTCGTTGGTCCGGGTGAACGCCCACCCGTGCACCGGCTCCGGCTCGGCGCCCGCGCGGTGCACCCGCAGCGGGACGGGCAGGCCCTCGTCGACCGGGACGTCGCGCTTGCCGGCGCCGACGATCACGAGCCCGGGCTCCGGGCAGGACGTCACCTGCGCCCACACGCGCAGGGCGGGGCGCAGCGTCCCGGGCACCCGGGTGAACGGCGTGCGGCGGGCGTAGACGCCGTGGTCGTGGGTCACCGTCGACCCGCTGCGCAGCAGCACCCGCGCGGGCAGCCCGCCCAGCACCGGCCGCCCGCCCAGGACCTCGGCCACCACGTCGAAGTACGCCGACCCGCCGACCGACACCGTCACCTCGTCCGCCTCGACCAGGCCGGTCTCCGCGAGCAGCGCCGCCACGTCCCGCAGCTGCTCCAGGAAGGACCGCACCTCCGCGACGCCGGGCAGCCCGCCCTCGTACGCGGTGACGCCGAGCAGCCGGACCCCCGCCGCCGCGCGGACGGCCCCCGCCAGGTCCAGCGCCGCCTGGACGTCCCGCACGCCGGTCCGCCCGCCGGCGTGACCGAGCTCGACGAGCACCGGCACCGGCGCGTCCTCGTCCGCGACGGCCACCAGAGCGTCGAGCCCGGCGCGCGAGTCGACCTGCAGCACGACCTCCCCGTCGTCCGCGGCACCCTCGCGGGCCACCCAGCGCAGCACGCTGCCGTCCAGCACCTGGTTCGCGACCAGCAGGCGCCGCACCCCGGCCGCGCGGGCGGCGAGCGCCTGGTTCCCCGTCGCGACCGTCATCCCCCACGCGCCCGCCGCGAGCTGCCGGGCGAACAGGGCCGGAGCCATGGACGTCTTCCCGTGCGGGGCCAGGTCCAGCCCGTGCTCGGCGGCGAACGCCGCCATGGTCGCGACGTTGTGGTCCACCGCGGGCCCGTCCACCGTGAGCGCCGGCCAGGTGAGGGAGCCGTCCAGCAGGTGCGGCCGCCGCGCCAGCCAGTCGCTCGCGGCGACCGGCTCGGGCTGCCACAGCCCCTTGACCCAGGGGCCGACGACGGCGGGCCGGTGCGCGGCGTCCGAGGTGAGGAGATCCACGTGCCGACCGTAGGGCGGGTCGCGGCCGGCGCGGAGGCGCGGGGGGCAGGTGTGTGCAGGCCGCACGGGGTCGTGCCGCGCAGCGTGCCGGCCCCGCACCGAGATGACAGGGCGCGCCTTGTGCCGACCGACCGGGCGCAGGCCCGTCCTGCCATCTCGGCGCTCTCAAGAGGACCCTGGGCCCCCGCGCCTCACGCGAGATGCTCGCGCACGTCGTCCGGGGTCAGCGCCGAGGGGCGCCGCCCCGGTCACCGCCCCACGTCCGCCTCCGCGTCGAGCCACCCCAGCTTGTCCGGGTTCGCTATCGAGTACACCCGCGTCACCTGTCCGCCCGCGACGGTGACGCTCGCGACCCCGACGAGCCGCCCGTCCTGCTCCATCCGCACGCCGGGCTGCCCGTTGACCCAGGTCGCGACGGCGCGCAGCGCGCCCGCCGTCTTCGCCATCCCGCCCACGAGGTACCGCGCCAGCCGCTCCGCCCCGACGACCGGCCGCCGCGCCGCCCCGCGGACCTTGCCGCCGCCGTCCGAGACCGCGATCACGTCCGGCGCGAGGACGTCGACGAGCCCGTGCAGGTCCCCGGTGTTGAGCGCGGCGACCAGGCGTGCCACGGCCTGCTCGTGCTCGGAGCCGACGACGTGCACGCGGGGCCTCCGGGCGGAGACGTGCCCCTTCGCGCGGTGGGCGATCTGCCTCACCGCGGCCGGGGTCTTCCCGACGGCGTCCGCGATCTCGTCGTACGGGACATCGAAGACCTCGCGCAGCACGAAGACGACGCGCTCGTCGGGGCGGAGCGTCTCCAGCACGGTGAGCATCGCGATGGACACGCTCTCGGCGAGCTCGGCGTCGTCCGCCACGTCGGGGCTGGTCAGCAGGGGCTCGGGGAGCCACTCGCCGACGTACTCCTCCCGGCGTCGCGCCACCGTGCGCAGGTGGTTGAGCGCCTGCCGAGTGACGACGCGGACGAGGTAGGCGCGCGGCTCGCGGACCTGCGACCGGTCGACCGCCGCCCACCGGAGCCACGACTCCTGCAGCACGTCCTCGGCGTCACCGGCTGAGCCGAGCATTTCGTAGGCCACGGTGAACAGCAGCCTGCGGTGGACGACGAACGGGTCGTCGGTGGTGCGCGCGACGTCGGGCACGGGCCGAACCTACCGGGCGCCCGGGTCCGCGGACCGTGCGGGGAGCGGCGGGAGCCCGCAGGTGGCGGCGAACTCCTCGGAGTGGATGCCGAGCGCGAGGTTCATGCGCGCCGACATGTTCATGAACCCCACCCGCGCGGCGAGCTCGACCAGCGCGGCCGGCCCGATGTCCGCCATCAGCGCGTCCGAGAGCTCGTCGGTCACCGCGGGCGGCGTGAGGCTCGCCGCCTCGGCGTACTCCATGACGCGACGCTCCCGCGCGGTGAACACGGACGACTCCCGCCAGCGCGGGACGTCACGCACGTTCGCCTCGTCGAGCCCGTGGTTGTGCGCGAGGAAGTACTGGAGATCGAGGCAGAAGCTGCACCCGACCGTGGCGGCCGTGGCCATCGCGGCGTAGGACGCGAGGTCCGGGTCGAGCTCGCGCCAGCCCTCGACCCGGCGCCCGACGCGCATCGAGTCCTTCATGACGCGCTGGTGGTGCCAGAGGACGCCCAGCGAGTCCGGCACGCGGCCCGTCATCCTGCGTGCCGCGTGCTTCACGAGCGCTCCGAACGCGCCGGTGACCTCGGCTGGGGGGATCCGCGTCTCGGTGGTCATGTCCACTCCTTCGGGGTTGGGTCCGGTGCTCCGACATGAAGACACCGACCGGCGCCTGCGTGTGACAGCACGACCCGTCCGGCAGGCCGCGGACGCCCGCGCGCCCCTGGCGCCGAGATGACAGCGCGCGCCTGTGCCGGCCTGCCCGGGCGCAGGCCCGTTCTGCCATCTCGGCGGGCTCGCGGGTAGCCCCGCGGCGCGTGGGGCGCGTGCGGCGCCTCAGGCGAGCAGCTCGCGCACCTCGTCCGGGGTCAGCGCCGTCCCGAACAGGTCCCCGTCGTCGATCACGGCGTCCACCAGCGCGGACTTCCGGGCCTGGAGCGCCACGACCTTCTCCTCGATCGTGCCCGCCGCGATCAGGCGGTACACCATGACGTTCCTGTGCTGGCCGATGCGGTGCGCCCGGTCGATCGCCTGCTGCTCGGCGGCGGGGTTCCACCACGGGTCGAGCAGGAAGACGTAGTCGGCCTCGGTGAGGTTCAGCCCGGTGCCGCCGGCCTTGAGGCTGAGCAGGAACACCGGCGCGTCCCCGGTGCGGAACCCGTCGATCACGTCGGACCGCCGGGTGGTGGAGCCGTCGAGGTACGCGAAGTCCGTCCCGGCGGCCGTCAGCCGGTCGGCGACGAGCGCCAGGTAGGACGTGAACTGGCTGAACACCAGGGCGCGGTGGCCCTCGGCGACCACGTCCTCGAGCTGCTCGAGCAGGGCGTCGATCTTCGCCGACGGGACCCCGGTGGCGGACGGGTCGATCAGCGTGGCGTCGAGCGCGAGCATGCGCAGCAGCGTCAGGGAGCGGTAGACGATGAACCGCTGCCGGTCCAGGTCGTCGACGAGCCCGAGGACCTTCTGCCGCTCCAGCTGCAGGTAGCGGTCGTACAGCGCTCGGTGCGTCGGGCCGAGCTCCACGGTGAGCACCTGCTCCTGCTTCTCCGGCAGGTCGGCGGCGACCAGGTCCTTCGTGCGGCGCAGCATGAACGGCCGGATCCGCCGCCGGAGCCGGTCGAGCCGCTGCGAGCGGATCCGCTCCAGGTCGGCCGGCACCTCCCCGGCGCCCTCGCCGCCGGAGATCCCCTGGTGCACGCCCTCGATCGGCCGGACGTACTGGTCGCCGAACCGGCGCGCGGACGGCAGCAGCCCCGGCGTGGTGAGCGACAGCAGGGCGTGCAGCTCGGTGAGCGAGTTCTCGACCGGGGTGCCGGTGACCGCCACCGTGAACGGCACGGCGAGGTCGCGCGCGGCCTCGTGCACCCGCGCGGCCGGGTTCTTCACCTGCTGCGCCTCGTCGAGCAGCAGCCCCGCCCAGGCGACGTCCCGGTAGGCGGCGGCGTCGAGCCGCAGCAGCGCGTAGCTGGTGACGACGACGTCGGCCCCCGCGGCGACCTCCGCGACCGTGCTGGCGCTCGCGGCCTCGGTCGCGGCGACCCGCCGGACGGTGAGCCCGGGCGTGAACCGCGCGGCCTCGGTGACCCAGTTCGGCACGACCGAGGTGGGCGCGACCACGAGGAACGGCCGCGGCGGCTCGTCGGCCGGCCGGGTCTCGACGGCGTGCTGCACCAGCGCGAGGCACTGCACCGTCTTGCCGAGCCCCATGTCGTCGGCCAGCACGCCGCCGAGCCGGTGCCGCCACAGGAACGCGAGCCAGGCGAACCCCTCGACCTGGTACGGCCGCAGCTCGGCCCGCAGGCCCCGGGGCAGCGGCGTCGCGCGCGGGGCGTCGGCCTCGTCGAGCAGCGCGCGCCACGGCTCGGCGGTCTCGACCTCGTCGGCGAGCTCCTCGAGCTCCCGCCACAGCGTCGTCTGGTGCCGGCTGATCCGCAGGCCCGTCTCCCACTCGGCGAGGTCCTGCGCCTCGGCGATGAGCGCGGCGAGCGGCTCGAGCGCCGGGTGGTCGAGCGAGAGGTACGTCCGGTCCACGAGCAGCAGCTTGGTGCGGCCCTTGGCCAGCGCGGAGAACAGCGGCACGAACGGGACGGTGCGCCCCTCGACGGTCACGGTGACGCCCAGGTCGAACCAGTCGTTCTGGTCGGTGGGCTGCGTGGTGATGGTCAGCACCGGGGCGCCGCGCAGCTCGCGGTAGTCGGGGTCCTCCCCGACGGCGTCCACGCGCACGCCGCGGCGCCGGGCGATCCGGGGCAGCGACGTCGCGACGAACTCCGCCGCGTCGACGTCCCGCAGGGTCACCGGCACGGGCAGGTCCTCGCCGTCCGCCCACCACGCCGCCGGGACGACGCCCCGCGGCAGCAGCCTGCGCGGGTCCGGGGCAGGCCCCGACCGCGCGTGGGCGTCCCACCTCCAGCTGAGGTCCACCACGTCCTGCGCGCCGTACCGGACAGTCAGCACGAGCGTCGGCGGTGCGGGCGGCGGCAGCGTCACGGTGCCGTCGGAGCTGCCGACCTCCAGGCCCGCGCGCAGGGCCGGCAGGTGCTCGCGGAGGAACTCCTCCGACCGGTCCGCCGGCACGACCACGCCGTCCCGCAGGGCGTCGGCGACGCTCCGGCCGCCCGGGGCCCCGAGCAGGGCGAGCTGCCGGGGGTCGAGCGGCGCGTCCGTCGGGGCGAGCACCAGGGTCCGCGGGTGCGCGAGGTCGACGACGTACACGCCGTGGGCCCCGATGGCGTGCGCGTCGTGCACCGGCACGGGCTCGTCGTCCACGGTGAGTCGCGCGCTGACCCGGATGCCCTCGCCGGCGCGGGTGGCGTCGAGGCTCAGCCGTGCGAGCGAGGCCACCCGCACGCTCGCCCCGGCACCGGACCCGACGAACGGGATGCCGAGCGACCGCGCCTGCGCCAGCAGCTCCCACAGCACGGGGTTCACGAACTCGTCCAGGTAGATCCACGCGGGGTCGCTGCCGGGCAGCGCCGGGCCGGCGGCGCGGTGCAGGGCCCCGACCTGGCAGAACCACCGGTGCTGCTCGGGGTCCAGGTCGAGCCGCGCCTGCATGTGCGGCAGCGTCGACCACGTGACGTTGCCGCGCGTCCAGCCCCGGTCGGACCGCACGACCGGCCGGATGCCGAGGCGGTGCTCGCCGTTGCCCGGCGGCCCGTCCGCGCGGCCCTTCGCACCGGGCGGCGCGACCGTGCGGGACGTCGGCCCGTTCCACCGGTCGCGGGTGTGCGGGGTCAGCTCCCGCAGCTCGAACTGGAGGGCCGACCGCCGTGAACGCGGGGCCTCGCGCGCGGTGCCGCCCCACGCCAGGAGCCCGTCCAGGACGTCGCGCCACGCGTCGCCCGACCCGCCGGCAGGCGTCGCGGCGGGGTCGTGGGGTGGCACGCCGAGATCCTGTCACAGGGGTCCGACGGTCCCGTCACGCCCCGGGGTCTGGCCCCGTGATGCGGGGGTGCGGTGAGATGGGTGCGGTGCGGCAGCGCTGCCGCACCGCACCGATCCGGAGGACCCGCGATGGCGACGATCGTCTCGACCCTGTTCATCTCGCTCGACGGCGTCGCGGAGATCGACCCCGCCTGGCACTTCCCGTACTTCGACGAGCACATGGGCGCCGCGGTCGGCGAGGACTACGAGGGCACCGACGTGCTGCTGATCGGGCGCGTCACGTTCGACAGCTTCGTGGGCGCGTGGCCGGAGCGGGAGGCGGCGGGCGGCGAGGACGCCGCGTTCGCGGCGGAGCTCGGCGACACGCGCAAGGTCGTGGTCACCCGCGGGTCGCAGGAGCTGGGCTGGCGGAACGCCGAGCGGCTCGAGGGCGACCTGGTCGACGCCGTGACGGCGCTCAAGGCCCAGCCGGGGGTCGGCAAGGTCCTGGTCCCGGGGTCGCTGTCGGTGGTGCGGCAGCTGCTCGCCGCGGGCCTGCTCGACGAGCTGCGGCTGCTCGTGCACCCGGTGGCAGCGCGGCACGGTCAGCGGCTGTTCGACGAGGGCGAGTCGGTCTACCCGCTGCGGCTGCTGCGCTCGGACGTGTACCCGACCGGCGTCGTCCGCCTGGTCTACGCGCCGTCGGAGCTGCCGGCCTGACCCGCCGCGCTCAGGACGCCGCGAGCGCGGCCGTCGCCGCGTCCACGGCCGCCTTGGCGTCCTGCACCGGCGTCGTCCCGCGGAGCACGATGTCGATGTCGTCCGTGGTGACGTCGACGGCGGGCACCGCCGCCGCCGCGTCGAGCGCCGCCCGCAGCGAATCCTGCGCCGCCGGGCTGCCCGTGCCGGTAGCCAGAGCCTGCTGCCCGGCGGCCGCCGACGCGTCCAGCTCCGCCCGTGCCTGCTCGTACAGGGTCACCGCCTCGGCGACCTCGGCGTAGTAGTCGGCGGTCGCGATGGCGCCGATGGCGTCGTTCACCGCCGTGACGAGCCCGGACCCGGTCTCCGCGCGCTCCGCCGCCTCCGCCGCGCGCTCCTCGGCCGAGCCCTCCGTGGGCGTGGACGCGTCGAAGGACACGGCGGCGTCGTGCGCGTCGGCGAGCGCGGCGAGCAGCTCGGGGTCGGCGTCGTCCGCCCGGGTCTCGAGCCACTCGTCGGACATGTCGGTGATCTGCCCGAGGTCGGTCCGGGTCTGCTCCAGCGCCGCGCTCGCGGAGTCGAGCCGGGCCAGCGCCGCCGGGTCCTCCCGCTGCTGGCCGAGGAGGACGGCGGCCGCCACCCCGAGGGCGACGAGGGCGACGACGACGACGGCGGCGATCGCGCGGCGGCTCCGGGCGGTGCTCGGTGCGGGGGCGGGTGCGGTGGCGGGCGGCGTGGTGGTCATGGCGGGAACCCTGTCGATCCGGTCGGTGGTGCGGCAGCGGGTTCATCGTCTCAGGCGCGGCGAGGGCCCCGGGGGACGTCCGACCCGTGCGCCCTCTCGGTCAGGTGCCTCGGGCCCGCTGCGTGCTTCCTGAACGCCGCCTGTGGATGCGAGGATGTGCCCATGACCTGCGCCGACGTCCCCGCCCGGCGGCCCGCGTGCTGAGCCGGACGGTCGACGTGGTGGTCGAGCTCCTGCTGCGCGTCGTCTCGGCCGTCGCGCGCGCCGTCGTCCCGGGCCGGGACGTGCTCGCCGACGTCGCGGCCGGCTGGTCGTGGTCCGCGGCGATGTGGGCGGCGGTCGCGCTGGCGGCCGTGGCGCTGGCCGTCGGCGTGTGGACCGCGTTCTGGGACGACTGACGCGGGTCAGGCCGGGTGGGCCGGGTACCGGCGCCCGCGCGCCCAGCGCTCCCACGGACCGACCTCGACCGCCGAGACCCGGCGCGCGTGTCACACGTGCGGCCTAGCCTGGGCAGATGCCCGAGGGTCACACCGTCCACCGCATCGCCCGCCAGTTCGCCCGTGACTTCGTCGGGCACCGCGTCGCCGTGTCGTCGCCGCAGGGCCGGTTCGCCGCCGGTGCCGCGCTGCTCGACGGCCGGGAGCTCCTCACGTCGGCGGCCGTCGGCAAGCAGCTGTTCCTCGGCTTCGAGGGCGGCCACGTGCTGCGGGTGCACCTGGGGCTGTACGGGGCGTGGGACTTCTTCGGCGTCGTCTCCCCGCTGGTCGACGGCACGGGGGCGGTCGCGAGCCTCGGGGCACCCCGGGTCCGCCGCTCGGTGCGGATGGGCGAGGGGGAGCGCGAGGGCGACGAGGGCGCGGAGGTCGAGGACTTCCCGCCCGCCCCGGTCGGCCAGGTGCGGGTGCGGCTCGCCACGGAGGCCACCGTCGCGGACCTGCGGGGGCCCACGGCGTGCGAGGTGCTCGACCCCGCCGCGACGGCGGCGGCGCTGGCGAAGCTGGGCCCGGACCCCTCGGTGGAGGACGACGTGCGCGCGCGCATGGCCGACCCGCACGCGGTGGCGGCGGCGACCGGTGCGGTGCTCGACGCAGGCGCCGGAGCCGGTGGGCGCTCGGTGGCCGATGCCATGGCCCCGGGTGCCGGCACCGCGGCGGACGTCATGGTGCAGCGGCTGACGGCCCGCGGCACCCCGGTCGGCCAGCTGCTGATGGACCAGGCGGTCGTCGCCGGGATCGGGAACATCTACCGCGCGGAGCTGCTGTACCGCGCCCGCCTCGACCCGCACGTCCCCGGCAAGAAGGTCCCGGCCGAGACCGCCCGGGCCCTGTGGGACGACTGGTCGGCGCTCCTGGCGGACGGCATCCGTACCGGGGTGATGATCACGCGCGAGGACCTGGACGAGGCCGGCCGGGCGGAGGCGCTGCGCGACCCGGAGGTGCGTCACTGGGTGTACGGGCGGGCCGGTGAGCCGTGCCGGACGTGCGGCAACCCCGTCGCGGTCGAGGAGATGGCCGGGCGCAAGCTCTACTGGTGCCCGACCTGCCAGCGCTGACCCCGGCGACCCCGCAGGCCACGCGGCCCGGAGTCAGACGACCGGGCGGCGCGTCATCGGCACGTGCGGGATGCCGTCCTCGTCGTAGGTCTCCCCGGCGCGCTCGAAGCCGAACCGTGCGTACCACTGCTCCAGGTGCGCCTGCGCGTGCAGGTGGATCGTCGCGTCCGGCCGGCACAGCGTGATGCCGTGCCGGATCAGCGCGGCAGCCACGCCCCGGCCGCGCGCGGCCTCGGCCGTCGCCACCCGCCCGATCGCCGGCGCGTCCCCGTCGGCACGCAGCACCCGGATGCAGCCGAGCAGCTCGCCGTCGTCGTGCGCCCAGACCTGGAGCGTGTCCGGCAGCAGGTCCTGCCCGTCCAGGTCCGGGTAGGGGCAGTCCTGCTCGACCACGAACACGTCGACGCGGAGCCGCAGCAGCGGGTACAGCTCAGCGGCGGTGATGTCGGCGGCGGTGCGGGTCTCGATCGTCACGGGCACCGGGTCAGCGTAGGTGCCGCCCCGGGCGGCGCGGCGCCGACGTCCGGGCGGGGCCGCTACTCCAGGTCGAAGTCCGCCACGAGCTTCGGGTCCGGGCGCCGCTCGCCCACCGGCACCTCGGCGGCGAGCACGTTGCCGCGGGTGGCCAGGGGGCACGCCCAGGCGGGGTCGTACGCGCAGGACGGGTTGTAGGCGAAGTTCAGGTCGAGGACGAGGCCGCCGTCGGGCGCCCGCCCGAGGTCCGCGCCCTTCACCGTGTCGAGCAGGTACCGCCCGCCGCCGTAGGTCTCGCGCCCGGCCGTGCGGTCCTTCACCGGGACGAAGATGCCGCCGCCGTAGGTGCGCAGCGCCCACACCGACAGCACGCCGAGCTCGTCCAGCTCCACGCGGCCGACCCGGTCGAAGGGCACGACGCCGTCGGTCCCGGTCGCGACCTCGAGGCGCTGCGCGGAGGTCGCGCGCACCCGCACCTCGAACCGGAACGCCGGGTCGTACGGGGCGACGTCGAGCCCGGTGAACACCGCCTTGGCCGCCGGTCGCAGCGGGGACGCGGCGTGGTCGGCGAACAGCTCGTCGCGGCGGGCGACCCACTCGGCGTGCGCGGCGGCGGGGTCGTCCTGGGCGATGCGGCGCACGTCGGCGTAGGTCTGGGCGGTCCGGCGCCGCCAGTCGGCGACGGCCAGCGCGTCGAGCGCGAGACCGAGCTGCGTCACCATGCCCTCACCGTCTCACGGCCCGACCGCGCCCGCGGTCCGGCCCACGCCCGCGGTCCGCCCCACGCCCACGGTCCAGCCGGCGCAGCGCGCGGACCTCCCGCACGGCTGTCGCGGCGCACACCACGCCGACCACCAGCGCCCACGGCCGCCCGCGCAGGGCGATCACCGCGCAGACCACGGTCAGCGCGAGGGCACCGACCACGACGGCGAGGCTCGACCACCGGACGCTGCGCAGCACGTCCCCGACGGTACCGCCGGACGCGCGGGCCGGGCGGGCGACGTGAAAGGCTCGGCCGCATGGACTTGAGGATCTTCACCGAACCGCAGCAGGGCGCCACCTACGACGACATCCTCGCCGTCGCGCGCGCCACCGAGGACCTGGGCTTCGACGCCTTCTTCCGCTCCGACCACTACCTGACGATGGGCGGGGACGGCCTGCCCGGCCCGACCGACGCGTGGACGACCCTCGCGGGCCTGGCGCGCGAGACCAGCCGGGTCCGCCTCGGCACGCTGGTCACGTCGGCGACGTTCCGGCACCCGGGCGTGCTGGCCATCCAGGTCGCGCAGGTGGACCAGATGTCCGGCGGCCGGGTGGAGCTCGGCCTGGGCGCCGGCTGGTTCGCGCAGGAGCACGCCGCGTACGGCATCCCGTTCCCGGAGAAGCGGTTCGGCCCGCTGACCGAGCAGCTCGAGATCGTCACCGGCCTGTGGGGGACCCCGGTCGGGGAGCGGTTCTCCTACGCGGGTGAGCACTACACGCTGACCGACAGCCCGGCGCTGCCGAAGCCCGTGCAGACCTCGCCGCTCGACCCGTCGCGGGCGGGCGTGCCGGTGATCGTCGGCGGCCTGGGCCCGAAGCGGACGCCGGCGCTGGCCGCGCGGTTCGCGTCGGAGTTCAACCTGTCGTTCCCGCCCCTGGACCAGGTCGGCGAGAAGCTCGAGACGGTCCGGGAGGCCTGCCGGGCGATCGGCCGCGACCCGGAGTCGCTGACGATGTCGGTGGCGCTGGTGCTGGCGGCCGGCCGGGACGACGCCGAGGTGGACCGCCGCGCCGCCGCGATCGGCCGCGACCCGGTGGAGCTCCGTGAGGTCGGGATCGCCGGGACCACCACCGCGATCGTCGACCGCCTGGGCTCGCTGGCCGAGCTCGGCGTGAGCCGGGTCTACCTGCAGGTGCTGGACCTGCAGGACCTGGACCACCTGGAGCTGGTGGCCTCCGAGGTCATGCCGCAGGTGCGCTGACCCCGGCGCCCTCGGTGGTGGCCCGCGACGCCGGACGACCCGTCCGGATCAGGTCGCGGGCCACCACCCCGGCCAGCACGACCAGCAGCACGTTCCGCACCGCGAGCACGACGGTCGGCACGGGCTGCTGCAGGGTGATCCCGTCGTAGGCGATCGGGAACACCACCTGCGTGAGCACCGCAATCACGAGCACGAGCACGGCGGGCGTCTGCCAGGACCGCAGCCCGCGTGCGCCGGGGCGGGCGAGGCCGACGACCACCGGTCCCGCCAGCCACCCGATGAACTGCGGCGACCCGACCTTGTTGGCGAGGATCAGCGTCACGGCGACCAGCAGCGCGCCCCGCGCGAGGAACCCCGCGGTGTCCAGCCCGTCGCCCGCCCGCCGGCGCACCCACCAGAGCAGGGCCGTCACGGCGGCCAGCGCCAGGGGCAGCACCAGCCCGAGGGCACCGGCCACCGCCGCGGTGCCGGGCCCGGCGATCTCCCAGGTGGTGATCTCCTGGTTGAGCACCACCCGCACCGACGCGCTGCCGAGCCCCGCGAGCACCCACGGGGTCGCCGCGACGGACTCCACCTGCAGCCCCCGCTCGCCCTGCTCGGTGAGGAAGCTCGTCAGGTGCGCCAGCCCGCCGCCCGCCGCGACGGCTCCGGCCACCACGACGCACACGGCGGCCGCGGGCAGCACCAGGTCCCGCCACGGACGGCGCAGCACGAGCACGAGCGGCAGCAGCAGCGCCCCGGGCGCGACCTTCACCCACGCGCCGGCGGTCAGCAGCGCGGAGGCGACGGCCGGGTGCCGGAGCGCGACGGCGAGCGCCACCACGACGACGGGCGCGACCACCGCGTCCAGCCGCCCGACGGCCACCGGGCCGAGCATCAGCACGAACGCGATCCACCACCAGGCGCCGAGGGCGGGGTCGTGCCGGGGCGGGTCGACGACCCCGCGCACCGCCTCCGCGCCACGCGCCGGCGACCGGGGTGCGTACCGCAGCAGCACCCCGACGGCGACCGCGTCCAGCACGGTGACCAGCACCGACCACCCGAGGGCGTACGTGCGGGTGCCGACCGCGTCCACCAGGGCGGGCGCGAGCATGGGCAGCACCGCACCGGCGGGGTACACCCAGTCGCCGTCCAGCACCGGCCACACGCCCTCGTGCAGGCCCTGCCACATCCACCAGCGGTACAGGTCGAGGTCCCAGAACGCCTTCGCGGGGATCAGCACGACGCCGACGTACGCGATCCACCCGTGCACGAGCAGGAACGCCGTCCACAGCGCGGTGCGGGAGCGCAGCAGGCGGTCGATGGCGGCACCTCCGGGGCGTCGGGCGCGGGTGGACGGGCGGCCACACCCTACGCGGGCGACCCAGTAGCCTGCCCAGCGGTGCCCGGACCCCCCGGGCGAGCGAGGAGAGGGACCGCGTGAGCGTGATCGGGTGGCGGGTGCACGGCGACGGCAGGCGCGTGGCGCCGGGGGCGGTCGTGGCCCCGGACGAGCGGCTGTCCTGGCCCCGGACCATCGGGATCGGGATGCAGCACGTCGTGGCGATGTTCGGCGCGACGTTCCTGGTGCCGCTGCTGACCGGCTTCTCCCCGGCGACGACGCTGCTGTTCTCGGCCATCGGGACGGTGACGTTCCTGCTGGTCACGGGGAACCGGCTGCCGTCCTACCTGGGGTCGAGCTTCGCGTTCATCGGCCCGATCGTCGCGGCGACTGCGTCGGGCGGGCAGTCGGCGGCGGTCGGCGGGATCCTCGTCACCGGCCTGCTGCTCGCCGCGATCGGCCTGGTGGTGCACCTGGCCGGGTCCCGGTGGATCGACCTGGTGATGCCGCCGGTGGTCACGGGCACCGTGGTCGCGCTCATCGGCTTCAACCTGGCGCCCACGGCCTGGGGCACCTGCGACGAGACCGGGGCGTGCAGCGGGTTCCGGGCCGCGCCGGTGACCGCGCTGGCGACGCTGGGGGCCATCGTGCTCGCGGCGGTGCTGTTCCGCGGCATCCTCGGGCGGCTGTCGATCCTCGTGGGCGTCGTGATCGG
The DNA here is from genome assembly GCF_901521055.1 of Cellulomonas hominis. Taxonomy (GTDB): domain Bacteria; phylum Actinomycetota; class Actinomycetes; order Actinomycetales; family Cellulomonadaceae; genus Cellulomonas; species Cellulomonas endometrii. Next base: position 16,539 of record NZ_CABEGA010000023.1, on the reverse strand, counting down.
GTACGTCGTGGCGACGCTGCGCGGGGAGGTCGACTTCTCGGCGGTGGGCGACGCGGCGTGGTTCGGGCTGCCCGAGCTCGTCACCCCGACGTTCGAGCCGCGGCTGCTCGGCCTGTTCCTGCCCGTGGTGTTCGTGCTGATCGCCGAGAACGTCGGGCACGTGAAGTCCGTCGCCGCGATGACGGGCCGCGACCTGGACCCGCTGACCGGCCGCGCGCTGCTCGCCGACGGCCTGGCCACCACGTTCGCGGGCCTCGGCGGCGGCTCCGGCACCACCACGTACGCGGAGAACATCGGCGTCATGGCGGCGACCAAGGTGTACTCGACGGCGGCGTACTGGGTGGCCGCGGCCACCGCTCTGGTGCTCAGCCTGTCGCCGAAGTTCGGCGAGCTCATCAACACGATCCCGGCGGGCGTGCTCGGCGGGGCCACGACGGTGCTGTACGGGATGATCGGCGTGCTCGGCGCCCGGATCTGGGTGCAGAACCGCGTCGACTTCTCCGACCCGGTGAACCTCACGACCGCCGCCGTCGCGCTCGTGGTCGGCATCGCCAACTACACGTGGACCGCGGGCGACCTCACGTTCACCGGCATCGCGCTCGGCACGGCCGCCGCGATCGGGGTCTACCACCTGATGCGCGCGGTGGCGCGGTGGCGCGGGACCAGCCAGGAGCCGGCGTCCCCGGCGTCGGTCCCGGGCGGGGCCGAGCTGGAGCGCTGAGCCGGACGCCGGCCGGGGGCCTCAGCCCTCGGCCGGTGCCTCGGTGGGCGGCGGCGGCACGGGCTGCGCGACGGCGGTGACCTGGTCGAGGGCGATGCAGCCCTCCGGCACGGCGAACGGCTGGTCGACCACGAGCACGACGTCGGCGGCCGCGACCAGGGCGCTGTACGAGGAGCCGACGACCACGTCGACCGTCGCGTCGGCCCGGGTGTCGAGCACCAGCTGCGGGGTGTCGAACTGCGCGGCGAGCGTGTAGGCCGCCGCGACGCCCTGCGTGCCGAACTGGATCAGCGCGGTGCCGCTGTACGGCTGGTACCCGCGGTCCGCCGCGTTGGCCTGGCCGGCGATGGTGAAGCCGCGGGCCGCGAGCGCGTCGGCGGTGTCCCCGGCGAGGCCCACCCGGTTGGTCGCGTTCAGCACGGTCGCGGACACCTGGCCGTACGGCACGGGCGTGGCGCCCTCCGGCGGGCAGGGCGAGTCCTCCGCGGCCAGGCCGGTCGGCTCGGGCGAGGAGAAGTCGCGCGCGAGCAGCGGCAGCGACACGTTGCCGGTGTACACCGCGGCGGCGCCCAGCCCGGCGACCGCCAGGCCGGTGAGCAGGACGCCGAACACGACGGCCTGGCGCTCGCGGGTGTGCCGGCGGCGTCGCTGACGGGCGGCGTCGGGGGTGCGGTCAGCGCTCATCGGACTCGATCACCAGGACGCGCGCGTGCAGCACGGGTCGCTGCTGCAGGGCCGCGCGCACCGCCCGGTGCAGGCCGTCCTCCAGGTAGAGGACGCCGCGCCACTGCACGACGTGCGCGAACAGGTCGCCGTAGAACGTGGAGTCCTCCGACAGGAGGTTGTCCAGGTTCAGCGTGCGCTTGGTGGTGACCAGCTCGTCCAGGCGCACCTGGCGCGGCGGGACGTCCGCCCACTGCTTGGGCGTGACGAGGCCGTGGTCGGGATAGGGCCTGCCCTCGCCCACCGACTTGAAGATCACGCTCGCGAGTGTAGGTGAGAGCGACGCGCCCCGGGTGCACCGGCTCGCGGGGCGGGACGTGCCCGTGCCACCCGGGTGAATCTGCCCGTGGGGGTCGCGCCCGGGGGTCTCGTGGCCGATGAGACCGGGTACGGGGGCGCACGGGGGAGTGCGAGCGAGCAGCACCGACGGGAGGTGGGCGATGCCGGCCGACGCACGTCGTCGTGCCCGGGCACGGATGCGCCTCATCGTGGGCGTCGTCGTGCCCGCGGGCCTGCTGCTGTCCTTCGCCGCGGCCGCCCTGGACGCGCACCAGCAGCGCGAGCGCGCCGACGCGTCCGCCCGCGGCGCGCTCGCCGTCACCGCGGAGGCCCTCCTGGCGCGCGTGGAGGTGCAGGTCCGGCTGGCGTGCACGTCCGCGTCGATGCTCACCCCCACGGAGACCACGTCGTGGGCCGACGGGGCGGCGGCCTGGGAGTCCCACCTGCGCGTGCTCGGCGGTCCCGCGACGGAGGCCGGCTCGACCGGCGCGGTCGCGTGGCTGCCCGCGCCGTCGTCCCCGGCGGACCGCGCCGGGGTGGTCACCGTCGCGCCCACGGCCGCCGGCGCGACCGGTGCGGCGACCGGTGCGGCGACGGGTGCGGCGACCGGCGCCGTCCGCGTGGAGCGGGTCGTGCGGTTCGGGGAGGCGTCGCTGGTCGACGACCTGCTGGCCGGCCGGGGGGACGTCGACGCGATCCGCGCGGTGGCCTCGGCGCTGACCCGCGCCCGGGACACCGGCCAGCCCGCGCTGTCCGCGCCCTACCCGGTCGACCTGACCGCCGCGATGGACCCCTCCGACCTGGGGAAGGCGGCGCGCGCCGGGGACCCCGTCGGTTCCGAGGCGGCCGTCGCGGTGCCGGTCTACGACGGGCCGGTCGCCCCGACGAGCCCCGCGGAGCGGCAGCGCCGTCTGCTCGGCTGGACGCTCACCACGCTGCGGGTCGGCCCCATGCTCGACCACGTCACCACGCGCCCGCGGGACGCGACGCTCGTGCTGGACGACGGCACCCCGCTGGGCGTGCTGTCGCGGGAGCCGGCCGCCGTGGCCGACGTCCTGCGGCCGGTCGGGATGACGCAGGAGCTCGACGTCCCGGTGGCGGGCCGGACCTGGACCCTGGTCGCCACCCAGCAGGACGTCCCGGCGGCGCTGTCCTGGTTCCCGCTGGCCGCGGGCGCGGTGCTGACGGCCCTCGTCGTCGGGATGGTCGCCTCGCGCGCCGCCGCGGAGGGGCGGGCCGTGGCGCTGGCCGCCGAACGCACCCGCGCGCTGGCCGCCCGGACGCGCGACCTCGAGTCGATCACCCGGAACACCCCGGACGCGCTGGCGCGGGTGGATGCCGACGCCCGGCTCCGGTTCGCGAACCGGGCGATGCGCGAGGCGGCGGGACTGGGGGAGGACGACCTGGGCCGGCCCGTCGGGGAGCTCGCCGGCCGGTCGCCCGTGATGGACGCCGCCCGGGCGCTCGCGCACCACACCCTGGCGTTCGCGACCGAGCCCGGGGTGGACGCCGAGCGGGACCCCCGCTCGCTCATCAGCATGTCCGTGGAGTCGCGCGGGCACTGGTACGAGGTCCGGGTGGTCCCGGAGACCGGACAGGACGGCTCGGTCGACTCCGTGCTGGTGGTCGCGCGCGACGTGACGCGGTTCCGCGAGGCGAAGGAGCGGCTGACGCACGCCGCGACGCACGACCCGCTCACCGGGCTGGCGAACCGCGACGTGGCCCGGGAGCGCGCGGTGGCGGCGCTGACGACCTCGCGGGTGGGCACGGCGCTCCTGCTGCTCGACCTCGACCGGTTCAAGCTGGTCAACGACTCCTACGGCCACGTGGTCGGCGACCAGCTGCTGCAGAGCGCGGCGATGCGCGTGGCGGCGGACCTGCCCGAGCGGGCGACGGCCGCGCGGCTGGGCGGCGACGAGTTCGTGGTGCTGCTGCCCGACGCGACCCCCGCGGTCGCCGAGGCGGCGGCCCTGCGGCTGGTCGCGGCGTTCGACCGGCCGTTCGCGCTGCACGACGAGGAGTTCGCCGTCGGGTGCAGCGTCGGCGTGGTGCACGCCGAGCCGGGCGCGATGCCGTGGGACGAGCTGCTGCGCTGCGCGGACGTCGCGATGTACCGGGCGAAGGCGGCGGGCGGCGGCTGCCACCACTGGTACGAGGAGCACGGGGCGGACCGCGCCCGCCAGCGCCTGACCATGGCCGCGGACCTGCGGCGCGCCACCCGCGAGGGCGAGCTGTCGCTGGTCTACCAGGCGGAGGTCGACCTGGTCACCGGCCGGGTCGAGGGCGTCGAGGCGCTCATGCGCTGGACCAGCCGGACCCGCGGACCGGTGTCGCCCGCCGAGTTCATCCCCGTGGCCGAGGAGACCGGCCTGATCGGCGACCTCGGCGCGTGGGCGCTGGACCAGGCGCTGCGCGAGGTCGCGGGGCACAACCGCGGCACCGGCAGCGACCTGCGCGTGTGGGTCAACGTGTCCCCGCGGCAGTTCGCGGGCAGCAACGACCGGCCCGACCTGGTGACGCTGGTGGTGGACACCCTCGCCGCGCACGACGCGCCGCCGAGCTGGCTGGGCATCGAGGTCACCGAGAGCGCGCTGGCGGACGACGCCCGGGCCGTCCCCATGCTCCGCGCCCTGCGGGAGCTCGGCGTCGGGGTCGCCATCGACGACTTCGGCACCGGCTACTCGTCGCTGTCGCGGCTGCACGACTACCCGGTGACCCTGCTGAAGATCGACCAGTCGTTCGTGCGCGAGCTCGGGGGCTCCGGCCCGGCGGGGCCGCGCGCGGCGGGCGTCGTCGAGGCGGTCGTCGCGCTGGGCCGGTCGCTGGGCGCCGACGTCATCGCCGAGGGCGTGGAGGACGAGCCCCGGTACACCGCGCTGCGCTCCCTGGGCTGCGACCTCGCGCAGGGCTACCTGTTCGGGCGGCCCTGCACGTTCGCCGAGGCCGTCCGCCCGGTGGAGGTGCCGGGCGCGGCGCTGCCGGGGATGGTCGGCGCCCGCCCGCCCGGGCTCGGCTGAGGCACCGGCTGCAGCAGCAGCATCCACGTCGCGCACGCCGCCGCGAGCAGCGGCACCGCCAGGCCGATCCCCGTCGCGGGCACGACCACGCCGGAGTCGTTCAGGGCGAACCCGATGCCCAGCGTCACCGCGAGCGCGATGAGGCCCTTGAGCAGCATCGGGGCGTCCGTCGCGAGCCGGCGCACCGGCGCACCGGCGGACAGCCACGCGTACGGACCGCCGTCGGGGGCGCTGACCGCCGACCGCGCGGGGCGGCCGACGAGCAGCACGACGAGCAGCAGACCGCCGATGGCCAGCAGCGTCTGCTCGCTGCCGAACAGGATCCGCAGGTTCGCCTCGCCCTTGCGGAGCAGGACGGTCCACAGGCCGCCGTCCAGCACCGTGTCGATGAACCGGCCGAGGTGCGAGCGCTGGTCCGGCGGCCGCATCCAGTCGAGCAGCGCGATGCCGATCACGGTGACCGCGCCCGCCGCGACCACCGCGAGCACCCGCCGCCAGCTCAGCCGGACGCCCGCCGTGAGCAGCGCGAGGATGGCGAAGCCCGGCACGAGCGCGGGCGGGCCGCCGAAGTCCGCGCCGATGCCCGGCATGCCGTCGACCACCGTGGCGACCAGCCCCATGCCGGCGACCACCGCGACCGCGAGGCCCCGGCGCCCGGCACGGAGCAGCGGGTCGGCGAACGCCACGGCGGCGAGGATCATCGCGGTGGCGAACAGGGCGAACGCGGGGTTGCCGAACCCGTAGAACCGGCCGGCGACCAGCGATCCGGGCCCCATCATCGAGTCGAGCGCCAGCCGCGCACCGGTCGCCACGTCGACCGCCAGCACCACGGCGGTCACGGTGCCGACGACGCCGAGGGGGGCGAGCAGCCGGTCGCGCCACCACGGGACGAGCAGGGTGAGGGCGCCGATCAGCGTCACGAACAGCGCCACCGCGCCGGTCAGGGCCCAGGCCGGGGAGCCCGCGCGCCACCACGGCAGCAGGTTCGCCAGGAACGTCGACACGGGCACCGCGGCGACGGCCACGGCGGCCACCCGGATGGCGTGCAGCACGCGGCGCGGGTGCTCGGGGCCGCGGCGGCGCCCCGGCCGGAGGCGGTCCAGCACGCGCAGCCACCACAGCCGGACCCGGCCGTTGAGGCCGACCATGACGACCAGGTACAGCACGAGGTTGAGCCCGACCCACAGCACGTAGAACCCGCCGACCAGCGGCTTGGCGGCCTGCGCGTGCAGGTTCTGGTCGATCAGGTACGCCACCCGCTCGCCCGCCATGGCGTCGTCCGGGGCGAACCGGACCGACGAGCCGACCAGGGCCCCCGGCGGCGCGAGGTCGCGGATGCCGAGCGCGTCGAGCACCGTCGGCGTGATGTCCGTGGCCTGCAGGTAGCCGTCCTGCCGGGTCGACGGCGAGCCGATCATCCCGCCCGCGTAGGTGTCGCCGTCCACCGTCGGGCCGAGCGCCGCCGCGAGCTGCAGCTGCGCGCGCCGGCTCGAGTCGGCGACGGAGAACACCAGCACCGTCGCGTCGGGGGACTCCTCGCGCACCGCGTCCAGCACCGCGCCGACCCGGGCGTCGATCGCCTGGACCTGCTCCGCGCGCGTCGGCTCGATGACGACGTCGGTGCCGGACAGGTCGGGCACCTCCTGCTCGCCGGAGTCCGGGGCGGTGCCGTCCGCGTCCGACCGGCCGCGCGTCTGGTAGCCCGGGTCGCGGACCGTGCCGGCGTCGACGACCACGAGGGCCGACTGCCCGACGGCGGTCGCGACGGCGGACTCCAGGGCCCGGCCGTCCGCCGGCGCCCGGACGTGCGTGCCGACCGGGGTGCCGTCCGCGTCGGCGAGCGCGATGGCCGCGCCGGGGCCGATCCCCGTCACCGGCAGGCCGGCCTCGGCGACGGTGTCCCCGAGCAGCCCGAGCCGGGAGTCGTACGGGGAGGCGGCCGTCGCGTCGAGGTAGTCCTGCCACCCCGGGACGGTGCCGTTCGCGAGCGGGTCGCGGAGCGTGCGGCACGTCCCGTCCGGCACCCGCACGTCGTCCGACCGGCCGCCCGCGGACACCGCCAGCCAGCCGGCGCTCGGGCACGTGTACGACCAGCGGCTGCGGACCACCGTCGTGCCCACCGCGGCCTCGCGGGACAGCTCCCACAGCTCCGGGGTGGTGAGCGACCCGAGGTCGTCCCAGCGCAGCCCGGTCACACCGACCAGCACCACCGGCCCGGCCGCGTCCTCCGCGGCGGTCCGGTCCGCCGCGGCGGCACCCGACGCACCGGCGACCCAGCCCAGTGCGACCGTCAGCAGCGCGGCGAGCGCCGCGACCACGAGGCGGGACCCGGCCGCCGGGCGGGCGACCGCGCGGGCGGTCACGGGCGGGCGGTCGGCGGGCGTGGACGAGGGCACCGGGCCAGCGTACGGGCGCACTACTCTCGGACGGGTCGCGCGGAGCGGCTCTGCGACGCACGTGCACGCGCGCCGCACAGGGCGCTCACGCGGCCGTCACGTGCACCGACGCGCCGGCGCCGGCGCAGCCCCGTCCCACCGCCCGACGACCCTGGAGGTCCGATGCCCGGCCGCCCCCGCTACGCCTACCTCGGCCCCGCGGGCACCTTCACGGAGGTCGCGCTGCGGCAGGTCGCGAGCCCGGAGGACGCGGACTACCTGCCGCAGGCGGACGTGGTGTCCGCGATCGAGGCCGTCCGCACCGGGGAGGCCGACCACGCGGTCGTGGCCATCGAGAGCACGATGGAGGGCGGGGTCACCGCGACTCTCGACGCGCTCGCGGTCGGCAGCCCCCTGGTTCTGCAGCGCGAGGTGCTCGTGCCCGTCGGGTTCACGCTGGTCGGGCGCCCGGGCGTGGCGCTCGCGGACGTGCGGGCCGTGGCCGCCCACCCGCACGCCTGGGTGCAGTGCCGCCGCTGGCTCGCCGCCCACCTGCCCGGGGCGACGCACGTCCCGGCCACGTCGAACACCGCCCCCGCGGCGCTGCTCGCCCAGGCGGCACCGGGCGGCTCCGACGCGCTGGGCTCCGACGCGCTGGGCTCCGACGCCCTGGGCTTCGACGCCGCGCTCGTCCCCCCGGCCGCCGTCGCGCACTACGGGCTCCAGGTGCTCGCCGAGGGCGTGGCGGACAACCCGCACGCCGTGACCCGGTTCGTCGTCATCGGCCGCCCGGGGGACATCCCCGCCCCGACCGGCGCGGACAAGACCACGCTCGTCGTGCACCTGCCGAGCAACGAGGCCGGCGCGCTGCTCACGATGCTCGAGCAGTTCGCCGCCCGCGGCGTGAACCTGTCCCGCATCGAGTCCCGCCCGATCGGCGACTCGCTCGGCCGGTACTCGTTCTCGATGGACGCCGAGGGGCACATCACCGAGGAGCGGATGGGCGAGGCGTTCATGGGCCTGCACCGGGTGTGCCCCCACGTGCGGTACCTCGGCTCCTACCCCCGCGCGGACGGGCAGCCCGCGGACGTGCACATCGGCACCGCGGACGCGGACTTCCGCGCCGCGCGGGACTGGCTGCGCGGGGTGCGCAGCGGCGACAGCGTCTGAGCCTCAGGCCCGCGCGACCGCTCAGGCCTGCGCGCGACCGCTCAGGCCTGCGCGACCCGGACGACCAGCGCGCCCGGGTCCACCCGCGCGGAGATCTCCGTGGCCCTGCCCAGCACGTCCCCGTCGACCTGCACGAACTCGCCGCCGCCCACCGTGACGTGGACCTCCCGGGCCCGGGCGTGGTCGATGCGGCCGATCTTCGCGGGCATCTGGCTGCGGACGCCGACGCCCTGCAGCACGACCTCGCCGAGCAGCTGCGCCCATCCCGCCACGCCGCCGCGGGTGTCGATCGCGGCGACGTCGAGCCAGCCGTCGTCGAGCAGGGCGTCGGGCAGCAGCGTGATGCCCCCGGGCAGGCGCCCGCAGTTGCCGATGAGCAGGCTCCGGACGCGCGCCGGCGCCTCGGGGGCGTCGTCCAGGCGGACGACGGTGCGCAGGCGCCGGCCGTGCAGGTGCTTGATGCCGGCGACGAAGTACGCGACCCAGCCGACCCGCGCCTTGAGGTCGTCGTCGGCGTCCGCGACCATCGCCGCGTCGAAGCCGATGCCCGCGATCACCAGGAAGATGTGGTCGCGGGGCACGTCGGTGTCGGCGGGCAGGTCGTCGGCGGCCTCGGCGATGTCGTCCTGCACGTCGGACTCGAAGGCGAGCACCTTGATCCAGCCGACGTCGATGGTGCGGTCGGTGCCGTCGAGCGCGATCTGCAGCGCGGCCAGCGGGTCGCCGAGCGGGATGTCGAGGTTCCGCGCGAGCAGGTTGCCGGTGCCGACGGGGATGAGCCCCATCGGCACGCCGGTGCCGACGAGCGCCTCGGCGACGGCGCGCACGGTGCCGTCGCCGCCGAGCGCCACGACGACGTCGGCGCCGCGGGCGACCGCCTCACGGGCCTGCCCGATGCCCGGGTCCTCGAGCGTCGTCTCCAGCCACAGCGGCTCGGGCAGGTACTGCTCCGCGCACGCGCGGCGGACGGTGGCGCGCAGGTCCGGCACGTCCGGCTTGGAGGGGTTGGCCACGAAGGCGACGAGCGGGCCGCGCGGCGACGGTCCCGCGGTGCCGGCGCCCTCGCCGGCCGACGCGGCGGGCACGGGGTCCGTCCCGCGTCGTGCGGGGAGCCCGCGCCGCTGCGCGGCCAGGCCGCGCCACGCCTGGACGGCGACCACGAGAGCGATGACCGACAGCACGGCCGCGACGACGGCGAGCCATCCCTCCCAGGTCATGCGAGGAATCTACGGGTGAACACCGGCACCGGCACAGGTGGCCGGCGGGTCGTGCCGCGCGGCGCGGTCGGTAGGCTCGCCGTGTGATCGATCTGAAGCTGCTGCGGCAGGACCCCGACGTCGTCCGAGCGAGCCAGGTGGCGCGCGGCGACGACCCGGGCCTGGTGGACCAGGTGCTCGACGCGGACGCCCGGCGGCGTGCGGCCCTGACGGACTTCGAGACGCTGCGTGCGGAGCAGAAGTCCCTGGGCAAGAAGGTCGCCTCCGCGCAGGGCGACGAGAAGCAGGACCTGCTCGCGCAGGGCAAGCGGCTCGCGGAGCAGGTGAAGGCCCTGCAGGCCGACGCGGACGCCGCGGAGGCGCTGGCCACCGAGCTCGCGCGGCGGATCGGCAACGTCGTCGAGGAGGGCGTGCCGGCCGGCGGCGAGGACGACTACGTCGTGCTCCGCCACGAGGGCACCCCCCGCGACTTCGCCGCCGAGCTCGGCCCGGACTTCCGCGTCCGGGACCACCTGGAGCTCGGCGAGGGCCTGCAGGCGATCGACACCGAGCGCGGCGCGAAGGTCTCCGGTGCGCGCTTCTACTACCTGACGGGCGTCGGCGCCCGCCTGGAGCTGGCGCTGCTGAACGCGGCGGTCGACCTCGCGCTCCGCGCGGGCTTCACGCCGGTCATCACGCCGACGCTGGTCAAGCCGGAGGTGATGGCGGGCACCGGGTTCCTCGGCGCGCACGCCGACGAGGTCTACCGGCTGGAGGCCGACGACCTGTACCTGGTCGGCACCAGCGAGGTCGCGCTCGCCGGCTACCACTCGGGGGAGATCCTCGACCTGTCGGCCGGCCCCAAGCGGTACGCCGGCTGGTCGGCCTGCTACCGGCGCGAGGCCGGGTCGTACGGCAAGGACACCCGCGGCATCATCCGCGTGCACCAGTTCCACAAGGTCGAGGCGTTCTCCTACACGACGGTCGAGGACGCCGCGGACGAGCACCGCCGCATCCTGGCCTGGGAGGAGGAGATGCTCGCCCTGGCCGAGCTGCCGTACCGGGTGATCGACACCGCGGCGGGCGACCTCGGGTCCAGCGCGGCGCGCAAGTTCGACTGCGAGGCGTGGCTCCCGAGCCAGGAGCGGTACCTGGAGCTGACGTCGACGTCGAACTGCACGACGTTCCAGGCCCGCCGCCTCGGCGTGCGGGAGCGCACCCCCGAGGGCGAGGTCCGGCCGGTCGCGACGCTGAACGGCACCCTGGCGACGACCCGGTGGATCGTCGCGATCCTGGAGAACCACCAGCAGGCCGACGGCTCCGTCCGGGTCCCGGAGGGCCTGCGCCCGTACCTCGGCGGCCTCGAGGTGCTGGAGCCGCAGCGGCCGGCGGGGGGCGCGTCGCGATGAGCCACCCGCGGACCGTGGCCGGCACGCTCGTCGCCCTCGACGTCGACGGCACGCTCATGACGTACGACGGCGTGATCTCCGACGACGTGCGCGCGTGCGTGGCGTCGCTGCGGGATGCCGGCGCCCACGTCGTGCTGGCCACCGGCCGGGCGGTCCGCAGCACCGTGCCCGTCATGGTGGAGCTGGGCCTCGAGGACGGCTGGGCGGTCTGCTCCAACGGAGCCGTGACGGCGCGGGTGCACCCGTCGTTCACCGAGGGCTACGAGGTCACGAGCATGACGACCTTCGACCCCGAGCCGGCCCTGCGGGTGCTGCAGCTCGAGCTCCCCGACGCGCTGTTCGCGGTCGAGGACCTCGGGCGGGGGTTCCGGGTGTCGCGGCCGTTCCCGGACGGCGAGCTCACCGGTGACCAGGAGGTCGTGCCGTTCGACCGGCTGGTCGCGGAGCCCGCGACCCGCGTCGTCGTGCGTGACCCGGGCAGCACGCCCGAGGAGTTCCAGGCGCTGGTCGAGCGCGTCGGCCTGCGGCAGGTCAGCTACGCCGTCGGCTGGTCCGCGTGGCTGGACCTGACGCCGGGCGGCGTGTCCAAGGCCAGCGCCCTGGAGGAGCTGCGGCGGGAGCTGGACGTCGAGCCGTTCGCGACGGTGGCGGTCGGCGACGGGGCGAACGACATCGAGATGCTCCAGTGGGCGGCGCGCGGCGTCGCGATGGGCCACGCGGCGGACCCGGTGCGCGCGGCGGCGGACGAGGTCACCGGCACGATCGCCGACGACGGCGCCGTCGCCGTGCTGCGCAGCATCGGGCGCGAGACGGCCTGACCTGCGGGTTGCGGTAGCGCTCCCACAGGGACAGCGCTCACCGGAGGGGGTGGACCGCGCCCCGTCCCGCGGAGCACAATCCCCGCCATGGCGCACGGCATCGTCGACGTGGCCCGGGTGGCCGGGGTGTCCACCGCGACCGTGTCGCGCGCTCTGCGCGGTCTGCCGAACGTCACCGAGGCCACGCGCGAGCGGGTGCGCCGCGCCGCCGACGAGCTCGGCTACGTCCCGTCGCCGTCCGCGGCGTCGCTGGCCTCCGGGCGCACCCGCACGATCGGGCTCATCACGCCGTGGGTGGCGCACTGGTTCTTCGCGAACGTGATCGAGGGCGCCGAGCGGGCCCTGCGGGTGGAGGACTTCGACGCGCTGCTCTACACGTTCGAGGTGTCCCGCGACCACCGGCGGATGCGCGTGGACCCCGACGTGCTGCGCCGCCGCGTCGACGGGGTGCTCGTGGTGGGCCTGCCCCTGGAGGCCGAGGAGGTCGAGGCGCTCGAGAACCTGGACTACCCGCTGGTGTTCGTGGGCGCCGGCGCACCGGGGCGGGTGACCGTCGGGCTCGACGACGTCGCGACCGCGCGGCGGGCGGTCGCGCACCTGGCGGACCTCGGGCACCGGGTGATCGCGCACCTGAGCGGCGAGCCGGACGACACCCTCCCGTGGTCGCCGGCCGTGCAGCGGGCGGTGGGATGGCGCGCCGAGGTGCGGGCCCGCGGGCTCGACGACACCGGCCTGGAGGTGCACGGCCACTTCGACGTCGCGGGCGGGCGGGCGTCGATGCACGCGCTGCTGGACCGGCGGCCGGACGTCACGGCGGTGTTCGCGGCGTCGGACGAGATGGCCATGGGCGCCCTGCTGGCGCTGCGCGACCGGGGGCTGCGCACGCCGCTCGACGTGTCCGTCGTCGGGGTCGACGGGCACGAGATGGGGGAGCACCTGGGCCTGACGACGATGGCCCAGAACGCCCACGACCAGGGGGTGACGGCGGCCTCGATGCTGCTCGAGATGATCACCGGCGCACCCGTGCCGCAGGAGGTCGTGTTCCCGACGGTGCTGGTCGACCGGGGGTCCACGGCCGCACCACGTGACCAAATCGTGACAACTCGTTAGCCGAAAGCGGTTGTGCAGCGGCTATGTAAACGCTTGCATAGGACCGACGCACCGAGGCGTTCCCGCCTCGGAGGAAGAGCACCACGACGAGGTGGAGGCAGCATGACCAGGATTCGTCGACGCGGCACGGGTGCCGTGGTCGCAGGCGGGCTCGGGCTGGCGCTCGTCCTGACCGCATGTTCCGGCGGTGGGGACGACACCGGTGACGAGGGCACCGACAGCGGGGGCGACGCGGGCGCGAGCACCGAGATCGACTGCGCGCCGTACGAGGAGTTCGGTGACCTCGAGGGCACGACGGTGTCGATCTACACGTCGATCGTCGAGCCGGAGCAGCAGACGCAGGTCGACTCGTACGTGCCGTTCGAGGAGTGCACCGGCGTCACGGTGGAGTACGAGGGCTCGCGCGAGTTCGAGGCGCAGCTGCTCGTCCGCATCCAGGCCGGCAACGCCCCGGACATCGCCTACCTCCCGCAGCCGGGCCTGCTGAAGACGATCGTCCAGGACTTCCCGGACGCCATCGTCCCCGCGCCCGAGGCCACGTCCGCGAACGTGGACGAGTTCTTCACCGAGGGCTGGAAGGAGTACGGCTCGGTCGACGGGACGTTCTACGCGGCCCCGCTCGGCGCGAACGCGAAGTCGTTCGTCTGGTACTCCCCGGCCATGTTCGAGGACGCCGGCTACGAGGTGCCCGAGACCTGGGACGACATGATCGACCTGTCCCAGCAGATCGTGGACGACGGCGCGATGCCGTGGTGCGCGGGTGTCGAGTCCGGTGACGCCACCGGCTGGCCGGGCACGGACTTCATCGAGGACGTCGTGCTCCGCACGGCCGGCCCCGAGGTCTACGACCAGTGGGTCTCGCACGAGATCCCGTTCAACGACCCGCAGATCGTCGAGGCGTTCGACACCGCCGGCGAGATCCTCAAGAACGACGAGTTCGTGAACGCGGGCCTCGGCGGCGTCGACTCCATCGCGACCACGCCGTGGACGGACGCGGGCTTCCCGATCCTCGACGGCACCTGCTGGATGCACCGCGCGGCGAACTTCTACGCCACGCAGTGGCCGGAGGGCACCGAGGTCGCGCCGGACGGCGACGTCTACGCGTTCTACCTGCCGACCAACCAGACGGACATCAAGCCGGTCCTGGGTGGCGCCGAGTTCGTGGCGGCGTTCGACGACCGTCCCGAGGTGCAGGCGTTCCAGACCTACCTGTCCAGCGCCGACTGGGCCAACACCAAGGCCAAGACGACCCCGATGGGCGGCTGGGTCAGCGCGAACAACGGCCTCGACCCGGAGAACCTCGCCACCGACTTCGACAAGCTGTCGGCCGAGATCCTCTCCGACCCCGAGTCGGTCATCCGGTTCGACGCGTCCGACCTGATGCCGGGCGAGGTGGGTGCCGGCACGTTCTGGACCGGCATCGTCAACTGGCTCACCGGGTCCTCCACCCAGGAGGTCACGGACCAGATCGAGGCCTCCTGGCCGGCTGCGTCCTGACCCCGGGAAGGGTCTCGACCAGGTACTGACCGACGGACGGCCTGCCCGGCCGGACGGGGACCTCCCCGTCCGGCCGGGCGGTCCGGCGTGGCTCGGAGGGGCACATGGACTGGCTGACGAATGCCGACACGGTGGCGGAGAAGTTCGCGCTCATGGGCGTGGCGATCCTGCTGTTCGTCGTCGTGATGGGGGCGATCCTCCTTCTGGTCGACCGACCGAAGAAGATCCCCCGCTGGGTGGTGGCCGCGGCGTTCGCCGGGCCCGCCCTGCTCCTGCTGGCGTGGGGCCTCGTGAGGCCCGCGCTGCTGACCGTCTGGTACTCGTTCTTCGACAAGCGCGGGAACGAGTTCATCGGGGTCGACAACTACCAGCGCGCGCTGACCGAGGGGCAGTTCCAGAACGTCCTCGCGAACACCGCGATCTGGGTCATCCTCGTGCCCATCGCGGCGACGCTGATCGGGCTCGTGTACGCGGTGCTGGTCGACCGGACCCGGTTCGAGAAGCTGGCGAAGGCGCTGGTCTTCGTGCCGATGGCCATCTCGATGGTGGGCGCGTCGATCATCTGGAAGTTCGTGTACGAGTTCAAGCCCGACCAGCCCGGGGTCAAGCAGACCGGTCTGCTGAACCAGGTGCTGGTCTGGATCGGCCTGGAGCCGCAGCAGTTCCTCATCAACGCGCCGATGAACACGGTGTTCCTCATCGTCGTGATGGTCTGGATCCAGACCGGGTTCGCGATGACGGTGCTGTCCGCCGCGATCAAGGCGATCCCGGACGACATCATCGAGGCCGCTCGGCTCGACGGCCTGCACGGGATGAAGATGTTCCGCTTCATCACGGTGCCGTCCATCCGGCCGGCCCTCGTGGTCGTCCTGACGACCATCGCCATCGGCACGCTGAAGGTCTTCGACATCGTGCGCACCATGACCGGCGGGCAGTTCGACACGCAGGTCATCGCGAACGAGTTCTACACGCAGGCCTTCCGGCAGAACAACCAGGGCCTCAGCTCGGCGCTCGCGGTGATCCTGTTCATCCTCGTGATCCCGATCGTCGTCTACAACGTGCGGCAGCTGCGCAAGTCGGAGGAGATCCGGTGACTACCACTCCGCTGCCCCCCACGGGGGCCATCCCGCAGGCCGTCGACGAGACCGCGGACGCCGGCGGGCAGGGCGGCCGCGGCCGCCGGCTCAGCCGTGTCGAGAAGCGGGCCATCGCCACCAAGGGCAAGCTCTCGTCGCCCTGGGCGTCGCTGATCGCCATCGTCATCGCGATCCTCTGGACGATCCCGTCGGTCGGGCTCCTCGTCACGTCGTTCCGGCCCGAGCTCGACATCCGCCGCTCCGGCTGGTGGACGGTGTTCACCGGCGACGCGGAGTTCACGCTCGACAACTACGACCAGGCGCTGTTCGGGTCGGGAGCGGACCTGGCGACGTACTTCGTCAACTCGTTCGTCATCACGATCCCCGCGGTGGTCATCCCGATCACCATCGCGCTGCTCGCGGCGTACGCGTTCGCGTGGATCGACTTCCGCGGCCGGGAGATCCTGTTCGTGGCGGTGTTCGCGCTGCAGATCGTCCCGCTGCAGGTGGCGCTCGTGCCGCTGCTGCGCGACTACGTGAGCGCCGGCGTCGCGGGCTCGTTCTGGACCGTCTGGCTGTCCCACTCGATCTTCGGGCTGCCGCTGGCGATCTTCCTGCTGCACAACTTCATGAAGGAGATCCCGACCTCCCTGGTGGAGGCGGCCCGCGTCGACGGCGCGGGGCACGTCAAGATCTTCTTCCAGGTGCTGCTGCCGCTGCTCGTCCCGGCGATCGCGGCGTTCGGCATCTTCCAGTTCCTGTGGGTGTGGAACGACCTGCTGGTCGGCCTGACGTTCGCCGGCCCGGGGTCCCGGCCGCTGACGGTCGCGGTCGCCGAGATGGCGGGCAGCCGCGGCGGCGACTGGCACGTGCTGACCGCCGGGGCGTTCATCTCGATGGTGGTGCCGCTGGTCGTGTTCATCTCGCTCCAGCGGTACTTCGTCCGCGGCCTCCTGGCGGGCTCCGTCAAGGGCTGACGGGCCGCACCCCGGCCGGACGACGGGCGCCATCTTCGGGCTGCCCCGGCCCGCCACGATCATCAGGTCGGACTGGCGCGGCGAGGCGCGGAACACCTCCATGCCGAACCGGGAGATGTCGAACCGGCTGCCGCCCGTCGCCATCATCTCGATCGCGCAGCAGGCCAGGCC
>NZ_CABEGA010000022.1 GCF_901521055.1 Cellulomonas hominis | reverse complement strand
CAACAAAGGGGCAGAAAGAGGAAGAGTGGAAGAGCAAAAAGGTGAGGGAGAGAGAGAGAAGGCGGCACAAGAAGCGGCAGAAGCGAAAGTAGGAGAGTGAGAGGAGGAAAGTGATGGACGTGTTTTTTTTTAAAGCAGAAGACGGCATACGAGATAGCGTAGCGTCTCGTGGGCTCGGGGATGTGTATAAGAGACGGGGGCCGGTCCAGGAGGTGCGTCGACAGCGTGCTCATACCGCCACGGTAGGCCGGTCGGGGCGCGCTGTCATCGAAGGAAAGGCACGCCTGACCTGCGCAGATGCAGGTTTGCCTGTCCTTACGGCGACAGCTCCGCGATGCCCCCGCAGGTCAGAGCGGCCCGACCGCCAGCACCCGCAGCGCGACCTCCCCGGCCGCGTCCGACGCGGGCAGGTCGACCAGGGCGTCGATCCGCCAGTCGTGGTCGCCGGCCGGGTCGTCCAGGAGCTGCCGGACGAACCACAGGTCCCCGCGCGCGCCGGCCTCGCCGTGGCCGTCGGGCCGCTGGTCGACCTGGAACAGCGCCGGTCCGCGGGCGGCAGGCCCGGTGAGGATCTCGTCGTGGTCGTCGTAGAACGGGTCGAGCGCCTCGGACCACCGGTCGGCCGTCCACGGGGCGTCGTCGGTGTCCAGGTCGCCGAGCGCGGCCAGCGCCGGGTACGCCTCCCGGGCGGCGAGGTCGACCCGGCGGAACATCGCCCCGCGGACCAGTGCCCGGAACACCCGCTCGTTGGTGGTGACCGGCGGCGGTGCGTCGTCCTCGGGGCGCGACTCGGTGACGGTGGCGTCGTCCAGGTCCTCGGGGTGGGCGAGCCGCTCCCACTCGTCGAGCAGGCTGGAGTCGGTGCGCCGCACCAGGTCACCGAGCCACTCGATGATCTCGTGCAGCTCCTCGGTCCGGGCGTCGTCCGGCACCGTCTGCCGCAGCGCGCGGAACGCGTCGGCGAGGTACCGCAGCAGCACGCCCTCGGTCCGGTCCAGCTGGTACAGGGAGACGTACTCCGCGAAGGTCGCGGCGCGCTCGTGCATCTCCCGGACGACGGACTTCGGGGAGAGCTCGTGGTCGGCCACCCACGGGTTCGTCTGCTTGTAGATGCGGAACGACGCGTCCAGCAGCTCGGCGAGGGGTTTCGGGTACGCCACGTCCTCGAGCAGCGCCATCCGCTCCTCGTACTCGATGCCGTCCGCCTTCATGGCGGCGACCGCCTCACCGCGGGCCTTGTTCTCCTGCGCGGCGAGCACCTGGCGCGGGTCGTCCAGGGTCGCCTCGATGACGGACACGACGTCGTGCGCGTAGGCGGGGTCCTCGATGTCCAGCAGGTCGAGCGCGGCGTACGCGAACGGGGACAGCGCCTGGTTCAGCGCGAACGTCGGCGGGACGTCGACGGTGAGGCGGACGGTCCGCCGCAGGCGCTCCGGCCCGGGCCCGGGCTCGACGACGCCGGCCGCGCGCAGGGACCGGTAGATCGCGATCGCCTGCCGGACCAGCCGGCCCTTGCTCGACTCCGGCTCGTGGTTGTCGAGCAGCAGGTGCCTCATGGTCTCGACGGGGTCGCTGTGCTGACGATCGCGAGCCAGGACGTTGAGCACCATCGCGTGCGACACCGAGAACGACGACGTCAGCGGCTCGGGGTCGGCGTCCCGCAGGCGCTCGAACGTCTTGTCCGTCCAGTTCACCATCCCGGGCGGGGCCTGCTTGCGGACGATCTTCTTGAGCTTCTTGGGGTCGTCACCGGCCTTGGCCAGGGCCTTGCGGTTCTCGATGACGTGCTCCGGCGCGAGCACCAGGACCTCGCCGGTGGTGTCGTACCCCGCGCGCCCGGCGCGCCCGGCGATCTGGTGGAACTCGCGCGCCGACAGGTGCCGCATGCGGGTGCCGTCGTACTTCACGAGCGACGTGAGCAGCACGGTGCGGATCGGCACGTTGATGCCGACGCCGAGGGTGTCGGTGCCGCACACGACGCGCAGCAGGCCCTTCTGGGTCAGCCGCTCGACCACCCGGCGGTACTTCGGCAGCATCCCGGCGTGGTGCACCCCGACGCCGTGCCGCAGCAGCCGCGACAGCGTCTTCCCGAAGCCCGGGCCGAACCGGAAGTCCCCGAGCTCGTCGGCGATGCGGTCCCGCTGCTCGCGCGAGGCCAGCGTCATCGACAGCAGGGACTGCGCCCGCTCGACGGCCTCCTTCTGCGTGAAGTGCACGACGTAGACGGGGGAGCGGCCGGTCTGCACCAGCATCTCCAGCAGCTCGTGCAGCGGCTCGACCTCGTAGGTGAACGACAGCGGCACCGGCCGCTCCGCACCCGCCACCACCGCCACGGGCACGTCGGTGCGGCGCTCGATGTCCTCGGCGAAGAACGACACGTCCCCGAGCGTCGCGGACATGAGGAGGAACTGGGACCGGGGGAGCTCCAGCAGCGGCACCTGCCAGGCCCAGCCGCGCTGCGGGTCGGAGTAGAAGTGGAACTCGTCCATGACGACCTGGCCGATGTCCGCCCGCGGGCCCTGGCGGAGCGCGACGTTGGCGAGGATCTCCGCGGTGCAGCAGATGATCGGCGCCCCGGGGTTCACGGCCGAGTCGCCGGTCATCATGCCGACGTTCGCGGAGCCGAACGCCTCCACCAGCGCGAAGAACTTCTCGCTCACCAGGGCCTTGAGCGGCGCGGTGTAGTAGGTGCGGCGGCCCTGCGCGAGGGCCACGAAGTGCGCGGCCGTCGCCACGAGGGACTTCCCGGAGCCGGTGGGCGTCGACAGGATGACGTGCGACCCGGTGACCAGCTCCAGCAGCGCCTCGTCCTGGTGCGGGTAGAGCGTCAGCCCCTGGTCGGCGGCCCACCCGGTGAAGGCGGCGTAGAGGGCGTCGGCGTCGTGCGGGTCCGCCGGGACCCGATCGGCGAGGGTCCTGCGGGCGGGGGTGGGCACCGCCCGATCCTCCCATGTCCCGGCCCGCCCTAGAGTTGGCGACCGTGAGCGCAGCCGACACCCCCACCCCGCCCGCCGTCGAGATGTGGACCGACGGCGCCTGCAAGGGCAACCCGGGTCCCGGCGGCTGGGGCGCGCTGCTGCGGTCGAACGGCCACGAGCGCGAGCTGTTCGGCGGCGAGAAGCTCACCACGAACAACCGCATGGAGCTGACGGCGGTCATCGAGGGGCTCAAGGCCCTCAACCAGTCGTGCCGGGTGGACCTGCACGTCGACTCCCAGTACGTGATGCAGGGCGTCACGAGGTGGATCGCCGGGTGGAAGCGCAACGGCTGGCGCACCGCCGACAAGAAGCCGGTGAAGAACCAGGAGCTGTGGCAGGCGCTCGACGCGCAGGTCGCCCGGCACGCGATCTCGTGGCACTGGGTGAAGGGGCACGCGGGGGACCCGGGCAACGAGCGCGCGGACCAGCTCGCCAACAAGGGCGTCGACGAGGTCCGCGGCGGCTGAGTGGTGCCGCGTCGCCTTCCGTAGGTGGTCCAGACCAGTTACAGTCGGGGCGTGCCCAATGCCGGGCACGACAGCCCCACCCCGGAGGTCGCCCCCATGGAACGGTCCGTCGTCGTCGCCATCGCCGAGGGTCTGCACGCCAGGCCCGCCGCCCTGTTCGTCGCGGAGGCAGGCAAGCAGCCGGTGCCCGTCACGGTCCGCAAGGGCGACGCCGCCCCGGTCCAGGCCGCCAGCATCCTCGGCATCATGACGCTCGGTGCGGCCGCGGGGGAGACCGTGGTGCTCGCGACCGAGGCCGACGGCCCCGAGGCCGAGGCCAGCCTGGACGCCCTCGAGGCGTTCCTGCAGCAGACCGAGATCGCCTGACCGGCGCCCCGCGCCCGCACGACGAGGCCCCGCGCACCGAGGTGGTGCGCGGGGCCTCGTCGTCCGTGCCGGCGGGCGGCTACAGCCCCAGGTCCGCCAGCACCGGGAGCGCGTCGCGCACGGCCGCGCGGCCGGCCTCCGCGGTCCGCGCACCGACGGCCAGCGCGGCGACGCGGCGGCAGTCCTCCAGCGTGACCTCCGCCAGCACCGCCGCGACGTCGGCGAGCGCGCGCGGCGTCATCGACAGCGACGTCACGCCCAGCCCGACCAGCACCGGCGCGAGGACCGGGTCGGCCGCGGCCTCGCCGCAGACGCCCACGGGCCGGCCGGTGTCGGTGCCGCCGCGGCAGGTCGCCGCGACCAGCGCCAGCACCGCGGGCTGCCACGGGGTCGACAGGGGCGCCAGGTCGGCGAGCTCCCGGTCGGCCGCCATGGCGTACTGGGTGAGGTCGTTGGTGCCGAGGCTCGCGAACCGCGCGTGCTCCAGCACCGCCGCGGCGCACAGGGCCGCCGCGGGGACCTCGACCATGACGCCCGCCTGGCGCAGCCCGTGCGCCTCGCACTGCTGCACGAACGCCTCGGCCTCGTCGGGCGTGGCGACCATCGGGGCCATCACCCAGACCTCGGCGTGCTCGGCGCCCGCCGCCCGGGCGATCGCCTCCAGCTGCCGGTCCAGCACCTCGGGGTGCTTGACCGCCGTGCGCAGCCCGCGCACCCCGAGCGCCGGGTTCGGCTCGCCCTCGGCGGTGACGAAGGGCAGGGGCTTGTCGGCGCCCGCGTCGAGCGTCCGGACGACGACCTTCTTGCCGCCGAACGCCGCGAGCACGGTGCGGTAGGCCCGGACCTGCTCCTCCACCGACGGCTCCTCGGTGCGCCCGAGGAAGCAGAACTCGGTGCGGAACAGGCCCACGCCCTCGGCGCCGGCGTCGGCCGCGGCCTGCGCGCCCGACGGGTCGGCCACGTTGGCGAGCAGCTGCACGTGGTGGCCGTCGGCGGTGGCCCCGACGCCCGTGAAGGCGCGGTCCCGGCGGCTGCGGGCGCGGTCGGCGGCGGCGAGGTCCTCGGCCGTCGGCTCCCGCAGCAGCACACCGGCCGAGCCGTCGACGACGACCGTCTCCCCGTCGACCAGGTCGGCCGCGTCGGGCGCCGCCACGACCGCGGGGATGCCGAGCGACCGGGCGAGGATCGCGGTGTGGGACGTCGGCCCGCCGCCCACGGTGACGATCGCGACGACCCTGCTGGGGTCGAGCGTCGCGGTGTCGGCCGGCGCCAGGTCCCGGGCGACCAGCACGAAGGGGTGCCCCGGGTCCGGGACGCCGGGCGGGCGGACGCCGGTCAGCCGGGCGACCACCCGGTCGCGGATGTCCGCGACGTCGCGGGTGCGCTCGGCCATGTACCCGCCGAGCGCCGCGAGCTGGTCGATCACCACCGCGGCGGCCTCCCAGACGGCACGCTCCGGCGTGCGGCCCTCGGAGCGGACCCGCCGGCCGGCGTCCGCGGCGAGCGCGGGGTCGGCGGCCATCGCGGCGGCCACGGTCAGCACCTCGGCGGCGGTCCCGGAGGCCGTCGCCGCCGCGGCGGTCAGGTCGGCCTGCACGCCGGCGGTGGCGGCCTCGATCGCCGCGACGGCGTCCTCGGGGTCGGCGCCGGCGGGCAGGGAGGCGGCGGGGGGCTCGGCGACGGGCGCCGGCATGGTGAGGACCATGCCGGCGCCCGTCCCGGGGCTGACCCCGACGCCGCGCAGTGCGAGCGTCACACCCGGCCTCCATCGGCGCTGCCGGCGCTGCCGGCGCTGCCCGCGCCGTCGGCACGGCTCGCGCCGTCGGCACGGCGGACCGGGTCGTCGGCCCGGGTCTCGGCGCGACCGGCCGGGACCGTCGCCGGCTCCGTGCGCTCGGTCCGCTCGGCGACCTCGTCGCCCGCGCCCTCGGCGACGGGGTCGTCCTCGCGGCCGGGGGTCTTGAAGTTGAACTTCAGGATCATGAACCGGAACAGGAAGTAGTAGATGACCGCGTAGACCAGCCCGATCACGATGAGCAGCAGCGGCTGCTCGGCGATCCGGAAGTTCAGCAGGTAGTCGATCGCGCCCGCGGAGAACCCGAACCCGCTGCGGATGTCGAGCGCGTTGACCAGGGCCAGCGAGGTGCCGGTCAGCACGGCGTGGATCGCGTACAGCGGGTAGGCCACGTACACGAACGCGAACTCGAGCGGCTCGGTGACACCGGTGACGAACGCGACCAGGGCGGCCGAGCCCATGATGCCGGCGATGACCTTGCGGTTCTTCGGCTTCGCGGTGTGCACGATGGCCAGGGCGGCGGCCGGCAGGGCGAACATCATGATCGGGAAGAACCCGGTCATGAACGTGCCCGCGGTCGGGTCGCCGTGCAGGAAGCGGGCGATGTCGCCGTTCCAGGTCTGGCCGTCGGCCTCGTAGGAGCCGAACTGGAACCACGGCAGCGAGTTGAGCAGGTGGTGCAGGCCGAACGGCAGCAGCAGGCGGTTCAGCGTGCCGAACACGAACCCGCCGATGATCGTCGAGCCGGTGACCCACTCGCCGACCGAGGTGAAGGCCGTGTCGAACGCCGGGTAGATCAGCGAGGCGAGCACGCCGATGAGCACGGCAGCGCCGGCGGTGACGATCGGCACGAACCGGCGGCCACCGAAGAACGCCAGGTACGGCGGGAGCTTGATCCGGTAGAACTTCTGGTAGAGCAGCGCCGCGGTCAGGCCGATCACGATGCCGCCGAGGACGCCGTAGTTGATCAGCTCCTGCGTCTCGCCCTCGCCGGCCCGGTCGAGGATGTACGGCGACAGGGCGTCCGTGACGCCCGTGAACACCAGGTACCCGATGAGCGCCGCGAGGCCGGTGGAGCCGTCGGCCTTGCGGGCGTAGCCGACGGCGACGCCGAGCGCGAACAGCAGGGGCAGGTTGCCGAGCAGGGCGTTGCCGGCGCCGGCCAGGACGTCGGCGACCGGCAGCAGCCAGTCGGCGTTCCGGCCCAGGCCCTCGGCGCCGAGCATGTCGGCCTGGCCCAGGCGCAGCAGCAGCGCGGCGGCGGGCAGGGAGGCGATCGGCAGCATCAGGGAGCGGCCTACGCGCTGCAGCTGCGCGAGACCGGGGATGCCCCGCTTGGGGGCATCGACCGTGGTGGCGGTCATGGTGTCTCCTCGTCGGAAGATCGGCTCCGGGGCGTCCCGCAGGGCGGCCCGGGGCGGAGGGGAGGACCCGTCGGCGACGGGTGTCTTCAGGTGTGCGGAGTGCGTGCGAGCGGTGTGCGTCCGGGGGAGGAGGCACGGAACTTGCGTGTTCGCCGTCGAGTCCGGCAAGTTGTCTGGACCAGTTGCGGTCAGAGTGGTCTAGACCGGAAGATGTGTCAAGGACCACAGCCTGACCGCACGTCGATCCGCGACGCGCCGGTGGTGTCCGGACGACGTCGACCGAGGTGGGAGGGTGAGGCCGTGCACGCGCAGCAGACCCCGCCCGCCCACAAGTACCAGGCG
Organism: Cellulomonas hominis; assembly: GCF_901521055.1. GTDB lineage: Bacteria > Actinomycetota > Actinomycetes > Actinomycetales > Cellulomonadaceae > Cellulomonas > Cellulomonas endometrii. Next base: position 53,833 of record NZ_CABEGA010000022.1, on the reverse strand, counting down.
GTCCGCTCCTTCCTCACCGGCCTCGTCGAGGCCGAGCTGCACGTGGGCGACGCCATCCCGTCCGAGCGGACGCTGTGCGAGCGGTTCGGCGTCTCCCGCATGACGGTCCGGCAGGCGGTCGACGCGCTCGTCTCCGAGGGCGTCCTGGTGCGCGAGCAGGGCCGCGGCACGTTCGTCGCCCCGCAGCCCATGGACTTCGAGATGCGGCTGACGACCTTCGGCGAGGAGATGCGCCGCCGCGGGATGCGCCCCGAGACCCGGGTGCTCGGCACCCGCACGGTCACGGCGACCCCCGACGCCGCCGACGCCCTCGGCACGGACGTCGGCGCCCCGCTGCACCACCTGTCGCGCGTCCGGTACGCCGACGGCAGCCCCATGAGCATCGAGCAGCACTGGCTGCCGGTCGCGCTGCTGCCCGACCTGTTCGCCGACGGCGCGCCGCCGAGCCTGCACGACGCGCTGCGGGCCGCCGGGCTCGACCCGTCGTGGGGCGAGGAGACGCTCACCGCCTCGGAGGCGAGCGACGACGAGGCCGCGTTGCTCGACCTGCGCGCCAGCCGGGCGGTCCTGCGGGCCACCCGCCGCACCTTCAGCAGCGACACCCCCTGCATGTACTCGCGGGCCTGCTACCGCGGCGACCGGTACAGCGTGTGGGTGCCGCTCAGCGCCCCCGGCCCCGCCCTCGTCCCGCGGGTCCGTTCCGCGCAGCCCGAGGCCGTGGGGGCCCAGCCATGACCAGCGGGAGGAACCGGATGACGCGCGCAGGCACCGACCAGGCGGCGGCGATCCTCGCCGGCCTCGGCGGCGTGGGCAACATCGACGAGATCGAGCCGTGCACGACCCGGCTGCGCTCGCTGGTCAAGGAGCCGTCCCGCGTCGACACCGCCGCCCTGCGTGCCGCCGGCGCGTTCGGCGTGATGGTGTCCGGCCGCGTGGTCCAGGTCGTCATCGGGCCGAGCGTCGACACCCTCGCGTCCGACCTCGAGGACCTCATGTGACCGGCCCCCGCACCGGGGCCACCCCCGACCCCACCGACTGAGCCACCCGAAGGAGAACACCATGAGCAAGGCAGAGCAGATCCTCGCCGGACTGGGCGGGGACGCCAACATCGTCGACCTGGAGCCGTGCATCACGCGGCTGCGCGTCGAGGTCGAGGACCCGTCGAAGGTCACCGAGTCCGTCCTGAAGGCGGCGGGCGCGATCGCCGTCATGCAGTCCGGCACCGTCGTGCAGGTCATCGTCGGGCCCGAGGCCGACACCCTCGCCTCCGACATCGAGGACCTGCGCTGATGGCCGCTCTGACGGTCCTCGCCCCGGTCGCCGGGGTCGTGCACGCCCTCGCGGACGTGGACGACCCGGTGTTCTCCGGCGAGATCGTCGGGCCCGGCCTGGCGGTGCAGCCCGACCCCGACGCGGGCCGCGCGGTCGTCGCCCCCGTGGCGGGCACCGTCGCGAAGCTGCACCCGCACGCGTTCGTGCTGCTCGCCGAGGGCGGGCGCGGGGTGCTGGTGCACCTCGGCATCAACACCGTGCAGCTCGGCGGCGAGGGGTTCACCCTGCACGTCGCCGAGGGGGACGCGGTCGAGCAGGGCCAGCTCCTCGTCGAGTGGGACCCCGCGGTGGTCGAGGGCGGCGGCCGGTCGGCCATCTGCCCGGTTATCGGCCTCGAGGCGCAGCCCGACTCGCTCACCCGGCTCGCGGAGCCGGGCACCCGGGTCGCCGCGGGCGACCCGCTGCTCGCGCTGGACTGACGCGCCGGCGCCGGCGCGTCCACCGGCACGCCGGCCGGGGCCACGAGGTCCCGGCCGGTGTCCCGGCCACGGCCGTCGCGCCCGGTCGATACTGGGTCGATGATGCCCCGACCGACGATCCGGGACCGGATCCGGGCCCTGCCCGCCCTGACCGGTGACCTGCCCGAGGTCGACCCCTACGCCCTGCCCGGCGACCCGGAGCAGGCGTTCGGCGAGTGGTTCGCCGCCGCGGTCGCCGCCGGGGTCCCCGAGCCGCACGCCATGACCGTCGCGACCGTCGGCGCCGACGGGGCGCCCACCTCCCGCGTCGTGCTGCTCGCGGACGTCGTGGACGGCGCCTGGGTGTTCGCGACCGACGCCCGCACGACCAAGGCCCGGGACCTCGCCGAGAACCCGCGGGCGGCCCTCACGTTCTACTGGCAGCCGCTGGGCCGGCAGGTCCGGCTGGCCGGCCCCGCGCACCCGCTCGACGACGGCACGTCCGCCGCGGACTTCCTCGGGCGCTCGCCGAGCTCCCGCGCCGCGGCCCTCGCGTCCCGTCCGGGGCAGGTGCTGCACTCGGTCGGGGAGATGACCACGGCGATCGCCGAGGCGCGCGCCCGGGTCGACCGCGAGCCGCGCCTGGTGGTGCCGACCTGGCAGCTGTGGGCGGTCGTGCCGGACCACGTCGAGCTCTGGCAGGGCGACTCGGACCGCGCGCACCTGCGCGTGCTGTACACGCGCACCGACGACCGCTGGGACCGGCACCTCGGCTGGCCCTGACCGCCGCTGAGCCCTCGGGTCGACGACTCCGACGGTCAGGGGCGCGGGGCGGGGTCGGGGAGGACGTCCGGGGACACGTCGGACGCGCGCGCCGCCAGGGTGTGCAGCAGCCGCTCCAGGGGACCCTGGCCGAACGCGACCCGCCAGAGCCAGCACGCCGCGAGCGTGACCGCGAGGAACGTCAGCCACACCGAGGTGTCGGGCTCCCACACCACCCGCTCCCCGAGCGCGGCGATCGCGAACAGCTGCGCCGTGTAGGCCGTGAGGGCGAGCGCGCCGGTGGCGGCGACCGGGGCGACGAGGCGCGGTGCCGCGTCCCCCACGACGAGGCACAGCGCCAGGACGGCGAGGCCGACGCCGGTGTTCGCCACGACCTCCAGCGGTGAGCTCGAGTGCGGCTCGGTGGTCACCAGCGCGGCGAGGGCCCCGCCCGGCTCGACGGCCCGGCTCAGCAGCGCCGACGCCCCGTGGCCGGCGACGGCGAGCACGACGCCGGCGCCCAGCAGCCGGCGGCGCACGGTCGCGTCGCGCAGGTCCGACCGCCCGACGGCGAGACCGACCAGCACGTAGGCGAACCACACGACCGCGGGGTAGTAGTCGCCGACCACGACGTCGGTGAACGCGCGCCCGGGCAGCACCGCGAGCACCGGGGCGACCGCGAGGCGCAGCACCGGCCCGAGCGCCGCGACCGCCGCCGCGCCGACCAGCAGCCGGCGCGGGTCCGCACCGAGCAGGGGGACGGCCGCCGCGAACAGCACGGCGTAGGTCGGCAGGATCACCACGACCGGCGTGCCGAGCAGGAGCACCGCGACCCCGATGCCGAGCACGGCGAAGGCGCGCACGAGGATCCTGGTCCGGGCCTGCACCCGCCGGACGCCGACGACGGGGGAGGACCCGCCGGAGATCAGCGCCACCGACACCCCGGACAGCAGCACGAACAGCGCCGCGGACCGCCCGTCGACCACCTGGGCGAGCGACCACGGCCACGAGTCGTCCGGTCCGCCCGGCCCGACGTGCGCCGTGATCATCCCGAGCACGGCGAGGCCGCGGGCGACGTCGACCCCCGTGATCCGCTGCATGCCGACACGGTAGCGGCGTCCCGGGCGCCGGGCGCCGCGCAGGTCGTCCCGCCATCCGGGACGGCACGTACCGCCTACTGGAACGCACCCCGGCGACCCGCCTAGAGTCGACGGGTGACCGACACGCACCCGGCCGAGGTCTACACCCACGGCCACCACGACAGCGTGCTGCGCTCCCACCGGTGGCGCACCGCGGAGAACTCGGCGGCCTACCTGCTGCCCGCCCTGCAGCCCGGCCAGCGGCTGCTCGACGTGGGCTGCGGCCCGGGCAACCTCACCGTCGACCTCGCGGCCCGCGTCGCGCCCGGGGACGTCGTCGGGCTGGACCGGTCCGAGCGGGTGCTCGACATCGCCCGCGAGGAGGCCGCCCAGGCCGGGGTCGCCAACGTGACCTTCACGCCCGGCGACGCGTACGCGCTGCCCTTCGAGGACGACAGCTTCGACGTCGTGCACGCGCACCAGCTGCTCCAGCACCTGGCCGACCCGGTCGCCGCCCTGCGCGAGCTCCGCCGGGTCACGCGGCCCGGCGGCGTGGTGGCCGTCCGCGACGCCGACTACTCGGGGATGACCTGGTACCCGCCGTCGCCCGTGCTGGACGAGTGGTCCGCGCTCTACCACGAGGTCACGCAGGCCAACGGGGCGGAGGCGGACGCCGGCCGGCGGCTGCACTCCTGGGTCCTCGCCGCGGGGTTCGACCCCGACTCGCTCGTCGTCACCGCCGGCGTCTGGTGCTACGCCTCCGCGGAGGACCGCGAGTGGTGGGCCGGCCTGTGGGCGGAGCGGTGCGTGGCCTCCGACTTCGCGCAGCAGGCCGTCGGGCACGGGCTCGCCGACGAGGTGGCGCTCGAGCAGCTCGCGACCGGCTGGCGCGAGTGGGGCGAGGCTCCCGACGGGTGGTTCGCCGTGCTGCACGGCGAGGTGCTGGCCCGGGTCTGACCGTTAGGGTGAGGCCCGTGCGTATCGCGAGGTTCACCACGGGGGACGACCCCCGCTACGCCCTGGTCGAGGGCGAGCCGGGTCAGGAGCAGCTCGTCGTCATCACCGGCGACCCGATCTACACGCCGGTGCAGCCCACCGGCGAGCGGATCCCGCTCGGCGACGGGGTCCGCCTGCTCGCACCGGTCATCCCGCGGTCGAAGATCATCGGCGTCGGCCGCAACTACGTGGACCACGCCGCCGAGATGGGCAACGAGGTCCCGGCGTCGCCGCTGCTGTTCCTCAAGCCCAACACCTCGGTGGTCGGCCCGGACGACCCGATCGTGCTGCCCGACTGGACCGAGGAGGTCTCGTACGAGGCCGAGCTCGCCGTCGTGATCGGCAAGGTCACCAAGGACGTCCCGCCGGAGCGCGCCCTCGCGCAGGTGTTCGGCTTCACCGTGGCGAACGACGTGACCGCCCGCGACGTGCAGCGCGCCGACTCGCAGTGGGCCCGCGCCAAGGGCTTCGACTCGTCCTGCCCGCTCGGGCCGTGGATCGTGCCGGGGCTCGACGTCGACGACCTGGCGGTGCGCTCGCGGGTCAACGGCGAGGCGAAGCAGGACGGCCGGACGTCCCAGATGGTCTTCGACGTCGCGTACCTCATCTCGTACATCTCCGAGGCGTTCACGCTGCTCCCCGGCGACGTGATCCTCACCGGCACCCCCGCCGGCGTCGGCCTGCTCGCCGAGAGGGACGTCGTCGAGGTCGAGGTCGAGGAGATCGGCACCCTGCGCAACCCGGTGCTGCGCCGCGGCTGACCGCCTGCCCGCACGTCGGGCCGGGCCGGCGCGGCTCGATAGGGTGGACGGCGTGACCTCCGCTGCTCCTGCCTCCCCGGTTCGCGTCCGCTTCTGCCCCTCGCCCACGGGCACCCCGCACGTCGGGCTGATCCGCACGGCGCTGTTCAACTGGGCGTACGCCCGGCACGTCGGCGGCACCTTCGTGTTCCGCATCGAGGACACCGACGCGGCCCGCGACTCCGAGGAGTCCTACCAGCAGCTGCTCGACGCGCTGCGCTGGCTCGGGCTCGACTGGGACGAGGGCGTCGAGGTCGGCGGCCCGCACGCGCCGTACCGGCAGTCGCAGCGGATGGACTTGTACGCCGACGTCGCGCGGCGCCTGCTGGAGGGCGGGTACGCCTACGAGTCGTTCTCCACGCCGGAGGAGGTCGAGGCCCGGCACCGCGCCGCCGGCCGCGACCCGAAGCTCGGCTACGACGGGTACGACCGCGACCTGACCGACGAGCAGAAGGCCGCCTACCGCGCGGAGGGCCGCGAGCCCGTGCTGCGGCTGCGGATGCCCGACGAGGACGTCACGTTCACCGACCTGGTGCGCGGCGACGTCACGTTCAAGGCCGGGTCCGTGCCGGACTACGTGGTTGTCCGCGGCAACGGGCAGCCGCTCTACACGCTGGTCAACCCGATCGACGACGCCCTCATGGGCATCACGCACGTGCTGCGCGGCGAGGACCTGCTGTCGTCGACCCCGCGCCAGGTCGTGCTGTACCGGGCGCTGCTGGAGCTCGGCGTGGCGACCGTCATGCCGCAGTTCGGCCACCTGCCCTACGTCATGGGCGAGGGCAACAAGAAGCTCTCGAAGCGGGACCCCGAGTCGAACCTGTTCCTGCACCGGGAGCGCGGCTTCACGCCCGAGGGCCTGCTGAACTACCTGTCGCTGCTCGGCTGGTCGATCGGCCCGGACCGCGACATCTTCTCGGTCGCCGAGCTGGTCGAGGCGTTCGACGTCGCGGACGTGAACCCCAACCCCGCGCGGTTCGACCTGAAGAAGGCCGAGGCGATCAATGCCGAGCACGTCCGGCTGCTCGCGCCCGAGGACTTCCGCGACCGCCTGGTGCCGTACCTGCACGCCGCGGGCCTGGTGCCGGCCGACTCGTACGCCGACCTGTCGCCGGAGCACCGCGCCCTGCTCGACGCCGGCGCGCCGCTGATCCAGACCCGCGTCACGCTGCTCGGCGAGGCCGTGGGGATGCTCGGGTTCCTGTTCACCTCCGACGACGCGCTGGTCGTCGAGGAGGACGCCCGGGGCGCGCTGAAGGACAGCGCCGCCGACGTGCTCGACGCCGCGACCGCCGCGCTGTCGGAGCTGCCGGCGGACGGGTTCACCACCCAGGCCACGCAGGACGCCCTGCAGGCCGCGCTGGTCGACGGGCTCGGCATCAAGCCGCGGTTCGCGTTCACGCCGCTGCGCGTGGCCGTGTCGGGCCGTCGCGTGTCGCCGCCGCTGTTCGAGTCCCTGGAGATCCTCGGCAAGGACTCCACCCTGGCGCGGCTCGCGACGCTGCGCGCCTCGCTGTGACGGCCGCCGCTGTGCCCCCCGCCGTGCCCGGGCTGGCGGTCGACGGCGTCCTGTTCGACGTCGACGACACGCTGGTCGACACGCACGGGGCCTTCGCCGCGGCGCTCGCCGCCGTGAGCCGGCGCTGGCTCCCCGAGCTCGACCCGGCGCGGGACGCCGAGGTGCTGGACCAATGGCGCGCCGACTCCGGCGGCCGGTACCGCCGGTACACGCGCGGCGAGGTGTCGTACCGCGAGCAGCGGATGGCCCGCGCCAACGACCTGCACGCGACGTTCGGCGGGCCGGCGCTCGACGACGCCGCCTACGACGAGTGGAACGCGCTGTTCGAGGAGCGGTTCCGCGCCGCCTGGGCCGCGCACGCCGACGCCGCGGCGGTCGTCCGGCGCCTGCTGGACGCGGGCGTGAAGGTCGGCGCCCTCACCAACGCCGCGACCGAGTACCAGATCGCGAAGCTGACCCGGGCGGGGCTGGCGGCCGACGTGCCGCTCCTGGTCGGCGTCGACACCCTCGGGTTCGGCAAGCCGGACCCGCGCGTGTTCGCGGAGGCCTGCCGCCGGCTGGGCACCGATCCGGGCCGGACCGCGTACGTGGGCGACGAGCTGGACGTCGACGCCCGCGCCGCCGTGGCTGCCGGTCTGCGCGGGGTGTGGTTGGCCCGGCCGGGGCTGGGCGCGAAGGACGCGAACGGCACCGCCGCGCTGCCGACCGACGTGGTGATCGCGTCGCTGGACGAGCTGCCGGCGGTGCTCGGGCTCTGACGGCGGGCCGGCCCTGGTCGGCGCGGGTGAGCCCAGGTCAGCCCAGGTCAGCCCAGGTGAGCCCAGGTCAGCGCGAGGCGGTGCGGACCGCGCGGAAGCAGTCCGTCCGGTAGGGCATCGCGACGACGTCGCGCCCGCGGAGCTCCGGGTGCGTCGCCGCGAGCTCGTCGATCTCCGCCAGCAGCGCCTCCCGCGCGTCCTCCGGGAGGGTCAGCACGTGCGAGCGGCTCGCGGCGAGCGCCCGCAGCGACGACGGCGCCACGGGGTCGGTCCACCGCACCTGCCGGTGCTCGACGGGGCCGAACACGGACCCGAGGGCCGGGGGCCCGCTGATGGTCCGCAGCGGGTCGTCGCGGTGCAGGATCTCCTCCACGTCGGCGACCCACCCGGCGCCGGCCTCGGTGTCCCGGACGTTCCACAGCAGCGCCAGCGTGCCGCCCGGCCGCAGCACCCGGGCGAGCTCGGCCGCCGCGCGCGGCGGGTCGAACCAGTGCCACGCCTGCCCGACCGCCACCGCGTCGGCGCTCGCCGCCGGCAGCCCGGTGCCCTCGGCGGTGCCCGGCAGGACGGTCACCCCGGGGAGCGCGGCGTGCAGGGCGTCGCGCATGCCCGGGGACGGCTCCACGGCTGTGACCCGGCGGCCGGGGACGTCCTGCGCGAGGATCCGCTCGGTCAGCTTGCCCGTCCCGGCGGCGAGGTCCACGACGTCGAGGGCGCTGCGCGGCACGCACCACGCGACGGCCTCGTCCGGGTAGGACGGGCGGGCCGTCTGGTACAGCGCGGCGGCGGCGCCGAACGAGGCCGCGCGGCGGGCGTGCCGGTCGTCGTGGGTGGCGTGGTGGGCGGCGTCGCGGGTGGGGGAGGCGGGCTGGTCGGTCACGCCTCCGAGACTGCCACCGGGTGCCCGGACAGGCCTCGCGAGCGGCCGGTTTGGAGCCCGCCCGACTGTCCGGTAATGTTCTCGGCCGGTGAGACGTCCGGTTGACGTCGGCCCCCCAACCGCTCGGACGGCGCCCTGTGCGCCGGTCGGTGCTGGTCGCGGGACCGGGATCAGCGGGGGTTTTGTCCCATTGGGGTATGGTGTAATTGGCAGCACGAGTGATTCTGGTTCACTTAGTCTAGGTTCGAGTCCTGGTACCCCAGCAAGGCCCGGTGACATTGCCCGCGAGGGCGGATTTCACCGAGTCGAGCAGGATGCTGTACAGTAGTTCCCGGTCGATCCCCGGTAGGGGAGAGATCGTCCAGGCCCCCATCGTCTAGAGGCCTAGGACGCCGCCCTCTCACGGCGGTAACAGGGGTTCGAATCCCCTTGGGGGTACATCGAGAGGCCGGTCACCATCAGGTGACCGGCCTTTCTGCTCCCCAGAACGCATTTCCGCCGCCTCGACCGCCATTCCGAGGTCGGCCCCAGGGTGTGAGGTCGTCATATCGGCACGAGGTCGTCAGGTGGACCTGACGACCTCGTGCACGACTGACGACCTCGCCGCGCGAACGCTCGACCTCGCGGCGCGCTACTCCGCGGTGCGGCGCAGGACCTCCGTCAGGCGGTTCGCCGCCGAGACGACGGCCGCGGCGTGCAGGCGGCCGGGCTGGCGGCTGAGGCGCTCGACCGGGCCCGAGATCGAGACCGCCGCGACGACCCGCCCGGACTGGCCCCGGACCGGGGCGGAGACCGACGCGACGCCGACCTCGCGCTCGGACACCGACTGGGCCCAGCCGCGGCGGCGGACGCCGGACAGGATCGTGGCGGTGAACTTCGCGCCCTGGAGCCCGCGGTGCAGCCGGTCGGGCTCCTCCCAGGCGAGCAGGATCTGCGCGGCGGACCCGGCGGCCATCGTGAGCGTCGCCCCGACGGGGATCGAGTCGCGCAGGCCGATGGGCCGCTCGGCGGCCGCGACGCAGATGCGCTGGTCGCCCTGCCGCCGGTAGAGCTGGGCGCTCTCGCCCGTGTGGTCCCGCAGCGCCGCGAGCACAGGGCCCGCCGCTGCCAGCAGCCGGTCCTCGCCGGCCGCGCTCGCCAGCTCCGTCAGTCGCGGCCCCAGGACGAACCGACCCTGCATGTCGCGCCCCACCAGGCGGTGGTGCTCGAGCGCGACCGCCAGACGGTGAGCCGTCGGACGGGCAAGATGGGTGGCGTTGACCAGCTGCGCGAGGGTCGCGGGGCCGGCCTCCAGGGCGTTGAGGACAGAGGCGGCCTTGTCGAGTACGCCGACTCCGCTAGAGTTGTCCATAGGTCGATATTGGCGTCTCGAAGGCTGAGACGCAAGTGCGACACCCAGACGGACCCCGGACGGCCCCCCGCCCGGCGAGCGGAGAGGACGGCGACATGGCCGGCACACTGGCGGAGAAGGTGTGGGAGAACCACATCGTGCGGCGCGGCACGGACGGCGCGCCCGACCTCCTGTACATCGACCTGCACCTGGTCCACGAGGTGACCAGCCCGCAGGCCTTCGAGGGGCTGCGGCTCGCGGGCCGGAAGGTCCGCCGCCCGGACCTCACCCTGGCGACCGAGGACCACAACACCCCGACGCTCGACATCGACCGGCCGATCGCCGACACGACGTCGCGGACCCAGATCCAGACGCTGCGGAACAACGCCGCGGAGTTCGGCGTCCGGCTGCACTCCCTGGGCGACGCGGACCAGGGCATCGTGCACCAGGTCGGCCCGCAGCTCGGGCTGACGATGCCGGGCCTGACAGTCGTCTGCGGCGACTCGCACACGTCCACGCACGGCGCGTTCGGCGCGCTGGCGTTCGGCATCGGCACCTCTGAGGTCGAGCACGTGCTCGCCACGCAGACCCTGCCGCTGGCCCCGTTCAAGACCATGGCCATCACCGTGAACGGCGCGCTGCCGCTCGGCGCCACGGCGAAGGACATCATCCTCGCGGTCATCGCGAAGATCGGCACGGGCGGCGGCCAGGGCTACGTCCTGGAGTACCGCGGCGACGCCATCCGGTCGCTGTCGATGGAGGGCCGGATGACGATCTGCAACATGTCGATCGAGGCCGGCGCCCGCGCGGGGATGATCGCCCCGGACGAGACCACGTTCGAGTACCTCAAGGGCCGCCCGCACGCGCCCGAGGGCGCCGACTGGGACGCCGCCGTGGAGTACTGGCGGACGCTGCGCACCGACGACGACGCGACGTTCGACGCCGAGGTGGTCCTGGAGGCCGCGGACCTCGAGCCCTTCGTCACGTGGGGCACCAATCCCGGCCAGGGCCTGCCGCTGTCCGCGACCGTCCCCGTCCCGGAGGAGATCGCCGACGCCAACGAGCGCGTCGCCGCGGAGCGGGCCATCGAGTACATGGGCCTGACGCCGGGTCAGCCGCTGCGCGAGATCGCGGTCGACACCGTGTTCATCGGCTCCTGCACGAACGGCCGGATCGAGGACCTGCGGGCCGCCGCGAAGATCGTCCAGGGCAAGCAGAAGGCCGAGTCGGTCCGCGTGCTGGTCGTGCCGTCGTCCGCGCGGGTGCGCCTGCAGGCCGAGGCCGAGGGCCTGGACAAGATCTTCCTGGACTTCGGCGCGGAGTGGCGCAACGCGGGCTGCTCGATGTGCCTGGGCATGAACCCGGACCAGCTGGCGCCGGGGGAGCGGTCCGCGTCGACGTCGAACCGCAACTTCGAGGGCCGGCAGGGCAAGGGCGGCCGCACGCACCTGGTGTCCCCGCTCGTGGCCGCCGCCACCGCGATCCGCGGGACCCTGTCCTCCGTCTCCGACCTCGGCCCGGACGTCCCGGTGCCGGACGGCTCGCCGCTGCAGGACCTGCAGCCGGCCTGAGCCGCCGACCCCGCCGCCCGAGCCCCCCAGACCCCCAGGAACGAGATCGTCATGGAGAAGATCACCCAGCACACCGGCGTCGGCGTCCCGCTGCGCCGCAGCAACGTCGACACGGACCAGATCATCCCGGCCGTGTACCTCAAGCGGGTGACCCGCACCGGGTTCGAGGACGCCCTGTTCGCCGCGTGGCGCGGTGACCCGTCGTTCGTGCTGAACCAGGACGCCTACAAGGCCGGCTCCGTGCTGGTCGCGGGCCCCGACTTCGGCACCGGCTCCTCCCGCGAGCACGCCGTGTGGGCGCTCAAGGACTACGGCTTCAAGGTCGTGCTGGCGTCCCGGTTCGCGGACATCTTCCGCGGCAACTCCGGCAAGCAGGGCCTGGTCGCCGGCCAGGTCGCGCAGGAGGACATCGAGCTGATCTGGAAGATCCTCGAGACCGCCCCGGGCACCGAGGTGACGGTGGACCTCGACGCCCGCACCGTCACGTGCGACGACGTCGTGGTGCCGTTCCAGATCGACGACTACACCCGCTGGCGCCTCATGGAGGGCCTCGACGACATCGGCCTGACCCTCCAGCACGAGGAGGAGATCACGGCGTTCGAGACGACGCGCGACGCCTGGCGGCCGAAGACGCTGCCGGCCAAGCACCTGCCGCCGGTGGAGATCAAGGCCGCCCGCCCGGTCGAGCTCGCGATCGGCCGTCGTCCCGGCCTGTAGGACCACGCACCCGGCGCCCGGGCCCCGCAGCCGCTGCACTGTGCGGGGCCCGGGCGTCTGGTTTGTGGAGGTTTGGCGAGCGCTGTGCCGCGCCACCCGCGCGGTGCGCGTCGGCACCCTCCCGGGTGGGTCACCATGGGGGGATGACCGATCTGCTGTACGTCCACGGCGGCACGCCGCTCTCCGGTGAGATCACCGTCCGGGGGGCCAAGAACTTCGTCTCCAAGGCGATGGTCGCGGCGCTGCTGGGCGAGACCCCGAGCGTGCTCCGCAACGTCCCGCAGATCCGCGACGTCGGCGTCGTGACCGGGCTGCTGGAGCTGCACGGCGTGCGGGTCGACGCGGACGCGGAGGCGGGCGTGCTGCGCCTCGACCCCACCGACGTCGAGTCGGCGCACGTCGCGGACATCGACGCGCACGCCGGGTCCAGCCGCATCCCGATCCTGTTCTGCGGCCCGCTGCTGCACCGCCTCGGCGAGGCGTTCATCCCGGACCTGGGCGGCTGCCGGATCGGCGACCGGCCGATCAACTACCACCTGGACATCCTGCGGCAGTTCGGCGCGGTGGTGGACAAGCGCGAGAACGGCATCCACATCCGCGCGCCGCGCCGCCTGCAGGGCACGAAGATCACGCTGCCGTACCCGAGCGTCGGCGCCACCGAGCAGCTGCTGCTCACCGCCGTGCGCGCCGAGGGCATCACGGAGCTGACGAACGCGGCGATCGAGCCCGAGATCATGGACCTGATCAACGTCCTGCAGAAGATGGGCGCGATCATCTCGGTCGACACCGACCGGGTCATCCGGATCGAGGGCGTCGACCGGCTCGTCGGGTTCCAGCACACGGCGCTGGCGGACCGCATCGAGGCGGCGTCCTGGGCGTCGGCCGCGCTGGCGACCGGCGGCGACATCTACGTCCGCGGTGCCACCCAGCCCGAGATGACGACGTTCCTCAACACGTTCCGCAAGGTCGGCGGCGAGTTCGTCATCGACGACGAGGGCATCCGGTTCTTCCACCCCGGCGGCGACCTGTCGTCGATCGTGCTGGAGACCGACGTGCACCCGGGGTTCATGACGGACTGGCAGCAGCCGCTGGTCGTTGCGCTGACCCAGGCCAAGGGCCTGTCGATCGTGCACGAGACCGTGTACGAGAACCGGTTCGGGTTCACCGACGCGCTGCGCGGCATGGGCGCGACCATCCAGGTCTACAAGGAGTGCCTGGGCGGGCGGCCGTGCCGGTTCGGGCAGCGGAACTTCTACCACTCGGCGGTCATCTCGGGCCCGACGCCGCTGTCCGCCGCCGACATCGAGGTGCCGGACCTGCGCGGCGGGTTCAGCCACCTGATCGCCGCGCTGACCGCCAAGGGCACGTCCGCCGTGCGGGGGATCAGCCTGATCGACCGGGGCTACGAGCGGTTCACCGACAAGCTCGTCGCGCTCGGCGCGGAGTTCGACCGCGACTGACGCCGCACCGCCACGACGCCCGCCCGCGCCACGCGCCGGCGGGCGTCGCCGTCCCCGGCGTCGTCCCCAGCGCGTGAGGTGCGGCTTTACAACGGAGGAACGGCTCCGCTAGACATGGGCCACGGTTATCCGTTGTACAGCCGGGTGGCGAACAGCCGCCGCCCACCTGGCACCGATGGCGAAGGAGCCACTGTGCGCCAGACACCCCTCATCCCTGCACGCCCTCAGCCCGCCGGACCCCTCGGCGGCACCCTGTCCCGTCGCGGGTTCCTCGCCGGAGTCGGTGCCGTGGGCATCGCCGCCGGCGTCGCGGCCTGCGCCGGCGGCAGCCCGTCGTCCGGCGGGTCCGCCGGCGGGAAGGTCCAGCTCGCGTTCTGGAACGGCTTCACCGGCGGCGACGGACCGGTGATGCAGGACCTCGTCGACCGGTTCAACGCCGAGCACGAGGGCATCGCCGTGCGGATGACCACCATGGAGTGGGCCGACTACCACGCGAAGCTCCCGGCGGCCCTCACGTCAGGGCAGGGCCCGCACGTCGCGATCCAGCACCTCGACTCGCTGCCGACGTCCGCCGCGCGCGGGCTGCTGCTGCCGCTCGACGACGTGGCGGACGACCTGCGGCTGACCTCCGACGACTTCATCCGCACGGTCTGGGACGCGGGGCTCTACGACGGCGCTCGGTACGGCATCCCGCTCGACGTGCACCCGCTCGGCATGTTCATGAACACGCGGGTGCTGACCGACGCCGGCCTGGACCCCGCCGCCCCGCCGACGGACCGGGAGTCCTACGAGGCCGCGCTCGACGTGCTGCTCGGCCACGGGGTCGCGGGGCACTGGATGAGCCCGCACACGTTCACCGGCGGCCAGACGGTGCAGTCGCTGATCTGGCAGTTCGGCGGCGACCTGTTCGACGCCGAGGGCGCCCGGACCACCTGGGCGCAGGACGAGGGCGTCGAGGCCCTGTCGTGGATGGTCGACGCGGTGCGCAAGGGCTGGAGCGCCGCGGACGTCGGCCAGGACGCGGACCTCATCGCGCTGCAGAACGGGCGGGCGGCGTTCAACTGGAACGGCATCTGGACCGTCAACACCCTCGACCAGATCAGCGGCCTGGAGTGGGACGTCCGCCGGCTGCCGCGCATCGGGAGCGTCGACGCCGCGTGGGCGGGCTCGCACAACTTCGTGATGACGAAGCAGCGCGGGGCGAGCGACGACCAGCTCGAGGCCGCCCGCACGTTCATCAACTGGGTGTCGCAGCAGTCTGCGGAGTGGGCGGTCGGCGGGCAGGTGCCCGCGCGCATCTCGGCCCGCGAGTCCGCGGAGTTCGCGGCCCTCGCCCCGCAGGCCGCCATCGCCGAGCAGGCCGACGACCTCCGGTTCCTGCCGGCGATCCCGGGCATCGGGGACGCCATCGAGGAGCTGTACACGGCCCTGAACGAGGCCGTGCTGCTGCGCAAGAGCCCCGCGGACGCGCTGTCCGAGGCGGCGGCGCGCTCCGACCAGGTGCTGGCCGACAACCGCGCCCGCTACGCGGCATGAGCGCCGCGCACGCCGCCCGTCCGCCCGCGCGGAGGGCGCCGCAGCGACGCGCGCCCCTGCGCCGTGGCGCGTGGTGGACGCCGTACGTGTTCCTGGCCCCGTTCCTGGCGATCTTCGGCACGTTCGTCGCGTTCCCGGCGCTGCGCGGGCTGTGGATGTCCCTGCACGACTGGGACTACCTGATGCCGAGCAAGCCGTTCGTGGGGCTCGGCAACTACGCCGACCTGTTCGACAGCTCCAGCGTCCTGTTCGGGAGGTTCTGGGACGGCATGGCCGCCACCGGCATCTTCGTCGTCGCGTCCGTGCCGGTGCTGCTGGCGCTGCCCCTGCTGCTCGCGCTGGCGCTGAACCGGCGGTTCCCCGGGCGGACGTTCCTGCGCGCGGTGGTGTTCCTGCCGTACGTGCTGGGCGTCGCCGTGGTGGGCGTGCTGTTCCGGTTCGTCCTCGACCCGAACCTCGGCATCCTCAACCACCTGCTGGACGTCACCCGGCTCGACGGGCTGCTGCACGCCCTGGGAGCGGGCGACCCGGTCCCGTGGCTCACCGCGCAGCCGTGGACGTGGGTGTCGCTGGTCGGGGTCACCGTGTGGTGGACCCTCGGGTTCAACATGATCGTGTACCTGGCCGGCCTGCAGGACGTCCCCGCGGAGCTGTACGACGCCGCGAAGATGGACGGGGCGTCCGCCGGGCAGCGGTTCCGGCACGTGACGCTCCCGGGGCTGCGGCCGGTGCTCGCCTTCGTGCTGACCATGACGGTGCTGGCGTCCGCCAACATGTTCGGGCAGTCCGACCTCATGACGAGCGGCGGGCCCGGCACGTCGACGCGGACGGCGCTCATGGTCATCCTGGACACCGGCCTCGGGGAGTACCGGATGGGCGCGGCCGCGGCGATGGGGTACCTGCTGTCCGTCGGGCTCGGCGTCGTGTCGATCATCAGCTTCGTGGCGCTGCGGGAGCGGGAACCCGGACGTCCCCGTCGGCGGGCCCTGAGGAGCGCGTCGTGACCGCCCCCGTGCGCGGCCGCCGGCGCGGGCTCGGTGCGGGCGTCACGTGGGCGCTGCTGGTGGTCCTCGCGGCGACGTTCATCGGGCCGCTGGTGTGGATGGCCCTCACCTCGGTGAAGTCCTACGGGGAGGCCACGGCGTCCCCGCCGACGCTGTGGCCGCAGGACGTCGACGTGTCGGCGTACGCGCGGCTGCTCAGCCTCGACGGGCAGTACCCGGTGCTGCGCTGGTTCCTCAACTCGCTGGTCGCCGGGACGCTGCACACCGTGCTGGTGCTCGTGGTGGCGTCGACCGCCGCGTTCGCCCTCGCGCGGATGCGGTTCCGGGGCCGCGGGCTGATCTTCGGCGTGATCGTCTCGACCCTGTTCCTGCCGGCGTTCGTGTTCCTCATGCCGAACTACCTCACCATCGACCGGCTCGGCTGGGTCGACTCGATCTGGGCGCTGGTGGTGCCCGGGGCCGCCGGGGCGTTCGGCGTGTTCTTCCTGCGGCAGTTCTTCGTCGGGCTGCCCGCGGAGCTCGAGGAGGCGGCCGCGCTCGACGGCGCGAACCAGTGGCACGTGTTCACCCGCGTGGTGCTGCCGAACACCCGGCCGGCGCTGGCGACGCTCGCGGTGCTGGCGTTCCTGGGCAACTGGAACGACTACATCTGGCCGGTCTACGTGCTGTTCAGCCCGGAGCGGCTCACGCTGCCCGCGGGGCTCAAGCTGCTGCAGGGCGCGTACATCACCGACTACCCGTCGATCATGGCGGGAGCGGTGGTGGCCTCCGTCCCGGTGATCCTGCTGTTCGTGCTGACGCAGCGGTTCATCATCGAGGGCGTCGCACGCAGCGGGCTCAAGGGATGAGCGACCCGGTGCGTCTGCTCACGGCGGTCCTCGCCGCGGCCCTCGGCGCCACGGCGCTGACGGGCTGCGGCGGGGCCGCGGACCCCGGACCCGGACCGACACCGGAGGAGACCGTGACCGTCACCAACCCCGTGTACGACGGGAACCTGCCCGACCCGTTCGTCCTGCGCGCGCCGGACGGCTGGTACGCCTACGGCACCCAGGGGCGGTACGGCACGATGCCGGTGCTGCGGTCGGACGACCTGGTCGCGTGGGAGGTCGTCGGCGACGGGATGCCGGTGATCGCGCCGTGGGCCGCGGCCGGGCGGCACTGGGCGCCGGAGGTGGTCGAGCTCGGCGGCCGGTACGTCGCGTACTACACGGCCATGGACGCCGCGACGCAGGACCAGTGCCTGGGCGTGGCGTTCGCCGACGCGCCCGCCGGGCCGTTCGTGGACGACGCGCCCGCGCCCCTGGTGTGCGAGCACGACGAGGGCGGCTCGATCGACGCGTCGCCGTTCGTGGACGTCGACGGCACGCCGTACCTGCTGTGGAAGAACGACGGCAACCACATCGGCGTGCGGTCCTGGATCCGGGTGCAGCAGCTCGCGCCGGACGGGTCCGCGCTCGTGGGCGGCGGCCCGGTCGACCTGATCACGCACGACCAGGCCTGGGAGGGCTCGCTCGTCGAGGGCCCGACCGTGCACGTCCACGACGGCCGCTACCACCTGCTCTACTCGGCGAACGACTACGGGTCCGAGCACTACGGTGTCGGGTACGCCGTCGCGGACGCCCTGACGGGGCCGTGGACCAAGCCGTCGGAGGAGCCGCTGATGAGCAGCACCGAGCACGCCGCCGGGCCCGGGCACGGGTCGGTCGTCACGACGGACGACGGCACCTGGTACGTGCACCACGCCTGGCGGCCGGACGCCGTGGGGTCGACCGTGCCCGGGCGGCAGATGTGGCTCACGCCGCTGCGGTTCACCGCCGACGGCGTGCCGGTGCTCGACGGCCCCGCGCCCACGGTGAGCCACCCCGTGAGCCGCCGGGCGTGAAGGTGACGCTGCGGGACGTCGCCGCCCGGGCCGGCGTGTCGTTCAAGACGGTCTCGAACGTCGTGAACGGCCACCCGCACGTCACCGAGGCCACCCGGAGCCGGGTCGTCGCGGCCATCGACGACCTGGGGTACCGCCCGAACGCCAGCGCCCGCAGCCTCCGGCACGGCCGGTCCGGGATCCTGGCGCTCGCGGTCCCGGAGCTCACGTCGCCGTACTTCGCGGCGCTCGCGTCCGAGGCGGGCCGTGCGGCCAAGGAGCACGGCCGGGTGCTGGTCATCGAGGAGACCCGGGGCGACGCCGAGGGGGAGCGGATCGCGCTCGTCGACCTGACGTCCCGGCTGGTCGACGGCGTGATCCTCTCGCCGCTGGTGACCCCGCAGTCCGTGGTGGTGGAGCGGATCGGGGAGACGCCCGTGGTCATGCTCGGCGAGCACCGCTACGACGTCCGGGCGGACCACGTCGCGATGGACAGCGTCCGCGCCGCCCGCGAGCTGACCGCGCACCTGCTGGCGACCGGGCGGCGGCGGATCGCGGTCGTCGGCAGGCAGGACGAGCCGAGCACGGGGGCCGAGCGGTGGCGCGGGCACGTCGAGGCCCTGGCCGCGGCGGGCCTGACGCCGGACGAGCGGCTGGTCGCGCGGGTCGCCGCGTACCGGCGGGAGGACGGCGCCCGGGCGGTGCGGGAGCTGCTCGACGCCGGAGCGCGGCCGGACGCGGTGCTCTGCTTCAACGACCTGCTCGCGCTCGGCGCGGTGCACGCCCTGCGCGCGGCGGGGCTCGCCGTGCCCGGCGACGTCGCGGTCGCGGGGTTCGACGACGTCGAGGAGTCCCGGTACGCCGGCCTCACCACGGTGGCCCCCGACCTGCCGCTGCTGGCGCGGGAGGCGGTGCGGCTGCTCGTCCGACGGGTCGAGGACCCCACGGTGGAGCCGGCCCACGTCGAGGTGCCGTTCCGCGTGGTCGTGCGGGCGAGCACCGGCGGCTGAGCTCGGCCGGCCCTGCTGACCGCGCCGCGCTGACCGCGCTGACCGCGCTGCTGACCGCGCCGCGCTGACCGCGCTGACCGCGCTGCTGACCGCGCCGCGCTGACCGCGCTGACCGCGCCGGCCCCGCCGGCTCCGGGTTGCGGCGTCGCGCCGGGCCCCTAGCGTGGGGCTCGGGTCCAGGGTCGGGCCCGTCCGCGCGGCACCGCCGGAGCGCCGCGGTGCCGGACGAAGGGAGCCGTGGTCATGGCGACAGGCGAGACCGGTTTCGACGACGTCACGTACGACCTCATCTCCGTGCAGTACCACTCGCTCAAGGCCGGGCACGACTACGGGCAGTACGTGCGCGACGCCCGGAACGCCGGCGAGGACGAGATCGCCGAGTTCTTCGAGCGCGTGATGGCCGAGGACTCCGCGCGGGCCCAGCAGTGCCACCAGTTCCTGGCGCGGCTCACCCAGCACGGGACGGACGCGACCTCACCGCAGAGCGCAGGGGCCTGAGCGGCGGGGTCCGGCCCGGTCGCGAGGTCGCCCGGCGGGACCGGGCGACCTCGCGGACGGACCGGGCGGGCCGACGCGCCCGCGGGGGTCAGGTCCCTGGCCGGTCGCGGAACTCGTTGGCGCTGTGCGGCTCGCTGCCGGACACCCGGGCGACGATCTGCGCGGCCACGTCCCGCAGCTTGGCGTTCCGGTGCTGGGAGGCCCGGCGCAGGATCGCGAAGGCCTCCTCGGGGGAGCAGCGGTTCTGCGCCATGATGACGCCGAGCGCCTGGTCGATGGTGGTGCGCGACGCCATGGCCTGCTTCAGGTCGGCGTTGACCCGGGCCTGCTCCTCCACGCGCGCGGCGACGGCGAGCGCGCGTCCGGCGTCCTCGGCGAACGCCTGCACGTCCGCCAGCGTGGCCTCGTCCCACTCGCCCGGCTCCGGCCGGTACAGGTTGATCGCCAGCTCGAGGTCCGGCTCCTCGGCCAGGGACGCGGGCAGCGCCGCCGCCGAGCCGAACCCGGCCGCCAGCGAGGCCTCGCGCCACTGCGCCCACCGGTCGGCGGCCGCGATCTCGGGCACCGTGATCAGGCCGCCGTGCACGGTGGCCTCCAGGCACGGGCCCGCCCCGGCGGCCTGCTCCACGCGGTCGCACTCGGCGCTGCGCTCGTCGGTCGCGGCCGCGACGGTGGGCTGCTGGCGCAGGCGGAGCGTGATGGCGGCCGAGGCCGAGTCGCCGACCCGCTCGGCGGCGCGGTGCACGATCGTGTCGAGCAGCACCTCCAGCGGGACGGCGGTGGCGAGCATGCTGTGCATCTCCCCGAGCGCGACCGTGCGCCACTCCTCGCGGACGGAGCCGTCACCGTCCACGGACGGGGTCTCCATGGTCCTCACCGCTCGGCGGGGCCGTCTTCGGGGCGCTGCCGCTGCTCGGGCCCGTCGGCCGGCTCGGTGTAGGCGTCCTCGGGCCCGTCGCCCTCAGACCCCGGCGTGCTCTGCTCGGCCACGTCGTCGGGGTCACCCCCGGGCAGCACGCCGTCGGGGCGGTCAGCCGCATCCTGGCTCACGTCGTCCTCCTCCGTCTCGGATGGGAGACATGCTGCTGCCGGGGCGTGCTCACCGCATCTCGGCGGGCTCGGGCGCCGTGCCGTGCGGCGGGACCATCCGCAGCGCGACGCCGGCGTGCTCGCACCGCCGCCGCAGGCGGGAGATGTGCAGCGCGGCGACGGGGCCGAGCCGCTGCAGGGCGGAGGCGTCGAGCACGAGCGTGCCGCGCGACGGGACCGCACGCAGCGCCTCGGACAGCCCGGTCACGAGCGCGGGGGCGGTCGAGGCGTCCACCTCGCCCTCCAGCCGCACGAGCACGAGGCGGCCTTCCTGCTCGTGCCGGACGTCGAGCCGCGCCGGCAGGTGCGGGTGGGCGTGCAGCGAGCCGTCGAGCGCCGCCGTGGTCGCGCCGGGCACGTCGGCGAGGCTCGCGAGCGCGGTGTCGAGCAGCTCGCGTGAGTCGACCGCGGCGCGTCGGCCCGGCAGCGCCTCCAGCAGCCGCTCCGCCAGGGTCCGGACCTTCACGTTGAGATGCTCGGAGTGCCACCGCAGGAACTCGAAGGCCGCGGCGCCGTCGATCCCGTACGCGAGCATGACGGCGCCCTTGGCCTGGTCGATCACCTCGCGGGACGCGATGGCGGCGGTCAGCATCTCGTCGGCCCGCCGGGCCGCCGTGGCGCCGATCTCGGCGCCGAGGTCGATGAGCAGCCCGAGCTGCTGGCGCGCGGGGGCGTCGGTCGTGTCCGCCTGCGCGTCGAGCGAGCCGTCGCCCGTCCGGGTGCCGCGCGGGCCGGCCTCCCCGGCGAGCACCGCGAGCACCACGCGCTCCTCGCCGGCGGCGTCGAGCAGGCGGTAGCGGGCGGTACGGCCGGCGGCGGGCTCGGTGGGCGCGCCGCGCAGGACGGACTCGAGCCCCGCGCGGTCGTCGCGGTGGCAGTGGGCGAGCATCAGGGCGGTCGAGGGGACGACGTCCCCGGGCTGGAAGCCGTGGATGCGGTAGACGGGCTCGGACCAGGCGAGCGACTCGCCGTCGCTGAGGATGTGGAACGTGCCCGGGACGGAGGACCGGGAATCCGCCCGGGTCGACGGTCGGGTGGTGAGGGACATGCGTGCTCCGAAGCCGAGGCGCGACCATGTCTCTGCACGTCACGCCGGGTTTCTCGCGCGGCTCGCTTCGTCCCAACGATGCGCGGCGGTCCCGGGGGTGAACCGCGGTGACCAGGACCGATACTGCCTCATCCGGGCGTGGCGCGCACGCCGACGCCCTCACCGGCGGTGCGCGCGCGGTCGCCCCGGGTGTGCCCCGGGGCCCTGCCGCCCGCCGGGTAGCATCGGCTCCCGTGCACCCGCCCCGCGCCAACCGCGCCTACCGCAACGTCGCCCGCGTCCTGCGCCCCGTGCTCTACGCGATCACGCGGCGGGACTGGCGGGGCACGGAGCACCTGAGCCTGCCGGCGGGCACCGGGTTCATCGCCGCCGGGAACCACATGTCGAACGTCGACCCGATCACGTTCGCCCACTACCTGTACGACAACGGCGTCGCCCCGAAGATCCTCGCGAAGTCGTCGCTGTTCGGCGTCCCGGTGCTGGGCTGGGTGCTGCGCACGTCCGGGCAGATCCCGGTGTACCGGAACACCTCGCGGGCGGGCGACTCGCTGCGCGCCGCGGAGGCAGCGCTGGCCGAGGGGGAGTGCGTCGCCGTGTTCCCCGAGGGCACGCTGACCCGGGACCCGGACCTGTGGCCGATGGTCGCGAAGACCGGCGTGGCCCGCCTCGCGCTGACCTCCCGGGTGCCGGTCGTGCCGATCGCCCAGTGGGGCGCGCAGGATCTGCTGGGCCGGTACAAGAAGCTGTTCAAGCCGTTCCCGCCGAAGAAGATCACCGTCGTCGCGGGCCCGCCCGTCGTGCTCGACGACCTGTACGACCGGCCCCTGGACGCGGCGACGCTGCGCGAGGCGACCGAGCGGGTCATGGCGGCGATCACCGCCCTGCTCGCGGACGTGCGCGGCGAGACGCCCTCGGCCAGCCCCTACGACATGCGGCGTCCGGGCGGGACGTCGACGGAGCTCACGTGACGCGCGCCGCCGTGCTGGGCGCCGGCGCCTGGGGGACGACGTTCGCCGCCGTGCTGGCCGACGCGGGGTGCGACGTCACCGTCTGGGGCCGGGACGCCGCCGTGTGCGCCGAGATCGCGCGGGACCGCCGGAACAGCCGCTACCTGCCGGGCACCGACCTGCCGGAGCGCGTCACCGCCGACCCCGACGCGGCGTCCGCCCTCGCCGGCGCCGACGTGGTCGCCGTCGCCGTCCCGTCGCAGTCCGCGCGGGCCACCCTGGCCCCCCTCGCCGGCGCGCTGGCGCCCGGCGCGGTCGTCGTGTCCCTGATGAAGGGTGTCGAGCTCGCCACCGACCGCCGGATGAGCGAGGTCGTCGCCGAGTCGCTCGACCTGCCCGCCGCCCGCGTGGCCGTGCTGTCCGGGCCGAACCTCGCCTCCGAGATCGCCGCGCGGCAGCCGACCGCGACCGTCGTCGCCTCGACGGACGCCGGCACCGCCGAGCGGGTCGCCGCCGCCTGCGCGACCGGGTACTTCCGGCCGTACACGAACGACGACGTGGTCGGGGTCGAGCTCTGCGGCGCCGTGAAGAACGTCATCGCGCTCGCGGTCGGCATCTCGCAGGGCCGCGGCCTCGGCTACAACACCATGGCCACCGTCATCACCCGGGGCCTGGTGGAGATCACCCGGCTCGGGCTCGCGCTCGGCGCGCGGGCGGAGACGTTCCCGGGGCTGGCGGGGATGGGCGACCTCATGGCGACCTGCGCGTCCCCGGACTCGCGGAACCACAGGCTCGGTCTGCACATCGGCCGCGGGATGACGCTGGACGAGGCCGTCACCGCGACCGGCGGCACGGCGGAGGGCGTGAAGAGCTCGCGGTCCGTGCTCGACCTCGCCGAGCGCGCCGGCGTCGAGATGCCGATCACCCAGGCGGTGGTCCAGGTGCTGCACGAGGGGCTGCCGGTCGACGCGCTGGCGCCGCTGCTGCTCGGCCGCCCGCGCAAGGCCGAGGGCCTCTAGCCCTCCGCGACCACCGCGGGCGCCGGTTGCACGACCGCGGACACCAGCGCCTCGATGGCGAACTCGCTCGCGCGCGCCAGCTCCACGTCGTCCCGCGCCAGCAGCCACTGCACCTGGAGGCCGTCCATCACCGCGAGGATGCTCGCCGCCGCGCGGTCGACGGTGTCGGGGGCCTCGATGCCCCGCGCCTCGCACACCACCCGGAACGCCGCGGCGATCTCGCCCCGCAGCGTGCGGTACCGGTCCTCGAAGTACGCGCGGCCGGGGTGGTCGTCCGTCACGGACTCGGCCGACAGCACCGCGTAGGTCTGCACGATGCCCGGGCGCTGCTCGTTGGCGAACGCGGTGCGCACCAGGTGCCGGAACAGCTCGATGCCGTCGGGGATCCGCTGCTCGGCGAGGCCCTCCACGTCGGTCTCGTCGCGGTACCGCAGCACCTCGACCAGGAGCTGGTCCTTGGACCCGAAGTGGTGCAGGATCCCGGCGTGGGTCATGTCGACCTGCTCCGCGATCTCGGTGAGCGGGCCGTTGTTGTACCCCTTGCTGCCGAACGTGGTCATCGCGGCGCGCAGGATGCGCCGTCGGCGCTCCAGCGTCTCCGGTCGTGGCCGGGGGGACCGCTTGGGCGAGCCCATGACTTCCTCATTCCTGCGGGCGCCGGGGTGCCGCGCGCCTGCGGGGCGCGCGCCGCCGATTCTAGGGCGCCCGCGTCGTGGCGGCGGGGACCTGCGGTCGTGACCAAGTCGTGACCCTGCACGTCGGCATTGACTTACTGACAGTGTAGTAACGTTCCGGCCAGCACGATCGCGACGACGCGACGTGGCCTCTGAGCAGCCACCCCGGGCCGCTCGTTTCGAAGGAGAAACCATGAGGATCAAGACACCGGCGGTCGCACTCGGCGTGGCCGCCGCCCTGGCCCTGACCGCCTGCTCCGGCGGCTCCGGCGGGTCGGCGGACGACGGCACCAGCACCGGCGGGGCGGGCGCCGCCCTCACCATCGCCAAGCCCGACGGCGCGATCGCCACCGAGTCGAACAACCCGTGGGTCGGCGACGCGTCGGGCATGAAGCTCGGCTACATCAACGCGATCCTCGAGCCGCTCGGCTTCGTCAACCTGGTCGACCCCACCGACGAGGTCACGCCCTGGCTGGCGCAGGAGATCACCTGGAACGACGACTTCACCGCGGTGACGCTGGTCGCGCGGGACGGCGTCACCTGGAACGACGGCGAGGACTTCACCGCCGACGACATCGCCTTCACGTTCACGCTGCTCAAGGACACCCCGGAGCTCGACAACGCCGCCCTCGGCATCACCGACGTGGCGCTCGACGGCGACACGGTCACGATCAGCTTCGCCGCCTCGATGTTCGCCAAGCAGGACAAGGTCCTGCACAAGCTCATCGTCCCGCAGCACGTCTGGGAGTCCGTCGCGGACCCGGCGACCGACCCGAACCTCGAGCCCGTCGGCACCGGCCCGTACACGCTGACGCAGTTCTCGTCGCAGAGCGTCGAGCTGACCGCGCGCGACGACTACTGGGGCGGCGAGCTGGCCGCGCCGACGCTCTACTACGTGTCGTACAACGACAACACCGCCCTGACCACCGCGCTCGCCAGCGGCGAGGCGGACTGGGCGCAGGCGTTCATCCCCAACGTGCAGTCGGCGTACCTCGACAAGGACGAGGACAACGTCTACTGGGCCGCCGCCGGCCTGGGCATCGACACGATGTTCGTCAACACGCAGACGAAGCCGTTCAGCGACGTCGCGTTCCGGCAGGCCATGAACCTGGTGGTCGACCGCGAGAAGCACCAGGCGATCGCCCGCGAGGGCGGCGTGCCGGAGCTGACCTCCGTGACCGGCCTGCCGACCCCCGCGGGTGACGCGTTCATCGGCGAGGACTACGCGGACGAGTCCTTCGGGGTCGACGTCGAGGGCGCCAAGCAGATCCTGTCCGACGCCGGCTACACCTGGGACGGCGACGCCCTCGTGGACCCGGACGGCGAGCCCGTCACGTTCGAGCTGAGCGTCCCGCAGGGCTGGAGCGACTACGTCACCGGCATCAGCCTGATCGCCGACTCCGCCGCCGAGCTGGGCGTGGAGGCCACGGTCGACACCCCGGACTCCGACACCTGGTGGGCGATGAAGGGCGAGGGCGACTTCCAGGCGATCCTGCACTGGACGGACACCGGCGCCACGCCGTACGACCTGTACAGCGACATCATGGACGGCCGCTGGCTGAAGCCGGTGGGCGAGGCCGCCGACTTCAACTTCGGGCGGTACGACAACCCCGAGGCGACCGCCGCGCTGAACACGTACGCGACGGCCACCGACGACGGGGCGCGCGAGGAGGCCCTCGCGGAGATCCAGCGGATCTTCGTCGAGGACGTCCCGGCCCTGCCGATCGGCACGCGCCCGTTCATCGGCGAGTACAACACCCGCAACTACGTGGGCTGGCCGGGCGAGGACGACCCGTACACCAACCCCGACCCGACCCAGCCCTCGGCCGCGCTCATCCTGACGAGCCTCGAGCCCGCGAGCTGACCGGCGCGACGCGGCCGGCGCGGGCCCCACGGCCCGCGCCGGCCGCGCGACGCAGGGCGGCACGAGCAGACGGGAGAGGTGCAGTGGCAGGACAGGACGTGCTGACGGTCTCGGACTTCAGCGTGGTCTACGACGTGGACCCGCCGGTCGAGGCGGTGCGGGAGGTCTCGCTCAGCGTGCGCCGGGGGGAGATCCTCGGGCTGGCGGGGGAGTCCGGGTGCGGCAAGACCACCCTGGCGTACGGGGTGCAGCGGCTGCTCCGGCCGCCCGCGGTGATCTCCGGCGGGACGGCGGTGTTCCACGACGAGTCCGGGCGGGACATCGACCTCAACGCGCTCAGCGACGAGGAGATGCGCGCGTTCCGCTGGGACAAGGCGTCGATGGTGTTCCAGGGCGCGATGAACGCGCTGAACCCGGTCGTCGCGGTCGGCAGGCAGCTGGACGACGTGTTCACGACGCACCGGCCCCGGATGAGCCGGGCCGAGCGGCTGGCCGAGTGCGGGCACCTGCTCGACATGGTCGGCGTCGGGAGGGACCGGCTGCGGTCGTTCCCGCACGAGCTGTCCGGCGGGATGCGCCAGCGCGTGATGATCGCGATGGCGCTGGCCCTGCGGCCCCAGCTGATGATCATGGACGAGCCGACGACCGCGCTCGACGTGCTGGTGCAGCGCGAGATCCTGCAGCAGATCTCCGATCTGCGCCGCGAGCTCGGGTTCTCGGTCGTGTTCATCACCCACGACCTCCCGCTGCTGCTGGAGATCAGCGACCGGATCGCCGTGATGCGCGCCGGCCGGGTGGTCGAGCTCGACACCGCCGAGAACATCTACCGCCACGCCCGGCACCCGTACACCCAGCGTCTGCTCGGGTCGTTCCCGAGCCTGACCGGCGACCGCGGCGACTTCGTCCGCACGGGAGGTGCGGCATGAGATCACCCCACGACATCGTTCGCTCCGCTCACGATCCCGCGGGGACCCCGACCACCACCCTCGAGTTCTCCGGCGTCACCAAGAAGTACCGCGTCCGCGGCGCGGGGGAGATGCTCGCGCTCGACGACGTGTCGTTCACCCTGACGTCGGGCCAGACGATCGCGCTGGTCGGCCAGAGCGGCAGCGGCAAGTCGACGATCGCCAAGATCATCACCCGGCTGGAGCGCGCGACCTCCGGGACCGTGCTGCTCGACGGCGCCCCGGTGCCGAGCCGCGGGCGCGGGCTGCGCCGGTACCGGCAGCAGGTCCGCATGGTGTTCCAGGACCCGTTCGCCTCGCTGAACCCGTACCACACCATCCGGCACCACGTGGAGCGGCCCCTGCGGCTCGACCGCGTCGTGCCGTCCGACCAGGTCGAGGCCGAGGTGCACCGCCTGCTCGAGCGGGTGCACCTGGACCCGCGCGAGGTCGTCGACCGCCGCCCGCACGAGCTGTCCGGCGGTCAGCGCCAGCGCGTCGCGATCGCCCGCGCGCTGGCGTCCCGGCCCTCGCTGCTGGTCGCGGACGAGCCGGTGTCGATGCTCGACGTGTCGATCCGGCTCGGCGTGCTGAACCTGCTCGCCGAGCTCCAGCGCGAGTCCCACCTGGGCGTCCTGTACATCACCCACGACCTCGCGACGGCGCGGCACTTCAGCGACCAGATCATGGTGCTGCACCACGGGGTCGTCGTGGAGCGCGGCGCTGCCGACGACGTCATCCTGCGCCCGCAGCACGCCTACACCCGCGCCCTGCGCGACGCCTCGCCGGACCCCGACAAGCACTTCGCGGGCCCGGCCACGACGCCGGAGAGGAGCTGACCGCCGTGCGATTCTTCACGCGCCGCGCCGTGTTCTACCTGTTCACGGCCTGGGCGGCCATCACCATCAACTTCTTCCTGCCCCGGATGATGAAGGGCGACCCGGTCTCCGCCTACCTGCAGAAGAACCAGGGGCGGATCAGCCCGGAGGCAGCGTCGTCGCTGCGGACCCTGTTCGGGCTCGACGACGACAAGACGATGCTGCAGCAGTACGTCGACTACTGGGGGCTGCTCCTGCGCGGCGACCTGGGCCGGTCGTTCTCCAAGGGCCTCGCCCCGGTCACGGACGTGATCGGCACGGCGCTGCCGTGGACCGTCGGGCTGGTCGGCATCGCCACGGTGCTCAGCTTCTTCCTCGGCACCGGCGTGGGCGCCTGGATCGGCTGGCGCCGCGGCAGCAGGGCCGACGCGCTCGTGCCGGTCGCGACGTTCTTCTCGACGGTGCCCTACTTCTGGATGGGCCTCATCGCGATCGCCGTGTTCTCCACCGCGCTCGGCTGGTTCCCCGCCTCGCACGCCTACGACAAGGGCAGCGCGCCCGCGTTCAGCGCGGACTTCGTCGGGCAGGTGATCCAGCACGGCACGCTGCCGGCGCTCACCATCGTGCTCGCGTCGCTCGGCGGCTGGGTGCTGGGCATGCGGAACATGATGGTCACCGTCCTCGACGAGGACTACGTCACCGTCGCCCAGGCCAAGGGACTCGCCCCGCGCCACGTGATGCTGAACTACGCGGCCCGCAACGCGGTGCTGCCGCAGCTGTCGTCGTTCGCCCTGTCGCTCGGGTTCATCGTCGGCGGGACGCTCGTCATGGAGCTCGTGTTCTCCTACCCCGGCGTCGGCAAGCTGCTGCTCGACGCGACCACCGCGAAGGACTACCCGCTCATGCAGGGGCTGTTCCTCATCATCACGCTGACCGTCCTGGTCGCGAACATCATGGCGGACGTCGCCTACGCCGTCCTCGACCCGCGCACCCGGCAGACGGAGGGCTGAGCGATGACCTACCCCACCACCACGGTCGAGCAGGCCGCCGAGCCCGCGCCCGCTCCGGGGACCGGCCCGACGCGCACCGGCGGCGGCCTCGGCTCCCGGCTCGGCCGGTCGTTCGCGATGTTCCGCAACGGCAAGTCGCTGACGGGTCTGGCGATCCTCGGGTTCTTCGTGCTGCTGGCCGTCTTCGGCGACCTCATCGCGCCGTACGGGCCGCTCGACAAGGACTTCGACGCGCTGCGCCAGCCGCCGTCGGGGCAGCACTGGCTCGGCACCACCCACATGGGCGAGGACGTGTTCAGCCAGATCGTCTACGGCACCCGCGGCGTGCTGGTCGTCGGCCTCAGCGCGGGCGTCATCGCGACGATCGTGTCCGTGGCGATCGGCGTCACCGCCGGGTACGTCGGCGGCTGGAAGAGCGAGACGCTGTCGGCGCTCACCAACGTGTTCCTGGTGCTGCCCGCGCTGCCGCTGATGATCATCGTCGCCTCCCAGTACGACGACCCGAGCCTGCTGCTCATCTCGGCGGTGCTCGCCATCACCGGCTGGGCGTGGGGCGGCCGCGTCCTGCGCGCCCAGACCATGTCGCTGCGGAACCGGGACTTCGTGCAGGCCGCCCGCGCGAACGGGGAGCCGCTGCACCGGATCATCGCGGTGGAGATGCTGCCGAACCTCACGGCGATCATCGCGTCGAGCTTCGTCGGCACCGTGACCGCCGCGGTGCTGGGGCTGACGACGCTGGCGTTCATCGGGGTCATCCCGATCACCAACCTCAACTGGGGCACCATCCTGTACTGGGCGCAGCAGAACGGCGCCTTCCCCGACTTCTGGTGGTGGTACGTCCCCGCCGGCCTCTGCATCGCCCTGCTCGGCATGGCGCTGTCGCTGATCAACTTCGGCATCGACGAGTACGTGAACCCGCGCCTGCGCTCCGCCGGCGAGCGGGCGCGCGCCCTGCGCAAGAAGGGCCTCAGCCCGGCCGGCACCGTCACCGTCGTGCGCCCGGCCTCCTCGCACCCGCACCCGCACGAGCACCAGCACCACGACGACCCCGATCAGAAGGACCCCTCGTGACCGACACCACCACCGCAGCCGTCGCCTACCTCGACCCGACCCTGCCGGTCGAGGACCGGGTGCGGGACCTGCTCGACCGGATGACCCTCGAGGAGAAGGTCGGGCAGATGCTGCAGCTCGACGCCCGGGACGACGTCGCGGACCACGTGCTGCGCCGGCTCGCCGGGTCGATCCTGCACGCGTCCCCGGAGCGGCTGCTGCGGGCGCACGAGCTGGTCGAGGAGACCCGGCTGCGGATCCCGCTGCTCGTGGGGGAGGACTGCATCCACGGGCACTCGTTCTGGGTGGGCGCGACGATCTTCCCGACCCAGCTCGGCATGGCCGGCACCTGGGACCCCGCGCTCGTGGAGCAGGTCGCCCGCGCGACGGCCCGGGAGGTCGCGCCGACCGGGGTGCACTGGACCTTCTCGCCGGTGCTCTGCATCACCCGGGACCTGCGCTGGGGCCGCGTCGACGAGACGTTCGGCGAGGACCCGTACCTGATCGGCGAGCTCGCGTCCGCGATGGTCCGCGGCTACCAGGGCGACGGCCTCACCGACCCGACGGCGATCCTCGCCACCGCGAAGCACTTCGCCGGGTACTCCGAGACGCAGGGCGGCCGGGACGCGAGCGAGGCGGACATCTCCCGCCGCAAGCTCCGGTCCTGGTTCCTGCCGCCGTTCGAGCGCGTCGCGCGTGAGGGGTGCAGCGTCTTCATGCTCGGCTACCAGACCATGGACGGCGTGCCGATCACGGTCAACGACTGGCTGCTGAACGAGGTGCTGCGCGGCGAGTGGGGCTACACCGGGACCCTCATCACCGACTGGGACAACGTCGGTCGGATGGTCTGGGAGCAGAAGGTGCAGCCCGACTACGCGCACGCCGCGGCCGCCGCCGTGAAGGCCGGCAACGACATGGTGATGACGACGCCGCTGTTCTTCGAGGGGGCGCTGGAGGCCGTCGAGCGCGGGCTGCTCACGGAGGCCGAGCTCGAGCCCGCCGTCGCCCGCATCCTCACGCTGAAGTTCCGGCTCGGCCTGTTCGAGGACCCGCGCCGGCCCGACGCCGCCGCGCAGGCCGCCGTCATCGGGCACGCCGACCACGCCGCGCTCAACCTCGAGGTCGCGCGTCGGTCGCTGGTGCTGCTGCGCAACGAGGGCGGGGTGCTGCCGCTGCCGGCCGCCGGGCCCGCACGGAGCGTGGCCGTCGTGGGCCCCCTCGCGGACGACGCGCAGACCCAGCTCGGCGACTGGGCGGGCTCCTCCGGCCAGGCCGACTGGCTCCCGGACGGCCAGCCGCGCGAGATGATCACGACCGTCCTGGACGGGCTGCGCGCGACGGTCCCCGCGGGCTGGACGGTGCAGCACGCCCGCGGCGCCGAGATCCTCACGCTCGAGCCCGACCCGGAGGGCGCGACGTTCCCCGACGGGCAGCCGCGCCCGCCGGTGGTCGTGCCGTCCGAGCCCGACGAGGCGCTGATCGCGGAGGCCGTCGCCGCCGCGCGCGACGCCGACTACGTCGTGGCCGTCGTCGGCGACCGGATCGAGCTGGTCGGGGAGGGGCGGTCCACCGCGACGCTCGAGCTCGTCGGCGGGCAGGTCGCGCTGCTCGACGCGCTCGCCGCCACGGGGAAGCCGCTGGTCGTGGTGCTGCTCGCGTCCAAGCCGCTGGTGCTCCCGGAGTCGGCGCTGTCCGCCGACGCGCTGATCTGGGCGGCCAGCCCCGGCATGCAGGGCGGCCGGGCGCTCGCGGAGGTGCTGCTCGGGCTCGCGGAGCCGTCCGGCCGACTGCCCGTGTCGTTCGCGCGGCACGCCGGGCAGCAGCCGACGTACTACAACCAGGTGCGCGGCCAGCACGGCGACCGGTACGCCGACCTGACGCAGCGCCCCGCGTTCGCGTTCGGGGAGGGCCTGTCCTACTCGACCGTCGCGTACGAGGACCTGCGGCTGGCGTCCACGTCGCTGGACGCGGCCGGGACCGTGCGCGCCGAGGTGACGGTGCGGAACACCGGGACGCGTCCGGTGCGGGAGACCGTGCAGGCGTACGTGTCGGACCGGGTGACGTCCGTGTCGTGGGCCGACAAGGAGCTCAAGGCCTTCCGGCAGGTCGACGTCGCGCCGGGCGGGTCGGTGCGCGTCGCGATCGAGGTCCCGGTCGCGGACTGCACGATCGTCGACGCGGCCGGCCGCCGGGTCGTGGAGCGGGGCGACTTCGAGCTCCTGGTCGGCCCGAGCAGCCGCGACGACACCCTGCTCCGCGCACCGTTCGAGGTGCGCTGACCGAGTCGGTCCCCTCCGGCCGAGGTCGGCAGTCCCGGGCCGAGGTCGGCACCCCGGGGTGCCGACCTCGGCGGCCGGGTGCCGACCTCGGCGCCGGGGGCGGGCGGCTACGCGCGGAGCGCCCGGTCCAGGTCGTTCCAGAGGTCCTCGACGTCCTCGATGCCGACCGACAGCCGCAGCAGGTCCTCCGGGACCGTCGGGGACTCCGTGGCGAACCGCCGGCGGCGCTCGATGCTGGACTCCACGCCGCCGAGGCTGGTCGCCGGCACCCACAGGCGCAGCGCCGCGACCACGGCGTCCGCCCCCGCGGCACCGCCGGCCGGGCGCAGGCCGATGATCGACCCGTAGCCGGACATCTGCGCGGTCGCCCGCGCGTGGCCCGGGTCCTGCGGGAGCCCGGGGTGCCGCACCTCCGCGACGCCGGGGTGGGCCGCGAGCCGCTGCGCCAGGTCCAGGGCCGTGCGCTGCGAGCGCTCGACCCGCAGGGCCAGCGTCCGGACGCCGCGCAGGGCCAAGTACACCTCGAACGGCCCGGCGATCGCGCCGTGCACCGTGCGGTAGGTGTGCAGCCGCTCGTGCAGCGCGGGGTCGTCGGCCAGGGCCGCGCCGAGGACCACGTCGCTGTGCCCGGCCAGGTACTTGGTCACCGAGTGCACGACGACGTCCGCGCCGTGCTCCAGCGGCCGCTGCACGAGAGGCGTGGCGAACGTGTTGTCCACGGCCACGAGCGCCCCCGCGGCGTGCCCGGCGGCCACCAGCGCGGGCAGGTCCGCGACCTCGAGCATCGGGTTCGTCGGCGACTCCACCCACAGCAGCGACGTCGCGCGCCCGGTGGGGGAGGCGGCGGGGTCGAGCGCGGCGACCACCGCGTCGGTGTCCGCGATGTCGACCTGCTGGACCTCGACGTCGGACCGCTCCGCCAGGTCGCGCGCGTACCCGAGCGTCACCTGGTACGCGTGCCGGGGGAGCACCAGCCGGCCCCCGTGCGGGACCAGCGACAGCGCCGCCGCGATGGCCGCCATGCCGGAGCCGAACACCAGCGCCGGGTGCGCCGAGCCCTCCAGGGCGCCGAGCGTCTGCTCGAACGGCCCCCAGGTCTCGGTGTCGCCGCGGGCGTACATCATCTCGCCGGGCTGCGGCACGCCCTGCGACACGTACGTCGAGGACAGGACGACCGGGGGGTTGACCGGGGCGCCCTGCGCGCGGGCGGGGCGGCCGGACGTCACGGCGAGGGTCTCGCGGGCGAGGCCGGCCGGGTGCCGGTGGTGCTCGGGCTGCACGGGGTGCTCGGTGGGCTCGGTGTGCGTCACGACGCGCAGGCTAACGCCGCCCGCGGTGCGCCACCGCCGCGTCCCACCCAGCGGCTAGGCTCGCGGGCGATGTCCAGCAGCCCTGAGCCCCAGACCCCGTCCACCGCGCCCGGCCGCCGGCCCCGGGTGCTCGTCCTGTTCGGGGGGCGCTCCAGCGAGCACGCCATCTCCTGCGCCACCGCCGGCGCGGTGCTCCGGGCGGTCGACCGCGAGCGGTACGACGTGCTGCCGATCGGCATCACGCCGCAGGGCCGGTGGGTGCGCGTCGCGGACGACCCGGACCGCTGGGCCATCGTCGACGGCCGGCTCCCGGAGGTCGAGGCGCTGCCCGAGCAGGTGCTGCTGCCGCAGGAGGCCGGCTCCCGCGCGCTGCAGGTCATCGAGCCGGGCTCGCCCGCCACCGCGCTGGGCGACGTCGACGTGGTCCTGCCGCTGCTGCACGGCCCGTTCGGGGAGGACGGCACGCTGCAGGGCATGCTCGAGCTCGCGGACGTCCGGTACGTCGGCGCGGGCGTGCTCGCCTCGGCGGTCGGCATGGACAAGCACTTCATGAAGGTGGCGCTCGCCGGGGCGGGCCTGCCGGTGGGGCCATTCGTCACCCTCCGCGGGGACGACCTGGCGCTGGACCGGGATGGCGTGCGCGCCCGCATCGAGGCGCTGGGGCTGCCGCTGTTCGTCAAGCCCGCCCGCGCCGGGTCGAGCATCGGCATCACGCGGGTCACCGACCTCGCCGACCTGCCCGCGGCCGTCGCGGAGGCGCAGCGGCACGACCCCAAGGTCGTCGTCGAGGCCGGCATCGTCGGCCGCGAGATCGAGTGCGCGGTGCTCGGCGGGCGGTCCGGCGCCCGGGCGCGCGCGTCGCTGCCGGGGGAGATCGTCGTCACCGACGAGGCGCACGGGTTCTACGACTTCGAGGCGAAGTACCTCGACGAGTCCGCCGTCGAGCTCACGTGCCCCGCGAACCTGCCCGCCGACGTGACCGCCCGGGTGCAGGACGTCGCGATCCGGACCTTCGAGGCCGTGGACTGCGAGGGCCTCGCGCGCGTGGACGTGTTCGTGGCGCCGGACGGCCAGGTGATCGTGAACGAGATCAACACGATGCCGGGGTTCACGCCGTTCTCGATGTACCCGCGGATGTGGCAGCAGAGCGGCCTGTCCTACCCCGACCTGCTGGACGAGCTGCTGCAGCTCGCGCTCGAGCGGCCCACCGGCCTGCGCTGAGGCGTCGCCGTCGCGGTCACGACCGTCGTCACAGGCAGGTGCGGGTCGCCTCGACCTGCGCCACCGCGACGCTGAGCCCGTCCAGGAACGACGTCGACCGCTCGGCCACGACCGACGCCGGGACGTGCACCTCCACCGCGGGGTCGCGCCCGTAGGTGACGAACGTCCAGTCCGACGACCCCGAGGGCTCCGGCGTCGCGGGCGCCGTCGGGTCGGTGCCGGGCGTCGCGCCCGCGTCGGCGTCGTCGTCGTCGTCGTCGTCGGCGCTCGCGTCGGCGACCGGCTCCGAGTCCGCGCGCACCAGCCAGTCGACGCTCGGGCCGCTCGCCGTCTCCACGGTCACGCACTGCTCCGTCGTCGGCCCCGGGACCTCCACGCCGCAGCGCAGCGTCACGGGATCCGTCGGGTCGCCCCACGCGGAGGTCGCCTGGCTGGTGGTGCGCAGCTGCGCGAGGTCGTCGCCGAGGACCTCCGGGAGCGCCAGCACCACGCGCGCGCACGCGGGCTCGGTCGCGTGCGGGGCGACGGTCACGCCGACCGCCTGCGCGCAGCCCGCCAGCGTCGAGGCCGCCAGGACGGCCAGGGCCACCAGGGCCGGCGTCGTGGCGGTCCGGCGGGGGGAGGTGCGGCTCGAGCGGGTCACCGGGTCACGGTAACCCGGGCGCCGCGGGATACCGTGACGGGCGTGACCGACGCCGCAGCGCCCCGGGTGGACCGTGCCGACCACGCAGCCCGCTCCGGCGGCCCCTGGGTCGGCGACCTGACCGAGGAGCAGCTGCTCGCGCGGATCTTCCCGCTGCTGCCCGCCGGCGACCGGACCCTGCTCGGCCCGGGCGACGACGCCGCGGTGCTCGCCGCGCCCGACGGGCGGTTCGTCGTCTCGACGGACGTCCTGGTGGAGGACCGGCACTTCCGGCTGGACTGGTCCTCGGGCGAGGACGTCGGGTGGCGCGCGGCGATGCAGAACCTCGCGGACGTCGCCGCCATGGGCGCGCGGCCCACGGCCCTGGTCGTGGCGCTCGTCGTGCCTCGGCACGTGCCGGTCGCGTGGGTCGAGGGGCTCGCGCGGGGGCTCGGCGCCGCCTGCGCGACCGTCGGCGCCGGCGTGGTCGGCGGCGACCTGTCCGGGGGTGAGGCGGTGGTGGTCGCGGTGACGGTGCACGGCGACCTCGCGGGCGCGTCCCCGGTGCTGCGCTCCGGCGCCCGGCCGGGGGATGTCGTCGCTCTGGCGGGGACGGTCGGGCGGTCCGCGGCGGGTCTCGCGCTGCTCGGTGCGGGGCGCGCCGACGCCGACCCGGAGGCCGTGCGGGTGTTCCGCCGCCCGGTGCCGCCCCTGCCCGCCGGTCCCGCTGCCGCCGCGGCCGGGGCCACGGCGATGATGGACGTGTCCGACGGGCTGCTGCGCGACGGTGGCCGGATGGCCGCGGCCAGCGGGGTCGTGCTGGACCTGGGCGACCCCGCGCGGGTGCTGCCGGAGGACCTCGCGGCGCTGCGGGGAGCGGCGGGCGCGCTCGGCGTCGACGCCGCCGGCTGGGTGCTGACCGGCGGCGAGGACCACGGCCTCCTGGCGACGTTCCCGGCCGGCGCCGTGCCGGACGGGTTCCGGGTGATCGGGGTGGTCCGGTCCCCGGAGGAGGCGGGCGTCCCGGCGGGCTCCGTGCTGGTCGCCGGCGACCGCCCGGCGGTGTCCCCGGGCTGGGACCACTTCCGCCGCTGATGCCCTGCGCGCGCGGGCGGGTGCGTCAGCCGCGGCGGTAGCGGACCTCGAGAAGCTCGGCCCCGCCGACGTCCTCGGTGCGCTCCGTGCCGTCCGGCTGGAAGCCGTGCCGGCGGTAGAAGTGCCGCGCCCGCTCGTTGTCCTCGAACACCCACAGCGTCACCGGGACGCGCGGCGGCACGTCGGCCAGCGCGGTGCGCAGGAGCTCGCGCGCGACGCCGGAGCCCCACATCCCGTGGTCCAGGTAGATCGAGCGGATCTCGAGGGCGTGCCGGTCGGCGTCCTCGTCGGTCGACGGCCCGAGCGCGATGAACCCCACGACGTGGTCGTCGTCGGACACCGCCACCCAGATCTGCGTGCGGCTGCCCGGCTCGAGGTGCCGGCGCCAGCCCTCGGCGCGCTGCTGGACGTCCAGCGCAGCCAGGTAGTCCTCGGGCACCAGCCCGGCGTACGCCTGCTGCCAGGTGCGGACGTGCACGCGGGCGATGCCCTCGGCGTCCTGCGGCCGGGCAGGTCGGACCACGTGCTCGCGCCGCTGCTCGCTCATGCGCTCAGGGTGCCACACGCTCCCATGCCGCCACAGGGGTTCGCGGTGCGTCCCTGCCCGGGCAGCACGAAGGCCCGTGCGGGGTGTCCCGCACGGGCCTTCGTCGACAGACGCTCAGACGGCGCGCTGCACCTTGCCGGCCTTGAGGCACGAGGTGCAGACGTACAGCCGCTTCGGGGTGCCCGCGACGACCACGCGCACGCGCTGGATGTTCGGGTTCCAGCGGCGCTTGGTGCGCACGTGCGAGTGCGAGATGCTGTGCCCGAAGCTCGGGCCCTTGGCGCAGACGTCGCAGTTGGCAGCCACGGTGTTCTCCTGATCCGGTCATTGCACGCCGCTCGGGAAGGTGCCCGGGCGGCAAGTCCTGGTTGGTCGGGGCGCCCCCACCGTCGGTCCGAGGACCGGGCCGCGGGGCACCACCAGTGCCCGGAGCACGCCGGGCAACCGGACAAGACTAGCCCACGAACGCCCGGACCCTCAAAACGACCTGCGTCACACCGGCACACCCGGACCGGCGCCGGCTGGCACGCCCCTCGAGTGGAGAGGGCTGCCGGACACGCTCCGGCGTGTCGGGCAGGACGCTCCACCCGGCACGACCGGACCGGCGCGGGCTGGGGACGAGCGCGGGTGCGGGGGATCCGTGGGGCAGAGTAGGGAGGTGGGCGAGGGCCCACGAGGGACGACGGAAGGACCGCGCGCGGACGTGGTTGGGCGACTGGTGGACGGCGACGTGCTGCGCGCCTGGCTGGACGGCGCGGTGCCCGCGCTCGAGGCGGCCCGGGAGCGGATCGACGCGGTCAACGTCTTCCCGGTCGCGGACGGGGACACCGGCACCAACGTGCTCCTGACGGTGCGCGGCGCCGCCGACGCCGTCCGCGAGCTCGACCCGTGCGCCCCCGGGCCGGACGTGCTGCGCGCGCTGGCCCGCGGTGCCCTGCTGGCCGCGCGCGGGAACTCCGGGGTCATCGTCAGCCGGTACCTGGGCGGGCTCGCGGAGGTCCCGGACGCCGCTCTCCCCGAGGCGCTGCACCGCGCCGCGGACGCCGCCCGCACGGCGGTGCATGCCCCCGAGGACGGCACGGTGCTGACCGTGGCCGCGCGGGTGGCGGACGCGGCTGCGGACGCGGTCCTCGGCGGCGCGTCCGGCGGCGCGTCCGGCGGCGCGTCCGGCGACCCGTCCCGCGACCGGCTCGGCGACCCGTCCCGCGACGACGTCGCGGCGCTCGCGGCCGGGGTGGCGGCGGGACGCGCGGACCTCGCCCGGATCAGCGCGGCGCACCCGGTGCTGCGGTCCGCGCGGGTGGTCGACGCGGGTGCGTGCGCGCTGCTGGTGCTGCTGGACGCGCTGCTCGCGGCGCTCGACGGCCGCGGCGGACCGGTCGACGTGGCGTGGCTCGCCGAGCACGCCGCGTCGGCGGCGACTCCCGGGACCGCGGCCGACCCGGGGGACCACGCCTTCGAGATCATGGCGGTGCTCCACGCGCCCGACGCCGCTGCCGCCCCGGACCTGCGCGCCGCCCTCGCGGCCGTCGGCGGGGCCGTCGCCGTGGTGGAGGGCGACGCGGTGCTCACCGCGCACGTCCACGCGGACGACCCGGTGCCGGTGCTCGCGGCGGTCGGGGCGTGCGGTCCGCGGTGGACGGCGTCGGTGCGGGCGCTGGTGGGCGCGCCGAGCCCCGCCGTCGCCTGCACGGCGCACCCGGAGCTCGCCGGGGCGCTGGCGCTCGCGGGTGCGGTCGCGCTGGTGCTGCCCGACGCCGTGCCCGTCCCGGAGGCCCGCGCCGCGGTGGCCCGGGCCGCGCAGGACGCGCTCGCCCCCGTGCACGCCGGTTCCGCCGCCGGGACGCCCGCCGGCACCGACCGCGTCGTGGTGCTGCCCGGCGACCGGCTCCCCGCCGCGGTGCTCGACCCGGCGTGGTCGGTGCCGGACTGGGCGTCCGACGACCTCCGCGTGCTCGCCGCCGTCGTCGCCGGTCCGGAGGCGGAGCCCGGGACCGCAGCCGCGACCGACCTCGACTCCGCGCTGGCCGAGGCCGGGCTCCTGCTCGCCGCCGGACCCGCCGACGCGCGCGGGCTGACCGTCCTGCTCGGGGCAGGCGCTACCGCGGACGACGGCCTCGACCTCGCCGACCGGCTCGGGGCGCTGCACCCCGGGCTGCCCGTGGCGGTCGCCGGGCCCGTCCCCGCCGGTCCCGCGTTCGCGCTCGCGACCACGCCTGCCGCCACCCGGCCCAGCACCCCGTCCGACCCCCGCGCGGAGGCCCGCCCGTGACCGTCCCCGACGACGCCGTCGTCCGCCCCCTGCCGTTCCTCGAGCGCGACCTCGCGGGCATCGCCGGCAACCCCCGGGCCGCGAAGCTGCTGGGCAGGCTGGGCCTGCGGACGTACGGGGACCTGCTGCGCCACTACCCGCGCCGCTGGCAGCGCTGGGGCGAGATGACGCCGATCGACGCGCTCGTCATCGGTGAGCACGTCACGGTCGATGCGCGGGTCGAGCAGGCGACGATGCGGACCATGCGCACGCGCGGCGGCGTGATCCTCGAGGTCGTGGTGCGCAACGACCGGCACCAGCTGCACCTGACGTGGTTCGCGAAGCACGCCGGGGCGCTGCGGGCGTTCGAGAAGGAGCTGGTGCCCGGCACGTACGGCCTGTTCTCCGGGACGGTCAAGGAGTACCGGGGCCAGATGCAGCTGCTGCACCCGGAGTACGAGGTGCAGGAGCTCGGCAGCGTGGTCGACGAGGCGCTGCGGATCCAGGAGAGCGAGCGGCCGAGGCCCGTCTACCCGCTGACCTCGGGGCTGACCAACAAGGCGATGAAGTCGTTCGTCGGCACGGTGCTGGACATGATGACCGACGCCGACGTGCCGGACCCGCTGCCGGAGCCGGTCCGGCGGGACCTGCCCTCGCTGCCGGGCGCGCTCGCCGGCCTGCACCGGCCGCACGACCGGGTCGAGCTCGAGCAGGCCCAGAAGCGCCTGCGCTTCGAGGAGGCGTTCGTCCTGCAGGCCGAGCTCGCCCGCCGCAAGGCCCGCATCGCGGCGCAGGCGGCGGTGGCCCGCCCGCCCCGGTCCGGCGGGCTGCTCGACGCGTTCGACGCGCGGCTGCCGTTCGAGCTGACCGCCGGGCAGCGGGAGGTGGGCGCGGAGATCGCGGCCGAGCTCGCCGAGGACGTGCCGATGCAGCGGCTGCTGCAGGGCGAGGTGGGCTCGGGCAAGACGGTCGTGTCGGTCCGGGCGATGCTGCAGGTCGTCGACGCGGGCGGGCAGGCCGCGCTGCTGGCCCCGACCGAGGTGCTCGCCGCGCAGCACGCCCGCACGCTGCGGAACCTGCTCGGGGACCTCGCCGAGGGCGGGATGCTCGGCGGCGCGGAGCAGGCGACCCGCGTGGCGCTGCTGACCGGGTCGCAGGGCTCGGCCGCGCGACGCCAGGCGCTCGCCGAGGCCGCCGGTGGTGCGGCCGGCATCGTCGTCGGCACGCACGCGCTGCTCTCCGAGCACGTGCAGTTCGCGGACCTCGGGCTGGTCGTCGTCGACGAGCAGCACCGGTTCGGCGTCGAGCAGCGCGACACCCTGCGCGCCAAGGCCGGCGGCGTCCCGCACCTGCTCGTGATGACCGCCACCCCGATCCCGCGGACCGTGGCGATGACCGTCTTCGGCGACCTGGAGACGTCCACGCTCCGGGAGGTCCCCGCGGGCCGTGCGGAGGTCGTCACCCACGTGGTGCCCGCCGACCGCCAGGCGTGGCTCGACCGCACCTGGCAGCGCGTCCGCGAGGAGGTCGACCGCGGCGGCCGCGCGTACGTGGTGTGCGCGCGCATCGACTCGGCCGCCGACCCGAAGGCCGCGGCCCGCGACGACGGCGACGGGGCGGACCTGGTCCTCGACGACGTCGTGGAGGGCGAGGGCGACGAGCGCCCGAAGCGGGTGCTCCGGGCGGTGCTCGACGTCGCCGAGGAGCTCCGCGGCAGCGCCGCCCTGCGCGGCGTGCCGGTCGGCGTCCTGCACGGCCGGATGGCGCCCGAGGAGAAGGAGCGCGCGCTCGCG
The DNA here is from genome assembly GCF_901521055.1 of Cellulomonas hominis. GTDB lineage: Bacteria > Actinomycetota > Actinomycetes > Actinomycetales > Cellulomonadaceae > Cellulomonas > Cellulomonas endometrii. The sequence goes on along the minus strand of NZ_CABEGA010000022.1, from coordinate 12,741 downwards.
GACTTCTCGTCGGGCGCGGTGCCGGTCCTGGTGTCGACCACGGTTGTCGAGGTCGGGGTCGACGTCCCCGAGGCGACGGTGATGGTGGTACTGGACGCCGACCGGTTCGGCATCTCCCAGCTGCACCAGCTGCGCGGCCGGATCGGGCGCGGCAGCAGGCCGGGGGTCTGCCTGCTGGTCGCGGACGCCCCCGACGGCACGCCTGCGGCCACCCGGCTGGCGACGCTCGCGGCGACGCGGGACGGCTTCGAGCTGGCGGGCGTCGACCTGGAGCTGCGGCGCGAGGGCGACGTGCTGGGCGCCGCGCAGTCCGGCCGCGGCACGTCGCTGCGGCTGCTCAAGGTGACCGAGCACGTCGACGTGATCGAGCACGCCCGCCGCGACGCCCGGGAGCTCGTGGCGGCCGACCCGGAGCTCGCGGGTCACCCGGACCTGGTCGCCGCGATCCAGACGATGCTGGCGGGGACGCGCGAGGAGTTCATCGACCGCACGTGACCCCCGGCCGGCGGTGCCCGGCCCGGAGGTCCCGTCCGGCCGCCCCGCGCCGGTGCGTACGCTGCACCCGTGTCGAAGCAGCCCGTCATCCGTGCCGTCGACCTGCTCGTCGGCTACGGCGGGGAGCCCGTGTGCGCCCCCGTCTCCTTCACCCTCCCGCCCGGCAGGGCCCTCGCGCTGGTCGGCGCGAACGGCTCCGGGAAGTCGACCGTGCTGCGGGCGGTGCTCGGCCTGCTGGAGCCGGTCGGCGGCCGGGTGGAGGTGCTGGGCCGGCCGGTCGACGAGCGGGAGATCGGGTTCCGCACCCGGGTGTCCAGCGTGCTCGACGACGACGCGTACTTCCCGGCCCTGACCGTCGCGGAGCACCTGTACCTGACGGCGCGCGGCCACGGCGTGCAGGGTGCGGACGCCGTCGTGGACGAGCTGCTCGCGGAGTTCGGCCTGACCGAGCACGCCGGCGCCCTGCCCGTGGCCCTGTCCTCCGGCCAGCGGCGCAGGCTGCTGCTCGCGGCGGGCCTCGTCCGGCCGCGGTCGCTGCTGGTGCTGGACGAGCCGGAGCAGCGGCTCGACGTCGCGATGCGCGACCACCTGGCGCAGCGGCTGGTCGAGGAGAAGCGCGCGGGCGGCTCGGTGCTGCTGGCCACGCACGACCCCGACCTGCTGCGGGCCGTCGCGGACCGCGCGGTGCTCGTCGGTGACGACGCGTCCCGGCTGCTGAGCCCGGCGGACGCCGCCGAGGCCCTGCGCCCGGGGGTCCTGTGACCGACCGGCCCGCCACCCCGCCGGGCGACGTGGACGAGTTCGCCGCGACGCCCGACGCCCCCGGCAGCCCCGGCGGCACGACCCTCACCTGGGACGACGCGCCGGAGCCCGCCGTCGCGCCCACCGACGGCAGCACGCCGATCCCCGCCGCCCGCTCGATCCGCCGCTACACCGGTGCCGTCGCCCGCCGGCGCGCGGGCGCGGGCCTCGGCGAGGTGCTGGGCGACGTCTACTACGCGGTGCTGATGACCGCGGTCGGCATCGGCGTCGCGCTCGGCGTCGCGGGCCAGCTGCGTTCCGCGCTCCCGCACGTCCCGGACCAGGCGCTCGGCACCGGCGTGAGCCTGCCGACCGTGGTCGCGGTGGTGGCGGTGGTCATCGCCGGCACGGTGCTGTCGATCGGCGCGCGGCTCGGGCCCGTGGGCGCCGGGGGTGCCGAGGCGACCTGGTGGCTGACCACGCCCGTCGGCCGCCGCGGCCTGCTGCGCCCGACGTCGCTGCGGCTGCCGGTCGTGGCCGGGCTGGTCGGCGGGGCGGTGGTGGCCCTGCTGGACGGCGGGCTGCTCGCCGACCACGGGGTCGGGCACGTGCTGCGGCTCGGGCTGACCGCCGGGCTGGTCTGCGCGGCGCTCGTGCTGCTCGCCGGGCACGCGCAGAGCCGCGGCGTCCCGCGCCGGGCGACGGCCGTGGTGGGCGACCTGGTGATCGCCGCCGCGCCGGTGCTGGCGCTGGCCGGGGCGCTCGCGGGCTGGCGGCTCGCCGCGCTGCCGGACGTCGCGTGGTGGCTGATCGCGGTCGTCGCGGTGGCCGTGGCCGCCCTGGGCTGGTGGCTGGACCTGCGGCTGGGCCGGATCCGGGGCCGCGACCTGCGGGAGAGCGGGTCCGTGGCCACGCAGGCCGCGGGCGCCGTCGTCTCGCTGGACTCCCGCGAGCTCGGCCGGGCGCTGTCCGACTCCGCCGCCCGGCCCCGCCGGCGCCGGGTGCGCCGCATGCGCCTGGTGCGTGGACCGGTCTCGGCCGTCGTGGTCGCGGACCTCACGGTGCTGCTGCGCTCCCCGCGGCACCTCGTGCAGCTGGTCGTGTCCGCGCTGGTGCCCGTGGTCGTCGTCATCACCCCGCAGCTCGCGGGCGCGCTCGGGGTGGCGCTCGGGGTCGTCGTCTCCGGCTACGTCGGGATGCTCGCCACGGGGGAGGGCGCCCGCCGCGCGGAGATGGCGCCGATCGTCGACCGCCTGCTGCCGCTGTCCGCCCAGCAGGTCCGCCGGGCGCGCCTGGTCGTCCCGGGCGTCGCCATGCTGCTCTGGTCGCTGGCGGCGTTCGGCGCCGTCGGGCGCTGGGAGGGCGACGTCGCGGGCTGGCTGCTGCTCGGCGTGGCGTCCGCACCGGTGTGGGCGGGGGCGGCGCTGCGCGCGGCGTACCGGCCGGCGCCGAAGTGGGACGGCCCGCTGGTCGCCACCCCGATGGGCGCGCTGCCCGGCGGGGTCGCCGGCGTGCTCGCCCGGGGCCCGGACGTCGCCGTGCTGGGCATGGTGCCCGTGCTCATCTGCGTCGCGCTCGGCACCGTCGTGCCGACGGTCGTCGTCGTGCAGGTCGCGGTCTCGGCGATCGCGCTCGCCGTCGGGTCGAGCACCAGCACGAAGACGATGATGGACCGCATGTCCGAGTCGATGGACGCCGCCGAGGCGGAGAAGAAGGCACGCTCGTGACCCGCATCGTGGCCGGCTCGGTCGGCGGCCGGACCCTCGCCGTGCCGCCGCAGGGCACGCGCCCGACCAGCGAGCGGGTGCGGGAGGCGCTGTTCTCCCGGCTCGAGCACCTGGACGCGGTCGAGGGCGCGCGGGTGCTGGACGGGTACGCCGGGTCGGGCGCCCTCGGCCTGGAGGCGGCCAGCCGCGGGGCCGCCCGGGTGGTCCTGGTCGAGATGGGCAAGGTCGCCGCCGACGTCTGCCGCAAGAACGTCGCCGCGCTCGGCCTCCGCGACCGCGCCGAGGTCGTCCGCGACCGGGTCGAGAAGTACGTCGCGCGGCCGGTCGCCGAGCCGTGGGACCTCGTGCTGCTGGACCCGCCGTACGACGTGCCCGACGAGACGGTCGCCGAGGTGCTGACGGCGCTGGTCCCCGCGCTGACGGCAGAGTCGGTCGTCGTGGTCGAGCGCTCCGCGCGCAGCGGCCCGCCGCCGTGGCCCGAGCAGATGCACGGGTTCGACACCCGCACCTACGGCGACACGGCGCTGCACCTCGGCGCGCGGAGCCCCGTCCCGGACGACGAGGCGACCCGGAGGTAGATTCGGGCGCGTGGTCCTCGCGGTGTGCCCCGGCTCGTACGACCCCTTCACGCTCGGACACCTGGACGTGGTGCGCCGCGCCCGGCGTCTGGCGGACGAGGTCGTGGTCCTGGTCGCGCACAACGCCGCCAAGTCCCCGCTGCTCGACGTCGCCACCCGCGTCGCGCTCATCGAGGACGCGGTCGCCGGCCTGCCGGGCGTGCGCGTGACGTCCTCGGCGGGCCTGCTGGCGGACGAGCTGCGCTCGCTCGGCGCCGACGTCGTGGTCAAGGGCCTGCGCGGCGGCGCGGACTTCGACGCCGAGCTGCCGATGGCCCTGATGAACCGGCACCTGTCGGGCGTCGAGACCGCGTTCGTCGTGGGGGACCCCGCGCTGTCCCACGTCGCGTCGTCGCTGGTGAAGGACGTCGCCCGGCACGGCGGCCGGATCGACGACCTCGTGACGCCGGCCGTCGCCGCGGCCGTGCACGCCGCGCTGGGCACCGATCCGCGCCCACAGCGCACCGCGGCGTCCGCCGACCGAGCACCGACACCCGCCGAGGGGAGCCCCGCATGACCGAGCCGACCGCCGCCGACGCCCCCGGGGCGCGCCGGGAGAACCTCAGCTCCGTGCTCGACGCGCTGGAGCAGGCCGTCTCCGCGGCGCGCGCCATGCCGATGTCCGCCTCCGTCCTGGTGAGCCGCGCGGAGCTGCTGGACCTGGTCGAGCAGGCCCGTGCCGCGCTGCCCACGCAGCTGCAGCGCGCCGACGACGTCCTGGCCGCCGCCGACGCGGAGCGCGCCGCGGCCCGGGCGGACGCCGAGCGCATCGAGGCCGCCGCGCGCCGCCGGGCCGCCGAGCTCGTCGAGAACGAGTCGGTCGTCGCCCTGGCCCACGAGCGGGCCGCCGAGATCGTCCGGGAGGCGGAGGAGACCGCCCGCGGGCTGCGCCGGGACGCCGACGACTACTGCGACCGGCGGCTCGCCGACTTCGAGATCGACCTGGGCAAGGTGCTCAGCCAGGTGCAGGCCGGGCGGGCCAAGCTCGCGGACCGGCTGGACGACCCCGCGTCCTGAGGCGTGTGACGCACGCCCCGGCCGGTGAGGGCCCTTGTCGTTTGGGCGGGAGCGGCCCCGTACCGTAGGATCGACCGTTGGTCCTGCCGGTCATCGCAGCGACCGAGACCCCCTCATGACAGGAACGTGGACCGTGGAGCGCGCGCCTCACCTCGATCCCCGCTCGCCGTTCGTGCTCGACACCCACGAGCTCGGCCGACGTCCGGGATCGATGCGTCGTGCCCGCGCGACGGTCCCCGCCCCCGAGGATCTCGGTACCGACGTGATCGGCGTCCCCCCCGGTGCCGACGTCGAGCTGGACCTCCAGCTCGAGGCCGTCATGGAGGGGGTCTTCGTCTCCGGCTCCGTGCGGGCCCGGGCGGTCGGGGAGTGCGTGCGCTGCCTGGACGAGGTCGTCGAGAACCTCGACGTCCAGCTCCAGGAGCTCTACGTGTACCCCGGTCGTGCCGAGGTCGCCAAGGAGAACGGCGACGACGAGGAGGACCTGCCCGAGCTGGACGGCGACCTGGTCGACGTCGAGCCCGCGATTCGGGACGCGGTCGTGACTGCGCTACCGTTCCAGCCGTTGTGCCGGGACGACTGCCCGGGTCTGTGCTCCATCTGCGGAGCGCACCTGGCGGACGACCCCGGGCATTCGCATGAGACCCTTGACCCTCGGTGGGCGGCCCTCGGCGGCCTGCAGAGCACGCTTGACGAGAAGAGAGAGAGCTAGCCGTGGCTGTTCCGAAGCGCAAGATGTCGCGCAGCAACACCCGTGCGCGTCGGTCGCAGTGGAAGACCACTGCCACGACGCTCACGACCTGCCCGCAGTGCCAGTCGAACATGCGCCCCCACCAGGCGTGCCCGACGTGCGGCACCTACGCCGGTCGCCGCTACGCCGAGGCGATGCGGACCGAGCACGCCGGCTGACGCCAGCGCCGACGCGCCTGCGGCCGGTGACGCACCGGACGCGCGGGCGACGAGCACCATGAGCACCTCAGCAGCACAGCTCGCCCAGCAGCTCGGGGTCCACCTGGACCCCGAGCTGCTGGTGCTCGCCCTCACCCACCGGTCGTTCGCCCACGAGGCGGGCGGCATCCCGACCAACGAGCGCCTGGAGTTCCTGGGCGACACCGTGCTCGGGCTCACGGTCACCGAGGAGCTGTACCGCCGGCACCCGGGTCAGTCCGAGGGCGAGCTCGCGAAGATGCGCGCCGCGACCGTGTCCCAGCGCGCGCTGGCGGAGGTCGCGCGGGCCCTCGACCTCGGGTCGTACGTGCTGCTCGGCAAGGGGGAGCTCGCCACCGGCGGGCGGGACAAGGACTCGATCCTGTCCGACACCCTGGAGGCCCTGTTCGGCGCCGTGTACCTGTCTCACGGCCTCGAGGTGTCCCGGCAGATCGTCCTGCGCCTGGTCGGCCCCACGCTGACGGCCGCCGCGGACCTCGGCGCGGGCCTGGACTGGAAGACGAGCCTGCAGGAGCTCACCGCCGCGCTCGGCCTGGGCGCTCCGGTGTACCAGGTGACCAGCGACGGCCCGGACCACGCCCGCACGTTCACCGCCGAGGCCGTCGTGGCCGGGCAGGTGCGCGGCACCGGCACGGGCACCGCGAAGAAGCTCGCGGAGCAGCGCGCCGCCGCGCTCGCGTGGACCGCTCTGCAGGCGGAGGCCGAGACCCTGGCGGAGGCCGCCGAGGCCGCCGACGCCGCCGCGGTCCCGGTCGACGCCGCCGACTGAGCCGGCCGGGTCCCGCGTGCCGGAGCTGCCCGAGGTCGAGACCGTCCGTGACGGCCTCGAGCGCCACGTGGTCGGCCGCACCGTGCGGTCGGTGGAGGTGCGCCGCCCGTACAGCGTGCGCCGCCACCTCGCCGGCCCCGCGGACCTCGCGGGGCGGCTCACCGGGCGCACGCTGACTGCCGCCGCGCGCCGCGGCAAGTTCCTCTGGCTGCCGCTCGACCACCCCGGCGCGCCGGGGGAGCGGCCCGACGACGCCCTGCTGGCGCACCTCGGCATGAGCGGCCAGCTGCTCGTGCGCGGGTCGGCGGCCGACGTCGAGTCCGGCGGCGAGCACGGGCACCTGCGGGTGCGCCTGCTGCTCGACGACGGCGGCGCGCTCGACTTCGTGGACCAGCGGACGTTCGGGCACCTGTCCGTGGTGGACCTCGAGCCGACCACGGACGGCCGCCCCGGCGGCGCGGGCTCGGACCTGGACCTGGTGCCGGCGCCCGTCGCGCACATCGGCCGCGACCTGCTGGACCCCGCGCTGGACGTGGACGCCGTCGCCCGGGCGATCCGACGTCGCCGCACGCAGGTGAAGCGGGCGGTGCTCGACCAGGGCGTCGTGTCCGGGGTCGGCAACATCTACGCCGACGAGGGCCTCTGGCGGGCGCGGGTGCACCCGGCGACGCCGACCGCGGACCTCGACCAGGCGACGGCGCTGCGCGTGCTCGACTCCGTCGCGGGCGTCATGCGGGACGCCCTCGCCCAGGGCGGGACGAGCTTCGACGCCCTGTACGTCAACGTCAACGGGGCGTCCGGGTACTTCGACCGGTCGCTGGCCGTCTACGGGCAGGCCGGCCGCCCGTGCCCCCGCTGCGGGACTCCGGTGGTGCGCGAGCCCTTCATGAACCGCTCGTCGCACCTGTGCCCCGTCTGCCAGCCGGCCCCGGCGGCCTGAGGGGCGGACCTCAGCGGCGCACGTCAGCGGCGCACCAGGTTGCGCAGCGGCTCGCCGCGCACGAACGCGCCGATGTTGTCGCTCAGCAGCGTGTCCGCGCCGATCGGCCGGCCGCCCGCCGCGTGCGGGGTGATGAGCACGCGCGGCTCGTCCCACAGCGGGGAGCTCGCGGGCAGCGGCTCGGTCTCGAAGACGTCGAGCGCCGCCCCCGCGAGCCGGCCGGCGCGGATGGCGTCCAGCAGGTCGTCCTCGTCCAGCGTGGAGCCGCGCCCGACGTTGACCACCCACGCGTGGTCCGGCAGGGCGGCGAACACGTCGGCGTCCAGCACGCGGCGGGTGGCGGGGGTCGCCGGGAGGATCGCGATCAGCACGTCGGTCCCGGGCAGCGTGCGGGCGACGTCCCGCGCGGCGATCACCGGGTAGCCGGCGCGCTGCCCGGCGTGCGACGCCACGCCGACCACCTGGGCACCGAGCACCGTGAGCAGGGGCGCCAGCCGCGCGGCGATCGACCCGAAGCCCCAGATCAGCACCCGCGCCCCGGACAGCGAGCGGAACTCGCCGCCCTCGTGCGGCAGCCGCTGGATGCCGCCCAGCTCCTCCGCCCAGCGGTGCTCGTCCTGGGCGCGGACCAGCTCGGGCAGCCGCCGCGCGGCCGCGAGCACCAGCGCCAGCGTGTGCTCGGCGACCGGGCCGTCGTGCAGCCCGCGGCCGGAGGTCACCTGCACGTGGGGCGCGAAGCCGGCCGCCAGCACGCCGTCCGTGCCCGCCGCCAGCGCCTGCACCCAGCGCAGCCGGCCCATCCGGCGGGCGGCGTCGGCGAGCTGCGCGGTGGGGTTGCCCCAGGCCACGAGCGCCTCCGCGTCGACCAGGTGGTCGGGCAGCGGCTCCCGGACGTCGTACGTGGCCGTCCGCACCCCGTCCGGCAGCGTGGGGGAGAGCGGGATCGAGGACGGCAGCAGCACGGTGGTCATGGGCGAGAGGTTCCCCCACGCGGGACCGCCGCGCCAGGCGAGCCGGGTGCGGCGGTGCGCCACCCCGGCGCGCGGGGTCGATACGATGCCTTCGTGTCCGCCACGAACAGCGCAGTGCAGCCGGCCCGCTCCGGGGAGATCTCGGTGATGATCGTCGACGACCACGAGGTCGTGCGGCGGGGCATCGCCGAGGTGGTCGAGCGCGCCGACGGGATGAAGGTCGTCGCCGAGGCGGGGTCCGTCGCCGACGGCGTGCGCCGCGCGGGACTGGTGCACCCCGACGTGCTGCTGGTGGACCTGCAGCTCCCGGACGGCACCGGCATCGACCTGATGAAGCAGGTGGCGGTCACGCTGCCCACCGCCCGGGCCATCGTGCTGACCTCGTTCGACGACGACGACGCGCTGGCCGAGGCGCTGGACGCCGGCGCCGCCGCCTACCTGCTGAAGAGCGTCCGGGGCGCCGAGATCACCGACGTGATCCGTGCCGTGGCCTCCGGCCGGACCCTGCTCGACGAGCGGACGGTCACCCGCCGCCGCGCCGGCCACGAGGACCCGACGGAGAACCTCACGCCGAGCGAGCTCAAGGTGCTCGACCTGATCGGCGACGGGCTGTCCAACCGCGAGATCGCCGAGCGCCTGGGCGTCGCGGAGAAGACCGTGAAGAACCACATCACCTCGCTGCTGGCCAAGATGGGCCTGCAGCGCCGCACCCAGGTGGCCGCCTGGGTCGCCGCCCGCCGGCACAGCGGCTGGCGCGCGGAGGCCGGGCACTCCTGACCTCCGGGCCGGCTCACCGGCATCCCGCTCAGCCGAGCGGGACCTCCCACGACAGCAGCGTGCCCGTGCCCCCCGGTGCGGCACCCAGCGAGAACGTCCCGCCGTGCTGCCGTGCGCGCGCCGCGAGGTTCCCGGTCCCGGACCGCCGGTCCCGCACCGCGGGCAGGCCGACGCCGTCGTCCTCGACCTCGACCAGCACGGCCCCCGTCGGCCCGGAGCCGCGGACGGCCACCCGGACGCTGACCGAGGACGCGTGCGCGTGCCGGGCGGCGTTCGCCAGCCCCTCCCGGACCACCGCCACCACGTCGTCGGTGCGGTCCGGGCCGATCCGCTCGTCGATGAGGTCCGCCACGATGTAGTCCCCGTCCGGCACGGACTCCCCGTCGAGCGTCACGACGAGCGACGGGGCGAACCCGAGCCCGGTGCGGGCGAGCGACGCCTCCCGGCGCAGCCGCTCGACGATGCCCGTGGCGGCGTCGGGGTCGCGCAGCGCGTAGACGATCTGCCGGATCTGCCGGACCGAGGCGTCGACGTTGTCCAGCGCCTCCTCGACGATGCTCGTGAGCTCCGACGGGTCGACCCCGCGGGCCGACCGCCGGCGCACCGTCTCGAGCTGCATGCCGGTGGCGAACAGCTGCTGGATGGCGAGGTCGTGCAGGTCCCGGGCGATCCGTTCGCGCTCGTCGAGCAGGGCCGCGACGTCCTGCGCGTGCCGGGCCTCGGCCAGCACGAACGCGAGGGCCGCCTGGGACGCGAACGACTCGGCGGTGGCGAGGTCGCTCGGCTCGAACGTCAGGGAGCCGATCTTGCGCAGCAGGATGAGCACGCCGACGCCGCGGCCGGACGTCTGCAGCGGGGCGAAGATCGCCGAGCCGAACGCCCGCATCGCGGGGACGGTGATGCGGCGGGACGTGGACAGGGACTCGAGCAGCAGCCCGGTGCCCTCCTCCATGACCGACCACGTCGGCCCGCCGGGGGTGAGCCGCGCGCCGATCAGGCTGTCCGCGTTGTGGCCGTCGGCCAGCTCGATCAGGAGCTCGCCCGCCACGCCCGGCAGGGCCAGCGCCGCCGTGTCCGCGTCCGCGACGTCCCGGGCGGTCGCGGCGATGTGGGCGAGCGCCTCCTCCTCGTCGGCGCCGGACAGCAGCATGGTGGTGATGTCCTGGCCCGCGCGCAGCCAGTGCTCGCGGCGGGCGGCGTCGGCGTACAGCTGCGCGTTCGACACGGCGACGCCCGCGGTGGCGGCGAGCGCGATCACCGTGGTGGCGTCCTGGTCGGTGAACCCGCCCTCCTTCTCGGAGAGGTACAGGTAGCCGTAGACCTGCTCCCGGACCCGCACCGAGGCGCCGAGGAACGACCCCATCGACGGGTGCCCCGCCGGCCAGCCCCGGAACGCCGGGTGGTCCGTCAGGTCGTCCAGCTTCAGCACGCCGTGCGTCGGGATCTTGCTCAGCACGCCCTGCGCGTGCGGCGGGTGGCCCATCATCGCGGCGGCGGCCGCGGGGACGCCGGTCTGCACGAAGGTGGTGGACTCGCCGCGGGAGTCCAGCACGTTGATCGCGCCGTACTTCGCCCCGGTCAGCTCGACCGAGACGCGGACGAACCGCTCCAGGACGCCCGGCAGCTCCAGGCCGGAGGCGACGGACAGGACCGCGTCCAGCAGGTCGGCCATCTCGTCGCCGGTCTCGGACGCCGTGCCGAGCTCCAGGTGGGAGCGGCCGCCGGGCTCGCGGACGTGGATCGTCGTGGTGACGCCCGGTCCGTAGGTCGGCTCGGGCAGCCCGCCGGGCCGCTCGTGGCGATCGGGCCGGCGCTCCGGCCCCGCCGGGGTCGGGCGCTGCGTCGTCAGGTCGTCGGCCATGCCCTCGTCGTCCCCGTCCCACCGTCGTGCTGCTCGCTGGCGTGCGCCTCACGGTAGTCGTCGTCGGCGGCGATCAGGTCCGTGTGCGCGCCGCGCGCCGCGACCCGGCCGTCGCGGAGCACCAGCACCTCGTCGGCCGCGGCGAGCGGGGCGAGCCGGTGCGTGACGACCAGGACCCCGCGCGACGCGTCCTCGCCCCGGGGCGCGGCGAGCAGGTCGGTGACGAGCCGGTCGGCGGTGGCGGGGTCGAGGTGCTCGGCGGGCTCGTCGACCAGCAGGAGCGGAGCGGCGGCCAGCAGGGACCGCGCGAGCAGCAGGCGCCGCCGCTCGCCGCCGGAGACGCTACGGGCGTCCGGGCCGAGCACGGTGTCGACGCCGTCCGGCAGGCCGGCGAGCCAGTCGCCGAGGCCGGCGCGGTCCAGCGCGGCGCGCGCGTCCTGCGGCGTGGCGTCCCCGCGGGCGACCCGCAGGTTCTCCAGCACCGTGGTCTCGAAGACGTGTGCGTCCTCCGTGGTCAGCGCCAGCCGGGCCAGGCGGGCCGCGGGGTCGACCTCGGCCAGCGGCACGCCATCGAGGAGCACCTCCCCGGCGCGCGGCGGCAGGAAGCCGGCGAGCGTGAGCAGCAGGGTCGTCTTCCCGACGCCGGACGGGCCGACGACGGCGACGCTGCGCCCGGGGGACACGTCGAGGTCGAGGCCCTCGACCACCGGCGGACGGCCGGGCCAGCCCACGGCGAGACCGCGGGCGACGAGCCGCGGGCCGGGACCCGAGCGGTCCTCGCCGGGCGCCCCGTCCGGGGCCGTGCGCGGGTCGGCGGGCGCCGGCGCGGGTCCGTCCGCGTCGTCGAGCACCGCCATCAGCCGGGCCGCGGCCGCGCGGGAGCGGTGCACCTGGATGGCGGCGGCGGGCAGCACGGAGGTCGCCTCGAACGCGGCGAGAGGGGTCAGCACGATCACGGCGAGCTCGACGGGGGCCAGGGTGCCCGCGGTCGCGGCCGGGATCCCGACCAGCAGGGCGGCCAGCACGGCCACCCCGACGGCGAGGTTCCCGAGCGCCGCGGCGACCGCCGCGGGCCCCGCACCGGCGTCCGTGGCGCGCGCGAGGTCGGCGTCGGCGGTGCGCAGGCGGGCCAGCTCCTCGGTGGTGCGGCCCTGCACCGCGAGCGGGCCGGCGTCCTCCAGCAGGCCCAGCGCGGTGGCCGCCATCTCGGCGCGGGCCGCGGCGGCGCGCTGCTCCGTGGTCCGCGCGGCACGCTGGGCGAGCCACGGCGCGATGACGCCCGCGAGCAGCAGGCAGGCGGCGAGCGTCAGGCCCGCTGCGGGCAGGAACAGCCCCATCGCGACGACCGTGCCGAGCCCGAGGACCGCGGCGACGGCCGCGGGCAGCAGGCCCCGGACCACGACGTCACCGACCGCGTCGACGTCCGCGCCGACGCGGGCGAGCAGGTCGCCGCGCCGCAGCCCGAGGGTCGCCTCCGGGCGGCCTGCCGCGAGCCGCGAGTACAGGGTCGTGCGCAGCGTGCTCATGCCGCGCAGCGCGACGTCGTGCGACACGAGCCGCTCGAGGTAGCGGAACAGCCCGCGGCCGATGCCGAAGGCGCGCACCGCGACGGTCGCCACCGACAGCTCCAGCACCGGCGGCATCTGGGCCGCGCGCGTGATCAGCCACGCCGAGACGGCGGCGAGCGCGACGGCGGACCCGAGCGCCAGCACGCCGAGCAGCACGGCGAGCGCGACACGGCGGCGGTCGACGTCGAGGAGCCGGACGGCCCGCCTGAGCGGGTCGGCGGCGGGTCGCGCTCCGGGCGGGGGCGTGCGCCGGGGGTCGGCAGCCGGGGCGAGCGGGGGGGGGGGGCCGGGCCCCCGGCGGCCTCCGCCC
>NZ_CABEGA010000021.1 GCF_901521055.1 Cellulomonas hominis | reverse complement strand
CACCCACCGTGTCCCCCACCGACGCCCGGCCACGCCGCAGCCCCCGCCGCGTGACCGGGCTCCTCGTCGCCCTCGGCCTCGTCGGGCTGGGGACCGCCGGCGTGCTCGGGACCGTGGTGGGCGTGCAGGAGCCGGGGGTGACGGTCCTGACCTCTCCGCCGCCGGCGCCGTCGGGAACGCCGTCGGGATCGCCCTCGCCCGTGGCCGACCCCGCGACGGGCTCCCTCCCGCCGGTGCCGGTGGCCCCCGCGACCCCGCCACCGGCCGGTGCCGCCGATGCCCTGGCCCCCGTCCGCGTGGTCGTCCCGGCCCACGACATCGACGTCCCCGTCGACCCCGTCGGGGTCGCCGCCGACGGGCAGATGGAGATCCCCCCGCTCGCCGAGCGCGGCGGCTGGTACCGGTTCGGCGCGGACCCGGGCGACGCCACGGGCACCACGGTCGTCGCCGCGCACGTCGACTCCGTGGCGTCCGCCGGCACCGGCCCGTTCGTCCGGCTGGGCGACGTCGCGCCCGGCGAGCAGGTCGAGGTCGGCCTGGCCGACGGCAGCGCGCGGTCCTACCGGGTCGAGAGCGTCACCCGGTTCCCCAAGTCCGAGGCCCGGTGGCCCGACGTCTTCACCCGCGACGGCCCCGCGCGGCTGGCGCTGGTCACGTGCGGCGGGGCGTTCGACACCGGCACCCGGCGCTACACCGACAACGTGCTGGTCATCGCGACCCCGGTCGGCGCATGATGACCCCGGCGACGCCCGCACCCCGCGCGGTCGTCCGGCACGCGAGGAGGCGCGCCCTGTCCACGCCCGTCGCGCACCTGCGCCCCCCACCCGAGTGGGACGACGCCGAGCTGGGGCGCGCCTTCCAGGCCGGCGACGAGCAGGCGCTCGCGGAGGCGTACCGGCGCTGGTCCGCGTTCGTGCACACGGTGGCCCTGCGCTCGCTCGGGTCGGCCGCCGACGCCGAGGACGTCACCCAGCAGGTGTTCGTGTCCGCCTGGCGCGGGCGCACGGGGTTCGACCAGGCGCGGGGCCCCCTGCGGGCCTGGCTCACCGGCATCACCCGGAACGCCGTCGCCGACGCCCTCGGCCGCCGCACCCGCGACGTCCGGGACGTGCAGGCCGTGGCGGCGCGGGCGTCCCGCGACCCGGAACCCGACGTGGCGCTCGTCGCCGACCGCGTCGTCGTGGTCGACGAGCTCGACCGGCTGGGGGAGCCGCAGCGGACCATCCTGGCCCTGGCGTTCTACGCCGACCTGACGCACGGCGAGATCGCGCGGCGGCTCGACCTGCCGCTCGGCACCGTGAAGAGCCACATCAGACGTAGCCTGCTCCGGCTGCGCGACCGGTTGGAGGTGGACGGTGCGGCACATCGACCCTGACGCCGTCGCGCTGGCCGCGCTCGGCGAGCCGCTCGACGCGGACGACCGCGCGCACCTCGCGTCGTGCGCGGACTGCGCGCGGGAGGTCGCGTCCCTCGCCGCGACGGTCGCCGTCGGGCGCGCCGCCACCGACGAGCACCCCGTGCCGCCGCCCGACGCCGTGTGGGAGCGGGTGCGGGGCGAGCTCGGGCTGTCGCCGGGCCTGCTGCCGGGCGTACCGCTCGTGCCGGGAGTGCCGGGAGTGCCGGACGCGCCGGACGTGTCTGCACCCGTCACGGCCGAGCCGGCCGCCGCCACGCCGGTGCCTGCGCCCGAGCCGCGCCGCAGCCGCACCCGGTGGGTGCTCGCCGCGGCCGCCGCGGGGCTGGTGGTCGGCGGCGTCGGCGGCGGGCTCGTCGTCGCCGGACTGCAGCGCGCCGACTCCGAGCAGGTCCTCGCCGAGGCGCAGCTCGACGCGCTCCCCGGCTGGTCCGCCACCGGCGACGCCGTCGTCGAGGAGGACGCCGACGGGCGCCGCACCCTCGTCGTCCGGCTCGCCGGCGCGGAGGGCGACGGTTTCCGCGAGGTGTGGCTGCTCGACCGCGAGGCGACCCGCCTGGTCGGGCTCGGCGTGCTCGACGGCGACGAGGGGCGGTTCACCATCCCGGTCGGGCTCGACCTGGACGACTTCGCCGTGGTCGACGTGTCCGCCGAGCCGTTCGACGGGGACCCGGCGCACTCCGGGGACAGCATCCTGCGCGGGGAGCTCTCCACCCCGGCGTGAGCGGCTGCCCGCGGTGTGACGGGGCTGACGGACCGCCGGTTTGGGTGCGGGGCCCTGGACCTGTATTCTCGTCTGCGGCCCTCGGGCCACGCGCCCGTAGCTCAATGGATAGAGCATCTGACTACGGATCAGAAGGTTGGGGGTTCGAGTCCCTCCGGGCGCACAGCGCACAACCCCCGTCCGGGTCACCCTGGGCGGGGGTTTCTGCATGCCCCGTCTGGATCCAGTGGAGCTGGACCCCCGTGGCGAAGGCCCAGGCGATCACGTACGCCCGACGGGGAAGGCCCTCATCGCTCTCGAGCTTGCTGATCGTCCGGCGGGAGACGCCCGCGACGTCGGCGAGCTCTGACTGGCTCAGACGCGCGAACTCGCGCGCCTTGCGAAGCCGGTCACCCACGCCCCACTCGGGCACCTGGCCAGCTGCGAGGACGTCGGCGGGCTGAGTCGTCATGCGGCGATGCTAGCGGCACACGCACCGCGACGCCAGACGCGCACTGGACGGCGCGCGGCATTCAGTGCTCAAATGCGCACCATGCCTCCTTGTCGTCCCGTCAGCCGCGAGACGTCGCCAGTCGTCCCCCGTCGCTTGAGGCGGTGGTCGCCATGAGCCTGGTGAGCATGGTCTGGGCTCTCAAGGACGCACCCTTGCCCAACGATCCCGTGGCCCATCTCGTGCTGATCGCCTACGCCGACCACGCCAAGGATGACGGCACGGCCGCCTGGCCTTCGGTCGCGACGGTGGCCCGGTACGCCCGCTGCACGCCACGCACCGTCCATACCAAGCTGCGCCTGCTCGTCGAGTACGGCGTCATGCGCCCCGGTGACCAGCGACTCGTCGACCACCTGCCCGCGAACCGCCGCCCCGTGGTCTACGACCTCGTGATGAACCCCGGTCCTGACGACGCCCTCGCGCCCACTCGCAGCGTCCCCGCGGTCGGCAGAGGTGAAACCGCAGGTCAGGCTGGGGTGAAAATCCTTCACCCCAGAATCCAAGGCCTCCAGCCCGCATCTGTGGATAACCCGGCTCCTGGGGTGAACCCTGCTTCACCCCAGGAGCCCGCTGCTGTGGAAAACCCCCTTGTAGGGATGAACGGCGCTTCACCCCTACCTGTGGAAAACGCTGATCTTGGGGTGAAGCAGTCGTCACCCCAGGGACGGGCCTGGGGTGAAGCGCCGGGTGCGGCTGGGGTGAAGCTGTCTTCATACAAACCGTCCCTAGAACCATCCAGTAAAAACCAGCGGTTACCCAAGTCGGGAACGTCACCTGGAGTTATCCACAGCTCAGACGGTCACGACTCGTCCCGCCGGACCGACCTGTGCGTGCTTCACCGCGGTCTGCGGGTTCCGCCCCGATGCGCCGACTGCGCCGCCACCCGGGCGGCGAACGACGCGGCTCAGACCCACGAGCCGGCGACCTGCCCCCACGGCGACCCCGGTGGTGCGGGGAGGTGCGCGCTGTGTCGGCGTGGCCTGCTCCCCGACGTCGCTCCATGGGACGCGGTCCGTCCCACTACGCAGACGCCGCGGTCCGCGTGACGCCCCTGCGCACGGGGAGTTCGTACCGCGTCAACGGATCTCACTTGGCGTCGTTGATCACGTGGTTCGGCCGAGTGTGTTGCGTAGGTGGTGGAGTGTCCGAGTGAGTGCCCGCAAGTAAGTCAAGGTGTGCATCACAACCAAGCAATCCAAGCCTTGTGTTGCTTGCAGTGTTGAAACAGAAGCGAAGCCCAATGTCACTTGCGTGACGCTTGCTTGTCTTGGATTACTTGTTCATCAGGAGGCTCAAGTGGCACTGACAGCGTCCATCGCCAACAACAAAGGCGGCGTCTACAAGACCGGCACGACTGTCCAGCTGGCGGCCGGGTTGGCGCGTCGGGGGCTCAACGTCCTGGTGGTCGATCTCGACCCGCAGGCGAACGCCTCGCGACGCTTGGGCGTGACGTGGGACCCGAGCAATCCGACGCCAACCATGTCAGAGGTCATCGCCGCGAACGCCGACGGAGCGGGCGCTGGCGCGGTCGTCGCCTGCGGCTGGGGCGAGGACGTGCCAGAGGCCAAGCGCATCGACGTCCTGCCAGCTCGCTTCGATCTGGGCAACCGGGAGAACGAGGCGGGCGCCGTCGGCGCCGTCCGCCGAGTGCGGAAAGCCCTGCGGGGTTGGACCGAGGCCTACGACGTAGTCCTCATCGACACCCGCCCAGACTTGGGTCACCTGGTGCAGATGGCGTTCGCCGCAGCCGACACCGTCCTCATCGTCACAAGTCCCGAGTACGACCCGGTCGAGGGCGCCGTCCGAGTCCGGGACTTCGTGAGTCAGCACGCCGAGGACATCGGCAACGACAGGCTGACGGTCGGGGGCGTGATCGTCACGATGCGACGCAACACCTCCGAGCAGAACTTCCAGCTCGAAGGGCTGCTCGAGACCTTCGGAGATCTCGTGTGGGACCTGCGCACGACGCGGCGCCTGCTCGGCGGTGACGACCAGGAAGTCACCCCCTCGTACATCCCGATGCGCACTCGATTCTCCGAGGCCGACAGTGCCGCCACCTCGCTGTCCGCCTTCCCGCGCGACGCCACAGGCCTGCTCACCACCGCGATCTTCGACCAGCTCGCTGCCCGCTTCGCCGCTCGACTCCTCGAGAAGTGAGGACCACCATGACCGCCCGCCCCGCCCGCCGCCGCCCCGATGCGAGCAGCCCCATACTCGCCGTCCACGTCGAGACCGTCCGGACCCCAGCCTCGCCAACCAAGGGCGCCGGCGAGGCCGCCGTTGCAACCCCCGTGGCTTCGGGCGTGCGAGGCGACCGATCGACGGCCGGGGGCATCGAAGATGCGGCGCCGCTCGGCACCCCGGGTTTCCATGCCGTGCATGGGACGCGCCCCTCGCTGGCGGGGGACAGCGCCGCTCCGAGCAAGGGAGCGCCCGACGACGCTCCACGGGTGCCGACTGACTATCAGCGCGGCCCGAAGGCGACAACCTCCCTCGCGCTCGGGGTAGAGCTGAAGTCGCGCGCAGAGACCGCGGTCTTGCGCACGAGCCCGCTACCAGGCGGCGCCCGGTCGCTCACCGCGCTCATCAACGAGGCGGTCGCTCGAGAGCTGATCCGGCTCGCTGACGAGCTCAACGACGGCACCCCGTTCGAACCCAACAGAGGCGCCTTCCGGATGGGGCGCCCCTTCGGGAGCTGAGAACCCACCACCACACCGACACCCATCAGCCCCTAACGAAGGAACCGCAATGCCCCAGGACCCCGCACTGATGACCGTCACAGAGCTCGTCGACGGGTTGCGCGCCGGCGCCTCCGGATCTCTGAGTTCAGAGGCAGGCGTCGAGCTGCTGATCCGACACTGGCGGTGGCTGCCCCGACCTGAGTTCATCCGTGAGTGCGTCCGCGCGAACGGCGCAGGGGATCGCCTTCGCGTCGATTGGATCGCGGTCGAGCGGTACGTCGCCGCGGTCGAGGGGGAGCCGGGGGAGCGGGCGATCGCGCGGATAGCCGCCCAGCTCGCCGGCCATCGTGACCCGGTCGCCACACCCCTAGAGACGATGTCGATGCACCCGTTGGGGTGGCTGCTGGCGTCGCTGACCCGCGAGGACGTGGACCTGGTGCTCGCAGCGATCGCACACGCCGCCGGCAGCCACCGGCAGATCGAGCACGTGGGGGAGCCGGACGACACAGGCCGGTGGCGGGTCACCTCAGCGAGCCCACGCCTGCGGCACGCAAGCCTGCATCCCTGGCCTTCGCCAGCGATCCCCGGCCTCGAGCCGCGCAGCTGATGCCCGCGAGCACAAGCGCCCCTCATCAGCCCTGCGCAGTCGAGTAGGCGAGTCTGGGCCGGCGCGGGTCCGCGTTCACGCACCCCACGTGGCTGCGATCAAGATCGGCACGGCCACCGCGGCGATGAACTGCCACACGCCCGCCATCACCCGTCGGAGCGTGCTGGAACCCTCGTTTCCAGTCACCGGGGGCGTCGGACCAACGTCGATCACCTCGCCCTTCACCAAAGCGATCGCGAGATGGCGGGCGCGCCTGGCCGCGTAGATCTCGGTGCCGGTTGCCGCGGCCCTACGCAGCTCGTCGGTCACGCCGTCACGTGCCCCGAGCCGCGCAGCCTGCCGGTCTACCCGGTCGAGCTGCCTACGCAGTGCCAGCCTCGAAGCCAATCCAGTCGCGCGCTGCGGCTTCTTGCGCGGCACGACCAGGGGACGTAGCGCGTAGAAGAGCTCGATGTCGGCACTCCCCCATCTACGGTTGGCCGCGATCAGGCCGGTGTAGATCGGCCAAGCCACCACGGCATACGCAATGGTCAGGACGAGCGAAACGTTCACCGGGGTCTCCCACGAGCGGTCGCCGTCGGGCTGACCCACGTAGATCGTCAGCGTCAGGATGACGGGCATCAGCGCCGCGTACGCGATGGAGCCCCAGAACGCTCCTGGCCGGCTGAGGCTCATTCGCAGATATCGCGTGTGGACCTCGTCCAAGTCCGCCAGCTCGGGCGCCGTGAACCCCAAGCTCTTGAGCCGTCGAGCCCACCTATCCGAGGTCGGCTGAGTCGCCGTGCCCCCCTGCTGCGCCACCGCCGTGTTCATGAGCCATCACTCTGGCCTGCACCGACGTCAACTTCATCATCGGTCCCCCATCTGGAGCACCGCCAGCTTGCATGCAGCCCAGCATGCTTGCTGTCTTGCCCGCACAGCCCCTTCTATCCGGGGCCCTTGGCCTGGTTCGGGTTGAGCGCGACCGCGACCACGCGTCCCGCCATGCCTGCACCAACCGCACCGTGCTCCCAAGGACTTGATGCTGTAGACCGCGCCGACCGCGTAGGTGGCCGAGCGCCGCAGCACGAGCGCATCAGCCTGGGACCCTCAAGAGCGCTAGACCACGACCCTTACTGCCTACTAGAGTGGACAGTGCAGCCGCGCCGAACTACTCCCTGAGGAGCGCCTGCCCATGTCCGAAGCGAACGTCATCAAGCGACCGAAGGTGGGCGGTCGGGACCTCCGGGTCCGGCAGGCCACCGGCGCCGCGCGAACCCGCCTACGCCTCGCTCTGGACGCGCAGAACGGCGACGGGACCCGGGACGTGCGCGAGGAGCACGCCCGGACCGAGGCCCTGAATGCCGCGCTGAACCTGCTGTCTGCGATCGGGCAGCCGGTCCGTGCGCCGCGCGGGCCGCACCGCTTCGCCACCCCCGGGCCAGCCGCCAGGCCGGTGAAGGTCGTCACGGAGCTGGTGGGGGTGTCGCTGACTCCGCGAGAGGTCGCGAACGTGCGGGCCGCGCTCGGGGCGCGTCAGGTGGCGCTGGGCCGTCTGGCGGAGCCGGGGGTGGAGCTGTACGTCGCCGCGATGGCCCGCGTGGAATCCAAGGTGAGGGCTGCAGGCGCGCGCAGGTGGGTGACCGTGACTGCGCTGCCCATCCAGCGCCGCGCGTCGTCGAAGCGCGACGCGGAGGACGTTGTCGACCTGCTCGGTGCCGTCGCTGCCGGCGCCGACGGCGGCACCGACCCGGACATCGAGCCGTGGGTCGGCGTCGCCGACCAGCTCGCCTCGATCGAGGACGTCGCAGTCCTGCGCCAGCTGCTCGCGGACGTGACCGCCCGCGTCACCGCCGCTGACATGGACGCCTCATGAGCAGGGCCCTCGACCTGGTGCTTCTGGAGCTCGAGGAGCGGCCGTGGACCGAGGATCGGATGATGCGGATGCTGCGTCAGCGGTACACCGCTCTGCGGGCCGGCACGGCTGCCGACCGGTACGTGCGCGCCGCACACGTGCCGACGCCATCGACGTTCCGCAAGGACGTCGATCGGATCGCGGACTACCTCGTCCTGGACACGTACGGGCGGACCGACCTGCACGGGTTCGAGGTCAAGGTGTCCCGCGCCGACCTGCTGGCCGAGCTGCGCGACCCGGCCAAGGCGGAGGGCTGGTCGCGGTACTGCGACCGGTGGTGGCTCGTTGTCCCAGATGCGGGGATCGTCGGCGACGACCTTCCTGACGGCTGGGGGCTTCTGGTCGTCGACCCTCGTGGCACCCCGGCGGCCCCGCGACTGCGAGCAGTCCGCGCCGCGGCACGCCTGCCCCGGCGGGCCATGCCCCGCACCGTGCTGGGGCAGTGGACTCGATGTGTCGCCAAGACCGCACGCCTTGAGCTGCACCTCGACGGCACCTCGTCATGACCGTGCGCGCCGCGGCCGCCGCGCTCGCCGACGACGAAGGAGCAGGTCCGCTGACCACGGAGCAAGCTCGTAGGGCCGGTCGCCGCAAGCGGCTGCGGGAGAACTGCGACGGCGGCGTGCACTGCCCTGTGCCTGGGCACGTCGTCATACGTGGCGGCGGTCATCACCGGCGCGTGTGGGGCCACGTCGGCCTCACCGCCGGGCAACGCAGGACGCTGCGCGAGCGCCGGGAGGCCGCGTCCCGCGGTCCGGTGCCCGGTGGTCGTACCCGATGACGCTCCCCGGCGACGTCGCGCCGGTCCGGGTCCAGATGACGCGCCGGGCCGGTGGCTGGCGCCACGAGCATCCCACCGCGGTGATCGTCGCGCGCCCGACGCGATGGGGGAACCCGTTCCCGGTGTCGCGGTACGGGCAGGACCAGGCCGTGAGAATGTTCCGGACCTGGGTCGCGACCCGCAACAGCCACACCACCGGCCACCGGTTGCTGGACACCGAAGACGCCGACGACCGCTTCGACTGGCTGCTCGGACACCTACAGGACCTGACCGGGCGGGACCTGGCGTGCTGGTGAAAGCCCGGGACCGCGTGCCACGCCGACGTGCTGCTCGAGCTCGCGAACGCGCCGAACGCTCCTGCCGAGCCGTGACGTGCAGACGCACGCTGAGCCGGCCGGCGCTGGGGAGCCGCGTGGACGTCATGACCTGCGGACCGACATGCTGGGCGTCGCAGCAGACGTCCGGGACGGGAGTATCGCGATGCCGCAGGGCGGACGCGCACGGTTCGAGATCAGGCAGTTCGGTGACGAGACGCGCGTCGTCGACGCGAGCGGCGTGACCCTCCCGAAGGACGTGGCCGACCTGGTGAACGACCTGCGCAGCGCGCGCCGGGACGAGGACGCCGCCAAGGACCGGCAACGCTCGATCGTCCAGCAGCTCGTCGCGGCCGGCGCCTCCTGGTCGGTCATCGGCTGGTGCGTCGGGATCAGCCGTGAGATGGCACGCCGGCGGTTCAGCAACGACCAGCTGAAGTAGCCCACCTCGACCGCACGTGAAGTGCCCGCCCTACCCAGCTCCGGAGGACAGCATGAACAACGACTCGAACGGTGACGCGGGCCGCCCGCCGGCGCGGCGCCGGCCGTCGTGATGATGCGTTCGCTAGTGATCCGACCAGGCCGGTGTGCTTCCGTGATGCAGCGGGGGAGGTTCGACGGGTGGCTGTGACGTTCTACACCGACCCCGACGGCTGGGAGGGGTTCGAGATCTCCGTCGACGACCCCGGCCATGGCCGCGTTCGACTGCGTCGTCTCGGAGCAGACGACAGCGACGCAGCGCTGTTCGGTGACCGGCTGTTCGCCGTCCTGGCACACGTCACGCAGGCGGTCCTCGAGCAGGTCCCGGTCGACCTTCCTGGGCTGTACCGGCTCAGCGCTGAGGAGTGTCGTGCGCTCCTGCCGCAGCTGCAGAAGGCGGTCCTGCTCGCGGCCGCGGGCACGGACCGGTACGAGCGTCTGACCTCTGAGCCGGACCAGCCGCCCACGGAACCGCTGTGCGTCAACTGCCGGCAGGGATCGCCGTTAGCGGACGGGGTGACCATCTCGTCATCCTGCCTGGAGTACGGGCACCACCCGTTCGCCTACCCCGCTGGAACGACCTGGGAAGAGGCGCAGGAGACGTACCGACGTGACCTGCTCTGGTGGCAGACCAACCACGACCGCGACGTCTAGGCCGCCTGCGGCTGCCGCTGCACATCAGCGGCGCGGATCCAGACGGCGCCGGTCATGACGCGCAGTCGATGATGCGGATGCGCACCAGGGTGCGGGTCCACTCCAGGGCGAGGGTCTCGATCGTCTCGGTGCCCGTCTCCCAGTGCAGCCGTGCGGTCACGGGGACGGGCTGCTCCACGTCGTGATGAACACCCGGTGGGACGGGGTGCTGGTTCCGCAGCGTCACCGCCGCGGCGATCCGCGACTGCCCACCGGGAACGCGCTGCGGCAGGCTCACCGGCGGGTAACCGCGGACGCCCAGACCCAGGCCCAGCCCTCGCGGCCGTGGTCGTCGACGTAGTGCACGTGGACGACTCGGTCCGTCCAGGCGACGGCCTCGCCGTCGACCTGGACGTCCCGACCGTGCGCGTCCACGATCCACGCCCGCACCTGCGGAGCCTCGTCAGGGCGGGTGACGCGGGCGCCGGCGTACGCCCTGGCCGGCACCTGGCGGGCCATCTCGCGCATCGGGACTCGGTCGATCACTCACCAAGTATCGAACACGCGTTCGACTGCGCCAGTGGTCTTCGACTCAGAGCAGCGGGGTTCCCATGCTTGTGACGAAGGTTGCGACGATGATCGCTGAGGGCGACTCCGACCATCGTCAGCACGATCGAGATGATGAACGCGACGGTCCCGAGCGGTTTCTTGCGACCGACTTGCCGACGCTGAACAGGATGATCGCGGCCCCGCCGAACAGGAGCGGCACGAACACGATGGTGATCACGGCCAGGGGCAGGGCGATGAGCGACAGCATGTGCGAGACCGTCGCCGGCGGCAGCTGGTGGTACATCGGCACCGGTGCCGGCGCGAGGTGCGCGGCCCGCGGGCCCGACTGCTGCTGCTAGGGCACAGGCCCCGGAGCGGCGCCTGGTGGCCGGACGTCGGCTGGTAGTACGTCGGCGCGGGGGTGGGTGTCTGGAACGTCGGCGGGTGCGGGTCGGCCGGCGCCGAGACGGGGCCTCGGTCGACGGGCGGCTGGAAGGGATCGGCCACCGTTCTCCTTAGACGACAGCTGCGACTCGCTGAATCGTGTCAGCGCCCGTACCGCCTACCTGGGGGCAGTAGTGAGGCCAGGTCGGCGCCGACCGGCGACGCTGCCCTGACGACGACCAGTGCCCGACCAGCGGGGCAACGGGTGCTGTCGGAGTGCGACCACGCCCCGGAGCTATCCCGTGTGCTCCGGGGCGTGGCCACGTCGAAGGATCCGTTCGGCTCGACTACATCGCCCCTTCGGACGGGTCGCGCCCGGTCTCCACCGGCACCGGCTTGCGGAGCGCCCTCAGTCGCAGCAACTGCTGCTCCCCGCGCTCCGTCAGGCGCCAGTATGTGCTCGTGTCACTGCCTGGACGACGCTTGGTGCCCTTCTCGATAAGCCCGAGAGCGGAGAACTGAACCTTCACATCGTTGAAGCTATCGATGGTGACGTCGACGTCGTAGATCCGCCCGACACGGTTGTCCTCGGCCCCATTGTCTTCGGAGTCGTCGTGGGATTCTGCGTCGGTGTCCTCTGCTGCATCGGCGCCGTCGTCACCGCTGTCGTCGTCCTTCAGCAAGTCACGCCGAGCGAGCCCGTCGCACAGAGAGGACAACCGCTTGCGTAGGTACTCCTCGGAGGCCTCATCCATGAGTTCAGGTCCTACGTGCTTGAGGACATCATTCCACGTTGGGTTGACCGTCCAGAGCGCGCGTTGCCGGTTTGTCACGTACGCCTCCTCGGCGTCGATCCTCCACTGCCACTGAAATTCGATCGTGCATTCGAGCGGAGCGGAGTCGTCGCCCTGAACGAGGTCGGAGGGGTCCACCGCCGAGGCCTTCTGCCGCTGTTCATCGTGGAGGTCCGCCGTAAGTTCGCGCACCCTTGCCCTCAGCTCGGCCAGTTCGGCCTTAACCCCGGGCGTCATGGCTTCACTGGCCCGGATCCATCCGACAGCCGGGTGTGACTTGCGAATCTGCATGATGGCGAGCGCGACTTGACCTGGTAGATCGCCTGGCTCGTGCCAGTACTTGACCATCCTCTTCTCGATCTTGTCGCGGAACGCGTCCAGCTTCTCACGCAGGTGCTTGTCGAGGTCGAGTTTGTCACCAGGCAACTTTCCGGGGCTGCCGTGCAAAAATCCCATGATCGGCTTCTTGGTCCTCACGGCGTAGTCGAACTCCATCTCCGTGTATGAGAGCTGCTCGGCGTCGTCCACACTGCCGTAGCGCCCGCCAACGATCACGACGTAATAGTCGCAGAGGTCGATAACGCCCTTTATTAGATCCCACTTCTCGCTGTCAGACGCGGGGAACAGCTCCATGCCGGAAGGGATGCAGTCGGCTTCGAGGAGGGTCTGAGTGACGGCGCGACGCTCATCAACCAAGTCCTTGAAGGTGGAACTGATGAAGACCTGCTCGCGCTTCTCAACGGCCATGCCCACGATTCTAGGCGCCAACGCCTACAGCCGAGAGGTGCGGGGAACACGTGTCACTCGGTCCGCCCAGGCAGACGATTCAGGACGTCGACGCTCATCGGCAGGGCCACCCACCCCCTCGGCGTCCGGCGCAGGCCAGCTCGCCGGGCGGTCGTTGTTGGCGGCTAGGGAGCGTCGAACGCGATCGGTTGGGACGGCCACGTCCGATGAAGCAATCAGCCTGGCGACTCCGTCATCGGCGGCCGCTAGGGTGGACAAGGTCCAACGTGAGCGTCACAGGACGGGCCGCGGGTGCACCGCAGAGGCGCGGCGCGTGCTGGTGCGCTGCTCACGGGCACGGGGTGCATGCTTCAGGTCGGCGGCCTCATGCCCCGTCAGCCGGCTGTTCGCGCGCGCCCGCGACGGCATGGCTGCGGCCAAAGCCTGCGGCCGGCGCGGCGGCGGACCAAAACTCGCGTCGGCGCGGGCCCAGCACCTGGTCAAGGTGTTCGAGGCGGGCGAGAGGAACGACGGGAGTTCGCCCAGCCGTTCGGAATCTCGCGCGCAGCCGTTTGCCGCACCGTCGAACGGGCCGAGCGGGAGCCGCGGGGGTAATGGACCGGTCGCGGCCCACCGAGCTCCCGAACACGATGACTACATGCGTTGGATGGATTGACCCCAGGAGGCACCGGTGCCTCCTGGGGTCAATCCACTCGCTACGCGCTGATCCGCACGCAGGCGTAGTTCGCGTAGACCCCGCCGGTAGCCGAGTTCTTCTGCCGCGCGCAGAAGTCCGAGCCGTGCTGGAGGTGGAAGTCTGCGGGGTCCCACCTGAGATCGCCGCCGCCGTAGCTGCACGCGCTGCCCGAGACCGTCGCCGTCTTGTTGGGGTTGGCGGTGCGATCGGTGTACTTGAACTGCGCCGTCTTGGAGCAAACGTTGTCGCTAGCCGAAATGTAGCTTGAGATCGCGTATGCGAACCCGGTCCCGCCCAGCGGGCTCGAGTTGATCACCGTCACGCAGTTCTGCGCACCGATACCGCCTGGCGCGGCGGTGCATCCGAGCGCGTCCATCGTGTGGACGTCACCGTCCGCGTTGGTCTCCGTCTCGAGCGGGATCACTCGACCGCTCGGCGTCTCCCCCCACATCTCTAGCTCGGTGCCGTCAGCCAGCTGGACGATGCTGACCTCCGTTGCCGTGGACGTCGCGCCGTCGGCCGCGATCGCTGGCGACGACGCGAGGAACGATGCGGATACAACCGCGAGCACGGCGAAAAGTGACCTCTTGACACGCATGGAATACCCCCTGGTATGGACGCAATCGCGGCCGGTAGCCGCAACTTGACCGTAGCGCGGCAGCAGTGTGTAGGTGGGCGAATCTGAAACCCATCTGAACCTTGACATTCGACCCTCCCGTGTGCGAGGGCAGCCTCTTCCACGTCTGCTGTTCCTGTGTGAGTATGGAGAGATGCCGATGCCTCGCCCGTTCAACGAGCCTGTGTCAGGTGAGCGGGGGGGCGCCCGATTGGGGCGCCTTCCGATAGCTCTCGTCGTCGCCGTGGCAGTCGGACTGGGAGCAGCGCTCAACATGACTCGCGCCGACGGTGCTACGCATAGGGTCATCGCACTGTTCGCAGCTCTCGCAGTAGTCGTGGTCGCGGCGATCCAGCGTCGACGGACGTCGCGCAGAGTCACAGGCGCGCTGCTGCTTGGCGCGGCTCTGGTTCTGGTTAGCTACGCGATGCTGCCCATCGCGTACTTCTTAGGTCCCGCGTTCGTCGCCGCCCTGGCCGCCGTCATCGCGTTCTCCTGGCGATCCGATCTCATCGCCGCTGTGTCGACCCTCGTCGTCGCAGGAGCGGGTGTCGCGATCCGGCTGGTCCTCTCGGCCGGCGACGTGCCCTATCAAGTAGCGGTACTCGCCCTAGCGGCACTCAGTCTCGCCATCCTCGCGGCATGCACGCGTCGAGAGTGGGGCGCTCTCCGTCAGCCGGAACTCGCGTAGCGGTCGTCGTGGGCGCATGCCGAGCGGCGAAAGCGGGAGCCTGATTCTGGAGCGATGCCCCGCCCACGACGCTCCCGCCTGTCGTCCGGCGACTCGAGCCAGTTCGTCGACGTCGTGCTGGCGCGCGTCGCGGAGACCATCGCCGAACCAGCTCGCTGCGCGGCGTAGACACGCGGGAAGCGAAGTGGGACGGCTACCGCGCCGTCCTGGTCGTCGACGACGCCGGTGCCCGCAACTACTCTCGGCGCCTCACCGCCGCGCTGCCGGGCCTGGCGGCCGGCGCCGTCGACCAGCTGCCCGCCGGCACGGTGCTCGACGGGGAGGCCGTCGTGTGGTCGACCACGACCGGCGCCCTGGCGTTTCTCGGCACTGCAGCGTCAGGTCGCCAGCCCTCGCGCCGCCTCGCGCCTAGCGTGCGAACAGCCCGCGAGTTACGTCGCGTTTGACGTCCTCGAGCACGCCGGCCGGAACTTGCGCGCCCGACCGCTGGCCGAGCGGTGCGCCGTGCTCGCGGAGCTCGCCGGCACCTGGTCACCACCGACGACGCTCTCCCCGAGCACCGACGCCCCTGCGCATCGTCGGCCGCACCGTCCCGCTCGGCGCTCTCGCCGCCTGCGACCTCACCGCCCAGCTACGCCCCGCCGGCCCAGACCACCCCTGGCCGGCCGTCGTCCCCGCCTCCGCCGTCCACGGCTTCGGCGCCGGCCGCGAACCCGTCACCCTCACGCTGATCGAACCCCTCGTCATCGAGGTGTCCGCCGACATCGCCTGGTCCGGGACCAGCTGGCGCCACCCCGTGCGCTACGTCCGTGTTCGTCCAGAGTTGCATCCTGACGAGGTCTCGGCACCCCCGGCTACCGCCTGACTTCAGCGGCTCCGACCCCCAGTCCATCGCGCGGCGCGGCCATTGGCCAGTGCCTCTTGTGCTTGCGCATCGATGTTGTGTTTGATGCAACGGTGACCATGGGGCGGCGACTCGACCTACCAGGTGCGGCGCACCTGGTGCTCGTCGACGGCGTCGGGTTGATCGACCCCGAGTCGGCGGTCCTCGCCGCGATGCTGCAGGGCTGGGAACGGCAGCAGAAGGTTCGGTTCCTCAAGTCGGACACGGTGCGACGGCGGCTGAGCATGGTGCGGCGGATGGTCGAGTTCTCGAACCTCTACCCGTGGCAGTGGACGGCAGCGGAGGTGGAGGCGTTCATCAGCGGGCAGTCCTCAGGCCGCGCGCCGATCGCGGTGTCGACCGCTCGCTCCTACACGGGTGACCTGCGCTTGTTCCTCGAGTACGTGACTGACCCGCGCTACGGCTGGCGCGACGTCTGCGCCGACCGGTTCGGCCAGGTGCCGCAGCAGGTGCTCGACGAGTGGAACACCGTCGTACACAGCTCGGTGTACGAGGGTCGCCCCGGGCGGCGCCCTCTGAACTACGAGGAGGTTCAGCTGCTGTTCGACGCCGCGGACGACCTCGTGGAGCACGCCCGGGTGCGCCGACGCAAAGGCGCGCTGGCAGCTCAGCGAGACGCCGCGCTGCTGAAGACGGTGTACGCGTTCGGCCTGCGCCGGAGGGAGGCATGGGGCCTGGATCTGGTGGATCTGCGCGCCAACCCGAAGGTCCGTGCGTTCGGGCGGTGCGGTGCGGTGATGGTCCGTTGGGGCAAGTCGCAGCGCGGCGGGCCGCCGCGACGTCGCACCGTGATGCTCGTGCCGGAGATGGACTGGATCGTGCCCGTTCTGCGGCAGTGGATCGACGAGGTACGCCCTCGCTTCGATCCCGGGAAGCACCCGGCTCTGTGGGTGACTGAGCGGCGCAGCCGCCTTGACTGGCGGGGCATCAACGCGGCGTTCGCCGAAGCGAGGGACGCTGCGGGATTGGACAGGAGCTTGGATCTGCACTGTCTGCGGCACTCGTACGTGACCCACCTGGTCGAGTTCGACTATCCCGAGCGGTTCGTTCAAGAGCAGGTGGGCCACGCCTACGCAGCCACGACAGCGATCTACACCGGCGTCTCCGATGCCTACCGCAACACCCTGCTGCGCCGGGCGATCACTGCCCATCAGCCGGACCTGTGGCGCGACAACGCCGAGGAAGGAAGCTCGTGATCAAGAAGATGGGCATCGAGTGGAACCTGCGCCTACGCATGGCGGAGCGGGGGATGTTCGCCACCACCGACCTGGTACCTCAACTCGCCGAACGTGGCGTGCACCTGTCACGCGAGCAGGTCTACCGCCTCGTGACGGCACCCCCGCAACGCCTCAGCACGGACACCCTCGCTGCCCTGTGCGACATCCTCGACTGCACCCCGAACGACCTGATCTCCGTCGTCGCCGTCGACGCCACCGTCGCAAAGGCGGGGAACGGCTCCCGGGGGCCCGGCGGCGCCGGCCCTGCGGTCCAGCGCACTCGGATCCGCCGGCCGAACCTCGACTGAGCCCACGTGCCCGGCGAGGTGCGCCACCCTTACCAAGCCCCGCGGACGCACTGCGCGATCTGCGGGTCCACTGCCGCTGCGGCGGCCAGGTGGCCGGTGGGTCCTGTCTGCCGGTCGTGCTACGCGTCGGCTCGCACCCACCCGGGCACCTGCGCCTCCTGCGGCAACGCGCGTGTGCTGATCGCCGCGACCTCTAGCTCCACGTCGACGAAGCGCACCCTGTGCGGGCCGTGCTCGGGGAGCCGGCGCTACGCCTACGTTTGCATCCGCTGCGGAGGCGGCGAGGAGCCGTACAAGGCGAAGCTCTGCGTGCGCTGTGCCCTGCGCGACCAGCTCAGCAGTGCCTTCGGGCAACCGGCGCTGAGTGAACCTGCTTGGGTCCTGGTCGAGGCACTTGCGAACAGTCGCCGGCCTCGCTCGGTGATGAAGTGGCTGACCAACCCCCGCGGGGGAGCACGCGTCGTGCGCGATCTCCTTGCTCAGAACGTCACGATCGACCACGCCGCGCTGGACGCGTATGACGAGCGCGAGGTGTGGTCCCTGCGCCGCACGCTTGTCGACATCGGCGTGCTCCCCGGGCGCCACGACCCGATCGAGCGACTCGACGCCACGCTGGAGCGCGTCGCGGCCGACCTGCCCGGTCCCACCCGCCAGGTCATCCGAGCCTACGGTTCCTGGTCGCTGCTGCGCCGAGCTCGTCGACGCTACGAGCGCACCGGCACCTTCACCTACAGCCAGTTCCGAGCCGCGTGGCAGCGCCTCGAGCGCGTCGCGCAACTGCTGACCTGGCTCGACGCGCGAGGCACCGCCCTCGCTGAGTTGGACCAGGCCACGCTCGACCGGTGGCTCACCGGCGCATCGCACGACCGCCGCATCGCGACGGCGGACTTCCTTCACTGGGCGGCCCGGCGCCGGCTTGCGTCCCCGCTGCACGTGACGCACGTTCAGCGTCAGGACCCGGACGTCTCGATGACCGAGGACGAACGCTGGGCGCAGGTCCGCAGGTGCCTGACAGACCCGACGATCCCCGACGACGTCCGCACAGCTGGAGCGCTGCTGCTGCTGTACGGGATCCCATTGGCCCGCGTCGTGGAGCTCACCAGCGATCACGTCCACCACCCAGGCGTCATGCCCTACCCCACGGGCTTCTCGATCGCTGTCGGTGGGCCCGTCGTGCTCGTACCCCCGGCGCTGGGGCGGCTGCTCGCGCGACTCCCGCACCAGACCAGCTCGCGAGGGGTGCCCCTGATCCCGGCCCGTTCCTCGCAGCCTCCCTGGCTCTTCCCCGGCCGCGGCACCTCGGGCCACATCAGCTACACGGGGCTCGTCACCCGCATGCGCCGCTACGGGCTGACGGTGCGCCGCGCGCGCAACGCGGCACTGATCTCCCTGGCCAGCGACCTACCGGCATCGGTGATCAGCGATCTGTTCGGGCTGAGCATTGCTGCCTCGACCGGCTGGGCCCGGCGCGCGGGACGCGACTGGCAGGGGTACCTCAGCGCGATAAGCGACCGTGACGCGCCTGGCTAGGCATCAGGCTCGCCGAGGGCTCGGCGGTGCGGCACCCCAGCGCTACAGGCGCTTCTCCAGCAGGACCACGTCGAGCCACGTGCCGGCATGCGGCCCGTGTTCCATCAGGCCGAGCCGCTCGCGCGTGCCCACGACACGGAATCCGGCCGCCTCGTGCAGGGCGAGACTGGCGAGGTTCTGCGGGAAGACACCGGACTGGACGGTCCAGATTCCGCCAGCCCGGGCCGACTCCAGCAGGTGATCGAGCAGGTCGCGCCCCACACCGCGGCCACGAGCTTCGGGTGCGACGTAGACCGAGTGCTCGACGACGCCGGCGTAGACGCAACGTCCCGAGACGGGGGAGACAGCGACCCAGCCGAGGACGTTGTCCCCGTCGAGGGCGACGAAGCGGTGCTCAGCCAAGTGGCCGGCGTCGAAGTCGTCCCAGGTGGGCGGCTGGGCCTGGAAGGTCGCCGTGCCGGTCGCGATGCCGGCGGCGTAGATGTCCAAGACTGCGGCGGCGTGCCCGCCGTGCATCGGGGCGACGGTGACGCCCGTGGACGCGTTGGTCATGCGGCAGAACGGTCGAGCAGGTGCTCGCCGAGGTGCGCGGTGAGCGCCCGCACAGCGTCGGGCACCAGCGTGTAGTACGCCCAGACCCCGCGCTTCTCGCGGGTGACGAACCCGGCCTCGGTGAGCACCTTGAGGTGGTGCGACACGGTCGGCTGGGAGAGTCCCACCGGCTCGGTCAGGTCGCAGACGCACGCCTCGCCGCCGTCGTGCGCGGCGATAATCGACAGCAGCCGGAGCCGGGCCGGGTCGGCCAGCGCCTTCAGCGTGCGGGCGGTCCGGTCGGCGTCGTCGGCGGACATGGTGCTGCCGGTGACCGGGCTGCAGCAGGCGGCCGACGTCGCGGTGCTGATCGGGAGCAGGTCCAGAGCCATGACGACATCCTCGCCCACACATCGACCGTTGTCGATGTTGACAGCCGTCGATGTCTGGTGTCAGTCTCATCACATCGACGGGGATCGATCCCTTGGAGGAGTGATGGTGCAGGACATCCGTGAGCAGGTCCGGTCCCGGTACGCGCTGGCGGCGGTGCAGGGCAGCGGTGACGCCGGCTGCTGCGGCGGTGGCGACTGCGGGCCGCAGGACCTGGTGATCGACGCGCGGTTCGGCGCGACGCTGTACGGCGCCGAGGACGCGGCCGCGGTGCCCGCCGAGGCCCTGGCCGCGTCGCTGGGGTGCGGGAACCCGCTGATGGTGGCCGAGCTGCGCGAGGGCGAGCGCGTCCTGGACCTCGGGTCCGGCGGCGGGATCGACGTGCTGCTGTCCGCGCGCCGCGTTGGGCCCACGGGCTTCGCCTACGGCGTCGATATGACCGACGAGATGCTCGACCTGGCCCGCGCCAACGCCGCGAAGGCGGGAGCGGCGAACGTCGAGTTCCGCAAGGGCACGATCGAGGACCTCCCGCTCGACGACGCCGCGGTGGACGTCGTGATCTCCAACTGCGTGGTCAACCTGTCCACCGACAAGCCCGCAGTGCTGTCCGAGGCGTTCCGGGTGCTGGTGCCCGGCGGGCGCGTGGGGATCTCCGACGTGGTCGCCGAGGACCACCTGACCCCCGAGGAGCGCGCCGAGCGCGGTTCCTACGTCGGGTGCATCGCCGGGGCGCTGTCCCGCACCGAGTACCTGGACGGTCTCGCCGCTGCCGGGTTCGCCGACGCCGAGGTCGAGTTCACGCACGCCGTGGCGGACGGGATGCACGGTGCGATCGTCCGCGCCCGCAAGCCCGCATCCGAGGAGGCGTGATGGACCCCGAGGTGTACCTGACGATCCATCAGCAGCACGAACGGGAACTGGCCCGGGAGCTCGAGCTGCGTCGCTCTGCCCAGGACTGCCCGGGCTGCGTCGTCCGGGCGGTCCACCGCCTGCGCGACGCGGTCGAGAGGCTTCGGGCCCGGGTCCCGGCCCGTGCTACGCCCACGGCGGTCTGCTGCGCCGCGTGATCTGCCGCGCTACGTGACCTGCAGATCGACGGCGGCGCACCCCTCGCGGGGTGCGCCGCCGTCGCTGCGTCAGTCGGTCAGCAGCTTGTCCACCAGGGTGCGGACCCGCTGGTCGATGTGGTCCCGCAGGCTGCGGATGCCGTCGAGGGTCCACCCTGCCGGGTCCGGGAGCGACCAGGTCTCGACGTGCGGGTGGTCGGGAAGGTCCAGTCCCGGCTTGAGTGCGACGATGACGTCGGCCTGCGCGGCGATCTCGGCGGTGATCAGGCGGGGAGTCTGATCGCGGCGGTCGATGCCGAGCTCGTCGAGCGACTCGAGCACCGTCGAGGACACCGCCTCGTCCGGTTTGGTTCCTGCGGACAGCACGGTCACGCGGTCCCCGGCGTACGCCGCGGCCAACCCCGCGGCCAGCTGGGACCGACCGGCGTTGTGCACGCAGACGAACAGCACCGCCGGCTTCCGGGGGGCGGCGTCGCGCCCGAGCGAGGCGCGCTCGGCGTCGACCCGGTGCTCAGCGACCCACGCCTGCGACGCGACCTGCACCGCGTCCCAGGGTGACCCGAGCGGCGGGGTGTAGGCCAGGTCCAGGTCGGCCATGCCGGCGACGTCCATCTCGTGGAACAGCGCCGTGGCGAACGTGTCCACCCGCTTGGCGGTCTGGGTCGCGCGGGTCCCGACGAGCTGGGCGCCGAGCAGGCGGCCCGTAGTCGCGTCGCCCGTGACTCGGATGTGGATCGGTGCCGCGCCCGGGTAGTACCGCTTGTGGTCGTCCGGCGCGCTGGCCGTGGTCGCCGGGGTGAACCCGGCGGCGGTCGCCTCGTGTTCCCGCAGGCCCGTGCGGGCCGCGACCAGGTCGAACACCTTGACGACCTGCGTGCCGACGCTGCCGGCGAAGCGCGCCCGGCCGCCGACGGCGTTCTCCCCGGCGACCCGCCCCTGCTTGTGGGCGGTGGTGCCCAGCGGCAAGTAGCTGGTGCCGAGCACCCGGTGATGGGTGACCACGCAGTCGCCGGCGGCCCAGACCTGCGGCAGTCCGGTCGACATGTCCGAGTCGACGAGCACCGCACCCCGCGGGCCGGTCGCGGCTCCGGCGCCGACCAGCAGGCCCGTGTCCGGCCGCACGCCGACCACCACGAGCACCAGGTCGACGTCCCAGGACGTGTCCCCGTCCGGGCCGGTGGCCGCCACGTGCAGCCGCGCGCCACCATCCGTCGATCGCTGCACGCGCGTGACGGTGGTCGCGGTGCGGACCTCCACGCCGTTCCGGACCAGCTCGGCCCGGATGAGCGCGCCGAGCTCGGGGTCCACCGTCGGCAGCACCTCGGGCAGCGCCTCCACCTGCGTGACGCGGATGCCGCGGGCGGTGAGGCCCTCCGCCATCTCCACGCCGACGTACCCCGCGCCGACGATCAGCGCCGACCGCACCGCGGCTGCGTCGAGCGAGTCCGTCAGGGCGAAGGTGTCGCCCATGGTGTGCAGCAGGTGCACCCCGTCCGCGGCGCCCAGGACGTCCAGGCCGTCGATCGGCGGGCGGACCGGGACCGCGCCGGTCCCCACGACGAGGGCGTCGTAGTCCAGCCAGCGCTCGCCACCGCCGGCGCCGAGCACCTGGAGCCGTCGCCCCTCAGCATCGATCCGGGTGGCGACGGTGTCCAGCAGCAGGTCGATCCCCGCACCCTCGAGCTGCTCGCGGGTGCGGTGCGCCAGGTCGTGCCAGTCCGGCACGTCACCGGAGATGTAGTACGGGATCCCGCAGATCGAGTAGTTCGGGTAGGCGTCGGCGACCACGACGGTCACCTCGGCCCGCGGATCGAGCTCGCGTGCGCGCAGCGCCGCGCTGATCCCCGCGTCTGATCCGCCGACGACGACCAGGTGCATGGACGTTCCCTTCTGCGTTGGAGCTTCTGCGCGCAGTCAACACGACGTCGATGAACCGCAGGTGGCGTGGTGCTGGCTCGGGGCCCCGCACGCAACGTTAGACCGACGTCTACTTATCAGTGATCGTTTACCGCGAGTTCACCGGGAATTCGTGTAGACGAGCTTCTATCGATTCGTCCCGCTCGGGACCCGTGCCCTCCATCAGACAGGATCCGACGTGTCCAACCCGCGCCAGCTCCCTGCCGCCGTTGCCGGTGCAGCGGCCCTCGTCCTCGCGCTGACCGCGTGCGGCGGCCAGCAGTCCGGTTCCACCTCCGAGCAGTCCGGCTCGGGAGGCAGCGGCCTGAGCGGCGAGGTCGTCATCGACGGCTCCTCGACGGTCGAGCCGCTGAGCTCGGCTGCCGCGACCCTGTATCGGGACGAGCAGCCGGGTGTGAACGTCACGGTGGCGACCTCGGGCACCGGTGGCGGGTTCAAGCGCTTCTGCGCTGATGAGACCGACATCTCCGACGCCTCGCGCCCGATCAAGGACGAAGAGATCCAGGCCTGCGCCGACGCCGGCATCGAGTACACCGAGATCGTCGTCGCGAACGACGGGCTGTCTGTCGTCGTGAACCCCGAGAACGACTGGGTGGACTGCCTGACGGTCGAGCAGCTGGCCACCATCTGGGGCCCGGAGTCCGAAGGTGAGATCACCTCGTGGCAGCAGGTCGACCCGTCCTTCCCGGACGAGCCGCTGGAGCTGTACGGCGCCGGGACCGACTCGGGCACGTTCGACTACTTCACTGAGGCGATCAACGGCGAGGAGGGCGCGATCCGCGCCGACTACTCCCCGTCGGAGGACGACAACCTGACGGTCCAGGGTGTCACCGGCGCCACCGGCGGCACGGGCTTCTTCGGCCTGTCCTACGCGGAGGAGTACGCCGACCAGATCAAGCTCGTCGGCGTCGACGGCGGAGACGGCTGCGTGGTCCCGTCCACCGAGACCGTCCAGGACGGCACCTACGTCCCGCTCGGCCGCCCGCTGTTCATCTACGTGAACAACGCCAAGTACACCGAGAACGAGGCCCTGCGCGACTTCGTGGACTTCTACGTCGAGAACAGCGAGCAGGCCGCCACGGACGCCCTGTTCGTCCCGCTGACCGACGAGCAGCGTCAGACCGCCCAGGACGAGCTGGCCGCGCTGGTCGGCTGACATGACCACCACGCAGCACCTCCGGAGCGGCCCTGCCGAGCAGGGCCGCTCCGGCCTGCGCGCCGATCGGGACCTGAGCCAGGTGCGCTCGCGCCGCGGCGAGACCGTGATCCGCCTCCTGCTGCGGGCGGCGGCGGGGCTGTCGGTGCTCATTACCGCCGGCATCGTCATCTCCCTGCTCGTTCCGGCCATCGGCTTCTTCCAGCAGGTGTCGGTCGTGGAGTTCTTGACCGGGACCCGCTGGGCGCCGCAGTTCGCCGACCCCTCGTTCGGGGTGCTGCCGCTCATCACCGCCACGGCAT
This sequence comes from Cellulomonas hominis, assembly GCF_901521055.1. Classification (GTDB taxonomy): domain Bacteria; phylum Actinomycetota; class Actinomycetes; order Actinomycetales; family Cellulomonadaceae; genus Cellulomonas; species Cellulomonas endometrii. The sequence continues at coordinate 38,049 of NZ_CABEGA010000021.1, read as the reverse complement.
GGACCACCGTGATCGCGTTGGCCGTGGCAGTGCCCTGCGGGCTCGGTGCGGCCGCCTACCTCGCCGAGTACGCCCGACCCCGGGTGCGCAAGGTCCTCAAGCCGATCCTCGAACTGCTCGCCGGTGTCCCGACGGTCGTCTTCGGGTTCTTCGCGCTGAGCTTCGTCGGCCCGGCCCTGCGCGATTGGCTCGGGATCGACGTCGGGACGTTCTCCATCCTGGCCGCAGGGCTGGTGATGGGCGTGATGATCATCCCGACCGTCGCCTCCCTGTCCGAGGACGCGATGAGCGCCGTGCCCAACGCGCTCCGTGAAGGCTCCGCAGCGCTCGGCTCCAACCGGATGCAGACGACGCTGCGGGTCGTCTTCCCCGCCGCGCTGTCCGGGATCGTCGCCGCAGTGGTCCTGGGCATCTCGCGGGCGATCGGCGAGACCATGATCGTCGCGATCGCCGCCGGTGCCCGACCCCAGATGGTCACCGACCCCACCATGGAGGGCGCCACCATGACCGGGTTCATCGCCCGCATGGCGCTCGGAGATTCCCGGGTCGGATCCCTCGAGTACGACACCTTGTTCGCGGTCGGGCTGCTGCTGTTCCTGCTGACGTTCGTCGTGAACCTGATCAGCATCCGCCTCGTGCGCCGGTTCCGGCAGGAGTACTGATGACCGCCACCACCACGCCCGCCACCCGGCCACTGCCCACCGGGCAGCGCTCCCGGGAACGCAGCCCGGGCGCGACGCTGTTCCTGGTCCTGCTCTGGGCGAGCCTGCTCGTCGCGTTCGCGACGTTGGTGACGCTCCTGGTCAGCACGATCGTCGAAGCGGGGGACCGCCTCGACTCGACGCTGCTCACGGAGTACCCGTCGTCCCGGCCGGAGGAGGCCGGTGCGCGGCCGGCCATCCTGGGCTCCCTGTGGGTGATCGGCACGACGGCGGTGCTCGCGGTGCCGCTCGGGATCGCGGCCGCGGTGCACCTGGAGGAGTTCGCGGACCGGCACAGCCGCTTCAACCGGCTGCTGGAGCTTAACATCCAGAACCTCTCGGCGATCCCCTCGATCATCTACGGGATGCTCGCGATCGGGACCCTGTCGCTCATCGGGGTGCAGAACAAGAACATCGTGATCGGCGGTGCGCTCGCGCTGGCCCTGCTGATCCTCCCCGTCATCATCATCTCGACCCGCGAAGCGCTGCGCGCCGTCCCCCGCGAGCAGCGCCAGGCCTCCCTCGCCCTCGGTGCCACAGAGCTGCAGACCACGTGGCGTGTGACGTTGCCGGCCGCGGTCCCCGGCATCTCCACCGGCACGATCCTGGCGCTGTCCCGCGCACTGGGCGAGGCCGCACCCTTGCTGCTGCTCGGTGCTCTGGTGTTCATCTCCTTCGACCCGAACGGTCTGCTCAGCGGCTTCACCACCATGCCCATCCAGATCTTCGGCTGGACCAACAGCCCTCAGGCAGGGTTCCGCGAGCTGGCCGCCGCCGCCTCGGTGCTGCTCGTGGTGATCCTGCTCGCGATGAATGCCCTGGCGATCATCATCCGCAACCGGTCCCAGCGCCGCTGGTGACCCCGCTCCCCGAGGACCCCGACATGACGAGCACCACCACCGGGCGTGACGTGCACCCCGACGACACCGGCTCCCTGGACGCCCGACCGCGCGCCGGCGTGCACCGCGAGATCCCCGAGACACCGTCCCCGGTCCTCGAGTGCGAGGACGTCAGCGTGTACTACGGCCCCTACCAGGCCGTCCGGGGCGTCTCCCTGACCTTCGGGCTCAACGAGATCACCGCGCTCATCGGCCCCTCCGGGTGCGGGAAGTCCACCATCCTGCGGTCCCTGAACCGGATGAACGACCTGGTGGACTCAGCACGGGTCGCAGGCTCGGTGCGCTACCACGGGCAGGACCTCTACGCGAAGGGCGTGGACCCGATCGAGGTCCGTCGTCGGATCGGGATGGTGTTCCAGAAGCCGAACCCGTTCCCGAAGTCGATCTACGACAACGTCGCCTACGGCCCTCGCGTCACCGGGATGCGGCCGTCGTCGATGGACGACCTGGTCGAGGAGGCGCTGACCCGCGCGGCACTGTGGGACGAGGTCAAGGACAAGCTCAAGCAGAGCGCCTACGGGCTGTCGGGCGGCCAGCAGCAGCGGCTGTGCATCGCCCGCACCATCGCAGTCGAGCCCGACGTGATCCTCATGGACGAGCCCTGCTCCGCGCTCGACCCGATCGCGACGCTCCGGATCGAGAACCTGATGGCCGAGCTGCGCGAGCGCTACACGATCGTCATCGTCACGCACAACATGCAGCAGGCGGCGCGCGTCGCCGATCGGACCGCCTTCTTCACCGCCGACGTCGACGATGCCGGTGAGCGGCACGGAGTGCTGGTCGAGTTCGACACGACAGCCCGGCTGTTCGAGAAGCCGGCCGACCAGCGCACCGAGGACTACATCAGCGGCCGGTTCGGCTGAGACCCCGGAGGGGACCATGAGTGCCACGACGACGCGGCGGCTCAGCACGCCGCAGTCCCGCCGAGCCGAGGACGCCGTGCGCGCCTGGCGGCGCGAGGGCGCGGCCGGGACGGTCGGCGTGATCGACCCGGGACACGCCCTGGACGACGGCCTCGCCCGCGAGCTCGCGGGGGTCGACCTGGTGGTTCTTCGGTGCGCCGACCCGATCGCCGCGCTCGTGCGGTTCGCCGTGCGGCCGGTGCAGGTCGCCGTGCTGCTCGCGGACGACGACCAGCCGGGGGTTGGTCCGGTGGTCCAGGCGCTGCGCGCCGAGCTGGCGCTGCCGGTGCTGCTGGCGTGGGACCCGGCGGGCGGGCTCCCGCCGGCGGACGCGGTGCTCGCTGGTGCGCTGCCCGTGCTGCGCCTGCCGCTGGAGCTCGACGACGTCCTGGCGCGCCTGGGCGAGGTGTGGCCGGCGCGGCCGCCCGGCGGGCCCGTGCTGTCGGCAGGTGACCTGGTCGTCGACCCCGGCGCGTACGAGGCGACCTGGAGCGGGATCCCCTTGGGGCTGGCCCGCCGTGAGATGAACCTCCTGCTCGCCCTGGTGCAGAGCCCGGGCCGGGTGGTACCGCGCGAGCAGCTGTGGCGCCTGTGGCCGTCCACCTCCGACCAGGACGGCAACCTGGTAGCCGCGGTCGCGCGCCTGCGCCGGCACTTCACCCGAGCAGGTGCCCCGGCAGCGATCGGAACGGTGCGTGGACTCGGGTACCGGCTGGAGGTGACCGCGCTCAGCGGCTCGGGGGCCGCGAGTCGATCTGCGTGAGCAGCCCCAGCACGCGCCGCTCGAGGTCGGTCACCACCGCCTCGATGTCGACGCCCTCCACGGCCGGGTCGAGGACGTCCCAGTCCAGGTAGTGCCGCCCTGGGTAGACCGGGCACGCGTCGCCGCACCCGAGGCTGACGACGTAGTCCGCCGCTCGCACCACGTCGTCCGTCAGCGGCTTGGGGAACTCCAGCGCCATCGACCAGCCCCGGCGGGTGATCGCCGCCACGACCGCCGGGTCGACCGCCGCCGCCGGTGCCGAGCCGGCGGTGCGCACGGCGACGGTCTCACCGGCGTGGTGGCGCAGCGCAGCCGCCGCGATCTGCGATCTGGCGGCATTGCGGATGCACACGAACAGAACCTCCGAACCGCGACGGGGGACCCTGCCCTCGCCGCGGGCGAGCGAGCTCAGGCGGTCGCTCGCGAACCGCGCAGCCAGGACAGGCAGGTGCTGCGCCACCCTCGCCCGGCGCGCGAGCAGGTCGTAGCTGTCGTGGACGTACCGGGCCACGGTCTGCTCGCTGAAGACCCCACGGAAGGTACCGGCGAGGTCGGCCGCGACCCGGTCGAGCGCCGCGGCGTGCGTGCGGACCGTCGCGGGCCCGGGCGGTGCAGCGGGCTCCACGACGGACCCGAATCGCATGTACGCATCAGCGGTGGCGGTGTACCGGCCGCCTGCACCCGCACCGGTCTGCTCGACGAGTCCGACGGTCAGCAGACGGTCCAGGCACGCCTGCACCGTCCGGGAAGAGACACCGGGTCCGACGAGCTCACCAGGGCCGGCGCCACCGCGCGCATCGGTCATGACCAGCGTGAGGACCTGGAGCGCGTCAGGGTCGCCCAGGACGAGCGCCTGGTCAGCGGCAGTCGTCACCGCAACCACGACCTGAGGTCGGTTGGAGCGATGGTCAGCGCAAGAGGTCCGCGATCGCGGCGAGACGGTCGGGGACGATACTGAACCACGCCTCGCGTCCCACCGGCTCCCGGGCGAGCACGCCCGCCTCGACCAGCATCGACACGTGGTGGCTGATCGTCGGAGAACGCAGCTCGAGCGCCGCCGCCAGGTCCTTGACCCGGGCGCGCCCGTCGGGGCTGTGGTGCACCACGCTCAGCAGCTGCAGGCGAGTGGGGTCGGACACCGCCCGCAGCACGCTCGCGGTGCGCTCGGCCTCCTCGCGGGCGAGCACCAACCGGACAGTGCGCAGCGGCGGCGCACCGGAGTCGGTGCGCCGCTCGTCTGCTGCGGAGGTCGGCACCCATGGAGCGTACCTGCGCCTTCTTGACCGGTCCTGAGGATCAGGCGACCTGCTGGACGCCGAGCTCGTCCAGCAGCACCTCGATGCGGCGGCGGATCTCGTCGCGGATCGGGCGCACGGACTCGATGCCCTGGCCGGCCGGGTCCTCCAGGGCCCAGTCCTCGTAGCGCTTGCCGGGGAAGATCGGGCAGACGTCGCCGCAGCCCATGGTGATGACCACGTCGGAGGCCTGCACGGCGTCGGTGGTGAGCACCTTCGGGCGCTCGGTGCGGATGTCGATGCCCTCCTCGAGCATCGCCTCGACCGCGATCGGGTTGATCTGGTCCGCAGGCATCGAGCCGGCGGACCGGACCTCGACGGCGCCGCCGGACAGGTGGCGCAGGTAGCCGGCGGCCATCTGGGAGCGGCCGGCGTTGTGCACGCAGACGAACAGGGCGGAGGGCTTCGTGGTCTCGCTCATCGGGTTCTCCTCAGGGGATCAGGCGGGGACGGGGAGGTCGGGCAGCAGGTCGGCGAGCAGGGCGCGCACGCGGCGGTCGATCTCGTCGCGGATGGCGCGCACACCGGTCTCGGAGGCGAGGGCGGGGTCGCCGACGACCCAGTCCTCGTAGCGCTTGCCCGGCAGGATCGGGCAGGTGTCACCGCAGCCCATGGTGATGACAACGTCCGCTGCGCGGACGGCGTCGTCGGTGAGGGGCTTGGGGAACGCCTCGGCGTCGGCGGACAGCTCCTCGAGCAACGGCCGGACCCCGGGATGCACCTCACCGGCCGGCGCGGAACCGGCGGACCGCACGACGACCTGGTCACCGGCGTAGTGGTGCAGCAGGGCGGCTGCGAGCTGGGAGCGGCCGGCGTTGGCGACGCAGACGAACAGCACCTGCGGGCGGTGGGCGGCGGCGGACGTGATCGCCCGCTCGGCATCGGCCAGGCGCTGCCGGGCGAACCGCTCGGTGTTCACCACGAGGTGGGAGCGGACCGCCGAGGACCGGGCCAGGCCGGTGTAGGACTCGCGGACGACCGTCAGGACCGCCGCGGGGTCGCGGTCGGGGAACGCGGCGACCAGCCGGTCGGCGATCCGTGCCAGGGCGGTCTCGGCGTCGGTCAGGCCCGTGAGGGGTGAGAGGTGCGCCGCCTCGGCCGCCACCGGCGCGAACGAGTCCAGCAGGGTCGTGACCGCGCCGCGCAGGGCGGGCTGCACCCGGTAGTAGACCCAAGTGCCGCGCCGCTCGGAGGTGAGCAGGCCGACGTCTTTGAGCAGCTTGAGGTGGTGGGAGACCGTCGGCTGGGAGACCTCGGCGACCGTGGCCAGGTCGCAGACGCACGCCTCACCCGACGGCGACGTCGCGATGAGCGAGAGCATCCGCAGCCGCAGCGGGTCGCCCAGGGCCTTGAGCGTGCCGGCAACCTGGGTGGCGGCGTCCAGTCCCATCGCGTGGTCGGCAGGGGACGGCTGGCACGCCTCGTCGACGGGCGGGGCGGTGGGAGTCGTGGCGGTCATGAGCGAACCTCCTGCGGTGCGGCGGCGGGAACGGGAGGAGCGGTGTCGGTGAACCAGCGTCGGCCGGCCCACAACGAGACGTAGACCAGCCCGACGAGGACCGGGACCTCGATGAGCGGGCCGACGACACCGGCGAGCGCCTGCCCGGAGGTGGCGCCGAACGTGCCGATGGCGACGGCGATCGCGAGCTCGAAGTTGTTGCCCGCCGCGGTGAACGCCAGCGTGGTGGAGCGTGCGTACCCGAGTCCCAGGCCCCGGCCGGTCAGCATGCCGACGCCCCACATGACCGCGAAGTACACGAGCAGCGGCAGGGCGATCCGCGCCACGTCGAGCGGGCGGGACGTCACGGCGTCGCCCTGCAGGGCGAAGAGGAGCACGATGGTGAACAGCAACCCGTACAGCGCCCAGGGGCCGATGCGCGGGATGAACCGCTCCTCGTACCAGTCGCGGCCGCGGGTGCGCTCGCCGATCCACCGCGACGCGAACCCGGCGGCGAGCGGGACGCCGAGGAACACCAGGACGTTGACCGCGATCTGCCCGATTGACACGTCGAGCCCGGCGGAGTCGAGGCCCAGCCAGCCGGGCAGCACGGTCAGGTAGAACCAGCCGAGCAGCGAGAACGCCACGACCTGGAACACCGAGTTGATCGCGACCAGGACGGCGGCGGCCTCGCGGTCGCCGCACGCCAGGTCGTTCCAGATCACGACCATCGCGATGCACCGGGCCAGGCCGACGATGATCAGCCCGGTCCGGTACTCCGGCAGGTCGGGCAGGAACACCCAGGCGAGCGCGAACATCAGCGCGGGCCCGACGACCCAGTTCAGCGCGAGCGAGCTGACCAGCAGCCGCTTGTCGCCGGTCACCGCGGCGACCCGGTCGTAGCGCACCTTGGCCAGCACCGGGTACATCATCACCAGCAGACCGAGCGCGATCGGCAGGGAGATCCCGCCGACCTCCAGCTCGGCCAGCGCCTCGCCCAGAACGGGGACGAACCGGCCCAGCGCGAGGCCGGCGACCATCGCGAGGCCGATCCACGCCGGCAGCCACCGGTCGAGCGTGGACAGCCGACCCCGCGTCGCGGTCAGGTCGGGGGTCTGCGCGCTCACCGCGCCACCGCCGCGGCGGCCGTGTCGGCGCCCTGGGCGGCCAGCGTGTCTGCCAAGTCGACGTCCGCGTGTTCCACGGCTTCGGGGATGTCAGGCGGCGAGGCGGGGTCGGCGTCGCCGAGCGCGGCGAGGTAGTGCTGGGCGTCGAGCGCGGCCGAGCAGCCGGAGCCCGCGGCCGTGATCGCCTGGCGGTAGGTGTGGTCGACCGCGTCGCCCGCGGCGAACACGCCCGGCAGGTTGGTCCGGGTGGACCGGCCCTCGACGACGATGTAGCCGTTCTCGTCCAGGTCGACCTGCCCGACCAGCAGCTCGGTGCGCGGGACGTGGCCGATCGCGACGAAGATGCCGGTCGCGTCGTGCTCGCGGGTCTCGCCGGTGATCGTGTCGCGCAGCGTGACGCCGGTGACCTTGTCCTGGCCGTGGATGCCGACGACCTCGGAGTTCCAGGCGAACCGGATCTTCGGGTCGTTCTTGGCGCGGTCCGCCATGATCTTCGAGGCGCGCAGCTCGTCGCGGCGGTGCACCATCGTCACGGACTTGCCGAACCGGGTCAGGAACGTGGCCTCCTCGACCGCGGAGTCGCCGCCGCCGACCACGATGATGTCCTGGTCCTTGAAGAAGAACCCGTCGCAGGTCGCGCACCACGACACGCCGCGGCCCGAGAGCCGCTTCTCGTCCTCCAGGCCGAGCTCGCGGTACGCGGAGCCGGTGGACAGGATCACGGCGCGAGCGCGGATGGTCTCGCCGCCGCCGGTGACGATGGTCTTGACCGGTCCGGCCAGGTCGAGGGAGACGGCGTCGTCCCACAGCACCTCGGCGCCGAACCGCTCGGCCTGCTTCTGCAGGTTGTCCATGAGGTCGGGGCCCAGGATCCCGTCGGGGAAGCCGGGGAAGTTCTCGACGTCGGTGGTGTTCATCAGCGCACCGCCCGCGGTGACGGAGCCGGCCACCACGTAGGGGGACAGGCCCGCGCGAGCCGCGTAGATCGCGGCGGTGTACCCGGCGGGTCCGGAGCCGACGATGACGATGTCCCTGAGAGAGGCTTGCTTCGACATGTCTCTATATTGGCACAGATCGATGCCAGCAGGATGAACGCTGCGTAAACGTGGCTGCAGATCTAGCGGCTGGCTCGCGAACTTCACGGTCGCACTCGTACCCGGGCCTCTGACGCCGGCGGTCAGACCACGGGCTGGAAGATCAGGATCAGTCCCTGCAGGCTCTGGGCCCAGCGACCCCACAGGCCGGTGACCAGCGCTACGCCGATCAGGACGAGCATCGTGCCGCCGATCCGGGAGATCGTCCGGCGCCGACGGCGCACGACCTCGAGCAGGCGCGTGCTGCGGCCGAGCCCCAGCGCGAGGAGCACGAACGGCATGCCGAGCCCGAGGGCGTAGGCGGTGGACAGCAGCGCACCCCGGGTGGCCGACCCGCCGTCGAGCGACAGCGCCATGACGGCAGCCAACGTCGGGCCGATGCACGGTGTCCAGCCGAGTCCGAACGTCACGCCCAGCAGCGGGGCGCCCCACAAGGTCGCGGGCGGACGGCGGTGCACCCGGACCTCGCGCTGCAGGAACGGCACGCCGCCGAGGAACGCGACGCCCATGACGACGACGACCACGCCGAGCACCCGGGTGATCGGGTCCTGCCAGCGCAGCAGCGCCGCCCCCAGCGACCCCGCCAGAGCACCGAACGTCACGAACACGAGCGCGAAGCCCAGCACGAACAGCGCGACACCGAGCGTGAGCCGCCTCCTCCCTTGTCGGGCCGCGGGCCGGGGCGTAGCCGGCGCACCGACCGGCTGCACGCTCTGTGCCGTGAGCCCGCTGAGGTAGCCCAGGTAGCCGGGGACCAGCGGCAGCACGCACGGCGAGGCGAACGACACGGCGCCTGCCAGCAACGAGACCAGCAGGGCGAGGAGCAGCGGACCCGAGAACGCAGTGGTCGCGAAGAGCGACCCGACGTCGGCAGCCACCGACGTCGCGGCCGGTCCCCTCACGCCGCCGCCGTTGTGTGGGCGTCGACGGCGGGCGCCGGAACGCGTCCGGCGCCGGGGCCCGGGTCCGCAGCGCGTGCGGCGCGGATGCCGTTCAGGATCACGACCACCTCGGCGATCTCGTGCACCAGGACGACACCGGCGAGCCCGAGGGTCCCGGTCAGGGCCAACGGGAACAGCGCGACGATGATGAGCAGAGCCAGGGCGATGTTGCCGGTCATGATCCGGCGTCCCCGGCGGGCGTGCGCGATCGCGCGCGGCAGCAGACGCAGGTCGTTGCCCGTGAACGCGACGTCCGCGGACTCCACCGCCGCGGCGGTGCCCGTGGCACCCATCGCGATGCCGACGTCGGCCGCTGCCAGTGCGGGGGCGTCGTTCACGCCGTCGCCGACCATGGCCGTGCCGGTCCCGAGCGCCACGACCGCGGCAGCCTTGTCCTCGGGACGCTGCTCTGCGCGCACGTCGTCGATGCCGGCCGCCGCCGCCAGGGCGTGCGCGGTGCGGCTGTTGTCACCGGTCAGCATGGTGGTGCGCAGCCCCGCGGAATGCAGTGCCGCGATCGCGGCGGCCGCCTCGGGACGCAGCTCGTCCCGGATCCCGATCACCGCGACGGTCCGCCCGTCGGCGCGGACGACGACGGTGGTCATTCCGGCGGACTCCATCCCGTCCAGCGCCTCGGTCAGCGGAGTGGCGTCGAGCCACCGGGGAGAACCGACCTCGACACGCACGCCGTCGACCAGCCCACCGACGCCGTGACCCGGTTCCTCGACAACCTCGTCCGCCGTGCCGGCCGATGGAGCGGCCGCGAGCAGCGCCCGCGCGAGGGGGTGGGAGCTGCGTGCCTCCACGGCGGCCGCCCAGGTCAGCGCCTGCTCGGGCGTCGTGCCCTCGACGGTGCGTGTGTCGACGACCTCCGGCCGGTTCACCGTCAGCGTGCCGGTCTTGTCCAGCGCGACCGTGCGCAGCGCGCCCAGCTGCTCGAACGCCGCGCCGGACTTGATCACGACACCGAACCTGCTCGCCGAGCCGATCGCCGAGATCACGGTGACCGGCACGGCGATCGCCAGGGCGCACGGAGAGGCGGCGACCAGGACCACGAGCGCCCGGTCCACCCAGACCGACGGGTCTCCGAGCAGCGACCCGAGGACCGCGATCGCGGCGGCGATCACGAGCACGGCGGGCACGAGCGGCCGGGCGATGCGGTCGGCGAGACGTGCGCGCTGACCCTTGCGGGCGTGCGCTTCCTCGACCAGCCGCACGATCGTGGTCAGGGAGTTGTCCCGACCGTCGGCCGTCGCCTCCAGCTCCAGGGCGCCCGTGCCGTTGACAGCCCCGGCCGGGACGGCGTCGCCCGGACCGACCTCCACCGGGATCGACTCGCCGGTCACCGCCGAGGTGTCCACGGAGCTGCGACCGTGCACGACCACGGCGTCGGTGGCCACCCGCTCGCCCGGCCGCACGACGAGGACGTCCAGCTCACGGACGTCCCGCGCCGGGATGACGACCTCACCGGTGAGCCGGGAGAGGCGCGCGGTCTCCGGGATGAGGGTCAGCAGGGCACGCAGGCCGTGCTTGGCGCGATCCATCGCCCGGTCCTCGAGCGCCTCGGCGATGGAGAACAGGAACGCCAGCGCCGCCGCCTCCGCGACGTGGCCCAGCAGCACCGCACCCGCGGCGGCGATCGTCATCAGCAGCCCGACACCGAGGCGGCGTCGGGCGAGCCTGCGCAGGGCTCCCGGGACGAAGGTCCACGCGCCGGCCACCAGCCCCAGCGCGAACGCGACCGTGCCGGCGACCGCGTCCGTTCCGGACCACTCGAACCCGTACCCGAGCACGAGCAGCACCCCCGAAGCAGCCGGTAGGCGCAGCGCGGGGTCGCGCCACCATGCGACGAACGCCTCGTCGTCCTCCTGCGGCGCAGGGGCGGGGTCGCAGCAGTCGTCGGCGTCCGGCGGTGCAGGAGAGGTGCCCGCCAGGGGTGCGCCGATCGTCAACGGCAGGCCCGGGGCGTCGTCGTCCGGGCCGCAGCACTCGCGGCTCACGCCCGCACCGCCATTACGTCGGTGCGAGGGTGCTGCGCCGTCTGCGCGGGCTCGCACGCGGCGCAGCAACCCGGCACGTCGCACGAGTCGCTGGTGCAGGGCGCGCCCTCGTCGACCGCGAGCACCACGTCGACGAGCGAGTTGAGCGCCTGTGCCAGGTGCGGGTCGGCGACCGCGTACCGGGTGCGGCGACCCTCGGGCTCGCCGAGCACGAGGCCGCAACCCCGCAGGCACGCGAGGTGGTTCGAGACGTTGGAACGGGTCATGCCCAGGTGTCCGGCCAGCTCCGCCGGGTAGGCCGGGCCGGTGGTCAGTGCAGTGAGGATGCGCGCGCGGCTCGGGTCGGACATCGCACGACCGAGCCGCGTGAGGACCTCGATTCGCACCGTACTAGTCAGCATGTGCTGAACAGTACAGCGATCGCTGTATCAATGAGAAGGTGCTGGAGGTGTCTCACGGGAGCAGGGTGGACCAGTAGGACCAGAACCGCTGGAGCGCGAGGAGGATGATGGCCAGGTACCAGCAGGTCAGGAGGGTCGAGCGGTAGTCGAGCGCCACCGAGAGCACCGCGCGCGCCGGCACCGGTAGCGAGAGCTGCCACCGCTGGAGGTTGCGCAGGGTCACGGACAGGAACACCGGGATCGTCACCGCCCACACCACGAGGCAGTAGGGGCAGAGCGCGCCGATGCGGTAGAGGCTCTGGAACGCGAGCCAGTGCACGAAGACCACGCCGAACGTGACGCCGACCTGCAGCCCCACCCAGAACCACTCACCGAACCGGGCGCCGCTGAGCATGCTCGCTGCCGCTGTGAGGACCACGGTGAACCCCACGACCCCGATCAGCGGGTTGGGGAACCCGAAGACGGAGGCCTGCTCGGACGCCATCACCGAGGTGCACGACAGGACCGGGTTCAGCGTGCAGGTCGGTACGTGGGCGGGGTCCTCGAGGACCGCGAACCGCTCCAGGAGCAGGGCGATGGCGGCCGCCAGGCCCGCAGCGGCGAGCGCAGCGAGCACCAGGGCGCGGCGGCGCTCAGCCGTACGGCTCTCGAACAGGACCGTGCTCGCGGTCGCGGCGACAGCGGTCACGCGCCGCCCGCCTGGTTCAGGGCGTCGTCGAGGGCGTCAGTCAGGTCGGACACGCTGCTGAGCTCCAGGCGCTGCCCGTCGAGGAAGAACGTCGGCGTTCCCTGCACGCCGAGCGCCTGCCCGTCGTCCAGGTCCTGCTGGACGCGCTCGAGGGTCGCCGGGTCGGCGACGGCCTCGTCGTAGGCGGCGAGGTCCAGGTCCAGGTCCTCGGCGAACGTACGGAACAGATCCGCCTGAGAGGCCTGCTGCTCGCCCCACTGCGTCTGGGTCTCGAACATGCGGTGGTACATGTCCTCGATCTGACCCTGCTGCGCCGCGGCCTCCACGGCCAGCGCGGCGTTCATCGCGTTGGCGTGGCTCTCGATGGGGAAGTAGCGGATCACGTAGTTGATCTGCCCGGCGTACTGCTCGCGGATCTGCTCCACGACCGGGTAGAAGGCGCCGCACGCCTCGCACTCGAAGTCCATGAACTCCACGAGGGTCGGTGCGTCCGGGCCGGCGTCGTCGAGCACGTGCGAACTGGTCCGTGTCGCCGGGAGGGCGCCGTCGTCCTGCTGCGGCACCAGTCCGCGGGGGCCGGTGGCCAGGGCGTAGACCAGCAGTCCCGTGATCGACAGCACCACGAGTGCGCCCGCGATCAGGGCGCTGCGCACGCGGGGGTCGAGCGGGCGCGGGCGGTTGGCGGCGTCGGTCTTCATGGCATCGCACGCTAAGCGAGCGCGGACGGCCCATCCGCCGACGGAGATGGAGATTCGATGAAGAAGGCAGCGGGGCTGTCGCAGCCCGAGCCGCTCGACCTATCATCGGTGCGTGACGATGACATCCGCACGCGACGATGATGATAACCAGTCGCCCCCGGTCGACGACGCGGCGCTGACAGCGCCCACTGCCGCTCTGTTCCGTGCGCTCGGCGAGCCGGCACGGCTCACGATGCTGCGGCACCTGTTCACCGGTGAGCACTCGGTGCGCGAGCTCACCGACCACCTCGGGTTGGCGCAGAGCACCGTCAGCGTGCACCTCGCCTGCTTGCGGGACTGCGGTCTGGTCACCACCCGGCAGCGGGGGCGGTCCTCCCTCTACGCCATCGCCGACCCCGGCCGGCTCGCGACCCTGCTCGGGGCGGCGGAAGGTCTCCTGCAGGGCGGGTCGCGCCCGGATGCGTGCGGGCACGTCGCGGGAGGTGCCCGATGAGCCACGACCACGGTCACGCGCCCGCGGGCGGCGGCGACCACCGGCGCCGGCTGGCGATCGCGTTCGGCCTGACCTCCACGGTGCTCGTGGCGCAGGCGGTGGGTGCGCTGATGACAGGCAGCCTCGCGCTGCTCGTCGACACGGCGCACATGCTGACCGACGCCGCCGGTCTGGCGATGGCACTGGTCGCGGCGCACCTGTCGCTCAAGCCGGCGACGTCCCGGCGGACGTGGGGCTACCGGCGGGCGGAGGTGCTCGGGGCCCTGGCCCAGTCCGCGGTCCTGCTCGCGGTCGGCGGCTACGTGCTGATCGAGGGCGTGCAGCGGCTGTTCGACCCCCCGGAGGTGCCCTCCACCGAGCTGGTCGTGTTCGGCATCATCGGCCTGGTCGCGAACGTCACCGCGATCGCGGTGCTGGCCGGTGGCAGGTCCGCGAACTTCAACCTGCGTGCTGCGTTCCTGGAGGTGCTGAACGACGCTCTGGGCTCGGTCGGCGTGATCGTCGCGGCGATCGTCATCGCGACCACCGGCTGGCAGCAGGCGGACGCGGTCGCCGGCCTGCTGATCGGGGCGCTGATCGTGCCGCGCGCGATCAAGCTCCTGCTGGAGACCAGCGCCGTGCTCCTCGAGTCCACCCCGCGAGGGCTCGACCTGGACGCCGTGCGCGAGCACCTCCTCGGTGTGGAGCACGTGCGGGCCGTGCACGACCTGCACGCGTCGCTCGTGGCGACCGGGCTGCCCGTGATCACCGCGCACGTCACGGTCGACGACGAGTGCTTCTCCGACGGGCACACCGCGCGGATCCTCGACCAGCTCCAGGACTGCCTGACGAGCCACTTCCCGATCTCCGTGGAGCACTCGACGTTCCAGATCGAACCGGCATCGCACCGCACGCACGAGCACCTGGGGCACGCGTGAACCGGCGGACCGCCACGGCGGTCCCGCCGGCCGTGCTCGCCGTGGCCGCGTTCGGCGTCCAGCTGGCGCTCGCCCGCGGTGCGCGACCGTCGGCGGGCTCGCTCGTCGCCGGCGCACCCGTCGCGGTCACCGCGGGCTGGCTGCTGGGCGACGCGCTCGTGCAGTTCCGGCGTGCCCGCACGACCGTCGACCCGGTGGCACCCACGAGGGCGACCGCGTTGGTGCTCACCGGCGCCAACCAGGTCAGCCGGAACCCGATGTACCTCGGGATGGCGGGGGCCCTGCTCGCTCATGCGGTGGCCCGGCGGTCGCCAGGCGCGGTGGCGCCGGTCGCGGCGTTCGTCGCGGTGCTCTCGGTCGGGCAGATCGCGGCGGAGGAGCAGGCGTTGACGGAGCGCTTCGGTGGCGCGTACGCCCGGTACCGCTCACAGGTGCCTCGCTGGGTCGACGCACGGTCCGTCCGCGTGGTCGGGGCAGCGCTCATCGGGCGATGAAGATCCGATGAAGGGCGCGGCAGGGTGCGGCTGCGGCATCGGGAACCAGGCGGCCGCTCGTGGGACCGTGGGGCATGGCCACCGAGACCGACCCCGTGCGCGTCCTGGTCGTCGAGGACGAGCGCGTGCTCGCCGCGGTCATCGCGGACTACCTGCGGGCGGACGGCTACGACGTCGAGGTGGTGGGCGACGGAGCCCGCGCGCTTGAGGCGGCCCGTTCCACCGCTCCGCACGTCGTGGTGCTCGACCTGGGCCTGCCCACCGTCGACGGCATCGAGGTGTGCCGGCGCCTGCGGGAGTTCTCCGACGCGTACGTCGTCATGCTCACCGCCCGCGCCGACGAGGCGGAGGTCCTGCAGGGGCTGCGCTCGGGCGCGGACGACTACATGACCAAGCCGTTCCGGCCGCGTGAGCTGCTGGCCCGGGTCCGCACGCTGCTGCGTCGCGCGCGGACGCCCGGCCCCCTGGCCCCACCCACCAGGGACGTCGGCGCGCTGACCGTCGACCTGCGCAGCCGGCAGGCCGTGCTCGAGGGCGAGCCGGTCGACCTGACGCCGACCGAGTTCGACCTGTTGGCCTGCCTGATCGAGAACGCCGGAACCGCGATGCCCCGGCGGGCGTTGATCGAGGCGCTGCGCGGGGAGAACTGGTTCGGCGACGAGAGCCTGATCGACGTGCACGTGCTGCACCTGCGCCGCAAGCTCGGAGACGACGCCGCGACGGGGCGGTTCGTGCGCACTGTGCGCGGCATCGGCTACCAGCTGGGGCAGGGATGAGCCGTCCGCCCTGGCAGCGGTGGGGCGTCGCGCTGCGTCTGGCCGTCGCCCTGTCGGCGGTCACCCTCGTCACCGTCCTGACCGCTGGTGCGGTCGCGTGGCTGATCGGGCCGGGCATCTTCCACGACAACCTGCTGCAGCACCACGGCAACCACCCGAACGACGCCACGGAGCACGCCGAGGCTGCGTTCGGCACCGCCGGGAGCTTCTCCCTGGCCGCCGCGCTGCTGCTGGCGCTGCTGGTCTCGACCGTGTTGAGCGTGTGGATCGCCGGGCGGGTCACCCGGTCCCTGCGGCCGATCGTCGTGGTCGCCGGCAACGTCGCCCGAGGCCGCTACGACCAGCGGGTGCCGGTCCCGGGCCTCGGCGCAGAGTTCGACGAGCTCGCGACCACGATGAACGCGATGTCCGAGCGCCTGGAGCACGTCGACTCGACGCGCAGGCGCCTGCTGGCCGACCTCGCGCACGAGATGCGGACGCCGCTGGCGACGCTGACCGCGTACGTCGACTCGATCGACGACGGGGTGCGCGCCCCCGACGCGGACACGCTGCAGGTGCTGCGAGACCAGGTGAACCGGCTGAGCCGGCTCGCCGAGGACGTCACTGCCGTCTCGCTCGCCGAGGAACGCAGGCTCCCGCTGCGCCTCGCCGACGCTGCTCCCGAGGATCTCGCGCGGGCTGCTGCCGCGGCGGCGAACCCCGCCTACTCCGCCAAGGGTGTCCTGCTGCAGGTCGACGCGGCACCGCGCACCCCGCCGGTGTCGGTCGACCGTGACCGCATCGGTCAGGTGCTGGCGAACCTGCTCGACAACGCACTGCGGCACAGCGTCAGCGGCGCGACCGTCGTGCTCCGTGTGCGGGCCGAGCGCGACGCGGTCACGCTCGCCGTCCACGACGCCGGCGACGGCATCGCTGCCGAACACCTGTCCCACGTGTTCGACCGGTTCTACCGCGCGGACTCCGCCCGCGACCGCGACCACGGCGGATCGGGCATCGGCCTCACCGTGAGCAAGGCCTTCGTCGAGGCGCACGACGGCACCCTGGAAGCGGTCAGCGGCGGCCGGGACCAGGGTGCGACGTTCACCGTGCGCCTCCCCGTCGGGCGCAGCGCCAGATGAAGGAACGCTGAAGACCCGCACGGGCACCCAGGAACATCCTCGGCACCGTCTTAGCGTGGCTGCGCCCCGCACCACGACAGGACACCCGCATGCGCTCGCCCTCCTCCCGCACCCGCCGCACGCCGCGACGTCTCGCCGTGACGCTCGTCCTCGGAGCTGTCGTGCTGGCTGCCACACCGGCCACCGGAGCCGCCGACGACCTCGACGACCGCCGGCAGTCGACCCAGCAGCGCGCGGACGCCGCCCAGCAGCGCTCGGAGGACCTGCAGGCATCGGTCGAGGGGCTGTCGGCCGAGCTCGGCCAGGCCGTCGCCGACCTCGCGGCCACCGAGGCGCGCCTGCCTGCCGCGCAGGCCGAGCTGCGCGCGGCGCAGGACGAGCTCGCCGGCGCCGAGCGCCGGGCGGCGCTCGTCGAGGCCCGGTTGATCGACGCCACCGAGCAGCAGGAGAGCATCACGGCGGACGTTGCCGAATCCTTCGCCCGGAGCCAGGACGTGCGCGCCAGCGTCGGGCAGCTCGCCCGCAGGGCGTATCAGAGCGGTGGTGACGTCTCCCCGCTCGCCGTCGTCCTCGACGCCGAAAACCTCGAGGACTTCAACCGCCGCTACCAGGCCGCCGCGACCGCGCAGCGCGCGCAAGAGGAGATGCTCCAGGAGCTCGCGAACCTCACCGGGGACGCCCGCAACGCCGAGGCCCGGCTGGGCGCCGTCACCGACCGCATCGCCGACCTCAAGGCGGAGGCCGAGGCCGAGGTGGTGCGCGCCGACGCCGCCCGGGCTGCCGCCGCGACCCGGGAGCAGGAGATCGAGCGGCTGATCACCGAGCAACGCACCACGCAGCAGCGGCTGGCCGGGATGAAGTCCCAGGCGGAGGCCGAGCAGGCTCAGGCCGAGCGTGAGCGCAGCGCCTTGGAGAGCGAGCTGGCGGGGATCATCGCCGAGCAGCGGCGGCAGGCCGAGGCCGCCGCCGCGGCCCGGCCTGCCGCTCCTGGCCCGGGCGCGCCGCCCGCCCCGCCCGCGCCGTCCACCGGGTCCGGCGCGATCTTCGCCAACCCGACCTCGATCAGCCCGATGTACGTGACGTCCAGCTACGGCATGCGGCTGCACCCGATCCTCGGCTACACGCGCCTGCACGCCGGGATCGACCTGCGGACCTACTGCAACACCCCGCTCTACGCGCCACGTGACGCGACGGTCCAGTGGGCCCAGTGGCGCACCGGCTTCGGCAACCAGGTCATGTTGAACTACGGCACCGTCAACGGGCAGCCGATGATGAGCAGCTCCAACCACATGACCCGGTCCACCGTCTCGGCCGGCCAGCAGGTACGCCAGGGCGACCTCATCGGCTACTCCGGCAACACCGGCCTGTCCGGTGCGTGCCACCTGCACTTCGAGGTCTACGTCAACGGCTCGACCGTGAACCCCGCCCCGCTGCTCGGGCGGTGACCCGCCGCTGATGCTCCCCGCGGACTTCCCGGGCCCGGTGCAGCTGCCCACCGCTGCGCCGTCGCTCGCCGCGTACCTCTCGCCGTGGTTCCAACCCGTGCCGCTGCTCCCCTCGATCGCCGCCGTGCTCGCGGTCCTCTACGTCGCGGGCGTGGTCCGGATGCAGCGGCGGGGCCGCCGCTGGCCGGTCGGCAGGAGCGCGGCCTTCCTCGGTGGCTGTGCGGTGCTCCTGGTTCTCACCGGAACCGGCATCGAGGGGTACGGCTACGAGATGTTCTCGGTGTTCATGTTCCAGCAGCTCACCCTGATGATGGTCATCGCACCGCTGCTGGTTCTCGGGCGCCCCGGGACGCTCCTGCTGCACGCGGTCCCGCACCACGGGCTCGGACGAGCCGTCCTGGTGGTCGCGCGATCGACGCTGCGCTCACGCGTCGCGGCTGCCGCGCTGCACCCGGCCGTCACGGTGCCGCTGTTCCTGCTCGCCTTCTACGGGCTGTACCTGACCGGTGCCGCGACCGCGCTGCTGACGACGTGGGCCGGGCACACCGGGCTCGAGGTGACACTCCTGGTGGCCGGGGTGCTGTTCGCCGCCCCGGTGCTCTCGCGGGATCCCCTGCCACGCCGGCAGGGCCACGCCGCGCGCGCCCTGGACGTCGCGGTGGAGATGCCGCTCCACGCCTTCTTCGGCGTCGTGGTGATGATGGCCACGACCCCGCTCGTGGCCGCCTTCGGGCACCCGCCGGAGCGATGGGGCGTCGACCTGATCGGCGACCAGGAGGTCGCCGGTGCGCTCGCGTGGTCCTACGGCGAGCTGCCGACGCTGATCGTCCTGCTCATCGTCCTGTCCCGCTGGCACCGCGACGAGGCGCGCAGCGCACTCCAGCGTGACCGGCGCGCGGACCGCGACGGCGACGTCGAGCTCGACGCGTACAACGCCTACCTCTCAGGCCTCGCCGACCGCGACAGGCGCGACCTGACCTGATCGACCCATCCAGCACGCCCACCACGCCGAACCCGCTGCGCGCAGCCACGCATCACCCGGAAGGCTCACGATGACCCAGACCCCCACGAACACCGGACGGCCTCCTCTGCCCGCCCGCGCCGCACTGGTCTCGCTGATCGCCCTGGGCGCCCTCGCTCTGGCCGCGGCGCCGGCCTCGGCGCACTCGGGGATGACCGGGTCCGATCCCGCCGACGGCTCGACCGTCGACGTCGCCCCGGACAGCGTCACGTTGTCCTTCAACGAGCCTCCGCAGTCCCTGGGCACCGAGATCGTCGTGATCGGCCCCGACGGGTCGACGGTCAGCGAGGGTGCGACCACCGTCACCGACGTCACCGTGTCCCAGCCCCTCGGGGCGGATCGCCTCGCCGGCGCGTACAGCGTCCAGTGGCGCGTCACGTCCGCC
Organism: Cellulomonas hominis; assembly: GCF_901521055.1. Classification (GTDB taxonomy): domain Bacteria; phylum Actinomycetota; class Actinomycetes; order Actinomycetales; family Cellulomonadaceae; genus Cellulomonas; species Cellulomonas endometrii. The sequence continues at coordinate 18,453 of NZ_CABEGA010000021.1, read as the reverse complement.
GACGGGCACCCGCTGTCCGGCGAGCTGGCGTTCACGGCCACCGACGGCACCGGATCGGCTCAGACGACCGAGCCCGACCTGGCACCGACCCACCCGGAGCCCACGGCCGGTGCGGACCTGACCCCGCCCGCCCCCGCTCAGACAAGCACGCCGTCAGCAGCCGCGCTAGACGCGTCCGACGCCCCCATGTCCTGGCAGTGGGGGCCGACCTCCGTGGTCGTCCTGGTGGCGATCGTCGTCGCGGCGGCCGGGCTCACCGTGCTCGCGCTGCGGCTGCGCAGGCGAGCCGCCGGCGACGGCGCCCCGTCGGACACGGACGAACCTGCCTGAGCGCTCCCGGTCCTTAGCCGGATCTTCATCGCCGCGCACCTCCCGCCGGACCGACGTCGGCCGATCCGGTCCCTGCACGCGCGGAGCATCGCGCGTCGGGAGCAGCGAGGAGACGGACGTGGCGGAACAGCGGATCATCGGCGGGTCGCAGAAGATCGGGGGACAGCGGCCGGGGGCAGGGGCATCGCCCGACGCGGGTGCGGCACCGGCCCCGGCGCCCGCGCCGCGGAAGACACGGCGGGCGGTGCTCGTCGCGATCGCCGCGGTGCTCGTGCTCGGCGCGGCCGCCTGGTTCCTCCTGCGCCCGGCCGAGAGTGCCGAACCCGCACCGGAACCGGAGGTCGAGCTCGGCGCGGTCCAGACCGTCGAGCCCGTCAGCATCAACCTGGCAGACGGTCGCTACCTGCGGCTCGGTCTCGGTCTGCAGCTGACCCTGGAGGTCGAGGAGGACGTGGACCCGTCGAAGGCTCTCGACCGGGCGATCGCTCTGTTCTCCCAGCGACCGGTCTCGGAGATCAGCACACCCGAGGGGCGCGAAGCACTAAAGTCCGAGCTCGCCGCGCAACTGGAGGAGGCGTACGAGGGCGAGGTCGTCGCCGTGTACTTCACGAACTACGTGTACCAGTGACCCACTCGGGACCCGAGACCGGTGTCGGGCCGCCGGAGACTCACCCTCGCTTGTTTTTGATCGATGCGCATCGGTTATCATCGACGCATGTCGATCAAGAGTAGCGAGCGCGCCGCCGCTTCCACGCAAGGCATCGCCCCGGGTGTCGCCCTCTTCCGTTCCCTGGCGGACCCGGCCCGGCTCGCGATCGTGCGCCGCCTGGCGACCGGTGAGGCCCGTGTCGCCGAGCTGACCCACGACCTGGGGCTCGCGCAGTCCACGGTGTCCTCCCACGTGACCTGCCTGCGCGAGTGCGGTCTGGTCGCCGGCCGCATGGACGGGCGGCGCGTGCACTACTCCCTGGCGCACCCCGAGCTGCTGGACATGCTCGCCGCCGCCGAGGTCCTGCTCGCCGCGACGGGCAACGCCGTCGCCCTGTGCTCGACCTACGGCGACGACGCGCAGGAGCAGGACGCATGCTGAGCACGATCGCCGCGGCGGCCGGCCTGTTCATCGCCACCAACCTCGACGACATCGTCGTCCTCACCATCCTGTTCGCCGCCGCTGCACGTGGCACCCGGATGCGCAGCTGGCAGATCGTCGCGGGGCAGTACCTGGGCTTCATCGCCCTGGTCGCGGCCAGCTTCCTGGCCGCGCTCGGCTTGACCGTCATCCCGGACGAGTGGGTGGGCCTGCTGGGGCTCATCCCGCTGGCCCTCGGCGTGGTGGCGCTGGTGCGCACGCTGCGCGGTCGCGACGACGACGAGGCCGAGTCCGCTCTACGGGCCGTCGGACTGCTCGGAGTCGCCGGCATCACGATCGCCAACGGCGGTGACAACATCGCGATCTACACCCCGGTGTTCCGCACGATGACGACCAGCGACGCGATTACCACCATCATCGTGTTTCTCGGCCTGGTCGCGGTCTGGTGCCTGACCGCCGGCCTCGTCGGAACCCGGGAAGCGGTGACCGAGGCGCTGGAGCGCGTCGAGCACTGGCTCGTCCCGGTGGTATTCATCGGTCTCGGTGTCTTCATCCTCGTCGAGTCCGGAACCATCGGGCACCTCCTCGGGACCGCCTGAGACCGTGAGACCCGAGGTCGAGTCCGCCGACCTACAGCCGCTTCTCGAGCAGCACGACGTCGAGCCACGACCCGGCGAGCGGGCCGTGGCTCGTGAGAACCAGTCGTTCACGGGTCCCCACCACGCGGATCCGGCAGTTGCGTGCAGGGCGCGGCTGGCGGCGTTCTCCGGGAATACGCATGCGCATGTGTCGTTCCGCCGGCACGGAGCTGTCTGACTCATTCGAGACTCTGGCCCCAGCCCAGATGCGGCGGGAGATGATCACGATGGGGAAGCCGTACAAGGCCGCACTCTCCAAGGCAGGAAGCGCCCTGGCGTCGAGCGGTTCGAGCAAGTCCTCTCAGTCGAAGGCCGGCGCCACGCTCGGAAAGGGCTCAGCGCCGCGCACCTGATCCGGCGGCGGGCGCCCCGTGGCCCGGGGCGCCCTCCGCTTGGGCTGACACCAGCGCACGTCACGACCTCGGTGGGTGTTCGCGGTCCCGGAAACTCCGGCGCAGTCGAGGAGGTGCCGCCCTGCTGTCGGCTACCCGACCCGGATGAACTTCGGGCTGGACTGCCAGATCTCCCGGATCTGGATTGACTTGCCCGGCACCGGTGCGTCGACCTGGAGATTGCCGCCGGCGTAGATGGAGATGTGCCCGGGGGACCAGATCAGGTCACCCGGCTGGGCCTGGTCCCGCGGCACTTCCACGCCCGCGTACCGCTGGTCGCCTGAGGTGCGCGGCAGCGTGATCCCGACCTGCGCGTAGACGTAGGAGGTGAACCCCGAGCAGTCGAACCCGGCCGGGTTCGTGCCGCCCCACACATAGGGGATACCGACCAGGCTGGAGGCGATCTCGACGATGGCGCTGCCGTTCGCGCTCGCCGGCGCGGGAGCGCCGACCGGCTCGGGTGCCGGCTCGGCAGCGGGTGCCTCGGGCTCCGCCCAGCGCGATCGACTGGCCGCCTCCTCGGGCTCGGGCTCCTCCTCGACCACGGGAGGCGGGGGCGGCGGCGGGGTCACCGCGGTGACGCCCGGGTTCTCGAAGGTCCAGGTGGCCTCCGCCGGCGCGGCGACGACCGGGGCGGCGTCGACGATCGCGCGGGCTGCCTCGGTGAGCGCCGAGACGTCCACGGCGGTGGTGCGCACCTCGTCGTCGGCGAGCGCGGGTGCCGCGAGGAACGACACCGCGAGGCCGGACGAGGCAACGACAGCGCCGGTGCGACGCGTCGTGCTGGTGAGCTGGTGTGCCGCGGTGAGGCGGACGTCGGTGAGCACGGTGAGTGCTCGGCCGTCGGCGCGGTGCCGCGCGGCGGTCGTGTGGCGTGTAGGCATGAAGGTCTCCTGACGCCTGCGGGGTGAGCTGTCGGGTTCGGGCGGGAGACGCCCGGCCGGTCCGTGGACCGGCTTCACCCCGAGGGCACGTGCGTGCCCGAAGATCGGTGGTTCCCCCGTTCCTGCCATGCGTGTTCACATGATCCGGGTGGTGGCAGGACTCAGCGTCCACCCGGTCGCTCATCTGGTGAGCGTGTCGATGTAGTGCGTTGGCCAGGCCGCCGCCGGGTGCGTCGTCAGTCGGGCAGTTTTGGTTCTCCGTTCGTCGTTCTGGTCGGGATGTCGATGGGGGCGCGTCAGGACTTGTAGACCCAGTGCCACGGTTCGCGGGGCGTGTCCTCGACGAATCCGAAACGTCCGGCGTTCGTGCGCATCCACGCCTGGGCGGTGTCGTCCAGGTCCAGGTCCACGGCGACTCCCCACCCGTGCGGGCTGGTTCCGGGCTTGGCGGCCAGGCCGCCCTGGGAGTACAGGCCCTTGCGGCGCGCGACGTCGACCTGCGCGTCGTAGGACCGGTAGGAGTCGGTGATGCCGAAGTCGACGCCGTCCCTCGCCGCGGCAGCCATGAGCCGCTCGAGTGCCTGCCCGGCGGGCGCCCAGAGCCGGTGTCCGGTGGCGCCGATCTCCCGCAACGCGTCCGGGGGGATCTGGCCGTTGCCGTACTCGGCCAGATCGGAGGGGACGCCTTGCGCGTTCCGGGTGCCAGTCGGGCTGTTCGGTGCCAGTTTGTTGACCGCGCCGTCGAGCGCGGCGGCGAACGCGTCGCCGGACCGGACCTGGGAAGGGACGGTGCGCATGGTGGTGAACCCGCCGAGGAGCTGGCGGATCTCCACGATTCGGGCTGTGGTTCCGGTGATGCCGTCCATGGTTCCTCCTGACGGTGTTGGCGAGTGCGGACTGGGCTGTTCCGCGGTCATCGCAGCCCCAGGAGCGGTGCTGGGTCGACGGTCTTCCCGCCGATGTAGACCTCGAAGTGCAGGTGGCATGCGCCGGACAGGCCGGTGTTCCCGGAGTACCCGATGAGCTGCCCTCGGGTGACGGCCTGCCCTGCGGTCACGACCGAGCGCGTCAGGTGGTTCGAGGAGCTCATGAGGGACTGGCCGTTGACGGTGCCGTAGTTGAGCATCACCTGGTTGCCGAATCCGTTGCGCCACTGCGACCACTGCACGGTGCCGTCCCTGGGCGCGTAGAGGGGGGTGTTGCAGTAGGTGCGCAGGTCGATACCGGCGTGCAGCCGGTAGTAGCCGAGGATGGGGTGCAGGCGCATGCCGTAGTTGGACGTGACGTACATCGGCTGGATCGACGTCGGGTTGGAGAACAACGCGCCGGACGAGCTCGCTGGTGCGGCTGGAGGCGCGGCCGGCGGCGCGGCCGGAGGTGCGACCGGAGCGGGAGGTGCGGGCGCCGCAGGAGCGGGCTGGGCGGGGCTGCTGGGGCGAGCTTGCTGAGCGGCGGCAGCTTCTTGTTCGGCTGCGATCCGCGCGACCTCGGCATCCGCGCTGGCGCGCACGGCATCCGCCTGCGCCTGTTCGGTCTGTGCCTGGCCCTTCAGACCCTCGATCCGCTGCGTGGCAGCGGCCTGCTCGACGACAGCGCGTTCCAGCGCCGCGCTCTGCTCACGCTGAGCATCAAGGGCCACTCGAGCGGCTTCGGCTTCTGCCGCTGCGGCCTCCTCCAGCTCGGCGAGCGACGCGACGACCGAGTCCAGCCTGACCTCGTTGCTGCGACCGGCTGCCTCGAGCTCGGCCAGCTCGGTCATCGTCTGCGACTGCAGCCGCTGCGCGGTCGAAGCGGTTCTCGCGCGCTCGATGAAGTCCTCGATCGACGAGGCGCCGACGGCCACCTCCAGACCTGTGGAACGGGACCCGCCCTGGTACGCCGCCCGCGCCAGCTTAGCCACGGTCGCGCGAACGTCGTCGGCGCGTGCGGAGTCCTGCTCAATCCGGGTGATGAGCTGCGCGTGAACATCGGTCGCGTCCTGCAGCTCCGACTGCGCGCGGGCAGCGTCACGTTGAGCGGCGTCGGCTGCACTGGTCGCCGCGTCGAGGGCGGCCTGGGCAGCGGGCAGACGGGCCTTGGTCTCCTCCAGAGCGAGGACCGCCTGGGCGAGGTCGGCGGACAGGTCCTCGACGGACTCCTGAGCCAGCTCGTACTGTCGCTGTGCTTCTGCAGCCCGTTGCTGTGCCGCCTGCTCCTTCGCGTCGAGTGGATCGGCCTTTGCAGGCAGGGACGGACCGACCATCACCGTGACGAGAAGGGCCGCCGCGGAAGCCGCAGCAAGCATGGGCGAGTGTGCGGCCGTGACCCACGACCACCGCCTGGCCGTGCTCACCACGGGCCGCTCGACGGATTCGACGCGGCAGCATCCATGTCGGCTCGCAGCCGGCGGTAGAGGTCGGTGTCGATGTCACCCGAGGCAAGCCACTCGTCCAGGGCGGCGCGCGGGCTGCTGGAGCGACGGGCAGGGAACAGCCGCGAGACGCCCCACACGGCCAGGGCTATGACCGCTAGCCACGCGGTAGTCATGAAGAGCCACCCGGCGGAGCTCATCTGGCACCACATGCCCATGAGCCCCTCAACCGGTGACCGCCTTCGACGCCTCGCATGACGTCAAGACTGCGGTCGGGGCGTCAAGTCTCCACGGTTGAACGATGAAGTTTCGATCAAGATACGGGCGGTCGGGACCAACGACATGGGGTCCCCCGATCTCCTGGTTCCTACCGTGTGCCCGCCGCCGCGCCCTCTGGTCGCGCGCTGGCTGCCGCGCCCTGAGGCGCTGCACCCGCTAGGAGCAAGGGATCCCCGTGTTGGGCCGTCGTCCTGGCCGGCTGACGTTCATCGTCTCCGGCGCCCTCGTTCCGATGCTCGTGCTGGCCGTCGCAGCGATGATCATCACCTGGCCGACTGAGCGGCGTCCGACCGCTCGCATCATCGAACCCGTCGAGGTGCAGTACCCCTCTGGCGTGGTCACCAGCACTTCGCAGGAACGGTGCGAGGGGACCGTCGAGGACCAACGCTCGGACGGCAGCATCCCGGAGACGGTCACCTGCATGCGTGTCACGGTGGACGTCACCACCGGCTCCGAGGCCGGACGCACCGTGCGGGTGTGGGCGACCGCCACGTTGACCCCAGCGGAGGTGCGTGCCGGTACGCGCGTAGTCCTCGAGTGGTATCCCGCTACCGATGCAGACCGCGAGGTGTGGGCATGGCACGACTTCCAGCGCACTATCCCACTTGGCGCGCTGGCACTCGCTTTCGGCGCGTCGATCGTTGCCGTCGCCGGCCGGCGTGGTCTCAGGGCTCTCGTCGGGCTCGGGGCGGCGTTCGTCGTGATCGGGTTGTACGTCCTTCCAGCGTTGCTCGCTGGTGAGAACGCCGTGGTCGTGGCGCTGGCCGCCTCCACTGTGATCATGACCGCAGTGCTGTACCTGGCTCACGGCCTGTCGCTACGGACCTCGACCGCGCTGATCGGCACGCTCGCCGGGCTCGCGCTCACGACGGGTCTCGGCGCGGCCGGCGCCCGCTGGGCACATCTGTCGGGAGTCACCACCGAGGACGACTACAGACTCGCCCAGCTGCTTGGAGATGTGGGCGCGGTGTCGCTCAGGAGCCTCTTCCTCGCCGGACTCGTCCTCGCCGGGTAGGCGTTCTCAACGACGTCACGATCACGCAGGCGTCGGCCGTGTGGGAGCTGAGGGCAGCCTCCCCGGCCGCGACGCGAACCGAGCTGTTCCGCGGCGGGATGCGCATCGGCCGTGACCACATCGCCTCGACCGTGTACACCATCGCGTTCGCCTACACGGGCGCGTCGCTGCCCGTCCTGCTGCTGCTGCTGATCTACCAACTTCCGCTGGCTTCCACGCTCACGAGCGGCCAGTTCGCCGCGGAGATCGTCCGCACGGCCGTTTCCTCCATCGGCCTGGTGCTCGCGATCCCCCTCACGACGGCGATCGCCGTGGTGATGGTCACGGCCACCGGGGACGGTGTGCCACGCCCCCGGCACAGGTACGGAGGCCACGGCCATCACCACGGCGCCTGACGCGCGTGTGACTGGCTGAGCTCAGGCGTCGACCGTCCGGCTCGGGAACGACGCCGGGGACATCGCGTGCCCTCCGACGTCGTGTGGTCTGGAGGCGACGAGGACGATGACGACCAGACCTGCACCGATGCTCGCCAGCGACCACAGCTGCGGCTGCGTCAGCCAAGCGACGAGCGGGCTGTTGGTCCGCAGGAACTCGACCTGGAACCGCGCGAGCCCGCTCAGGACCAGGTAGGCCCCGAACAACGCTGAACCCGGGACGCGCTTGCGGGCCCACCACAGCACACCCGCGATCACGAACGCCGCGAGCGTCTCGTACAGCTGGGTCGGGTGCACCGGGACGTTCGTGGGCACCGCGCCGTCAGCGAACGTCATCGCCCATGGCAGGTCCGACGGCTTGCCGTAGGTCCCGTCCCCCGCGAAGAAGCACCCGAGGCGACCTACGCCGTACGCCACGCTGAGCGGGATGGCGGCAGCCCCGGCAGTCGTGCCGAGCGGAAGGCCGTGGCGGCGGATCACCACGAGCGCAGCGATCACCCCGGCGATGAGACCGCCATACCAGGTGAACCCCATGCCACCCAGGTGGTGCCACGTCAGGTCGTCGAGGTTCTCCAGCACGAAGTACACCTTCGCGCCCACGAATCCCCACACCGTCGCCCAGAACACCAGGGCATGTGCTGACTCGCGCTTGAGTCCCAGACGCGTGAACTCGCGTCCCAGGAGATGGGCGGCGAGCAGCGCGGCACCGGCCTTGCTGACCCCGTAGGTCTGCACGTCGATGCCGAACAAGCTGAACAGCACGGGGCGCACGTCGGTTCCGTTCGTCGAGTGACACCGCCGGTCGACGGCCTGGTCAGCGTCCTGCCCGCGGATGAAGCGCGGCGCATGACTCCCGTTGCAGTTCAGTGAAGAAGCAGCCGACTCAGGCCGCGACCGACGATCAAGATTCGATGAAGTGGCACGTCGAACGCTCGTGCTGTCGTCTGCGACTCCGCACAATGTCCGCATGACCCCACCCGCTGTCGCGTTGCGTGCGGTCGTCGTGGACGACGAGCAGGCGCTCGCCTCGGTTGTCGGTGGGTACCTGGAACGGGAAGGCTTCGAGGTCGCTCTGTGCCACGACGGCAGCGCGGCCGTTGCACTGCTGCGGGAGGTCGACCCCGACGTCGTCGTCCTCGACCTCGGCCTGCCCGGGATCGACGGTGTGGAGGTCTGCCGCCAGCTGCGCACGTTCTCCGACTGCTACGTCGTGATGCTCACCGCGCGCAGCGACGAGGTCGACACGCTCATCGGGCTGTCGGTGGGAGCCGACGACTACATGACCAAGCCGTTCAGCCCCCGCGAACTCGTGGCTCGCATCCGCGTCATGCTGCGCCGACCTCGGCGCTCGGCCGGGGCAGTCCCCGCGGATGTGCCCGACGCGACTCGCACCGTCGTGGTCGGCGGTCTGACCCTGAACCTCGACGCGCGCGAGGCCCACGTCGACGGCGAACCGATCTCGCTCACCCGGTTGGAGTTCGACGTGCTCGCCGCGCTCGCCTCCCGCCCCGGGGTGGTGTTCTCGCGCGCGGCGCTGATCCGCGCCGTGTGGGGCGAGGGCTGGGTGGGCGACGAGCACCTCGTCGACGTCCACGTCCTTCACGTGCGGCGCAAGCTCGGTGACACCGCCCAGCAGCAGCGATTCGTACGGACAGTTCGCGGCATCGGCTATCGCATGGGTCCGGGATGAGGGCCCGCGACACCGTCGGCCCGGGAAGTCTCGGCCGACGTCTGCTGATCTCGATCGTCCTGGTCCTGGTCGCCGCGGCCACCACCGCGTGGGTGGTCGCGACCGTCGTCGGGCCAGCCCTGTTCCACGAGCACCTCGTCCGCGCGAACATCCAGGACCACGAGCTCGCGGACCTGCACATCGAGGAGGCGTTCCAGTCCGCCAGTACGATCGCGCTCGCGCTGGCCATGGTTGTCGCCGGTATCACCGCCCTGGCCGTCAGCGTCGTGCTGACCCGCAGGATCGGGCGATCGGTCGCGCAGATGTCCCGGGCAGCCCACCAGGTCGGGGCGGGTCGCTTCGACGCGCGAGTCCCGCTGCCCGGGATCGGCCTGGAGTTCGACGAGCTCGCGCACTCCTTCAACGCGATGGCCGCTCGCCTGGAGGGCGACGCGCACCTGCGCGAGCGGCTGCTGACCGACGTCGCACACGAGCTGCGCACCCCGGCCGCGACGATCGTGGCGTACATGGAGGCCATCGAGGACGGCGTGCGCGTCATGGACGCCGAGACCATCGGGGTCCTCAACGATCAGGCCCAGCGGCTCACCCGACTCTCCCGAGACCTGGCCGCGGTCACCCGCGCCGAGAGCGGCGACCTGGAGCTGCAGCTAGCGGATGTCGCCGCCGGCGAGCTCGTCGACGCTGCCGTGCTCGCCGCACGGAAGAAGGCCGAGGCGGCAGGCGTCATCCTGCAGGCCGGCGACGTCCACGAGCGGGCGCGAGTACGGGTCGATCGGGTCCGGATGGCCCAGGTGCTCGACAACCTGATCGTCAACGCCATCCGACACACCCCGCCCGACGGGCAGGTCACCGTCGGCGCTACCACCGCCCCGACGGGGACCGTGGACTTCACCGTCAACGACACCGGCGAGGGCATCCCCGCCGAGCACCTTCCCCACGTGTTCGAGCGGTTCTACCGCGTCGACAGCGCCCGTGACCGGGGCCACGGGGGATCCGGTGTGGGACTCGCCATCTGCCGGGCCCTCGTGCAGGCGCACAGCGGCACGATCCATGCGCGCAGCGACGGCACCGGCCGCGGGGCGCAGTTCACGGTGTCACTGCCTGCCGCACCGCCCGAACTGCACCAGGGCTGACCAGCGGACTGGACTTCATCGAAACTCCATGATCGCGTGATCAATCGCGCAGGCAGCGGGCGTGAAAGTGGAACCATGCCCAGCACGCCCGGCGCCCCGTTGAGCGACGCCCTCCCCGTCATCACGGTCGTACGATCTCCCGCTTGCCACCTGTGCGACGACGCTCTGCAGATCCTGGCGCGCCTCAGCGAGCACACGCCGCTGACGATCGACGTCCTCGAGGTCCGCTCCGACGAAGGAGCGCGCTTGGTCGCCGAACACCGGCCCCCGATGAGCCCGCTGGTGTTGCTGGACGGGCAGTTCGTCAGCTCGGGTCGGTTGCGCGCGGGGCGCCTGCTCGACCTCCTGCGCCAAAGAGGCGTCGTGGTACCGCTCGTGGCGGTGCAGTGACGTGGGCTCGCAGCTCCTGACCACCGGAAGCGTGCTCGCGGCCTTCTTCGCTGGCGGGGTCGCGCTGTTCGCGCCGTGCTGCATCGTATTCCTCGCGCCCAGCTATCTCGCCGGAGCGGTCAAGAACCGGCGCTGGCGGCTCCTGCCCCTCACCTTCGTGTTCGCCGCCGGGCTGGCGACCGTGCTCCTCCCGATCACGCTCGGCGTCAGCATGGTCGCCGGGGCGATCGCGCGCTACCACGCCCCGCTGTACTACGCCGGTGGTGCGCTCATGCTGGGTCTGGCGGCGCTCGCCCTGTCGGGACGCATGTGGTCGCTGCCCAGCGCACTGCGTACACCGGACACCCGACGTGGCGACACCGGCAGCTTCTTCGCGCTCGGCGTGTTCTCAGGGATCGCATCGAGCTGCTGCGCGCCCGTCCTGGCTGGAGTGATGACCCTGTCAGCGCTCTCCGGGTCGGCCGCCGGGGGACTGCTGCTCGGGCTCGCGTACGTCTTCGGCATGGTGTTCCCCCTGTTCGTCATGGCGCTGGTCTGGGACAAGGCACGCCTACGTGACCGCACGTGGATGAACCCGCGGCTCGTGCGCCTGCGCGTGGCCGGCCGGACGCTGGTCACCAACACGCTGAACATCGCTGTTGCCATCGGGTTCACGGTCATGGGCATCGCCGTCATCCTCCTGGCCGGGAGCCCCGACATGACCCGCGGCACCGAGGCGCAGGCGGCTATCGGGCGCACCCTTACGCAGATCTTCGCCCGCTTCGAGGACTGGACAGCGCCCGTTCCCGAGCCGCTGCTCGGACTCGCCCTGGTGGCGGTGGCAGCACTGTTCGTCTGGGGGACGCTCTCCGAGCGTCGACGCACCCACCGAGCGCGGCCCGACGCAGCAGAGCCCGACGGTGCGCCCGCGAGCGAGGCGAGCTGCCACGAGCACCACAACGAAGGAGCAACGCGATGACGTCCGCCACGGCAGCCCGTAAGCAGCGCGCCGCAGCCCTCGCCAAGGTCCGCCACGACCAGCGTCAGCACGAACGCCGACGCAAGGTCATCATGACCAGCGCTTCCGCGTTCCTGATCGTCCTGGTCGCTGCCGTCGTCACCGTGGCGCTGCTGACTTCACGCGAGGTGACCTCCACAGACGCCGGCCCCGCACCCGACTTCACCCTGCAGACCACCGCCGGGGACACCGTCCGCCTCTCCGACTTCCGGGGCTCGCCGGTCATCCTCTACTTCAACGAGGGCGCCGGGTGCGGGTCCTGCCTGCAGCAGATGGGCGAGATCGAGAAGGACCCGGCGTTCGCCGAGGCCGGCATCACCGTTCTGCCGATCGTCATGAACACCGCCGAGCAGATCACCGCGGACATGAGCACCTACGGCGTGACGACTCCGTTCCTGCTGGACGACGGCACCGTGTCCGAGCAGTACGGAACCCTCGGCACCGGGATGCACGAAGGACTTCCCGGCCACAGCTTCGTGCTCGTCGACGCCGACGGGGTCCGGCGCTGGTCGGGCAACTACCCGTCCATGTGGCTCGCTCCCGACGAGCTCCTCAAGCAGGCGCAGGCCAACCTCCCCGCATAAGACCAACCGAAGGAACACCAACCATGAGCGATCAGTGCTGCCAGTTCACCCTGACCGACGAGGACGAGATGACGGACTGCTGCGGCGGGCAAGAACAGTGCGCCGACCACGACAAGGACGCCACGACCAGCCCGGCCGCCGAGACGAGCGAGAGCGTCGCCTGACGAGAGTCGCGACGATCACAGCCGACCAAAGGAGTTACCCCATGTCCCCGAAGAAGAGCCGCGCGTTCGCTGCCGTGGCGGCGTCGCTCGCTCTGGGAGTCGTGCTCAGCGCCTGCTCGAACGGCGCAGACACAGCTGAGGACCAGCCGACCTCGAGCCAGTCGGAGTCCGCTGCCGCGACCTCGGAGGAGCACAACGACGCTGACGTCGAGTTCGCGCAGATGATGATCCTGCACCACCAGGGCGCCCTGGAGATGGCCGTCCTGGCCGAGGGCCGCGCGCAGAGCGAAGAGGTGCAGCAGCTCGCCAGCGACATCCAGTTCGCGCAGCAGCCCGAGATCGACCTGATGACGTCGTGGCTGGAGACCTGGGGCGAGGAGTCGCCCAGCGCCGAGGACGACATGGACGGCATGGACCACTCCGGTGGGCACACCGGCATGGCCGACGACGACCAGATGCAGCAACTGGAGGACGCCGGCTCCGAGTTCGACCGCATGTTCCTCGAGATGATGATCGTGCACCACCAGGGCGCGATCACCATGTCCGAGGAGGAGCAGGCCAACGGCCTCAACCAGGACGCCCTCGAGCTGGCCGGCAAGATCGTCGCCGACCAGACCGCTGAGATCGACACGATGGAGCAGCTGCTCGCCGAGATGTGACACCGCCACGACCGCAACGCCACCGGTGCATCCCCCGTGCCGGTGGCGTTGCCTTGTCCACAGCACGCCAGATCGCTTCATCGACCCTTCACCAGCAAGGAGCGGCTCCCTCCATCGAGCACGTCGAGCATGGGAACGACACAGATCCCACCGAGCAGACGGAGCACCCCGTGATCAGGCACCACCTCAAGCACATGGCCATCGGAGCAGCGGCAGTCCTGGCGTTGCTTCTCGCGTTCGGCGTCGATCTCGCAGCAGCCCTGCGGTGGGCGGCCCTGCTCGCCTGCCCGTTGGGCATGGCCGCGATGATGCTCGTCATGGGCCGCGGGCACGGCCACGGACCCGGAGCGCCCACGCCCGGGACCAACGAACGCGCGCAGCACGGGGCAGATGGCAGCGCTACCGCCACGGGCGACGGCATGGCGCTGTCGGGTGGCAAGTAGCCGCCGCCGCTCCGGCAGAGGACCGGTCGCCAGGCTTGATCGAAACTTCACCGTTGGCGGCCCCGCAGCGCGTGCAGCGCCAACGGCGCCCTTCTAGCGTCGAAAACGCCGACGAACCCCCGCCGGCGAGAGATGAACGGGGACTGCCATGAAGACGACCGAGATGCTCCGGACCTATCCAGGCACCATCAGCCTCGACACCGAGCTGCTCGCGCGCGTGATCGACACGCTCACGGCGTGCTCCCAAGCGTGCACAGCATGCGCCGACGCCTGCCTCGGCGAGGAGATGGTCGCCGAGCTGCGCAGGTGCGTACGCACCAACCTCGACTGCGCGGACAGCTGCGCCACGACCGCACGCATCCTGTCGCGGCACACCGGAGACGACGCTGACATCACCCGAGTCCACCTCGAGGCGTGCCTCGCCGCCTGCACCGCGTGCGCGAACGAGTGCGAGCAGCACGCCGGGATGCACGAGCACTGCCGCATCTGCGCCGAGGCTTGCCGTGACTGCGAGGCTGCGTGCCGCGACCTGCTCACCGCGATCGCCTGACGCCGTGAGGCACTCGCGGGCGATGCCGGTGTGGCAGGAACCCCGCCGGCGCCACGCGAGGCGATCGAGCCAGCTGCACGGGATCGCTCAGCTGCACAACGTCTTCGGCCACGTGAGCTGACCTGGACCCGCTTTCACCACCCGAGGGAATACCCCCGGGGGGTATGCGGTTACAGCGCGTCGAGGACAAGCACCACGTGGACCACGTCGACGAGAGGGGCCACTGACATGAGCCGCGACCACCACACCGGGGACCACCCGGCGACACCGGGCGACGGACACGCCGGACACCCGCAGGCAGCCCAGCGGATGCGGGAAGACGTGGCCGCCCTGCCGCACGACGAGCACCACGGGCACGTCATGACCGCGCCCCAGCCGAAGACCTCGCACACCGAGCACGGCGCCGACGCTGGCCACGACGCCCACGCCGGCCACGACGCCCACGCGGGACACGGTGGTCACGCCGGGCACGGCGGCCACGCGGGTCATGTCGAGAAGTTCCGGCGGCTGTTCTGGGTCATGCTCGTGCTCGCGATCCCGGTCGTGGCGACCAGCGGGATGTTCGCGATGCTGCTCGGCTACGAGCTGCCCGACCTCGTGTGGCTGTCATGGGTCTCGCCCGTGCTCGGCACGGTGATGTTCGCCTGGGGCGGCGCGCCCTTCCTCACCGGCGCCGCCGAGGAGCTGAGGTCCCGGCGCCCCGGGATGATGCTGCTCATCGCTTTGGCGATCAGCGTCGCGTTCGTCGCCTCCTGGCTTGCGACCCTCGGGGTCGTCGCGCACGAGCTCGACTTCTGGTGGGAGCTCGCGCTGCTCATCGTGATCATGCTGCTCGGGCACTGGATCGAGATGCGGTCCCTCGCCCAGACCACCTCAGCCCTCGACTCACTGGCAGCGCTCTTGCCTGACGAGGCCGAGCGCATCGAAGGCAACGACGTCGTGCGGGTGGCCCCCGCTGACCTCACCGTCGACGACATCGTCCTCGTGCGGCCCGGGGCTCGCGTCCCCGCCGACGGCGCGATCATCGACGGCGCCGCCGAGATGGACGAGTCCATGGTCACCGGGGAGTCCCGCACCGTGCGCCGTGCCACCGGGGACCGGGTCGTCGCCGGCACAGTCGCGACCGACTCAGCACTGCGGCTCCGCGTGACCGCCGTCGGTGACGACACCGCCCTCGCGGGCATCCAGCGGCTCGTCCTCGAGGCGCAGAGCTCGTCCTCACGCGCCCAGCGCCTGGCCGACAGCGCCGCTGCCCTGCTGTTCTGGTTCGCACTCGGCGCCGCCGCCGTCACCGCGCTCGTCTGGTCCATCGTCGGGATGCCCGACGACGCCGTGATCCGCACCATCACCGTCCTGGTGATCGCCTGCCCCCACGCTCTCGGCCTGGCCATCCCCCTGGTTGTGTCCATCGCCACCGAGCGCGCCGCGCGCGGCGGCATCCTGGTCAAGGACCGCCTCGCCTTGGAGAGCATGCGAACCGTCGGCACCGTCGTGTTCGACAAGACCGGCACCCTGACCAAGGGCCAGCCCACGGTCACCGAGGTGCGCCCCGCCGCCGGCTTCCCGCACGACGACGTCCTGACGATGGCCGCCGCGGCGGAAGCCGACAGCGAGCACCCGCTCGCCCGCGCCATCGTCACCGCCGCAGCGCACCTCTCGGTCCCGACAGCCGCCGACTTCACCTCGTCACCGGCCGTCGGCGTCCGCGCCCGGGTCAGCGGACGCACCGTCGAGGTCGGCGGCCCGAACCTGCTCCACGAGCACGGCGTCACCGAGCTCGACGGCGTCGAGCAGTGGCGCGCCGAGGGCGCGATCATCCTGCACGTCCTGGTCGACGGGCACCTCGCCGGCGCCCTGAAGCTCGCCGACGAGATCCGCGAGGAGTCGCGCGCCGCCGTCCGCGAGCTGCACGACCGCGGCGTCGACGTTGTCATGATCACCGGCGACGCCGAGGCCGTCGCCCGCACAGTCGCCACCGAGATCGGCATCGACCGGGTCTTCGCTGGTGTGCGCCCCGAGGACAAGTCCGCCAAGGTCGCCGAGCTCCAGCGCGAGGGTCAGACCGTCGCGATGGTCGGCGACGGCGTCAACGACGCTCCTGCGCTCGCCCAGGCTGACGTCGGCATCGCGATCGGCGCCGGCACCGACGTCGCTATCGCCTCCGCCGGCGTCATCCTCGCCAGCGACGACCCGCGCTCCGTGGTCTCCGTCATCGACCTGTCGGCCGCCAGCTACCGCAAGATGAAGCAGAACCTGTGGTGGGCAGCGGGCTACAACCTCGTCGCCGTCCCGCTCGCAGCCGGCGTGCTGGCGCCGATCGGGTTCGTGATGCCGATGTCAGTCGGAGCGATCCTGATGTCCATCTCCACGATCGTCGTCGCGCTCAACGCCCAGCTGCTGCGACGTCTCGATCTTCGACCGCGGTAAGCCCACCGGTAGGCGCACCCCCACGAATACCGTCGGCGGCGAATATGGGACGCCGCCAGGTGCCCGTCCAGACATCCCCGTCGTCGAAGTGACGCCGCCCCCGCTATCGGCCTAGGTGGGTGCGGCCCCCGACGGTGGCTACTTGCCTTCGGGTGCGACGTCAAAGTGGAACCGCACCGGGCTTCGTGCCGGGCAGTCGGGGGACACACCGAGGAAAGTGGCCTGCTGGACTGTGCCCAGGGAGGACGCTGGGCAGACACCGACGAGCTGGGGGAATCGATGGTTCAGTACATCCGCATCTACGGCGGGTTTGCCGTGTTGCTCGCGCTCATCGCGCTCGTCGCGGCGACCATCGCGGTGGTCGCCGCGGTCATCGCTGCTCGCCGCGGGCGGCGATTCTCCACAACGACGGTGCGCGGTGTGGCGTGGGTCCTCGCGAGCACGTGCGCCGCCGCGGTCTACGTACTGACGTTGTTCCCAATGTTGGCCCGGGGGCGTGTGGTCGACCTCGTCCCGTTCTCTACGTTCGCCGCACTGGCCGATCCCACTGCGACGACCCTCGTGCAGCTGACCGGCAATGCTCTGTTGCTCTCCTGGATCGGGATCCTGATGCCGGCCCTTGCACGACGGCCGTGGCCCTCTTGGAAAGTTGTGCTGCTCGCCGCCGGGATCTCGGTCGGCATCGAGGTACTGCAGTACGTGAGTAACAGCGGTCGAGCATCGACGATCGACGACGTGCTGCTGAACACGCTCGGCGCCTATGCCGGCGCCAAGATCGGCCTGAAGACGGTGACGCCCCGGCTGCGCCGTCTCCAGGACGGGCAGCCGGGGCGCCACGGGGCCTATCAGCGGTCTCAGGCGTAGTAGACCGTGCCCGTCACGTGCTTGGTGTTCTCGTCGGTTCCGGTCGGCCCGGTGCGGGAGAAGTAGAGCTTGTAGCCGGCGTTGGGCTGGGCGCCCCAGCTGTAGCCGTACGACCCGTTGCACGGGAAGTTGACGTTCGAGCCGGTCCACGTGATCACGTTGAGCGAGTTCACGCGGATGAGCTGGATGTTGATGGATCCGTACCCCGACGTGCAGTTGGTGACGTTCACGCCACCGACCCGAATTTCTCCGTTGTTCGAGTTGTCGAACTTCGAGCTCTGCAGCGAGGCCTTGAAGTCGCCCGTGAACGCCCACGTGCGGGTGTACAGGGGGGAGATGATGGGGTCGTCGGCGTTGAGCGAAGCGCTCGCCGGGTTCACGGGGACGCCCACCGGCCCGCTCGTGACGGAGATCGTGCCGTCCGACTCGGGCAGGATGTCGCCGACCTTGAGCTCGCTCGGGACCACCGTCGGCCCGGCAGTCGGCGGCGCACCGGTGGACGGGGCAGCCGACGCGCCGGCGGCCGATGTGAGAAGCAGAGCGACGACGGCGGCAACAGCGCCGACGGACTTTCGAACCTGCATTAGTTCCCCCTTGCTGATGGGGTGATCCCAGCGGCCTGTCGTCCCTGGTGATTTCACCCGCACCTTCGAACCTAGAGGTGGCCGTGACGGCGGTCTCTACGCCATGCGAGTGGATCCGCAGGGCCAGTCGGGTGCTCCACCCACTCGTGCAGGTGACCGTGTCGCGACGGTCGCGCGCTGGAATGGCACGAGCCGAGAGCTGTTCACTGCGGGTCGCTTGGAGATGCGATCACAGACGCGCCCCCGTGTGACTTCTGCTCGCGCAGTGACGGGCGCCCGGGACACCACGGGATCTTTGACTGTGACGAATAAGAGACGCCACCAAGTGCTCGCCCCGACGTGCCCGTCGACGAGGTCGCGGCCCCGATGCCGGGGTGGGCGAGGTTGGATCGTGATGTGCCGAGGTGACATCAAACGTGCGACTGGCACTGGGCCGGCTGTAGACGACGGGCCGGCCCAGCACCGTCACTTGTGGGAGGGCGGCGGGCTCTCGCGCTGCTGGTAGTCCACTGAGACCGGCGGGGGGCGGGCTCCTATACAACCCCGACGCTCCCGC
>NZ_CABEGA010000020.1 GCF_901521055.1 Cellulomonas hominis | reverse complement strand
TGGGACTTCCGCGCGAACGTCGACGGCGCCGAGGTCGCGCTCGGCGTACTGCGCGAGGTCGCTCAGGAGCAGGACCCGGACCTGGTCGCGGACCTCGACGAGCGGTTCGCCGACCTGGACGCCCTGCGCTGGCGGCCCTGACGCTGCCGCTGGCCGCGTGCGTCGACAACGACGCGCCCGCCGCCGCGGACGCCATCACCGTCGACTCCTCGGCGAGCGCCTGCGACGTCTCGGCGTCCGAGGCGCCGTCCGGGAACGTCACCTTCACCGTCACGAACAGCGGCGACGACGTGACCGAGTTCTACCTGCTGGCCGACGACCGGCTCCGCGTCGTGTCCGAGGTGGAGAACATCGGCCCCGGCCTGACCCGCGACCTCGTCGTGCAGGTCGCCCCGGGCGACTACTACACCGCGTGCAAGCCCGGGATGGTCGGCGACGGGCTCGTCTCCGCGTTCACGGTCACGGACTCGGGCGCCGAGGTCGGGCCCACGGGCGCCGTCGCGGACCAGCTCGCCGACGCCGAGGCGGACTACGTCGCGTACGTGAAGGACCAGGTCGGCTCGCTCGTCACCGGCACCCAGGAGTTCGCCGACGCGTACGCCGCCGGCGACGACGACACCGCGCGGTCGCTGTACGCCGCGGTGCGCGTGCACTGGGAGCGGGTGGAGCCGGTCGCGGAGTCGTTCGGCGACCTGGACCCGCTGCTCGACGCCCGCGAGGCCGACCTCGCGGAGGGCGACGAGTGGAGCGGCTGGCACTACGTCGAGAAGGACCTCTGGCAGCCGGCCCCCGACGCGAACGGCGGCGAGACCTACGTCCCCCTGACGCCCGAGCAGCGCCAGGCCGCCGCCGACCGCCTCGTCGAGCTGACCGCGGAGCTCGAGTCCCGCGTGACCGCCGACGACTTCACCTTCGAGGCGTTCCAGATCTCCAACGGCGCCAAGGAGCTGCTGGACGAGGTCGCCACGGGCAAGGTCACCGGCGAGGAGGAGATCTGGTCGCACACGGACCTGTGGGACTTCCGCGCGAACGTCGACGGCGCCGAGGTCGCGCTCGGCGTACTGCGCGAGGTCGCTCAGGAGCAGGACCCGGACCTGGTCGCGGACCTCGACGAGCGGTTCGCCGACCTGGACGCCCTGCTCGCACAGCACGGCTCCGTCGACACCGGCTTCGTCGCCTACACCGACCTGACCGCCGACCAGGTCGCCGAGCTCGCCGCCGCGGTGGACGCCGTGAGCGAGCCGCTGTCCCGGCTCACCGCGACGGTGACCGATGCCGCCTGAGGAGGAGTCCGCCACCACCCCGGAGCCGCGCGGCCGCGGCATCAGCCGCCGCGCGCTGCTCCGGGGCGGCGGTGCTGTCGCCGGCGTGGCGGCCGCCGCCGGCGCCGGGGCGTTCGCCGGGCGGGCCACCGCGCCCGACGCCGCGGCGGCCGCCGAGGCCCGCACGTACCCGTTCACGGGCGCCCACCAGGCCGGGGTCGTCACCCCGGCGCAGGACCGGCTCTACCTGGCGGCGTTCGACCTCACCACCACGGACCGCGCCGCGCTGGTCGACCTGCTGCGCACCTGGACGACGACCGCGGCCCGGCTCACCCGGGGCCTCGGCGCCGGGCCCGTCGGCTTCGACCGCGGCAGCTACGACGCGCCGCCGGACGACACGGGCGAGGCCGCGGACCTGCCGCCCGCCGGGCTGACGCTCACCTTCGGGTTCGGGCGGTCGCTGTTCGTGGGCGCCGACGGGGAGTCGGACCCGTTCGGGCTCGCCGGCCGGCTGCCCGGGGCCCTGGCGCCGCTGCCGCACTTCCCCGGGGACGACCTGGACCCCGCCCGCAGCGACGGCGACCTGGTGGTGCAGGCGTGCAGCGACGACGCCCAGGTGGCGTTCCACGCGGTGCGGAACCTGTCCCGGGCGGCGTTCGGCACCGCCCGGATCCGGTGGGCGCAGCTCGGCTACGGCCGGACGTCGTCGACCTCCACGGCCCAGGCGACCCCGCGCAACCTGTTCGGCTTCAAGGACGGCACCGCGAACATCATGGCCGAGGAGTCCGCCGCCCTCGAGGAGCACGTGTGGGTGCAGGACGCCGACGCCCGGGCCGACGCCGCGGCGGGCACGGACTCGTCGTGGATGGTGGGCGGGACCTACCTCACCGGCCGCCGCATCCGGATGACGATCGAGACCTGGGACCGCTCGTCGCTGCGCGAGCAGGAGCGCGTGATCGGGCGGACCAAGGGCATCGGCGCGCCGCTGTCCGGCGGCGAGGAGCACACCGAGCCGGACTTCGACCGCACCGGCTCGGACGGGTCCCCGCTGATCGACACGGCCTCCCACGTGCGCCTCGCGCACCCCACCGCGCACGGCGGCGCCCGGATGCTGCGGCGCGGGTACACGTTCACCGACGGGAACGACGCCCTGGGGCGGCTCGACGCCGGGTTGTACTTCATCGCGTTCACCCGGGACCCGCGCGCGCAGTTCGTGCCCGTCCAGCAGGCGCTCGCCGCGCAGGACCTCATGTCGGAGTACGTCCAGCACACCGCGTCGGCCCAGTTCGCGGTCCCGCCCGGCGTCCCGCGGGTCGCGGACGACGGGACGCTGGTGGACGGGTTCATCGGCTCGACGCTGCTGGCCTGACCAGCGCTGACACCCCGCGCGCTTCACCCGTTCGCGCGGCCATTCACCCTTCGTTCCCGGGACGCCGCGCACAGCCGGCTCATAGGTTCGGCGCGCGCGAGGCGAGCGGCCCCGCGCGTCGACCCGACCCTCGGAGCCACCGGTGTCCTACCCGCAGCAGCCCTCCCCCGTCCCGCCGCCCGCGCCCGAGGGCTACGGCGCCGTGCCGCAGCAGCCCGCCTACGGCTACGCGCCGCCCGTGCCCGGCCAGGCGCCCTGGCTCGCGGGCCAGGAGTCCGACAAGTCGTTCGTCGCCACGTGGCTGCTGTCGGCGTTCGTCGGCACGCTCGGCGTCGACCGCTTCTACCTCGGCAAGATCGGCACGGGCATCGCGAAGCTGCTGACGATCGGCGGGCTCGGCGTGTGGTCGCTCGTCGACCTGATCCTGGTCCTCACCGGCGCCCAGAAGGACAAGCAGGGCCGGCGCCTCGCGGGCTACGACCAGCACAAGAAGCTCGCCTGGATCGTCACGGGGGCCCTGGTGGTGCTCGGCATCATCGGCAACATCGTCAGCGGCGCCCTGTTCGCCGCCGGCACGTCGGCCGCGCTGGACGAGGCCGCCGAGCAGGCCGTCGTGGACCTGCAGGAGCAGGTCGACGAGGCCGCTCCCGCCGACGAGGTCGTGGCCGACGAGCCGGCAGCGGACGCGCCGGCCACCGCCGCGCAGTGGGCGGACGCGGGCTTCGGCACCTTCGACGTCGTCTCGCAGTCCGGCACCGGCGACACCGTGATCACGCTGCCGGAGGGCGTCGTCTACGGCGCCGTGCACGCCACCCACCAGGGTCAGGCGAACTTCGTGCTCACGGTGCTCGACGTGGACAACGCCCCCACCGAGCTGCTGGTCAACACGATCGGCGCGTACGACGGCACGACCGGCCTCGGCATGACCGCCTACGCGGAGCCGAAGTCGATCCAGGTGCAGGCCGACGGCGCGTGGACGCTGACGATCTCCCCGGTCGCGTCCGTCCCGGCGCTGCCGGCCGCGGGCCACGGGGACGGCCTGTTCCTGTACGAGGGCCCGGCGGCGAACCTCGCGCTGACCCACGCCGGGCAGATGAACTTCGTCGTCTACGAGATGACGGGCGACCTGTTCTCCGCCGGCCTGCTCGTGAACGAGATCGGTCCGTACACGGGCACCGTCCCGGTGAGCGCCGGTCCGACGGTGGTCGTCGTGACCGCCGACGGCGACTGGACGACCGCCGCGGCCTGAGGCCGCCTCGGGCGAACGCCGCAGGGGGCGCCCCCGCACGCACGTGCGGAGGCGCCCCCTGCGGCGCGTGCGGGGTCAGACCACGTCGTGCAGCCGCCCCTGGTCGGCGGACTGCGTCGGCAGGGCCTCGCTCGGCGTCGACCCGTCGTTCCAGCGCAGCAGCGCGCCGATGCCGTCGACCACCTCGACCTGCCCGTCCGGGGCGATGGTCAGGCCGGCGTCCTGGCCCAGCGCGGCGCGCAGCAGCGCCACGTCCGCCGGCATCTGACGGGCGCCCTCGGTGACGCCGATCCCGGTCAGGTCCGCCTCGCTGCTCGCGATCTGCAGCGGCTCCGGGCCGACCCAGAGCCGCCGCTCCGCGAGCGGCGAGCCCGGCAGCGTCACGTCCTCGTGCAGCACGAGCTCGCGCACCTGCCCGCGCTGGAGCACGGTGACGACGTCGTCCACCGACGTGACGGCCGCGGCCCCGCGGCCCAGCTCCCCGCGGTACGCCTCCAGCACGCCCTCCCGGCGGCGCTGCCGGAACGCCTCCAGCGCCTCGACGACCCGCTGGTGGAACACCTCCTGGTTGACGCCGTCGGCGCGCGAGCCGCCCGGCACCTCCACGATCAGGTCCTTGGTGCGGGCGCCGACGGCGTGGCACAGCAGCGGCACCGCCCGCACGTCGCCCGTGACCAGCACGACCTCCGGCTTGCGCGCGATCACCTGCCGGTCCAGGTCGGCCGCGACGGTCTCGGCGTTGCGCTCCCAGGAGTCCTCGGCGCGCATCTGCACCCGCCGGCTCCGCCAGCCGTCGCCGGTCTCCTTGACCTTGCGCAGGACGTCGTGGTCCCCCTCGACGGACTCCTTCTCGGCGTCCCGCAGCCCCGAGCCGTCCGACCACGTGAAGTCCGCGCCCTGCCGGTCGATCTCCACCAGCAGGAACCGCGTGGCCTGGTCGGACACGCGCACCGCCGGCATCAGGTTCGGCACGTCGCCGAGCTCGGCGGTGGACTGCGCGGGCGGCTCCTTCAGCACCCGGTCGACCACCACGCCCTCGGCGTCGGCGACCACGACCCGTCCGTGCGGGCCGGCCACGCCGGTCGGGCGCGTGACGCGCTGCTCGATCTCGTCGAGCACCCCCTGCTGCGCTCCCGAGCGCTCCAGCTCCCGGCGCAACGACCGCCAGCGGCCGGCCACCTCCTCGTCGCCGGACGCGTCCGCCCGGGTGGCGTCGAGGTGAACCGTGATGAAGGGGGCGGGACGTCCGAGCAGGGGCTTGAGCCAGTGCAGTTCCACGAGGCGACCTCCGAGGGGTGCGCTTGTCGGCCACGCCGGCGCACGCCCTCGGGCCACGCCGGCCGACCGGTCCTGACCCCTCCCACCCTCTGACAGCACGGCGTCCGGCGCCACCCCGGAGGGTGACGCGGGCCGGTTCAGCCGGCGGTGGCGCCACCCTGCCCGTCGGGCCCCGCGGCGATGGCCTCGTGGTGCCGGATGACCTCCTCCACGATGAACGCGAGGAACTTCTCCGCGAACACCGGGTCCAGGTCCGCCTGGTGCGCCAGGTCCCGCAGGCGGGCGACCTGCTGCGCCTCACGCCCCGGGTCGGAGGCCGGCAGGCCGAGGCGCGCCTTGAGCACCCCGACCTGCTGCGTCGCCTTGAACCGCTCCGCGAGCAGGTGGATCAGCGCGGCGTCGATGTTGTCGATGCTGCCGCGCAGGCGCGCGAGCTCCGGCGGGGGCGTCGGGGCCGCCGCCGTCGAGGGGGCGGGCGTCGAGGCGGGGTCGGGCGGTGTCGTCACGCCCCCGATCGTAGGGGCGCGGTCGACGCTCAGGCGCTCTTCTCCCGCGGCGTGCGCTTCGCGGGCGCCTGCCGGGGCACGAGGGTCGGGTTGACGTTCTCGAGCACGACGCCCCGGTTGACGACGACCTTCTCGACGTCGTCGCGGCTCGGCACCTCGAACATCACCTGCTGGAGGACCTCCTCCATGATGGCCCGCAGGCCGCGGGCGCCGGTACCGCGCAGCAGCGCCTGGTCCGCGATGGCCTCGACCGCGTCGTCCGTGAACTCCAGCTCGACGCCGTCGATCTCGAACATCCGCTGGTACTGCTTGACCAGGGCGTTGCGGGGCTCGGTGAGGATCCGCACGAGCGCCGACTGGTCCAGCGGGGACACCGTCGTGATGACCGGCACGCGGCCGATGAACTCCGGGATGAGCCCGAACTTCAGCAGGTCCTCCGGCATGACGTCGCCGTACACGTCGCGGTCGTCCGCGGTGTGCAGCGGGGCGCCGAAGCCGATGCCCCGGCGGCCGGCGCGCGAGGTGATGATCTCGTCCAGGCCCGCGAACGCGCCCGCGACGATGAACAGCACGTTCGTCGTGTCGATCTGGATGAACTCCTGGTGCGGGTGCTTGCGCCCGCCCTGCGGCGGCACCGACGCCGTCGTGCCCTCGAGGATCTTCAGCAGCGCCTGCTGCACGCCCTCGCCGGACACGTCGCGCGTGATCGACGGGTTCTCGCTCTTGCGGGCGATCTTGTCGATCTCGTCGATGTAGATGATCCCGGTCTCGGCCTTCTTCACGTCGAAGTCGGCGGCCTGGATGAGCTTGAGCAGGATGTTCTCGACGTCCTCGCCCACGTAGCCGGCCTCGGTGAGGGCCGTGGCGTCCGCGATGGCGAACGGGACGTTGAGCATCTTCGCCAGCGTCTGCGCGAGGTACGTCTTGCCGCAGCCCGTGGGGCCGATCAGCAGGATGTTCGACTTCGCGATCTCGACGGCGTCCTCCGACCGGTCGGCGCCGACCGTCGGGGTCGCCTCACCCGCCTGGATGCGCTTGTAGTGGTTGTAGACCGCCACGGCGAGCGACCGCTTCGCGGGCTCCTGCCCGACGATGTACTGCTCGAGGAACGCGAAGATCTCCTTCGGCTTGGGCAGCTCCACCATGCCGATCTCGGTGGCCTCCGCGCGCTCCTCCTCCATGATCTCGTTGCACAGCTCGATGCACTCGTCGCAGATGTAGACCCCTGGCCCCGCGATGAGCTTCTTGACCTGCTTCTGCGACTTGCCGCAGAACGAGCACTTGAGAAGGTCCGCGCCGTCCCCGATGCGAGCCACGTGCGTCCCCTTCCCTCGGTGCGACCGTCGGCGGTCGCGTCGTCGCTGAGTCCTCAGCTGGGGCGGTCCGGCCGGAGCCGGCCGCCCATCGGTCCATTGCACACCACGCCGGGCGCGGTGTCGCCCCTCCACGCCCCTGAGCCGGGCGTGTCGTCCGGCCGGGCCGTTCCCCGGGCCCGCTGCGCGACGGCAGCGGGCCCCGGGACGCGTGTCAGGCCGACGGCTCGACGGTCGTGGCGACGACACCCTTGCGGCTGGCGAGCACCTGGTCCACCAGACCGTACTCGTGCGCCTGCGCCGCGGTGAGGATCTTGTCGCGCTCGATGTCCTGCCGCACCCTGTCGATCGGCTGGCCGGTGTGGTGCGCGAGGGTTTCCTCGAGCCACTCACGCATCCGGATCAGCTCGTTCGCGTGGATCTCGATGTCGGAGGCCTGCGCGTAGCCGCCGCCCTCCATCGCGGGCTGGTGGATCAGCACGCGGGCGTTCGGCAGCGCCAGGCGCTTGCCCGGGGTGCCGGCGGCCAGCAGGACCGCCGCGGCCGAGGCCGCCTGGCCCAGGCACACCGTCTGGATCTGCGGCTTGATGTACTGCATCGTGTCGTAGATCGCGGTCAGCGCGGTGAACGAGCCACCGGGCGAGTTGATGTACAGCGTGATGACGCCGTCGGGGTCGGTCGACTCCAGGACCAGCAGCTGGGCCATGATGTCGTCCGCGGAGGCGTCGTCCACCTGCACGCCGAGGAAGATGATGCGGTCCTCGAACAGCTTGGTGTACGGGTCCTGCCGCTTGAAGCCGTAGGCCGTGCGCTCCTCGAACTGGGGCAGCACGTACCGGGCGCTCGGCGCCGGGGTTGCTGCGCCCCAGCCGCCGGCGAGGCGCCCGGCCCGGGCGATGAACTGCGACTCGGTGCTCACTGAGCTCTCCTTCAGGTCTCGGGTGTCGTGGGGCGGGCGGCGCGGCTCAGCCGGCCTGCATGCCGCCGTCGCCGGTCACGGCACCGGCGTGGGTCACGACCTTGTCGACGAACCCGTACTCCAGCGCCTCGGGGGCGGTGAACCAGCGGTCGCGGTCCGAGTCGGCGGTGATCTGCTCCACCGACTTGCCGGTCTGCTCGGCGATCAGGCCCGCCAGCACGGTCTTCATGTGCAGGATGAGCTGGGCGTTGATCCGCACGTCGGTGGCGGTGCCGCCGATGCCGCCGGACGGCTGGTGCATCATCACGCGGGCGTGCGGGGTCGCGTAGCGCTTGCCCTTGGCGCCCGAGGAGAGCAGGAACTGCCCCATCGACGCCGCCATGCCCATCGCCACGGTGGCGACGTCGGGCTGGATGAACTGCATCGTGTCGTAGATCGCCATGCCCGCGGTGATGGAGCCGCCGGGCGAGTTGATGTACAGGAAGATGTCCTTGTCCGGGTCCTCGGCGGCCAGCAGCATCATCTGCGCGCAGATGGCGTTGGCGTTCTCGTCCCGGACCTCCGACCCCAGCCAGATGATGCGCTCCCGCAGGAGCCGGTTGTAGATGCTGTCGTTGAGGCCGAGTCCGCCGGACTCTGCCCGGGCGATGGCCGGCGTCTGGTCGTTCACGAAGGCTCCCTCGTCAGGCTTGTGCTCTGCCCGCGCCGGTGACCCCGGGGCGGGCCGTGCTGTTGCAGCGACCCTAACGCCCGGCCCACCTGCGGTTCGTCCCGCCCGGCGCCCGTTTCGCTGTCGGCGCACGTGGGCGGGGCGCCGGGCGGGGCGCTCGTCGGGTGTGCCGGGATGCACGGGGGCCCCGCACCGGCGCGCGGTGCGGGGCCCTCGTCGAGCGGGTCAGGCCTTGGCGTCGTCCTCGGTCGCCTCGGGGGCCTCGGCGGCCTCCGTGGGCTCCTCGACGTCGGCACCGTCGGCCGCGGCCGTCTGCACGGCGTCCTCGAGGGCCGACTGCGCGGCGTCCTCCTCGTCCGTGCCGATGAACTCGGACAGGTCCACCGGGGCACCGGCACCGTCGACGACGGCGACACGGCGCAGCGCGACGGCCAGCGCCTTCGAGCGCGCGACCTCCGCCACCATGGCCGGGATCTGGCCCTGCTGGTCGATGGTCTGGATGAAGGTGTTCGGGTCCATGCCGTACTGGCGGGACGCGCTCACCAGGTAGTCGACGAGCTCGCCCTGGTTGACCTTGACCTCGAGGTTCTCGGCCAGGGTGTCCAGGAGGATCTGGTTGCGCAGCGCGGTGGTGGCCTGCTCGGCGACCTCGGCGCGGTGCACGTCGTCCTCCAGGCGGCCCTCG
Source organism: Cellulomonas hominis (assembly GCF_901521055.1). Classification (GTDB taxonomy): domain Bacteria; phylum Actinomycetota; class Actinomycetes; order Actinomycetales; family Cellulomonadaceae; genus Cellulomonas; species Cellulomonas endometrii. The sequence goes on along the minus strand of NZ_CABEGA010000020.1, from coordinate 52,692 downwards.
GACTCGAGGTGACGGTGCACCTCGGCCTCGACGGCGCCCTGCGGGACCGGGATCTCGACCTGCTCGAGCAGCTGCTCCAGCAGGACGTCGCGGGCCTGCACGGCCTGGTTCTGCGCCTTGATCTTGGACGCCTGCTCGCGCAGGTCCGCCATCAGCTCGTCGATCGTGTCGAACTCCGAGGCCATCTGGGCGAAGTCGTCGTCGGCCTCGGGCAGCTCGCGCTCCTTGACGGAGCTCGCGGTCACCGTGACCTGCGCGACCTCGCCGGCGTGGTCGCCGCCGACCAGCGTGGTCTCGAAGGTCGTGGTCTCGCCGGCCGACAGGCCCGTCAGCGCCTCGTCCAGGCCCTCGAGCATGTTGCCCGAGCCGATCTGGTAGGAGACGCCGGAGACGGTGTCGACCTCCTCGTCGGCGATCTTCGCGACCAGGTCGATCACGGCGAAGTCCTTCTCGGCGGCCGGGCGGTCGACGCCGACCAGGGTGCCGAAGCGCTCGCGCAGCGCGTCCAGGCGGCCCTGCACGTCCTCGTCCGTGACCTCCGGGCCCTCGACCGTGACGGACAGCCCGTCCAGCGCGGGGACCTCGATCTCGGGGCGGACCTCGACCTCGGCCGTGAAGACCAGGTCGCCGTCCGTGTCGCCCGCCACCAGGCCGGGGACCTTGGTGACGTCGACCTCGGGCTGGCCGAGCGGGCGCAGCTTGTTCTCGCGGACGGCCTCGGCGTAGAAGCCGGACAGGCCCTCGTTGACGGCGTGCTCCATCACCGCGGGGCGGCCGACGCGCTGGTCGATGATCCGCGGCGGGACCTTGCCCTTGCGGAAGCCGGGGATCGTCACCTGCTCCGCGATGTGCGCGTAGGCGTGATCGATGCTCGGCTTGAGCTCGTCGTACGGAACCTCGACGGTCAGCCTGACCTTGGTGGGCTCCAGGGTCTCGACGGCGCTCTTCACTTCAGTGGTCTCCAACTGCTCGGACGGTCTGCGCCGGGGGTCCGGCGTGGGGAGCTCGGGCGCACCGGCGAGGCGGATCCTCGCTCCCCCGTGGGCGGCACGCTTCGGCGCGTGCGGGCATGACTGGACGCGCGCACCGGCCGGACGATCGTACGCCACGGGCGCACGCCGCCGCGAAACCGGACGGCCGGCGCGGGTCGCCCACCGCGGCCGAGGTCGTCAGTCGTGCACGAGGTCGTCAGGTCTGCGGGACGACCTCGTGACGGTGTGACGACCTCGGCGGACGCGGCGCCGGGCGCGCTCCCGTCAGCGGGGGCGGCGGCGCCAGGCGCGCCACGCGCCGGTGGACCAGAGCGACCACGCGACGAGGAGCGCCTGGAAGGGCAGCCGGGCCAGCCGCTTGGCGTCGGAGTCCAGCCCGAAGGCGTCGGTGCGCGTGACGTGCTGCGAGACGTTCCCGGGGAAGATCGCGACGAAGAACGCCGCCGCCAGCCAGCCGACCGCCGTGCGGTACCGCCGCGGGGCGACCGCGAGCGCCGTCCCCAGCGTGATCTCGACGACGCCCGAGCCGAGCACCACCGCGTCCTCGTCCACCGGCACCCACCCGGGCACCTGCGCCTGGAACTCCTCACGCGCGAAGGTCAGGTGGCTGGTGCCCGCGAACACCAGCACGGCGCCGAGCGCGATCCGGCCCGCCGTCCGCAGGGGGCTGCGTACCGGCCGCGCCTCGGGTCCCTCGGGGGTGCCGTGCTCTGCGCGTGCCATGGCGGGCTCCTCAGGTAGACGATCTCGTCTACCCATCACACCACACCGGCGACTCGCTCACACCCGCGCACGCACCAGGCCGTCGAGCCGCTCGACCGACTCCCGCCAGCCCGCCGGCCGGTCGTGCGCCACCCACGACAGCTCGGCGACGAGGTGCAGCACCTCGTGCACGCCCAGGCGCGCCTGCTCGTCCGGCCCCAGCGCCCCGTACCCCGCGACGAGCACCTCCGCGTCCCCCGGGACGTGCTGCCGGACGTGCGACAGCGTCAGCGCGAGGTCCGCCACCGGGTCGTCCCACCCCGCACGCTCCAGGTCGACCACCCCGGAGAGCCGCGCGGCGTCGTCGTCGGACACGAGCACGTTCCCGTCGACCAGGTCGCGGTGGCACAGCACCGGGCCCTCGCAGGCCCGGAACGCGTGGCGGTGGTCGCGCACCAGCGCCCGGACCCGGCTCTCCAGGTCCGCCGCGCCACCGACCCGGCGGTAGTCGGCCAGCAGCTCGTCGGTGCGCGCCTGCACCCGGTCCCACGCGGTCGACCACCTCGGCCCCTGGCCCGTCAGCTCACCGAACCAGGGGCCCGGGACTCCGTGCACCCGGCGCAGCGCCCGCCCGACCTCGGCGGTGAGGTCGGAGGTCGTCGTCGCGTCCAGCCGCGCCCGGCGGTCGGCCCACCGGACGCCGTCGAGCCGCGTCATGAGCAGGTACCCGCCGCCGTCCGGCGCGGCGCCGTGCGCGACGACCGCGGGCACGGGGACCTCCGGCACGCCGGCGAGCAGTCCCAGCGCCGCGACCTCCGCCGGCAGCCGGTCCGCGACGGCCGGCGGGAGCACCTTGAGCACGTAGCGGTCGCCGGACGGGCCGGTCGCGCCGACCACGTGGCCCACCGCGCCCTGCACGGACGGCACCCAGGCGTCGGGGACCAGTCCGGGCACCCGGTCGGCGAGCAGACGGAGGACGGGGCCGAGCTCGGCGGCGTCGACGGCCATGCGCGCGGTCCTCGGACGAGAGAAGCGGAGTCGGGATGGACGGATTCGAACCGACGACCTTCCGCTCCCAAAGCGGACGCGCTACCAACCTGCGCCACATCCCGTGCGGGGGCGAGTCTAGTGGCGTGGGGTCCGGCGCCGGACCCGGTACCCTGGTCCGGCGGCTCGCCCTGGCGGGCCTGCGCGGATGTAGCTCAATGGTAGAGCCCCAGTCTTCCAAACTGGCTACGCGGGTTCGATTCCCGTCATCCGCTCCCCTGCTCGACCGAGCCACGCGAGCATCCCGTGCGCCGCGGCGACACCCGTGCTGAAGGACGCCTGCAGCAGGTACCCGCCGGTGGGCGCCTCCCAGTCGAGCATCTCCCCCGCGACGAACGTGCCGGGCAGCGCCCGCAGCATCAGCGCGTCGTCCACCTCGGACCAGCGGATGCCGCCCGCGCTGGAGATCGCCTTGTCGATGGGCATCGTCGCGGTGACCACCACGGGCACCGCCTTCACCAGGGCGGCCACCGCGGCGGGGTCGTCGGGCACCGCGTTCCCGGTCGCCTCGCGCAGCAGGGCGATCGCGACCCGGTCCAGGCCGATCGACCGCTGCAGCCAGCTCGACCGGGAGTCCCGGGGTCGGCGACGCGCCAGCCGCTCGGCCAGCCGGGCAGCGGTCAGGTCGGGGCGCAGGTCCACCTCGAGGACGCACCGGCCGTCGGCGTCGAGCGCGGCGCGGACCGCGGCACCGCTCGCGTAGACCGGGCCGCCCTCGATGCCGGTCCGGGTCACCATCGCGTCCCCGCGCACCGGCGCCGCGTCCTGGCCGCGGACGGTCAGGGCGACGCTCTTGAGCGGCACGCCCTGGAACCGGTCGGCGAACTCGGCCGTCCAGCCGACGCGCATCCCGACATTGGCCGCCCGCAGCGGCGCGACCGCCACCCCGCGGCGGGCGAACGCGTCGATCCAGCTGCCGTCGGCACCGAGCCGCGGCCACGACGCGCCGCCGAGCGCGAACAGCACGACGTCGTGCCGCACCTCCCGCTCGGCGCCGTCGGTGGCGCCGCCGACGGCCGTCAGCCGCAGCCCCGCGCCGTCGGCGGTCCAGCCGGTCCAGCGCTGCCGCTTCTCGAGGCGCACCCCGAGACCGTCGAGCCGGGTCAGCCAGGCGCGGACCAGCGGCGTCGCCCGGAACGACTGCGGGAAGACGCGCCCGCTCGACCCGACGAACGTCGGCTCCCCCAGCCCCGCGCACCACGCGCGCAGGTCCGCGGGGGTGAACGCGTCGATCATCGGCGCGAGCCGGTCCGCCGAGGCGCCGTAGCGGGCGAGCATCCGCTCCCGGTCCTCGGAGTGCGTGATGTTGAGGCCGCCGTGCCCGGCGAGCAGCAGCTTGCGGCTGACCGACGGCATCCGGTCGTAGACCGTGACGGCCACGCCCGACCGGGCCAGCACCTCCGCGGCGACCAGCCCCGCAGGACCGCCGCCGACCACTCCCGCCGTCCGCACCGGCCGACGGTAGCCCACGCGGCCCCCTCGCCGTGCCTAGGCTGCGCGCATGGCCACCGTCCTCCTCGTCCGCCACGGCCGCACCACCGCGAACGCCGACGGCGTCCTGGCAGGGCGCACCCCCGGGGTCCTGCTCGACGCGACCGGGCGTGAGCAGGCGGCGCGGACCGGCGAGCGGCTCGCCGTCGTCCCGCTGGTCGCCGTGGTCAGCAGCCCGCTCGAGCGCTGCCGCGAGACCGCGCAGGCGATCGTCGAGCGGCAGGACGCCGCGCCGCGGACGCCGGTGGAGGACCGGCTCACCGAGTGCGACTACGGCGCGTGGCAGGGCCGGACGCTGCGCGACCTGACGTCCGAGCCGCTGTGGGCCACCGTGCAGACGCAGCCGAGCGCGGCGGTCTTCCCGGGCGGCGAGTCGCTCGCCGCGATGCAGGCCCGCGCCGTGGCGGCCGTCCGGGAGCTCGACGCCGCGGTCGAGGCCGAGCACGGGCCGGGGGCGGTCTGGGCCGCGGTCACCCACGGGGACATCGTCAAGGCCGTGCTCGCGGACGCCCTGGGCATGCACCTGGACCTGTTCCAGCGGCTGAGCGCGGGCCCGGCCTCGGTGTCGGTCGTGCGGTACGGCCCCGCCCGGCCGGACGTCGTCGCGACGAACACGGACGCCGGCGACCTGTCGTGGCTGCGCGCCGCGGGCCCCGCGGGAGACGCGCCCGTCGGCGGCGGGGCCGGGCACGGGGCGTCCCGCGCCGCTGTCGGTGACCGCTCCTAGCATGGGGGCATGGCGACTCTCCTCCACGAGCACGACTGGCCCGACCGCGTCGTCATCGGCACCGTCGGGCGCCCGGGCGCCCGCACCTTCTACCTGCAGGCCCGCACCGGTCGCCGGCTGACCTCCATCGCGATGGAGAAGGAGTGGGCCGCGTCCCTCGCCGACAAGATCGACGAGGTGCTCGACGACCTGATGGCGGAGGACGGGAACCGGTTCAGCGTGCCCGCCACGGCGCTCCCCGAGCTGGTCGACGACGGCCCGGTCGAGCAGCCCGTCGAGGAGGACTTCCGGCTCGGTCAGATGCGCCTGCACTTCGACCGGTCCACCGCGCAGGTCGTCGTGGAGGCGTACCCGCTCCTGGTGGTCGAGTCCGAGGAGGAGGCCGCCCGGCTCGTGGAGGAGGACCCGGAGCCGGAGGAGGCCCTGGTGCTGCGGATGCCGGTCGGGACCGCACGGGCGTTCGCCGAGCGCGCGCGCCGCGTGGTCCGGGCCGGCCGGCCGGCGTGCCCGCGCTGCGGCGAGCCGATGGACCCGGACGGCCACGACTGCGCGGCGCCCGAGACCTGGTGACCGCCCCGGACCCGGCGGAGGACCCGGACGGCGACGCCCTCGACGGCCCGCTCGAGGTCGTCGGCCGCATCACCGTCGCGTCCAACGCGACGTTCCTCGCCCGGATCGGGGACGTCCAGGTCGTCTACAAGCCCGTCGCGGGCGAGAAGCCGCTCTGGGACTTCCCGGACGGCACGCTCGCGCACCGCGAGGCGGCGGCGTATCTGGTGTCGGAGGCCGGCGGCTGGGGCGTGGTCCCGCGCACCTGGCTCCGGGACGGCCCGCTCGGCCCCGGCATGGTCCAGCTCTGGCAGGAGCCGGACCCGGACCAGGACCCCGTCGACGTCGTGCCCACCCCGGACGTGCCGGCGGAGGGCTGGCGCGCGGTGCTGGAGGGCGGTGACGAAGACGGCGACCCCGTGACGCTCGTGCACGAGGACTCCGCGGCGCTGCGCCGGCTGGCCCTGTTCGACGTGGTCGTCAACAACGCCGACCGCAAGGGCGGCCACGTGCTGCCGCTCCCGGACGGGCGCCGCCTCGGCGTGGACCACGGGGTGACGTTCCACGTCGAGCCGAGGCTCCGCACCGTGCTGTGGGGCTGGGTCGGCGAGGAGCTGCACGACGACGAGCGCGCCGTGGTCACGCGGGTGCGCGACGCGCTCGACGCGGACCTCGGCGAGCGCCTGCGGCCGCTGCTGGCCGACTCGGAGCTCACGGCGCTGCGGACACGGTGCGAGCGGCTGCTGGCCGAAGCGCGGTTCCCCGGCCCCGAGGGCGAGATGCCGGCCGTGCCCTGGCCGCTGTTCTGACCGGCACCCCCGGTGACCTGGCGCGTCGCGGCGGCCCGTGGTCGGATCAGGTCGTGCCCGACGTCCTCGTCCTCGCGCTCCCGTTCCTCGGCCTGGCGGCGCTGACCGTCGGCGTGCTCGCATGGAGCCGGCGGATGCGGAGCCGGAGCCCCCGGATGCGGCTGGTGCCGCTGGCCGTGTGGTGCGCCGGGCTCCTCGGCATGCTGGTCCTGCTGTCTGCCGTCACATGAGCGCTGATCACCGGGGAGGCGTCAGGCGCCCGCCCGCGACAGGGTGACGTCCAGCCACTCGACGACGTCGTCCAGGTACCGGGTCCGCGCCGGCAGCGGGGACAACGCCAGGTCGTGCGCTCCCCCGCCGATCTCCTCGTACGTCACGTCGGGGCCCAGCCGGGGCGCGAGGCGCCGCATGTCGGCGACCTCCAGCACGGAGTCGGTGGTGAGCAGGCCGTCGTGCCAGCGGTCGTCCGGGCCGCTCGCGTCGGACGCGAGCACGAGCACCGGCACGTCGATGTCCAGGCCCCGCGCGACCTCGGTGTGGCCGCGGCGCACGGCCCGGACGAACCCGGCGCGCACGGGGAAGCCCTCGTGCGGCTTCCACGCGAGGTCGTACGTCCACTCGCCGCCGCCGTCGACGTGCAGGGCACGGCCGTAGTGCTCGCCGATGCGGGACACGATCACCCCCGGCGCGACCCGGCCGACCACGTGGTCCAGCAGGGGGGCCAGGACCCGGCGCTCCAACCACGACCCCCGCACGGCCAGCCACGGGCTGTTGAGCACCACCGCGTCGACGCGGCCGCGGCCCCGCCGGTGGTGGGCCCACAGCGCCGCGACCAGCCCGCCGGTCGAGTGGCCGAGCAGGACGACGCGGTCGTGCTCCGCGCGGACCAGCCGGAGGGCCGCGTCCATCTCCTCCGCGTAGACCGCGAGCTCCCGGGTGTCGTTGGGCTCCCGACCCGGGCGGATCGAGCGGCCGTAGTCGCGCAGGTCGAGGGCGTACAGGTCGTAGCCGCGCTCGGCGAGGGCGTCCGCGACGTGGGTCTGGAAGAAGTAGTCGACGAACCCGTGCACGTAGAGCACCGCCGGCCGGGTGCGGTCCGCGCCGGCGTCCCGCCGGTGGACGAGCGTGGCGACGGGGTCGCCCTGGGCGTCCGGCACCAGGTGCAGGGTGCGCTGCACCCAGTCGCCGCCGAGCACGTCGGGAACCGCGTCGTCCACCCTCATGACCGGCATCGTCCCACCGCCGGGCATCTTTGTGGGGCTCGGAGCGTTGGGGCTACTGTCAGGCCTGTCGGCCCTGACGCCGACCTGACGGGGAAGGGAGCCGGGCATGCGCGTCATCGCGCCGAGCACCGCGGGCTCCTCGCCGCGCCCGCCGAGCACCGCTCGCGCCGCCGTCCCCGTCGCGCTCGCGCCCGCGAGCACCTGTCGCTGTCGCTAGAGCGGTGGCCGCTCCGCCGCGCGCCGGCGGAGGCCCGACCCGGGGCACCCGCTGCCGGGCCATCGCTCGCCCTCGACCCGCGGCCGGACCCCTCCTCGCCGCGCGGCCTCCCACGGCCCCCTGCACCACCCTCTTGTCGGAACCACAGGACGGACGGACCCGGACATGGCACGCATCTACGACGACGCGACGCAGCTCATCGGCAACACCCCGCTGGTGCGGATCAACAAGCTGACCGAGGGCGTCGACGCGACGGTCGTCGGCAAGCTCGAGTTCTACAACCCGGCCAGCTCGGTGAAGGACCGCATCGGCGTCGCCATCGTGGACGCCGCCGAGGCGTCCGGCGAGCTGCAGCCCGGCGGGACGATCGTCGAGGCCACGAGCGGCAACACCGGCATCGCGCTGGCGTTCGTCGGCGCGGCCCGCGGCTACGACGTCGTGCTGACCATGCCGGAGTCGATGTCCAAGGAGCGCCGCGCGCTGCTGCGGGCCTACGGCGCCGAGCTGATCCTCACGCCGGCGTCCGAGGGCATGAAGGGCGCGGTGAACCGGGCGAACGAGATCGTCGCGGAGCGCCCGGGCGCCGTCCTGGCCCGGCAGTTCGCGAACGAGGCCAACCCCGCGATCCACCGCCGCACCACCGCCGAGGAGATCTGGGCGGACACCGACGGCGCCGTCGACATCCTGGTCGCGGGCATCGGCACCGGCGGCACGATCACGGGCGTCGGTCAGGTGCTCAAGGAGCGCAAGCCCGGCGTGCAGATCGTGGGCGTCGAGCCGGCCGAGTCGCCGATCCTCAACGGGGGCCAGCCCGGGCCGCACAAGATCCAGGGCATCGGCGCGAACTTCGTGCCGGAGATCCTCGACACCGGCGTCTACGACGAGATCATCGACGTGGACGCCGACACCGCCGTGGCCGTCGCGCGCCGCGCCGCCAAGGAGGAGGGCCTGCTCGTCGGGATCTCCTCGGGTGCCGCGCTGCACGCCGCGATCGAGCTCGGCAAGCGCCCCGAGAACGCCGGGAAGCTGATCGTCGTGATCATCCCGTCGTTCGGCGAGCGCTACCTGTCCTCCATCCTGTACGCCGACCTCCTGGACTGATCGCGATGACCTCGACCACCCGACTGCCGCGCCCGGGCGGCGCGCCCCGCCCCGACGGGCAGGGCGTGCCGAGCCCCGCGCGCGCGGCGTCCGACCCGCGCACCGCCGCGGGCGACCTGGGTGCGCACTGGCGGCGCGCCCGGCGGTTCGCCCGCACCCTGCGCGAGGACCTGGACGCCGCGCAGCGCCGGGACCCGGCCGCGCGGTCGAGGCTCGAGGTCGCGCTCGCCTACCCCGGCCTGCACGCCGTGTGGGTGCACCGGGTGGCGCACCGCATGTGGCGGGAGCCGGGCCTGCGTCTGCCGGCCCGGCTCCTGTCGCAGGTGTCCCGCGCGGTCACCGGGGTGGAGATCCACCCCGGCGCGACCGTCGGGCGCCGGCTGTTCATCGACCACGGCATGGGCGTGGTGGTCGGCGAGACCGCGGTCATCGGCGACGACGTCGTGCTGTTCCACGGCGCGACCCTCGGCGGCAAGACGATGACGCGGGGCAAGCGGCACCCCACCGTCGGCGACGGCGTGGTGGTCGGCGCGGGCGCGAAGGTGCTCGGGCCCGTGTGGATCGGCGACGGCGCGCAGATCGGCGCGAACGCCGTCGTGCTCAAGGACGTGCCCGCCGGGGCCGTCGCCGTCGGCGTCCCCGCGACGATCCGGCAGAAGCCGGCCGCCGCTCCCCCGGAGCCCGAGGTCGACGACCCCGCGATCTACATCTGACGCCGGTCAGGCGACGGGGCCGCCCTCCCACGGGCGCGGCGTGATCTCCGGCCTACCGGTCCACGCCTCGCTGAGCATCGGCGAGGAGATCAGCATGTCCGCGGTCGCGACGTTCGCCGCCATCGGGACGTTCCACACCGCGGCGATCCGCAGCAGCGCCTTGACGTCCGGGTCGTGCGGCTGGGGCTCCAGCGGGTCCCAGAAGAAGATCAGCATGTCGATGACGCCCTCGGCGATCTTCGCGCCGATCTGCTGGTCGCCGCCGACCGGGCCGGACAGCAGCCGCGTGACCGGCAGGCCGAGCTCGTACTGCAGCATCGTGCCGGTGGTGCCGGTCGCGTAGAGGTGGTGCCGGGACAGGGTGCCGCGGTTGAACTCGGCCCAGCGCAGCAGCTCGACCTTCTTGTTGTCGTGGGCGACGAGGGCGATGTGGTGGGCTGCGCCGGGCATGTCGGGGTCCTTCCGTGGTGGTGCGGGCGCGGGAGGGTGCGCCGTGGGCACACCTTAGGGCGCGTGCGTTGCCGGTCGGTGAACCACCGACGCGCCGCCCCGCCCGCCACTGCCGCCCTTCCGTGCGGAGCAACTTGTTCTAGTTGTCATGGAACAACTAGGGTGGCCACATGCTGCTGCGCATCGACCCCACCTCGGCGGAGCCGCTGTTCGCCCAGCTGTCCGCGCAGGTCCGCGGCGCGGTGCTGAGCGGCGACCTCGCACCCGGGGCGCGACTGCCCGCGGCCCGCACGCTCGCGGCGTCGCTCGACATCAACCTGCACACCGTCCTGCGCGCGTACCAGGACCTGCGGGACGAGGGGCTGCTCGAGCTGCGCCGGGGCCGGGGCGCCGTCGTGGCGGAGCGCGGCACCACCGACCTGGCGCCGGTGCACGACGCGGTGGCCGCCCTGGTCGCCGCCGCGCGCACCGCCGGGCTCGCCCCGGACACGACCCTCGGCCTCGTGAAGGCCGCGCTCACCTCGCAGGAGGCACGATGACCACGCTCACCACCCCGATGCACGGCGTACCGCACCGGACCGCCAGCACCGCGCTGGGCCTCGTCCCCGCCGCCCTGGCGCTGGCCGCGACCGTCGTCCTGGCCGCGGCGTGGCGCGACGACCTGCCCGACCCCGTCGCGACGCACTTCGGCCCCGACGGAGCCGACGGGTACACCGCGCTCGCACCGTTCGTCGGGCTGGCGGTCGCCCTGTTCGGCATCCTCGCGGCCGGCGCCTGGCTCCTCGCCGTGCACAGCGGCCGCGACGCCATGACCCGGCGGATCGCCACGGGGCTCGCCTCCGGCATCGGGGTCTTCGGCGCGGCCCTCACCACCGGCACGCTCGCCGTGCAGCGGGGCCTCGACGACGCGGCGGCGGTCCCCGACATCGACTCCGTGATCCTGGCCGCGCTGCTGTGCGGGCTGACCGTCGGGGGCCTGTGCGCGTGGGCCACCCCCGGCGACCCGCACCAGCCGGTGACCGACGCCGGCCCCCTCGACGGGCCGCGGATCCCCCTCGGGGAGCACGAGCGCGCGGCGTGGACCGGGCGCGTGGTGAGCCGGGTCGCCCTGGCAGTCGGGGGCGGGGCGGCCGTCGTGGTCACCGGGGTCGTCATCGTCTCGCACGTGGCGGCGCTGATCGTGCTCGTCGCGGTGCTCGTCGCCCTCGTGCTCACCAGCGCGGTCATCGTGGTGACCGTGGACGCCCGTGGACTCACCGCCCGCTCCGCGCTGGGCTGGCCCCGGTTCCACGTGCCCCTGGACGAGGTCGCCTCCGTGCGGGTGCGCCTGGTCCGGCCGCTGCGCGAGTTCGGCGGCTGGGGCTTCCGCACCACGCTGGGCGGCACCGTCGGCTACGTGGTCCGCACCGGTGAGGCGATCGAGGTCGCGCGGAGCAACGGCCGCTCGTTCGTCGTCACCGTCGACGACGCCGCCACGGGTGCGGCGCTGCTCACCACGCTCGCCGACCGGGCACGGCGCCGGCCCGGGAGCTGACGGGGCCCGCTCGCGCCGGAGCTCCCGCGCAGGGCAGCATGGCGGACGTGCGTGCTCACCGGCGAGCGCGCGGCGAAGGAGGCACGATGCGGCTCGGCTACCACACCGGCTACTGGTCGGCGGGTCCCCCGCCCGGAGCCGCGGAGGCGGTGCAGGCCGCGGACCGGCTCGGGCTGGACTCGGTGTGGACCGCGGAGGCGTACGGGTCGGACGCCTTCACGCCGCTCGCGTGGTGGGGCGCGACGACGTCGCGGGTCCGGCTCGGGACCGCGGTCGCGCAGATCGCCGCGCGCACGCCGACCGCCACCGCGATGGCGGCGCTGACGCTCGACCACCTGTCCGGCGGGCGGTTCACGCTCGGGCTGGGGGTGTCCGGGCCGCAGGTCGTCGAGGGCTGGTACGGCCTGCCCTACCCGCGGCCCCTGGCCCGGACCCGCGAGTTCGTCGCGATCGTCCGGGACGTCCTGCGCCGCGAGGGGCCGGTGCGGGCCGACGGGGCGTTCTACCGGCTGCCGCTGCCCGCGCAGGACGGCTCGGGGCTCGGCAAGGCGCTGCGGTCCACCGTGCACCCGCTGCGGGCGGACCTGCCGATCCACCTGGCCGCCGAGGGACCGAAGAACATCGCCCTGGCCGCCGAGATCGCCGACGGGTGGCTGCCGCTGTTCTACACGCCCCGGCTCGACGACGAGTTCCGCGGCCTGCTCGCGGAGGGGTTCGGGCGCAGGGCCGCGGGAACGCGCCCCGTCGAGGAGTTCGAGGTGACCGCGACCGTGCCCGTGGTCCTCGGCCCGGACGTGGAGCGCGCCGCCGACGCGGTGCGGCCGTTCGTCGCGCTGTACGCGGGAGGGATGGGCGCGAAGGACGCGAACTTCCACGCGAACGCCCTGGTCCGGCTCGGGTACGCCGACGCGTGCGCGGAGATCCAGGCGCACTACGCCGCCGGCGACCGGGCACGCGCCGCCGCGGCCGTCCCGACGGAGCTGGTGCGGGACGTCGCGCTGGTCGGTACCCCGGACGACGTGCGGGCGCAGGCGGCGGCGTGGCGGGACACGGCCGTCACGACGGTGCTGGTCCAGGCCGCGCCCGAGCAGCTGCCCGCGATCGCCGGGCTGCTCGGCGGCGCGGAGGACTGAGGGGGGCGCCTGGGGTCCGGCGGGGCCCGCGCGCGGGGCCGTGGGCGGGCCGCGGGCGGGGTCGCGGCGGACGCGCAACGACGCCGACACACGACTCGGCTACGGTCCGGCGGGTGACCCAGCCGACCTCCGCGGGACCCACGGCGGACTCCCCCGCGCCGCCGCGGGACGCCGCCACCCACGTCGCAGCGGGCGTCGTCACGGCGCTCGTCGGCTTCACCAGCGCGTTCGCCGTCGTGCTCGGCGGCCTGCGCGCCGTCGGGGCCACGCCCGCGCAGGCGGCGTCCGGGCTGCTCGCCGTCACGCTCGCCATGGGCGCGGCGACGGTGCTGCTCGCGTGGCGCACCCGGCTGCCGATCACCGTCGCCTGGTCGACGCCCGGTGCCGCCCTGCTCGCCACCACCGGGACCGCCGCCGGGGGGTGGTCGCACGCCGTCGGCGGGTTCGTGGTCTGCGGGCTGCTGCTGGCCGCCGTCGGGCTGTGGCGGCGGCTCGAGCGCTGGGTGCGGCTGATCCCCGTGCCGCTCGCCAACGCGATGCTCGCCGGGGTGCTGGTCGAGCTGTGCCTGGAGCCGGTGCGCGCCGTCGCCGACCGGCCGCTGCTGGTCGGACCGGTCGTGCTGGTGTGGCTGGTGCTGCTGCGGCTCGCGCCCCGCTGGGCGACCCCGGCGGCGATCGGGCTGGCCATCGCGCTCGCCGTCGCCTCGCCGGACGTGCGGGCGCTCGACCCCGCCGACCTGGTCCCGAGCCTGACCTGGACGACTCCCGCGCTGTCCTGGCCGGCGGTCGTGTCGGTCGCGGTGCCGCTGTTCGTGGTGACGATGGCCTCGCAGAACATCCCCGGCGTCGCCGTGCTCGCGGGGTTCGGGTACACGGCACCCCTGCGGCCGGTGATGCTGGTCACCGGCCTCGGCTCCGTGCTGGCTGCGCCGTTCGGCGGGCACGCGATCAACCTGGCGGCGATCAGCGCCGCCCTGGCCGCCGGCCCCGAGGGCGGGCCCGACCCGCGGCGGCGGTGGCGGGCGGCGGTCGTCGCCGGGCTCGGCTACCTCGTGCTCGGAGCCGGGTCCGCCGCGGTGGCGGCCGTCGCCCTCGCCGCGCCGGCCGGGCTGATCGCCGCCGCGGCCGGGCTGGCGCTGGTCGGGACGCTGGCGGCGTCGCTCGGCGGGGCGTTCGGGACCCCGGGGCACCGGGAGTCCGCCGCGGTGACGTTCCTGGTCACGGTGTCCGGGATCAGCGTCGGCGGGGTCTCGGCGGCGTTCTGGGGGCTGGTCGCGGGCATCGCCTGCCACCTCGTGCTCCGCACGGCCCGCCGCTGACGCCCACCTCCCGCACCGAGCGCCGCACCCCCGCCGCACCTCGCCGCCCCCCGCCGCTGCGCGCCGAGATGGCAGTCCTCGCCTCTGCGGGGCGCTCCCGCGCAGGCGCGGACTGCCATCTCGGCGACCGGGAGCCGCCGGAAGAGGCGCGGCGACCGGGAGCCGCCGGAAGCGAGGCGGCGACCGGGAGCCGCCGGAAGAGGGGCGGCGATCGGGCGGTGCAGTGCGTGTCCGGGTTGTCCGCAGCGCGCCGACACCGCTACTGTCGGCGGTGATCCCGAGTCGTGAACTGTTCCGTCTCGGTGAGTGAGACAACGTGAGGAGGCTGCCCGTGGCCCGGTCGATGTTGCACCAGCGCGCGACCCTGCGCCCGGGCCTGCCGATGCCCGCCTCGTGTCGCTGTTGTCGCCCCACGGTGAGCTCGCTGCGCTCCCGTCGCGCCGCCTGACCCGCGGCCGCCCGGGCGTCGCAGCCCCCGCACCGCACGGCACCGCGCAGCCCGGCCCCACGCCGCGCCCTCGCGCCATCCGCTCCGCCGTCGCCGCCCGCAGCCGCCCCGGAGCCACCCGCGCCCCACGGCACCCGCCCCGCCGCCACCCACCGGTGGCCCGACGTCCCGGGAACCCCCATGACGCACGCACCGACCGCCTCGGCCCCGCCGGCCGCCGGCACCGACGCCCCTGCCCTGCGCGTCGACCTGCGGGGCGTGGCGCGCACGTTCGCCACCCCGACCGGCCCCCGGCCGGTGCTCGCGGGCGTCGACCTGCGGATCGCCGCGGGTGAGGTCGTCGCCGTCATCGGCCCGTCGGGCTGCGGCAAGTCGACGCTGCTCCGGCAGGTCGCCGGCCTGGACGCCCCGGACGCCGGATCGCTCCGGCTCGGCGGTGAGCCCGTGGCTCCCTACGACGCGCGCACCGCGGTGGCGTTCCAGGAGCCGCGCCTGCTCCCCTGGCGGACGCTCGCCCAGAACGTCGCCCTCGGCGTGCCGCGCGGCACCCCGCGGGCGGCCGCCCGGGAGCAGGTCGCCCGGCTGCTCGAGCTGGTCGGGCTGTCGGGCTCCGCGGGGCTGCGGCCGCGGCAGGTGTCCGGGGGCATGGCGCAGCGCGCGTCGCTGGCCCGGGCGCTCGCCCGCCGCCCGGGGGTGCTGCTGCTCGACGAGCCGTTCGGCGCGCTCGACGCCCTGACCCGGCTGCGGATGCAGGACCTGCTGCTCGACGTGCACGCCCGCCAGCCCACGACGGTGCTGCTGGTCACCCACGACGTCGAGGAGGCCCTGTACCTGGCCGACCGGGTGGTGCTGCTCGGCGCGCCGGACGGCACCGGCACGTCCATCCGCTCCGTCATCGACGTCCCCGGCCGGCGTCCCCGCGACCGCGCCGACAGCCGGCTCGCCGAGCTGCGCGCGGAGCTGCTGGACGGCCTGGGTGTCGCCACGCACCACCGCCGGCACGACCCCGACCTGCACCACGCGATCTGACCGCCCGCTCCACCCACCGACCCGCCCGCACCGCACCGCACCCGCACCCGCACCCGTCAGGAGACGAGATGACCGCCCGCACCGCCGCCCCGTGGCGCCGTCCGACCGCCCGCCGACCGCTCACCCTCGGCGTCGCCGCCCTCGCCGCGACCCTGCTGCTCGGGGGCTGCGTCGCCGGCGAGGGCGAGGCGCAGGCCCAGGCCGACGCCCCCGACGCCGCGGACGCCGCCGCCGAGGGGTGGAGCGCCGACACGCTCACGCTCGACTTCGCGACGTACAACCCGCTGAGCCTCGTCATCAAGGACCAGGGCTGGATCGAGGAGACCCTCGGCGACGACGTCACGGTCGAGTGGGTGCAGTCGGCCGGGTCGAACAAGGCGAACGAGGCGCTGCGCGCCGGGGCGGTCGACGTCGGCTCCACCGCGGGCTCGGCGGCGCTGCTCGCCCGGTCGAACGGCTCCCCGATCCGCACGATCGACATCTACTCCCAGCCGGAGTGGGCGGCCCTGGTGGTGCCCGCCGGCTCGGACATCACCAGCGTCGAGGACCTGGCCGGCCGGTCGGTCGCCGCGACGAAGGGCACGGACCCCTACTTCTTCCTGCTGCAGTCCCTGGACGAGGCGGGCGTCGACCCGGCCGAGGTCGAGGTGCAGAACCTGCAGCACGCCGACGGCAAGGCCGCCCTGGAGAACGGCTCCGTGGACGCCTGGTCCGGCCTGGACCCGCTGATGGCGGCGAGCGAGGCGGACGCCGGGTCGACGCTGCTGTACCGGAACGTCGACTTCAACACCTACGGGTTCCTCAACGCCACGCAGGAGTTCCTCGACGCGAGCCCCGACCTCGCGCAGGTCGTGGTCGACGCGTACGAGAAGGCGCGTGCGTGGGCGCAGGAGAACCCGGACGAGGTCGCGAGCATCCTCGCGGAGGTCGCCGGCATCGACCCGGCCGTCGCCGAGACGGTCATCACCGAGCGCACCACGCTGGACATCGACCCCGTCCCGGGCGAGGCGCAGCGCGAGGTGCTCGAGGTCGTCGGCCCGATCTTCGTCGAGTCCGGCGACGTCGCGAGCCAGGACCTCATCGACACCGCCCTGGACGAGCTGTTCGAGCCGACGTTCGCCCAGGACGCCGACCCGTCGAGCATCGCCGACTGACGAGGAGCAGCCATGTCCCCGTCGCTCAGCGGTGCGGTGACCGTGACGGGCACCAGCGCCCCGGTGACCGACGCGCGCGGCCGCGCCCTGCCCGGGCTCAACCCGTTCAGCTCCTCGGTGCTCCCGCGCCCGGGGTCGGGCCCGCTGGCGCGGCGCCCGGTGCGGCTCGCGCTGGGGCTGGTGCTGCCGGTGGTCCTGCTCGTCGTGTGGCAGGTGGTCACGACGTCGGGTCTGGTCGCGCCGTACCAGCTGCCGAGCCCCGCGTCGGTGTGGACGGCGGCCGTCGACCTCGCCGAGCGGGGGCTGCTCGGGCCGTACGTGGCGATCTCGACGCAGCGGGTGGTGCTCGGCTTCCTGATCGGCGCGGCGCTCGGCCTGGCGATCGGGTCGGTGGTGGGCCTGTCCCGGTTGACCGGCGCACTGCTGGAGCCGACGCTCGGGGCGATCCGCGCGGTGCCGTCGCTCGCGTGGGTGCCGCTGCTGATCCTCTGGATGAAGATCGGCGAGGAGTCCAAGCTGACGCTGATCGCGATCGGCGCGTTCTTCCCCGTCTACACCACGGTGGTCGCCGCGCTGCGGCACGTCGACGCGCACCTGGTCGAGGCCGGGCGCGCGTACGGCCTGCGGGGCCCGCGCCTGCTGGCGGCGGTGCAGCTCCCGGCGGCGGTGCCGTCGGTGGTGGCCGGCCTGCGGCTGGCGATGGCCCAGTCGTGGCTGTTCCTGGTGGCCGCGGAGCTCATCGCCTCGTCGATGGGACTCGGCTTCCTGCTGATGGACTCGGGCAACAACGGCCGCGTCGACCGGATGATCCTCGCGATCGTCCTGCTGGCGCTGCTGGGCAAGACGACCGACGCGCTGATCGGCCTGGCCGAGAAGTCGCTGCTGAGAAGGTGGGCATGACGAGCACGGTGACGACCGGCGCGACGATCGACGCGCTGCAGACCGAGACCCGGGCGTTCCCCGCGCCTGCCGGCGACTGGAACATCGGCCCCGACGAGCACGCGCGCCTGCTGGCCCGCGCGGCGTCGGACCCGGTCGGGTTCTGGGAGGACGCCGCCCGGCGCCTCGACTGGGCGGAGCCCTGGCACACCGCGCACACGTGGTCCCCCGCGGTCCCCGGCCCGGACGGCGAGCTGACCGTGCCGGAGGCGCAGTGGTTCGTCGGCGGCCGGCTCAACGCCGCGGTGAACTGCGTCGACCGGCACGTGGCCGCCGGGCGCGGGGACACGGTCGCGTTCCACGCCGAGGGCGAGCGCGGCGACCGCCGCTCGTACACGTACGCCGACCTGCAGCGGGAGGTCTCCCGCGCCGCGAACGCCCTCACCGACCTCGGCGTCGGGCCCGGGGACCGGGTGGTCGTCTACCTGCCGGTGATCGCCGAGACGCTGATCGTCACGCTCGCGGTCGCCCGGATCGGCGCGGTGCACTCGCTCGTGTTCGGGGGCTTCTCCGCCGAGGCGGTGCGGTTCCGCGTCCAGGACACGGGCGCGAAGCTGCTCGTCACCAGCGACGGGCAGTTCCGCCGCGGGCAGGCCGTCGAGGTGAAGTCCGCCGCCGACGCCGCGGTCGACGGCCTGGACCACGTGGAGCACGTCCTGGTCGTGCGCCGCACCGGTCAGGACGTCGCCTGGACCGAGGGCCGCGACGTCTGGTGGCACGACGTCGTGGACACCGCGTCCCCCGTGCACGAGGCGCAGGCCTTCGACGCCGAGCACCCGCTCTTCATCATCTACACCTCGGGCACCACCGGGAAGCCGAAGGGCCTGGTGCACACCACCGGCGGCTACCTCACCCAGGCGTCCTGGACCCACTGGGCGATGTTCGACGCGAAGCCCGACGACGTGCACTGGTGCACCGCGGACCTCGCCTGGGTGACCGCGCACACCTACGAGATCTACGGCCCCCTGAGCAACGGCCTCACGCAGGTCATCTACGAGGGCACGCCGGACACCCCGCACCGCGAGCGCCACCTCGAGGTCATCGAGCGGTACGGCGTCACCGTGTACTACACGGCCCCGACGCTCATCCGGACCTTCATGACCTGGTTCCCCGACGGGCTGCCCGCCGGCCACGACCTGTCCAGCATCCGGCTGCTCGGGACGGTCGGCGAGGCGATCAACCCCGAGGCGTGGGTGTGGTTCCGCGACCAGCTCGGTGCCGGCACCGCCCCCGTGGTCGACACCTGGTGGCAGTCCGAGACCGGCGCGGCCGTCATCGCGCCGCTGCCGGGCGTGACGACCCTCAAGCCGGGGTCCGCGACCCGCCCGCTGCCGGGGCTGTCGGCCCGCGTGGTGGACGACGCCGGCGCCGAGGTGCCGCGGGGGTCCGGGGGCTACCTCGTGATCGACCGGCCCTGGCCCGGGATGGCACGCACGGTGTGGGGCGACGCGCAGCGGTACCTCGACTCGTACTGGCGGCCGTTCGCGGAGCACGGCTACTTCCTGGCCGGCGACGGCGCCTCCTGGGACGCCGACGGCGACATCTGGCTGCTCGGCCGGGTGGACGACGTCGTGAACGTCGCCGGACACCGGCTGTCGACCATCGAGATCGAGTCCGCGCTGGTCGCGCACCCCGCCGTCGGCGAGGCCGGCGTTGCGGGCGTCGCGGACGCGGTCGGCGGGCAGGCCGTCGCGGCGTTCGTGGTCCCGGCGGTCGCGCCCGGGCCGGTCGAGGACGTCGCCGCCTGGCGGGCCGCGGCCGAGGACCTGCGCGAGACCCTGCGGGCTCAGGTCGCCCGGGAGATCGGGCCGGTCGCCAAGCCGCGGCACGTGCTCGTCGTCCCCGAGGTGCCCAAGACCCGGTCCGGCAAGATCCTGCGCCGCCTGCTCGCCGACCTGCACGACGGCCGGCCGCTCGGCGACGTCACGTCCCTGCAGAACCCGTGGGCGGTGGACCAGGTCGCCGCGCTCCTGCCCCGTGCGGCTACCGTGACGGCAGCCGCGCCCGCACCCCACCTCACGGCCGAGGAGGCCACCCCCGCATGACCGCGCCCGACGAGCACCGCTTCGGCTTCCGCACCCGCGCCCTGCACGCCGGGGCGATCCCCGACGCCGCGACCGGCGCCCGCGCGGTGCCGATCTACCAGACCACGTCGTTCGTCTTCAACGACACCACCGACGCCGCGAACCTGTTCGCGCTGCAGAAGTACGGCAACATCTACTCGCGCCTCGGCAACCCGACGGTCGCGGCGTTCGAGGAGCGGATCGCGTCCCTCGAGGGCGGCATCGGCGCCGTGGCCACCGCGTCGGGCATGGCCGCGGAGTTCATCACGTTCGCCGCGCTCGTCGGCGCCGGGGACCACGTCGTCGCCTCCGCGCAGCTGTACGGCGGCACGGTGACGCAGCTCGACGTGACCCTGCGCCGGTTCGGCGTCGAGACCACCTTCGTGCCCGGGACGGACCCCGCCGACTACGCCGCGGCCATCCGCCCCGAGACCAAGGTGCTGTACACCGAGGTCGTCGCGAACCCGTCGGGCGAGGTCGCCGACCTGGCCGGCCTGGCCGAGGTCGCGCACGCGGCGGGCATCCCGCTGGTGGTCGACTCCACGCTCTCGACCCCGTACCTGGTGCGGCCGATCGAGCACGGCGCGGACATCGTCATCCACTCGGCGACCAAGTTCCTCGGCGGGCACGGCACCACGCTCGGCGGCGTCGTCGTCGAGTCGGGGCGGTTCGACTGGGGCAACGGCAAGTTCCCGCAGATGACGGAGCCGGTGCCCTCGTACAACCACGTGAAGTGGTGGGAGAACTTCGGGGAGTACGGGTTCCTCACCAAGCTCCGCTCCGAGCAGCTGCGGGACATCGGCCCGTCGCTGTCCGCGCAGTCCGCGTTCCAGCTGCTGCAGGGCGTCGAGACGCTGCCGCAGCGGCTCGACGCGCACCTGGCCAACGCCCGGGCCGTCGCGGAGTGGCTCGACGCCGACCCGCGCGTGACGGCCGTGCAGTGGGCCGGCCTGCCGTCGCACCCGCACCACGAGCGCGCCGCCCGCTACCTGCCGCTGGGGCCGGGGTCGGTGTTCGCGTTCCGGCTCGCCGCGACCCCCGACCGCGAGGGCCGCGAGGTCGGGCGCCGGTTCATCGAGCACTTGCAGCTCGCCAGCCACCTCGCGAACGTCGGCGACGCCCGCACCCTCGTGATCCACCCGGCCTCGACCACCCACCAGCAGCTGTCCGCCGAGCAGCTCGCCGCCGCCGGCGTCCCGGAGGACCTGGTGCGGATCAGCGTCGGCATCGAGGACCCCGAGGACATCCTCTGGGACCTCGACCAGGCGCTCACCGCGGCCACCGCCGCCGCCGGTGCCGGGTCCGACGACGGGGCCGCCACCGACGACGGTGCCCGTGCCGCCGCGGCCCGCCCCGCCGTCCCCGCCGCACCCGCCGTCGGGGCCGCCGTCACCGGCCTGGGCGCCGACGCCTGCACCCTCCCGGAGGCCACCCGATGAGCACCCCGACCACCCCGGCCCGCACCTGGCAGGGCCCGAGCGCTCCGGAGCGCCTCGCGCTGCTGCGCCGCACCCGGTCGATCGCCGTCGTCGGGGCGTCGAACAACCCCGCTCGCGCGTCGTACTTCGTCACCACGTACCTGCTGTCCAGCGCGCCGTACGACGTGTACCTGGTGAACCCGCGCGAGAAGGAGATCCTCGGGCAGCCGGTCTACCCCTCGCTCGACGCGCTGCCCGTGGTGCCGGACCTGGTGGACGTGTTCCGCCGGCACGACGACCTGCCGACCGTGCTGGACGAGACCCTCGCGGTCGGCGCGAAGGCCCTGTGGCTGCAGCTCGGGTCGTGGCACGAGGACGTCGCGGCGCGCGGCGAGGCCGCCGGCCTGACCGTGGTGATGGACCGGTGCGTGAAGATCGAGCACGCCCGGTTCCACGGGGGCCTGCACCTCGCGGGCTTCGACACGGGCGTGATCAGCAGCCGCCGCGCCCTGCTCTGACCTGCGGCCTCCGGCGGTGCGGACGCCGAGATGGCACTTCCGGCCTGTAGCCCGGCACCGCCGGGCAGGCGAGGACTGCCATCTCGGCGGAGGTCAGGCAGGGTCGATCGGGCGCAGGTGCGTCGACCGCCACCGGTCCGGGTCGCCTTCCGACCCCGTCGCGTCGGCGAGCACGGCGCGGGCGACCGCGAGGTCGGGTCCCACGGCGGCGCGTACGGCGGGCACCTGCACGGAGAGCGCGGACCACAGCACCGACTGGTCGACCGCGAGGTAGTTGTGCGCGAGCCGGTTGCGCATCCCCCGCAGCCGGTGCATGCCCTCGCGCCCGAAGTACCGCTCGGCCCGCGGCGCGTCCAGGTCGGTCGCGGCGAGGAAGATCCGTTCGACCACGCGCTCCGCCGCGAGGCGCAGGCGCCAGTCCGCCCGCAGCTCCTGCTCGTCACCGGCGAGCGCGGCCGCGGCGTCGAGCTCCTCGACCAGGGCCACGACCCGCTCCGCCTGCTCCGGGGTCACAGGGGGACGGTCTCCGCGAGGATGCGGCGGCCGACCCCGGTGCGCCGGGCCCGGTCGAGCACGGCCACGTCGTCGACCACGTCGACCGTGATGCCCAGGAGCGACTCGAGCGCTGCGGTGAGCGCGACCACGTCATGCCCGGACCCGTCCGCGAAGTGCACGATCAGGTCGAGGTCGGAGCCCGCACCGTCCTCGCCGCGGGCGACGGAACCGAACACCCCGGCGGCATCGACTCCGTGCTCCGCGAGCAGGCGCAGGACCTCGTCGTGATGACGCGCGAGCACGTCGCGGGGCAGGTCACGCAGCACGGCTCACCTCCGGGTGTGGAGCGCCAGCCTATCGACCGGTCCCGCGCGCCGGAACCGCTACCGGGCGCCCGCGACCAGCGCCGGGTCGGGGGCGGACGTGATGCTGCCGGTCGCCAGCGGCAGGATCACCTTGTCGATCAGCCGCTGCGCGAACTCCGCGTCCATCGGCAGGTGCGCCACGACCTTGCGGTAGTGGACCATCGCGGGAGCCACGGCGGCGAGCATGTCGAGGTCCACGTCCGGGCCGGTCTCGCCGCGCAGGCGGGCCCGCTCCAGCACCGCACGGGTCAGGCGCACCCGGCCGAGCACGAACTGCTCGTGGAACACCGTCCGGACCTCGGGCTCGTCGCGGATCGCCGTGAACACCCCGGACATGAGCTCGTCGTTCTTCATGCGGCTGGCGATCGTGAAGATGGTCAGCAGGTCCTCGCGGAGCGAGCCGGTGTCGGGCACCTCGTCGATGGTGAGCTGCTTGCTGCACAGCAGGCTGTCGACGGTGAGCTGCACCTTCGAGGGCCAGCGCCGGTAGACGGTGGACTTGCCCGCCCCGGCGCGCTCCGCGACGGCGTCCATGGTCATGCCGTCGTAGCCGCGCTCGCTCAGGAGCTCGCGCGCGGCCTGCAGGATCACGTCGTCCTTGGAGTCGTCGCGCCGGCGTCCGGGCCGGCGGACCGGCTCGGTCGCGGCGTCCGGCACGGGCTCGGTCACGGCAGCGTCGTCGCGCGCGGTCATACGAGCTCCTCTCGTCCCCGCCATTGTGCCTGCCACGTCAGCCCGAAACAAATCGAGACTCAGGGGTTTCGAAACTGGCCGGTCTTGGTTTACGGTCGGTGCATCCCACACCGACGTCCTTCCCGGAGCAGCTTCATGTCCTCACCTGCATCGCCCCTCGCTCCCGCAGCGCCGGTGCACTCCGACCGCCGCCGCTGGCTCGTCCTGGCCACCGTCGCCCTCGCGCAGCTGATGGTCGTGCTCGACGCGACCATCGTGAACATCGCCATGCCGTCCGCCCAGGCCGAGCTCGGCTTCAGCGACAACGACCGGCAGTGGATCGTCACCGCCTACGCCCTCGCCTTCGGCAGCCTGCTGCTGCTCGGCGGGCGGCTGTCGGACATGTTCGGCCGCCGCCGCATGTTCCTGATCGGCCTCGTCGGGTTCGCCGTCGCGTCGGCGCTCGGCGGCGCCGCCGGGACGTTCGAGCTGCTGGTCGGGGCCCGCGCCCTGCAGGGCGCGTTCGGCGCCGTTCTCGCCCCCGCGGCGCTCTCCGTGCTGACCACCACGTTCACCCTGCCGAAGGAGCGCGGCCGCGCGTTCGGCATCTTCGGCGCCATCGCCGGCATGGGCGGCGCCATCGGCCTGCTGCTCGGCGGCTACCTGACCGAGAACCTCGACTGGCGCTGGAACCTCTACGTCAACGTCGTGATCGCCGCCGTGGCCCTCGTGGCCGGCGCCGTGCTGCTGCCGCGCACCGGTGGCGCGGCGGGGCACCGGCTCGACCTGCCCGGCGTGCTGCTCGGCTCGCTCGGCCTGTTCTCGCTCGTGCTCGGGTTCTCCCAGGCGGAGCCGCAGGGCTGGGACGCCGCGCTGACCTGGGGTCCGCTGGCGGCGAGCGTCGTGCTGCTCGTCGGGTTCGTCCTGCGGCAGCGCACGGCGGCCAACGCGGTCCTGCCGCTCGACGTCGTGCTGGACCGCGACCGCGGGGCCTCGTTCCTGGCGATTCTCGTCGCGGGCTCGGGGATGTTCGGGGTCTTCCTGTTCCTCACGTACTACCTGCAGTCGACGCTCGGGTTCACGCCGATGCAGACCGGCGTCGCGTTCCTGCCGATGATCGTCTCGATCATCGTCACGGCGCAGATCCAGTCGAACCTGCTGATCCCGCGGTTCGGGCCCAAGGTGCTGGTGCCGATCGGCATGCTGCTCGCGGCCTCCGCCATGCTGACGTTCACCGCCCTGGAGACCGACAGCTCCTACGTGCGCGTGCTGCCCGGGCTCGTCCTCATGGGCGTCGGGATGGCCTCGATCATGCCGGCGTCGTTCCAGCTCGCGACCCTCGGCGTCCCGCCCCGGCTGGCCGGTGCCGCCTCGGCGCTGGTGTCGACCAGCCAGCAGGTCGGCGGCGCGATCGGCACCGCCCTGCTGAACACCCTCGCCACCACGGCGGCGACCGCGTACGTCCTCGACCACGCCCCCGCCACGCCCGAGGTGATGGCCGAGGCCGCGCTGCACAGCTTCGACACCGCGTACGCGTGGTCGGCCGGGATCTTCGCGGGCGGCGCCGTGCTCGCCGCGCTGCTGTTCCGGTCCCGCGCGGACCGGGCCGCCCGCCTCGCGGCCGCCGAGTCGTCGGCCGAGCCGTCGGCCGCACCGCAGGAGGTCCTGGTCGCGCACTGACCCCGACCGCACCACGGCACGACGGCCGCCCGGGCTCCCGCTCGGGCGGCCGTCGTCGTCAGTCGTCCGGGAACCAGATCGCGCGCCGCAGCGCCACCCGTGTCCCGTCGGCGCTCAGCGGGGTCCCCTCGGCCCGCAGGTGCTCCAGCGCGGCCCGGGCGTGGTGGGCGGGCGGCGCACCGGCGGCGTTGACCACCCGCCACCACGGCACCCCGGAGCCGCCGCGCGACATCACCTGCCCCACCTGCCGGGGGCCGCCCCGCGCGGGCAGCCCCTCGGCGACGAACCGGTCGGCCACCACCTCCGCGACGGTGCCGTACGTCATGGCGCGGCCGGCCGGGATCGTCTCGACCAGGTCGAGCACCGCCTCGAGGTACGCCTCGTCCACGACCGCTCAGCCCCGCCGCACGACGAGGAGCGCCCGGTCGTCGCCCTCGCCGGCCCCGATCTTCGCGATGACGTCCTCGGCGTTCCCGCGCCGGGTCGCCAGGACGTCCTCCGCGGCGCCGCGCAGCCGGTCGATGCCCAGGTCGAGGTCGCCGCCCGGGGTCTCGACCAGCCCGTCGGTGTACAGCAGCAGGCAGTCGCCCGGGTCGATCGTGCCGCGCAGCACGGGGAACCGGGCGCCCGGCACGACGCCGAGCACCGGACCACCCGACCCGCTCAGCAGCTCGACCACCCCGGATCCCGCGTGCAGGTGCACGGGCGGCAGGTGGCCGGCGGACGCCACCGTGTACTCCCCCGTCGCCAGCCGGACGGTGAGGTGCACGGCCGTCGCGAACCCCTCGTCCCAGTCCTGCCCCAGCAGGTACGCGTTCGCGGCGGGCAGGAAGTCCGCGCTGGGCAGCTGGCCGATCAGCCCCGCGAGCGCCCCGGACAGCTGGAGCGACCGCACGCCCGCGTCCTGGCCCTTGCCGGACACGTCCACCAGCGCGATCTCCAGCAGCTCGCCGTGCTCCCGGGCGGCGCTGACCACGAAGTCGCCGGAGAACGCCTCTCGGTGCGCGGACCGGATCGCCGTCTCCACGTGCCAGCCGTGCGGGAGCGCCGGGACCTGCCCGTGCGCGGCGAGCCGGTCCCGGAGGTCGACGATCATCAGGTCCCCGGGCGCGCCCTGCAGGCCCAGGCGCTCGCGGTGCGCGGTGAACGCAAGCAGCGCGGCGATGGCGATGCCCTGCAGCAGGTACGTGCCGGGCGTGAACTCGCCGAGCCCCGCGAACGCGATCCCAAGGACCTGCGCGACGATCGCCACGCACAGCACCAGCATCCCGCGCAGCCGCAGCAGGAACGCCCCCAGCAGCTCGATGAGGATGAACGTCGAGGGCGGCACCCACGGCCGGGCGTAGACGATCCCGGCGGACGCCAGCACGGTCAGCCCGACGAGCAGGGTGGTCAGCGCCTGCTGCGAGCCCAGCCCCCACCGGTGCAGCAGGGCCCGGAGCTGCTCGAGGGCGCTGGTCGCACGCCGGCGCCGCGAGGGCGGGGGCGCGGGGACCGGGGGCGTCACGTCGTGAGGGTAACCGGGGGCGCCCGCGCTGGACAGGATGACGCGGCGGCGGCACGACGGCACCCACCTGCGAAAACGGGGTGCCCCCCGCGACCGCTCCCCGACAGGATGGCCCCATGACCACCGCGCCCGACGGCTACCGCCTGACCGAGATCACCGAGGACCGCCTGGAGGAGTACCGCGGCGTCGACGCCCTGGCGTTCGCGGAGGGCGACCGCGACCCCGCCACGGACGCCGCCGCGCCGTTCGCCGTCCCGCTCGACCGCGCCCTGGGGGTCGAGACCGACGCCGGCGAGCTGGTCGCCGTGCACGGGTCGTACGCGTTCTCGCTCCCGGTCCCCGGCGGCGAGGTGCCGTGCGCGGGCCTCACCTGGGTGGGAGTCCGGCCCGACCACCGGCGACGGCGGCTGCTGGCGACGATGATCCGGGCGCACGTCGAGCGGTCGCTCGCGCGCGGCGAGCCGGTCTCCGCGCTGTTCGCCGCCGAGCCCGGGATCTACGGCCGGTTCGGGTACGGGTCGGCGAGCGACCACCTGCGGCTGACGGTGCCGCGCGGCGCCGCGCTGCGGGACGTCCCGGGGTCGCAGGACCTGACCGTGCGGTTCACGACGCTCGACCCCGCCGCGCACGAGGGTCTGGTCGACGCCGTGCACGTCGCGGCGGGCGCGGGCCGCCCGGGGTGGCTGCCCCGCGGCTCGGACCTGCTGCGCCGGCTCGCCGTGGCCGACCCGCCCGCGTGGCGCCGCGGCGGCGAGCCCGCCCGCCTGGTCACCGTGCACGACGCCGCGGGCGAGCCCCGGGCCTACGCCCTGGTGCGCCGCACGCAGACCTGGGGCGACGGCGGCCCGGAGTACCCCGTGCAGATCCGGTCGTCGGCAGCGGTCGACGCCCCCGCGGCGCACCGGCTGTGGTCGTTCCTGCTCGACCTCGACCTCACCGCGACCGTCACGACCGGCATCCTCGCCGTGGACGACCCGCTGCTCGCCCTGCTCGTCGACACCCGCAAGCCGGTCCCGAAGGTGAGCGACAACCTGTGGGTGCGGCTGCTCGACGTCCCCGCGGCGCTCGCCGCCCGCCGCTACGCCGCCCCGGTCGACGTCGTCCTGGGCGTGCGGGACCCGCTGCTGCCGGGGAACACGGGCGCCTGGCGGCTGACCACCGGGGACGCCGGCGCGGAGGGGACGTACGCCGCCCGGGCCGAGCCGGCGACGGGCGCGACCGACCTGGAGCTCGACGTGCGCGAGCTCGGTGCGGCCTACCTCGGCGGGCGGTCGCTGGCCGCGCTCGCCGGCGCCGGGCTGGTCACGGGCGGCGCCGAGTCGCTGCACCGCGCGTCGACGGCGTTCGGCTGGCCGGTCGCGCCGGTCTGCCCCTGGGTGTTCTGAGGGGCGGTCGCGTCAGGCGCGCGCGGCCTCGTACGCCGCCAGCTGGTCGATGCGGCGCTGGTGGCGCGGGTCCTGGCTGAAGGGCTCGGCGACGAACGCGTCGACCAGCTCCAGGGCCTCGTCCACCGAGTGCTGCCGCGCGCCGATCGCGACCACGTTCGCGTCGTTGTGCTGGCGGCCCAGCCGCGCGGTGTCGAGGTTCCACGCCAGCGCGGCGCGCACGCCCGTCACCTTGTTGGCGGCGATCTGCTCGCCGTTGCCCGAGCCCCCGATGACCACGCCCAGGCTGCCCGGGTCGGCCACGACCGCCTCGCCCGCCGCGAAGCACACGGCCGGGTAGTCGTCCTGCGGGTCGTACTCGGGGGCGCCGTGGTCGACGACGTCGTGCCCGGCGGCGCGCAGGTGCTCGACCAGGGCGACCTTCAGCTCGAACCCGGCGTGGTCAGCGGCGACATGGATACGCATGGGGCCATCCTGCCGCACACCGCGCGGGGGGCGCGCGGACGTCCCGCCGGCGGACCGGCGACCGCGCGTCGGCGGCGGGTCCTAGGCTGGCTCGTGGCGCGCGCTCGCGCACCGCCTCGGCAGAAGGGACCTCCCCCGACCATGACCCGCAGCGGCATCGACACCTCGGCCCTCGACCCCGCCGTCCGGCCCCAGGACGACCTCTACGCCCACGTCAACGGGCGCTGGGTCGCCGAGCACGTCATCCCGGCGGACCGCGCCATGGACGGCTCGTTCCGGGCCCTGCACGACCAGGCGGAGGAGCAGGTCCGCGACATCATCACCGAGGCCGCGGAGCAGGCCGGCGCGGGCGGGGTGCAGGCGCAGATCGGCGCGCTCTACGCGAGCTTCATGGACACCGACGCCGTCGAGGCCGCCGGCACGGAGCCGCTGCGCCCCGACCTGGCGCTCATCGAGGGCGCCACCACGCGCGAGGCCCTGACCGAGGCCCTCGGCACGCTGCAGCGCACCGGCGCCGCCGCCGGGACGGGCTTCTGGGTCGACAACGACGCGAAGGACCCCGAGCGGTACGTGGTCTACCTGTACCAGTCGGGCCTGGGCCTGCCCGACGAGTCGTACTACCGCGACGAGCAGTACGCGTCCGTGCTGGCGGCCTACCAGCCGCACGTCGCACGGATGCTGCGCCTGGGCGGGTGGGCGCCGGACGAGGCCGCGGCCGACGACGCGGCGAGCCGGGTGGTCGCGCTGGAGACGAAGATCGCCGCCGGGCACTGGGACGTCGTCAAGGACCGCGACGCCGACCTCACCTACAACCCCACGACGCTCGCCGAGCTCGCCACCACCGCGCCCGGCCTGGACTGGACCGCGTGGGCGCGCGCGCTCGGCGCCCCGGCGGGCGCGCTGGACGACCTGGTGGTCCGGGAGCCGTCCTTCGCCACGACGTTCGCCGGGCTGTGGGCCTCCGAGCCCGTCGAGGACTGGCAGGCGTGGCTGGCGTACCACGCCATCAGCTCCCGTGCGCCGTACCTGTCGTCCGAGCTCGTCGAGGCGAACTTCGACTTCCACGGCCGGACGCTGACGGGGGCGCAGGAGCTCCGCGACCGCTGGAAGCGCGGCGTCTCCCTGGTGCAGGGCGTGCTCGGCGAGGCCGTCGGCGAGGTCTACGTCGCCCGGCACTTCCCGCCGGCGCACAAGGAGCGGATGGAGCAGCTGGTCGCGCACCTCGTCGAGGCGTACCGCGAGTCCATCACCGCGCTGGACTGGATGGGCGAGGAGACCAGGACCAAGGCCCTCGCGAAGCTCGACGCCTTCACCCCGAAGATCGGCTACCCGGTCAAGTGGCGCGACTACTCCGGCCTGGAGCTGCGCGCCGACGACCTCGTCGGGAACGTGCGCCGGGCGTCGGCGTTCGAGCAGGACCACGAGCTCGGCAAGATCGGGAAGCCGATCGACCGCGACGAGTGGTTCATGACGCCGCAGACGGTGAACGCGTACTACAACCCCGGCATGAACGAGATCGTGTTCCCCGCCGCGATCCTGCAGCCGCCGTTCTTCGACGCCGACGCGGACGACGCCGTGAACTACGGCGGCATCGGCGCGGTCATCGGCCACGAGATCGGGCACGGCTTCGACGACCAGGGCTCGAAGTACGACGGCCAGGGCCGCCTCGAGGACTGGTGGACGGAGAGTGACCGCGCCGAGTTCGAGAAGCGCACGTCCGCGCTCGTCGAGCAGTACAACGGCTTCTCCCCCGCCCAGCTCGACGGCTCGCACCACGTCAACGGCGCGCTGACCATCGGCGAGAACATCGGCGACCTCGGCGGCCTGTCGATCGCGCTGAAGGCCTACCGGATCGCCCTGGGCACGTCGCTGGACGAGGCCCCCGAGGTCGACGGCCTCACGGGCGTCCAGCGCGTGCTGCTCGGCTGGGCGCAGGTGTGGCGCGCGAAGGGCCGTGACGAGGAGATCATCCGCCGCCTCGCGGTCGACCCGCACTCGCCCGACGAGGTGCGCTGCAACGCGGTGGTCCGCAACGTCGACGAGTTCTACGCGGCGTTCGACGTGCAGCCCGGCGACGGCCTGTACCTCGCCCCGGAGGAGCGCGTCCGGATCTGGTGACGCGCGGGTCCTGAGCCGGACGGCCGCGCCACGGGGAGGTCCCCGGGGCGCGGCCGTCGGCGTAAGGGCGGCGGGGTCGGCGCGGCGTCAGGGCCGCGTGGTCACTGGCAGCGTGGTCACGGGCAGCGTGGTCACGGCAGCGTGGTCAGCGCCGCCGTCGCGACGCGGAAGCCCTCGCCGGTCTCGCCGACCACGCAGGACATGCCGTTCGACGCGCTCGTGCACGTGTACGGGCCGACCGTCTGCGAGCTGCCGTACTCCAGCACCGGGACGTCGGCGGACGCCACGGCGGGGGCGGGACCCTCGACGCACGGCGTGGTCAGCCCGTCCGAGGTGTTGAGCACGATGACGTGCCCGGTGGTGCCGGTGCAGCCCTCGGCGGCCGGCACGTCGAACTGCTTGTTCGCGATCGAGCACGTGACGCCGTCGGGCGACATGGTGCACGAGATGTTGCCCGTCGGGGACGCGAAGGACTGCGCGCCCGCCTCGGTCGCCCCGTCGGTCGCGCCCGACCCGGCGCTCTGGGACGGGCTCGACCCGCCGCCAGGCTCGTCGCCGGCCTGGTCGGGCCCGCCGCCGAGCACCGAGATCGCGACGAGGACGAGCGCGATCAGGAGCAGCGCGTCGACGGTCAGGAAGATCTTCATGCCGCGGCTCATGCTCGCCAGGGCTGCCATGTCCTACCTCCCGGTGGGGAGCGGTCCGCGGGCGTCGTCGCCCGGGTCCCGCCCGATCGTTCTGGGACCGGTGCCGCTCAGTCGAAGACGGGGCCCTTGGTGCGGGTGCGCTTGAGCTCGTAGAACCCGGGCACGCCCGTGACGAGGACGAACCCGTCCCACAGCCGCCCGGCGTCCTCGCCCTTCGGCGCCGGGGTCATGACGGGGCCGAAGAACGCGGTGCCGTTCACGGCCACCACGGGGGTGCCGACCTCGTCGCCGACCAGGGCGATGGCCTCGGCGTGCGAGCCGCGCAGCTGCTCGTCGAACTCGTCGGTGTCGGCGTACGCGGCGAGCGACGCGGGCAGGCCGGCCTCGTCGAGGGACTCCCGGATGATCGCGGAGGTGTCCTTGCGGCCGCCCGGGTGCCGCCGGGTGCCCATCGCGTCGTACAGCGGCTTGAGGTGCTCGGCCCCGTAGAGCTCCTTCGCGGCGGTGAGCACCCGCACCGGACCCCAGGAGTCGTCCATCAGCGCGCGGTACTCCTCGGGCAGGTCCCGGCCCTCGTTGAGCACCGACAGGCTCATCACGTGCCAGCGCACGTCGACGTCCCGGACCCGCTGCACCTCGTCCATCCACCGCGACGTCATCCACGCCCACGGGCAGGCGGGGTCGAACCAGAAGTCGGCGGTGTCGCGTGCGACGGGCGCGTGCGTGTCGGTCACGGAGGGGCTCCTCACGGGGCGGCTGCTGCGGTCGGGCGGTGCGGGTGGTGCTCGGGTCGTGCTCGGGGTCGTGCCGGGTCGTGCTCGGGTCCTGCGGGCGGCGGCCGTCCCGACGGAACGGCCGCGCCCGCCATCATGCCCCGGAACGGGGGGTCGCTGTCACCCGGGCGGCGGTGTGCGGCGCGGGACGACCCGCTCGCGGGGCCGCCCCCGGACGACCCCCGGCCCGGCGCACGCACCCGCCGGTTGGTGGAATGATGCGGCGACGGCCGCCTGACCCGAACCCGAGGAGACATCCGCGTGCCCGCTGAGAACCTGACCCGCGACGAGGCCCGTACCCGGGCCGCGCTGGTCGACGTGCAGTCGTACGACGTCGCCCTGGACCTGACGACGGGCCCGGCGACGTTCGCGTCCACCACGACCGTCCGGTTCACGAGCCGCGAGGTGGGGGCGAGCACGTTCCTCGACCTCATCGCGCCGGCCGTGCACCGCGTGGTGCTCAACGGCACGGAGCTCGACCCGGCGGACGTCGTGGCGGAGTCCCGGATCCGGCTGGACGGCCTCGCCGAGCAGAACGAGGTGCTCGTCGTCGCCGACGCCGCCTACATGAACACGGGCGAGGGCCTGCACCGGTTCGTCGACCCGGTCGACGACGAGGTCTACCTGTACTCGCAGTTCGAGGTCGCGGACTCCCGGCGCGTGTTCGCGGTGTTCGAGCAGCCCGACCTCAAGGCGACGTTCCGGTTCACCGTCACCGCCCCGGCGCACTGGGTCGTGGTGTCGAACTCCCCCGCCGTGGGCGACCCCGTGCCCGTCGAGGGCGGCAGCAACCGCAACGGCGGTGCCGACAAGGGCGTCGCGACCTGGACGTTCGAGCCGACGCCGCGCATCGCGTCGTACATCACCGCGGTGGTCGCGGGCCCGTACCACCACGAGCACGGCGAGCTGACCAGCAGCGACGGCCGCACGATCCCCCTGGGCGTGTACTGCCGCGGCTCGCTCGCGCAGCACCTCGACACCGACAACATCCTCGACATCACGCGCGCCGGGTTCGCGTTCTACGAGGAGCAGTTCGACTTCCCGTACCCGTTCGCCAAGTACGACCAGCTCTTCGTGCCCGAGTTCAACGCGGGCGCGATGGAGAACGCCGGCGCGGTGACGTTCCTGGAGTCCTACGTCTTCCGGTCCAAGGTGCCGGAGGCGACGGTCGAGCGCCGCGCGGTGACGATCCTGCACGAGCTCGCGCACATGTGGTTCGGCGACCTCGTGACGATGCGCTGGTGGGACGACCTGTGGCTGAACGAGTCGTTCGCCGAGTACGCCTCCACGCTCGCGACCGCCGAGGCGACGCGCTGGACGACGGCGTGGACGACGTTCTCCTCGCTGGAGAAGGGCTGGGCGTACCGCCAGGACCAGCTGCCGAGCACGCACCCCATCGCGGCGGACATCCGGGACCTCGAGGACGTCGAGGTGAACTTCGACGGCATCACCTACGCCAAGGGCGCCAGCGTCCTCAAGCAGCTCGTCGCGTGGGTCGGCCAGGAGCAGTTCTTCGCCGGGGTGCGCTCCTACTTCGCGAAGCACGCGTGGGGCAACACCGAGCTCCGGGACCTGCTCACCGAGCTCGAGGCGACCAGCGGCCGCGACCTGTCGGCGTGGTCCTCGCTCTGGCTGGAGCAGTCCGGCGTCACCCTGCTGCGCCCGGAGATCGCCTCGGAGGTCGGTGCGGACGGCGTCGAGCGGATCACCGCGCTCGCCGTCCGGCAGGAGGTGCCGCCGACGCACCCCGTCCAGCGCCCGCACCGCCTGGTGGTCGGCGGCTACGACGTCGTGACCGGCGAGGACGGCCCGCACCTGGAGCGGACGGTCCGCGTGGAGCTCGACGTCGACGGCGAGCGCACCGAGGTGCCCGAGCTGGTGGGGGCCCGCCGCCCGGACCTGCTCCTGCTCAACGACGAGGACCTGGCCTACGCGAAGGTCCGCCTGGACGAGCGGTCGCTCTCCACCGCCGTCGCTCACCTCGGCGGCTTCGCGGACTCCCTGCCGCGGACGCTGGTGTGGACGGCCGTCTGGGACGCGACCCGCGACGGCGAGACGCCGGCCCGCGACTACGTGGACCTGCTGCTGAACAACATCGCGCACGAGACCGACTCCTCGGTCGTGCTCGTGCTGCTGCGGCAGCTGCACACCGCGCTGGACCTGTACGTCGCGGCCGAGCACCGCCGGGCCACCGAGGTCGCCGCGGCGGACACGCTGTGGACCCTCGCGACCGACGCGGCCGGCGGCTCCGACACGCAGCTGCAGCTCGTCAAGGCGTTCGCCGCCCGCGCGAGCACCCCCGAGCAGCTCGACGCGGTCGCGGCGCTGCTGGACGGCGGCACCCGGCTGGACGGCCTGTCGATCGACACCGACCTGCGCTGGGAGCTGCTCACCTCGCTGGTCACCGGCGGCCGCGCGGGCGCCGACCAGATCGACGCGCAGCTCGAGGCGGACCCGACCGCGACCGGTCAGCGCGCCGCCGCGGCCGCCCGCGCCGCGATCCCCACCGCGGAGGCCAAGGCCGCCGCGTGGGCCGCTGTCGTGGAGTCCGACTCCCTGCCGAACGCCTTGCAGGCCGCGACGATCAACGGCTTCGGCCGGGTGCACGACCGCGCGCTGCTCCGCCCGTTCGTCGCGCCGTACTTCGAGGCGCTCGAGCGGGTCTGGGCCGACAAGACCAGCGAGATGGCGCAGAACATCATCACCGGCCTGTACCCGACGGAGCTCGCGGACGACGCCGAGGCCGACGTGCCCGGCACGACCGACGCGTGGCTGGCCGCGCACCCGGACGCCGCGCCCGCGCTGCGCCGCCTGGTGGTCGAGGCCCGCGACGGGGTGCGGCGCACGCTCGCCGCGCAGGCCGCCGACCGCCACTACCACGAGGCCTGACGGGACGTCCCGGCGCGCTCCCGGCGGCGGTGCTCAGGCCGCCGGGAGCGCCGCCAGCCAGCGGCGGGCGGCGCGGGGGCTGGTCAGCCGCACGACGGGCACCCGGCCCGCGGCGACCACGCGGACGTACTGCTCGCGGTAGGCGGCGTGCTGCGTCCACGACCACAGCACGATGTTCTGGTCCGGCTCGCGGCGCACGAGCGACCGCAGGTCCTCGCGGTTCCCGTGCCACAGCTCGCGGCGCAGCGCACCCCGCACGAGCGTGCGACGGACCACCCGCCCCATGACGAGCCACCGCGGGTAGTCGAGCCACACCAGCACGTCGACGTCGTCGGCGAGCCCGGCGCGCGCGGTGTTCCAGTTGCCGTCGACCACCCAGCCGCCGGGTGACGCCGCGAGGAACTCCCGCAGGATCTCCCGGCCGGCCTCCGGGTCCTTGTGCACCCACCCCGGGCCCCAGAACACCTCGTCCAGCTCCCGGTGCGGGACGCCGAGCCGGTCCGCGAGCGCCCGCGCGAAGGTCGTCTTCCCCGCGCCGCTGTTGCCCACGACGCGGACCCGTCGGGGCGGCCACGGCGTCATGCGGGCGAGCGTAGCGGCCGCTCAGCCCTCCGCGAGGACCGCGGCGAGCGACCGGAACCGCGCGTTCGTGAACAGGTCGTCGATCGGCACCAGGCGCCCGGCGCCGTCCGCCAGGGGGACCCGCCAGTTCGGGTACTCGTTGTCCGTCCCGGGCTGGTTCTGCGCGCGCCGCTCCCCCACCGCGTCGGCGAGGGAGACGCCGACCAGCACGCTCGGGGTGCGCAGGACGTACCGGTGCAGCGCCTCGACGACCTCGCGCTCGGAGGGGTCGTCGCCGAGCAACCCGTTCTCGCGCAGCACGGCGAGCATCGTCTCGCGCTCCTCGCGGGCGGCCCGGCGCACCTGCTCGACGGGCTCCGTGAGCAGGCCGAGCCGCTCCCGCAGCGCGACGTGCTCCTCGGCGAGGTACCCGGCGGTCGGCGGCAGGTCGTGCGTGGTGACGGAGGCCAGCGCCAGGCGGCGGTACGCGTCGGGCGGCAGCGGCCGGCCCTCGCCGTCCTTCTCGAACCAGAGGATCGACGTCCCGAGCACGCCGCGCTCGGACAGGTAGTCCCGCACCCACGGCTCGACGTTGCCGAGGTCCTCCCCGATCACGACCGCCCCGGCGCGGTGCGCCTCGAGCGCGAGGATGCCGATCATCGCGTCGTGGTCGTACCGGACGTACGTGCCGTCGGCGGGCTTGTTGCCCTGCGGGATCCACCACAGCCGGAACAGGCCGATGATGTGGTCGATCCGCACGGCGCCCGCGTGCCGCAGGACCGTCCGCAGCATGTCCCGGTACGGCCGGTACGCGACGCGCTCGAGCTCCGCGGGGTGCCACGGCGGCTGCGACCAGTCCTGGCCCTGCTGGTTGTACATGTCCGGCGGCGCGCCGACCGACGCCCCGCGCGCCAGGACGGTGCCGAGCGCCCAGGCGTCGGCGCCCGCGGGGTGCACGCCGACCGCGAGGTCGTGCATGACGCCCAGGGACATCCCGGCCTCGTGCGCGGTGCGCTGGGCCGTCGCGAGCTGCTCGTCGGCCAGCCACTGCAGCCAGCAGTAGAACTGCACCCGGTCGGCCAGCTCGGTGCGGGCCCGCAGGGCACCCGGCGCCGCGGGGTCGCGCAGGTCCGCGCTCCACGGCGGCGGCCCGTGCCGCTCGACCAGGGCGCACCACAGCGCGAAGTCCTCGAGCCCGCGGCCCTCGCGGCGGCGGAAGTCGTCGAACGCGGACTGCCGCGCCGGCGTGCGCGGGACGGCGAACACGACCTCGAGCGCCGCCTTCTTCGCCGCCCACACGACGTCGCGGTCGATGGGGCCGTCGTCGGTGTCGAGCGCCAGGGCCTGCTCGGCGGACCACTCGACCAGCGCGCGGTCGGCCGACGACAGGTACGCGGTCTCGTGCACGTCCTCGACGCGCAGGTACAGCGGGTTCACGAACCGCCGGGTGGTCGGCAGGTACGGCGACGGTGTCAGCGGCGGGACCGGCTCGGCGGCGTGCAGCGGGTTGATCAGCAGGAACTGCGCGCCGGCCTCGTGCCCGGACAGCCACGCGAGGTCCGCGAGGTCGCGCAGGTCGCCGGCGCCCCAGGACTGCCGGGAGCGCACCGAGTACAGCTGCACCATCAGGCCCCAGGCGCGCCGCGCGTCGGGGTCCGTGAGCCCCGCGGGCAGCTCGAGGCGGTCGGGGGTGACGGCGAGCGGGCTGGCGGCCTCGCCCGACGGCCCGCTGGTGCGCAGCAGGTGCCAGCCGAGCGGCAGGCCCGCCGGCACGACGAAGGTCGCGCGGCCGACCTGACGGCCGTCGACGGTCCGCGGGTCCAGGTAGACGTCGGCCTGCTCCAGCTCGACGCGCTCGGTGACCGCTCCGGCGGCGCGGCGGCCGCGGCCCTCGGCGGCGTCGATCTCGACCCAGGCCCGGACGGGGTCGCCGTGGGTGACGTGCACCGGCACGTGCGTCTGCTCGGACTGCCGCGTCACGAGCACCGGCGGCAGGACGCGGCGCCACGGGGTGTCCTCGGCGTGCTGGAGGGCCACCTCGACGCGCTCCGGCGACGTGGCGTCCACGCCGAGCGCACCGAGCACGTCCACCAGCGTGGGGGCGTCGACCTGCTGCATCTCGCCGGCGAAGGACTCGAACTGAGGGGTGATGCCGTGCGCCTCCGCGAGACGGACGAGGGACTCGGACGGCGGTGTCGGTTCGGCCACGTGCCGATCCTGCCAGAGGGGACGCGCCGGCGCCCGGGGCCCGGCGACCAGCCTGGGGACGACGGCGGGGGCCGGCGCGCCGCGCCGTAGGGTGGCGCGCATGACCGCCGATCCCGCCGCGCCCCTCGCCCCCGCCCCGACCGCTCCGGCCGGCTACCCGGCCGCGCGCCGGCTGGACCTCGCGGAGGACCTGCACGGCCGCCGGGTGGCGGACCCGTACCGCTGGCTGGAGGACGCCGCGGCGGACGAGACGGAGGCGTGGTCGACGGCGCAGGACGACCTGTACGCGGCCTACCGGGCGCGGGTCACGTCCGGGGGGCTCGCGGAGGGCCCGCTCGCGACCGGCCCGCTGACCGCCCGGCTCGGCGAGCTGCTCGGGGCGGGCTTCGTCGGCACGCCGGCCTGGCGCGGCGACCGCCGGTTCTTCAGCCGCCGCACCGGCGAGCAGGAGCACGCGGTGGTCGTGGTCGCGGAGCCGGACCCCGACGCGCCGGGTGCCGAGCGGGAGCGCGTGCTGGTCGACCCGGTCGCGCTCGACCCGGCGGGCACCACCACGCTCGACGCGTGGCAGCCCAGCAAGGAGGGCGACCTGCTGGCGTACCAGGTCTCGCACGGCGGGACCGAGGAGAGCGTGCTGCACGTGCTCGACGTCGCGACCGGCGAGCTCGTGGACGGGCCGGTCGACCGGGCGCGCTACTCCCCCGTCGCGTGGGAGCCGGGTGGCCGGTCCCTGTTCTACGTGCGCCGGCTGGCGCCGGAGCTGCTGCCGGAGGACGAGCGCCAGTACCACCGCCGGGTCTGGCGCCACGTCGTCGGCACCGACCCCGCCGAGGACCTCGAGGTGTTCGGCGACGGCCTGGACATGACGAACTACTACGGCGTGTCGGTGTCCCGCGACGGCCGGTGGCTGATCGTCTCCGCGTCCGCCGGGACCGCCCCGCGCACGGACGTGTGGATCGCGGACCTGCACGCCGCGGAGCCGGGCACCGTCCCGGCGTTCCGCGAGGTCGCGGTGGGCTACGACGCCGAGGTCGGCGCGTGGGTCGGCCGCGACGGCCGCCTCTACGTGCACACGACGCTCGACGCCGACCGGGGCCGCCTCGCGGTGACCGACCCCGAGGACCCGGCGGTGCCGCACTGGCGGACGCTGCTCGCGGAGGACCCGGAGGCCGTCCTGGAGGACGTGGCGTTCACCGACGGCGGCGGGGACGACACCGCTCCCCGGCAGCTCCTCGCCTCCTGGCGCCGGCACGCCGTCAGCGAGGTCACGGTCCACGACCCGGCGACGGGCGAGCGCCTGCCGGACGGGGCGGGCACCGTCGAGCTGCCGGGGCTGGGCTCGGTCGGCGGGCTCGTCACGCGCCCGGACGGCGGGCCGGACGTGTGGTTCACGTACACCGACCACACCACCGTGACCGAGGTGCACCGGTACGACGCCACGACCGGGAGCACGTCGCTGTGGGCCGCGCCGCCCGGGGCGGTCGCCGACCTCCCGGAGGTGCGGGTGCAGCGGGTGGTCGCCACCAGCGCCGACGGCACCGCCGTGCGCGCGTTCGTGGTGGCCCGGGCCGACGCGCTCGACGCCGACGGACGGCCCCTGGCTCCCGCGCCGACCATCCTCTACGGGTACGGCGGCTTCCAGATCTCGCTCGACCCCGCGTACTCCGCGACCACCCTCGCGTGGGTGGAGGCCGGCGGCGTGTACGTCGTCGCGAACCTCCGCGGCGGCGGCGAGGAGGGCGAGCAGTGGCACCGCGCGGGACGCCGCGGGAACAAGCAGCACGTCTTCGACGACTTCCACGCGGTGGCCGGGCTGCTCGTCGACGAGGGCTGGACCACCACCGACCGGCTCGCGTGCTGGGGCGGCTCGAACGGCGGGCTGCTCGTCGGCGCGGCCCTCACGCAGCAGCCGGGGACGTTCGCCGCGGTGGTGTGCTCCGCGCCGCTGCTCGACATGGTGCGGTACCAGCGGTTCGGGCTGGGCGTGACCTGGACCGACGAGTACGGCGACGCGGACACGCCGCGCGAGCTGGACTGGCTGCTGTCGTACTCCCCGTACCACCGGGTGGTCGACGGCGTCCGGTACCCGGCGACCCTGTTCACGATCTTCGACGGCGACACCCGCGTCGACCCGCTGCACGCCCGCAAGCTCGCCGCCGCGCTGCAGGCCGCGACCTCCGCGCCCGTCGACGAGGCGCCGGTGCTGGTCCGCCGCGAGAAGGGCGTCGGCCACGGCGGGCGCGCGCTGTCCCGCACCATCGGCCTGACGGTCGAGCAGCTGCAGTTCGTGGCCGACCGGACGGGGCTGACGCGGCGGGGCTGAGCGCGCCGGGTGTGCGCGTCGCGTGCGGGCTCCGTGCGGGTCGGGTCGGACGACTCGGCGGGGGCGGCGCGCACCCCGCGCCGTTCGTTAGCGTGGTCGGGTGATCCCCTCGCTCCTCCCCTCCGTGCTGCCCGCCGCCGGCGACACCGACCCCGGTGCCGCCGCCATCGACGGGGCGAACGCCCTCATGACCTGGCTGCTCGGCCCCGGCCTTCGGATCGCGCTGATCATCGTGATCGGCGGGATCTCGCTGCTCGTGGTCCGGCGGCTGATCAAGGCGGTGACCGAGCACATCGCCGACGGCACCTCGCTGCTGCAGCGGGGCATCGCGCGCCCCCTCGGCGGGACCGAGGTCGCCGCCGCGCTGCGCAAGGTCACCCCGGTCGCGAACGTCCGGCGGACGCAGCGGGCCCGGACGATCGGCTCGGTCCTGCGGTCGACGGCCGCGGTCGTCATCGGGTCGATCGTCGTGCTGCTCGTGCTCGACCAGCTCGGCGTGAACATCGCGCCGTTCATCGCGTCGGCCGGCATCGTCGGCGTCGCGTTCGGCTTCGGCGCGCAGAGCCTGGTCAAGGACTTCCTGTCCGGGCTGTTCATGCTGCTGGAGGACCAGTACGGCGTCGGCGACGTCGTGGACGCCGGACCCGCCAGCGGCACCGTGGAGGCCGTCGGCCTGCGGGTGACCAAGATCCGCGACGCCGACGGGACGCTCTGGTACGTCCCCAACGGCGGGATGCTGCGCGTCGGGAACAAGACGCAGGGCTGGGCGAACGCCGTCGTCGAGGTGAAGGTCGACTACTTCGCCGACCTGGACCAGGTGCGCGACCTGCTGGTCGGTGCCGCGACGCGCCTCGCGGAGGACCCCGAGCTCGGCCCGGCGATCGAGGGCACCGCGACCGTGAGCACCGCCGAGGACCTCACCTTCGAGGCCGTCACGGTGAAGGTCACGCAGCGCACCGCCCCGGCCCGGCAGTGGGCCGTCGCGCGGGCGCTGCGGATCGCCGTGCGCGAGGCCCTGGAGGCGGCGGACGTGCCGCTCGCCGGGCAGCGGGAGGCCCTGGCGGCGCACCGCGAGCGCCTCGCCGGCGGCGCGGCCGTCACGACCGGCACGACCACCACCGACTGAGTCGGCCCGGCCGGGTACGCACGAGGCCCCGGGTCCCTGCGGGGACCCGGGGCCTCGTCGTGCGGCGAGCGTGTCAGCGCAGGCCATCGAGCTCCGCGGCGAGGTTGTCGGCCTCGGGGCCGACGATGACCTGCACGATGCGGCCGGACCGCACCACGCCGAACGCGCCGGTCGCCTTGAGGGCGTCCTCGTCGACCTGCTGCGGGTCCGTCACCTCCACCCGGAGCCGGGTGATGCACGGCTCCAGGTCGACGACGTTGCCGCCGCCACCCAGCGCCACCAGGATCTGCTCTGCCTTGCTCATCGAACCCCCGTCGTGCCGTCCGTGCGGATTGCCCCCGCGGTCGCCGGGAGGGCGACCTGCTGCCGTCAGCCTAGTGCGAGACTTCTTCCCATGACCGCCCAGCCGTCGACTCCCGAGCCGCGCCCGGCCGGCACCCCGCTCCCCCTGGCCCCCGCGACCCCGGCGCCGGCCCTGCCCGCCGCGGTCGCGCCCGCGGAGCCCGGCTCCTCCGAGGCCCGGCGCCGCGAGTCGTTCTACGAGGCGGTCGGCGGGCACGAGACCTTCGCGCGGCTGGTCGACGCCTTCTACGAGGGGGTCGCGACCGACCCGGTGCTGCAGCCGATGTACCCCGAGCAGGACCTGGGGCCGGCGCGGCGGCGGCTGACGATGTTCCTCGAGCAGTACTGGGGCGGCCCGACCACCTACTCCGAGGAGCGCGGGCACCCGCGGCTGCGGATGCGGCACATGCCGTTCGCGGTCGACGTCGACGCCCGCGACCGGTGGCTGGCGCACATGCGCGCGGCCGTCGACACCCTCGGCCTGCCGCCGCTCTACGAGGCCACCCTCTGGGACTACCTGGAGCGCGCCGCGCACTCGCTCGTGAACACCGCGGGGCCGATGGGCGCGCCCCGCTCGTGAGATTCTTGCGGGCGTGACCGACGCTGCACCGACGGGCGCCCCGACCGCGCCGCAGGACCCCACGCCCCTGTCCGCCCCCGCCGACCCGATCGCCGGGCTCCTCGGCATCCTCGACGTGGCCCCCGCCGACGGCGCCGACCGGTTCACGGCCCACAGCCTGCCGAAGCCGGGCGGCCGCGTGTTCGGCGGCCAGGTGGTCGCCCAGGCGCTCGTCGCCGCGGGCCGCACCGTCCCGGGCGGACGCCTCCCGCACTCGCTGCACGGGTACTTCCTGCGGGCGGGCGACATCGCCAGCCCCATCGAGCTGTCCGTGGAGCGGCTGCGCGACGGCCGGTCCTTCTCGGCCCGCCGGACGCACGCGTCGCAGGAGGGCGAGCCGATCCTGTCGATGATCGCCTCGTTCCAGGAGGACCAGGAGGGCGTCGAGCTCACCCAGCCGATGCCGGACGTGCCGGCGCCCGAGGACGTCGAGTCCGC
Source organism: Cellulomonas hominis (assembly GCF_901521055.1). Classification (GTDB taxonomy): domain Bacteria; phylum Actinomycetota; class Actinomycetes; order Actinomycetales; family Cellulomonadaceae; genus Cellulomonas; species Cellulomonas endometrii. The sequence goes on along the minus strand of NZ_CABEGA010000020.1, from coordinate 10,503 downwards.
GATGGACAGGATGGGTCACCTCGACCACCCGCTCGCCCGGTTCTGGACGCACGAGAGCGCGTTCGACGTCCGGCACGTCGGCGGCTCCCTGTACCTCGGCCCCGCGCCACGCCCCGACGGGCACCAGCGGGTGTGGATGCGGACGAAGGGCGCCCTGCCCGACGACCAGCTGCTGCACCGCGCGGTGCTCGCGTTCGCGTGCGACCAGATCATGCTCGAGCCCGTGCTGCGCCGCGCCGGGCTGTCGTGGCTGACGCCGGGCCTGTCGGTCGCGAGCCTCGACCACGCGATGTGGTGGCACCGGGACGTGCAGGTCGACGACTGGCTGCTGTTCGACCAGGACAGCCCGACCGCCCAGGGCGGCCGGGGCCTGGGCACCACGCGGGTGTTCAGCCGCGAGGGCGTGCTGGTCGCGACGATCGCCCAGGAGGGCATGGTCCGGGTCCCGGCCTGACCCTGCTCCGCTGGCGGGGCCGGGGGCGCCGGGGCACAGTGTCCCGGTGGTGAGGCTGCGACGGGTCCGGATCGACTCCCCGGGGTGGACCCGGCGCCGTGCCGGGCGCGGGTTCTGGTACCTCGACACCGACCGTCGCACCCGGATCACGGACCCCGAGCACCTGGACCGCATCGTCGCGCTCGCGATCCCCCCGGCCTGGCAGGACGTGTGGATCAGCCCGTGGCCGAACGGGCACATCCAGGCCGCCGGCTTCGACGACGCGCAGCGCCGCCAGTACCTCTACCACGAGCAGTGGCGCCGGCGGCGGGACAAGCTCAAGCACGACCACGTGCTCGACGTCGCCCGCCACCTGCCGGCCGCCCGGCGGTCGGTGCGCCGCGACCTCGCCCTGCCCGGGTTCCCCCGCGCGAAGGCCCTGGCGCTGGCCTTCCGGCTGCTCGATCTCGCGTACTTCCGGGCCGGCGGCGAGGGCTACGCGCAGCGCAACGGCTCCTACGGCCTCGCGACCCTGCGGCGCGAGCACGTCCAGGTGCTCACCGAGGAGTCGACCGGCGAGGAGACGGCCGTCCGGTTCCACTACCCCGCGAAGTCCGGGCAGGTCCGGGACGTCGTCGTCGAGGACGCCCAGGTCGCCGAGCTGGTGGGCGTCCTGCTGCGCCGGCGCGGCGGCGGGCCGGAGCTGCTGGCGTGGCGCGACGAGGACGGCTGGCACGACATCACCAGCGCGGAGGTCGGCGCGGACGTCAAGCGCCGGCTCGGGGGCGACGCGAGCCCGAAGGACTTCCGCACCTGGCACGCCACGGTCCTCGCGGCGCGGGGGCTCGCCGCCGCGGGTGCGCCGCCCCGGTCCGAGCGGGCACGCCGGCGGGTCGTCGCGGGCGTCGTGAAGGCGGTCTCCGAGGAGCTCGGCAACACGCCCGCCGTGTGCCGGGCGTCGTACATCGACCCGCGGATCGTGGACCTGTGGGAGCACGGCCGGACCATCCGCCCGACGCGCTCGCAGGCGGTCGCGGAGAAGGAGACGCTCGCGGTGCTCGGCTGACCGGCGGCCCGCCTCAGTCGCCGACGACCGCCAGGGCGAACCCGTCCCAGCCCTTCGACCCCACGGTCTGCAGCGCCGTCGCGGTCAGTCGGGGGTTCCGGCCGATGGCCTCCAGCACCGCCCGCGAGCCCAGCACGGCCGGGTCCTGCGACGCCGCGTCGGCGACCCCACCCCGCCGCACGACGTTGTCGACGACGATCACCGTGCCGGGGTGCGACAGCGCGACCGCGGCCTCGAGGTACCGCGGGTTGCCGGGCTTGTCGGCGTCGATGAACACGAGGTCGAACGGCTCCTCGCCCGCGTCGGCCAGCGCCTGCAGCGAGTCCGCCGCCGGACCCTCGACGAGCCGCACCCGGTCCGCGACGCCGGCGCGCTCGAAGTTCGCGCGCGCCACCGCGGCGTGCGCCGGGTCGATCTCGCACGTCGTCACGTGCCCCTCCTCGCCGACCGCCCGGGCGAACCAGAGCGTGCTGTAGCCCGCGAGCGTGCCGAGCTCCAGCACCCGGCGCGCACCGCTCATCCGGCACAGCAGCGCGAGCAGCGCCGCCTGGTTCGGCGCGACCTCGATGGCGGGCAGCCCCGCGGCGCGCCCCGCGGCCCGCGCGGCGGCCAGCACCTCGTCCTCGTGCACGACCGTCGTCACCAGGTAGTCGTCGACCTCGCCCCACTCCTGCTGCCCCATGCCGCCGATCATGGCACCACCGGATGCGCGTGTCCCGGCCGCGGCACAGACTGCGGACGTGCCCGACGCCCCAGAGCAGCCCCGCATCACCCACCCCACCACCGACGCCGCGACCGCGGGCGACCTGCTGCCCGAACCGGTGGCCCGCACGCTGCCCGGCCTGGTGCCGGGTGTCGGCCCGGACGGCCGCCCGCGACCGGACGCGCCGCTCGTCGCGGTGACCGGCGTGACGGGCTACGTCGGCGGCCGCCTGGTCCCCGAGCTGCTGGCCGCCGGGTACCGCGTGCGCGCGATCGCCCGGCGCCCGGAGCGGCTCCGGGGCCGCCCGTGGTTCAGCGCCGTGGAGGTCGCGCAGGCCGACGCGGCGGACCCCGCGCAGATCCGCGCCGCCCTCGACGGGGTCGACGTCGCCTACTACCTCATCCACTCGCTCGGCACCGGCAGCCGGTTCGAGCAGCGGGACCGGTCGACCGCGCTGACGTTCGGGCGGGCGGCCCGCGAGGCCGGCGTCGGCCGGATCGTCTACCTCGGCGGGCTGTCCCCCGACGTCGAGGACCTGTCGCCGCACCTGGCGTCCCGCAAGGAGGTCGGGGAGATCCTGCTGGCCTCCGGCGTCCCGACGACCGTGCTGCGCGCCGCCGTGATCCTCGGGTCCGGGTCGGCGTCCTTCGAGATGATGCGGTACCTGACCGAGCGGCTGCCCGCGATGACGGTCCCGCGCTGGGTCGAGAACCGCATCCAGCCGATCGCCGTGCGCGACGTGCTGCGCTACCTCGTGGGGTCCGCGTCGATGCCGCCCGAGGTCAGCCGGGAGTTCGACATCGGCGGGCCGGACGTCCTCACCTACCGCGACATGATGCAGGGCTACGCGCGCGTCGCCGGGCTGCCCCGGCGGGTGATCGTCGGGGTGGGCGTGCTCACCCCGCGGCTGTCGAGCCTCTGGGTGGGGCTCGTGACCCCGGTGCCGTCCGGGCTCGCGCGGCCGCTGGTCGAGTCGCTCGTGCACGAGGTCGTGTGCCAGGAGCACGACATCGCCGAGTACGTCCCCGACCCGCCGCAGGGCCTCATCGGGTTCGAGCGGGCCCTGCGCCTGGCCCTGACCCGGGTCCGGGAGGCCCAGGTCACGACGCGCTGGTCGTCGGCCGGCGTCCCCGGGGTGCCGAGCGACCCGCTGCCGTCCGACCCGGACTGGGCCGGCGGCACCCTCTACGTCGACGAGCGGCAGAGCGTCGTCGACGCCTCCCCGGCCGCCCTGTGGCGGGTGCTGGAGGCCGTGGGCGGCGAGCGCGGCTGGTACTCCTGGGCCCTGGCCTGGCGGGTGCGGGGGCTGCTGGACCGCCTGGTCGGCGGGCCGGGCCTGCGCCGCGGGCGCCGGGACCCGCGCCGGCTCGTCGTGGACGACGCGGTCGACTTCTGGCGGGTCGAGGAGGTCGACCCCGGCCGGATGCTGCGCCTGCGCGCGGAGATGCGGGTCCCGGGGCTGGCGTGGCTGGAGCTGCGCGTCGAGCCCGGCGGCGACGCCACCGAGGGCACGGCCGCGGACGGCGGCGACCGCTGGACGACGCCGCCGACCACGTTCGCGCAGCGCGCCGTGTTCCACCCGCACGGGCTGCTCGGGCAGCTCTACTGGTGGTCGGTGTACCCGTTCCACGGCGTGGTGTTCGGCGGCATGCAGCGGAACATCGCGCGTGCGGCGGAGACGGCGGAGCGGGCGCGGAGCGACCGGTAGGCCCCGTCGGCACCCCGCGCCGCGCCGCGACCCGTCAGCGGCCGCGGCGCCGGAACGTCGGCGGCTCCTCGACGTACGGCGACCACGCCGCACGCTCGACGTCGCCGATCCGCCGGGGGGCGCCGGTCGCGGCGTCCACGAGCACCAGCGTGGTGAGCGCGCGGGCGTAGGGCCCCGCGCCACCCTCCGCCGGGACGTCGTCGTGCACCTCGTAGCAGACCTCGATGCTCGCCCCGCCGAGGTGCCCGATCCACATGTCGACCATCACCGGGGTGCGGCGGTAGCCGAGCGGGCGCAGGTACTCGATCTCCTGCCGGGCGACGAGCGTCGCGGTCCGGGCGCCGGGTCCGGCGTCGAGCACGGCGGTCGGCCACGCCTCGCGGTCCGTCGCCGCGGCCGCGTCCCCCGCCGCGGGCGCCGGGTGCGCCCAGAACGCCTCGATCCGCGCCTCCTCCAGCAGCCGCAGCATCTCGACGTTGTTCACGTGGCCGTAGGCGTCCATGTCGGACCACCGCAGCTGGACCGGGACCCGCAGCCTCGTCATCCGTCCTCCGTCGCTCGCACCAGGCACCGACCCGACGCCGGCCCCCGTGCATCCTGCACCCGGCGGGGCGTGCGCGGGGAACCGGCGGGGCGTGCGCGGGGAACCGGCGGGACCTGCGCCGGGGATCCGGCGCGTCAGCGCCTGCGGTCCCCGGCCGCCCGGGCCGCCTGGTCGCGGCAGGTCGTCAGGTCGGCCAGCACCTCGGCGGCAGGCCCGGTGACCCGCGCCCGGGCCACCCGCTCGACGGCGTCGTGCAGGCGGACCCGCGCGAGCCGGGCACGCCGGGCGGCGGCGACCCGGGCGACCACCGCGGACAGCACGGCGAGCAGGGCGCCGGCCAGCAGGCCGCCTACCAGCAGCGCGGTCGGCACGGGGAACGGCCCCCACTCCGGCGTCCGGGGCTCGGGCAGGCGCAGGTACGCCATCACCGCGAGCGCCGTCAGCCAGAGCGCGCCCGCGACCGCGGCGGCGAGCAGCACCGCCTGCAGCACGCCGACCGCGCGGGCCCAGGCGGCGGGGCGCTCCGCGAGCAGCGGGGTGCCGGCGACGGCCCGGTCCAGGTCGGCCGCGAGGTCCTGGGTGCCGACACGGTCGCGCACGGCGAGGGCCCACGCGTCCGGGACGTCCGCGGTCGCGGCGTCCACGTAGCGCCGCACGGCCGAGGCGGCGGCGGCGCGGGTGGCCGGACCGGCGGTCGGGAGGGACGTGCGGTCCGTGACGTCCGCGCCGCCGTCCGCGCGACCGAGGTGCAGGCGCCGGAGCGGGTCAGGGCGGAACCGCTGCAGCCACCGCACCGGCGGCCAGCCCGCCTTCGCGGTCGCGCGGCGGACGGCGGCGCGGCGCACCGCCTGCACCACGAGCGGGACCCCGGCGGCGTCGGCGAGGGCGTCCGTCAGCGCGTCGAGCCCGCCGGGGGTCCGGCCGTCCCGGCCCCGCCGGCCGCCCGGCGCTCCCCCGCAGGCGTCGAGCACGGCACGGGCGGCGGCCTCGACGTCCGCCGTGAGGCGCCGCGTCGCGGCCTCGCGCCGGTCGGCGGCGTCGTCCAGCAGGTCCCGGAGCGCGTCCATCCCCTGGCCGGTGCGCGCCGAGACGGCGAGCGTGCGGACCCCCGGCAGACCGTCCTCGGCCGCGAGCCGGCGCAGGTCGCCCAGCACCGCGTCGACCTCGGCCGGGGTCAGGCGGTCCGCCTGGTTGAGCACCAGGACCACGACGTCGGCGTGCCGGGACAGCGGACGCAGGTACCGCTCGTGCAGGGCGGCGTCGGCGTACTTCTGCGGGTCCACCACCCAGACCAGCAGGTCGACGCGCTCGATGAGGTGCTCGGAGCGCAGCCGGTGCTCCCGCACCACGGAGTCGTGGTCGGGCAGGTCCAGGAGCACCACGCCGCCCCGCGCGACGGACCGGCCGGACGCCGCCGGCTCCGGGAGCTCGTGCCGCCGCCGCACGCCCAGCCAGTCCAGCAGCGGCTCCGCGCCCGCACCCCGCACGGCGGCGAGCGCCTCGTCGGTGGTGGGCCGCTGCACGCCGGGACGCGCGAGCTCCTGCCCGACGACCGCGTTGAACAGCGACGACTTGCCCGACCCGGTGGCACCGGCCAGGGCGACGACGGTGTGCTCGGCGGACAGGCCCGCGCGATCGCCCACCCGGTCGACGACCGCCCGGCCCCGCTCGAGCACCGGTGCGGGCAGGCGGCCCTCGCCCGCGTCGAGCGCCGCGGCGAGCGCGCCGGTGCGGTCGGCCAGCGACGGGCTCATCCCGCGTCCCCCCGGCCGAGCAGCCGCTGCCAGAACCCCGGCCGCGCCGGAGGACGGTCCTGCTCGCCGTCGCGGCCCTCGCGGACGTCACTGCGCTCGCGGGCGTCGCCGCCCCGACCCCCGGCTCGCCACGCGTCGGCACCGCGCAGCGCACGGGCACCGCTCAGCGCAGGGGCCCCCGCGGGCAGCGACTCGCCCTCGGGCCCCGGGGCGGTCGTGCGTCCCGCCCGCTCGGCGCGCGCCGCGTCCTGCACCGTCAGGGCCGTGGCCCGCAGCGCCTCGCCGCCGCCCACGCCGAGCGCGTCGAGCTGCGCGGTGTACCGGGCGGCCTCGCCGGCGAGCACCTGACGGACCCGCGTGTCGAGGCGCTCGCGCGCGGCCGTCGTCAGGCGGCGCACGGCGTCGTCCCCGAACACCGCCTCCAGGAGCTTCTGCGCGACGACGGCCGTGCCGCCGGCGATGCCGATCTCCACGCCGGTGAGCCCGCCGGTCGACGCGAACGCCAGCACCATGAGGCTCACGCCGAGCGCGTTCACCCCGAACGACAGCGCCCGGGCGGTGCCCCGCCGCTCGGCGCCCTGCTCGCGCACCAGCTCCAGCACGTCCGTCTGCCACGCGTGGATCTGCTGGTCGACCTCCGCGCGGAGCGACGCGGACGACCGGGACAGGTCGAGGTCCGGCAGCAGCGCCGCCCCCGCCGGGTCGCCGCGCCACGCGGCGTGCGTGCGCTCGGCGGCACCGTCGGCGGCGTCGAGCACCACCGCGGCGAGGCCGTGCGCGATGGCCTGCTCGACCGGCGGCACCGGTGCGGGCCGGCCGCGGACGAACCCGACGACCGCGTCGCGCACGCGCCCCACGCGCTGCTCGACGGAGCGGATCAGCTCACCGGTGCCCACGAACTCCTGCCAGCGGGCCAGGACCTCCCCGCGGAGCATCGCGCCGTCCGACGTGGCGGCCGTGACCTGCGTGAGGGCGTCCGCGTAGGCGCGCGCCACGGCGTCCCGCAGGCGGGCGTCCGCCGTCACCTGCGCGTCGGCGGCGGTCGCCAGGAGCAGCGCCCGGCGGCCGAGGTCCTGCACCACGCCGTCCCGGGTGGACACCGCGACCGCGTGCCGCGCGGCGGCGTCCCCACCCAGGTCGGACAGCCAGGCGGCGACCGCACCGACGGCCCGCTCGGGCAGCAGCCCGTCGGCGTCCAGCCCCTCCTCGACCGCGAACAGCGGGGCGTCCGCGAGCCCGTTGGCGTCCATCATGCGGCGCAGGTCCGCGACCGCGGCCTCTGCCCCCGGGTCCACCCGGTCCACGACCAGCGCGATCTGGGCGTGCCGCTCGGCGGCCCCGTGCAGCAGGTCCCACGGCACCGCGTCGGCGTACCGGGCGGCCGTCGTGACGAACAGCCAGAGGTCCGCGGCGGCGAGCAGCTGGGTCGCGAGGGCGCGGTTCGCCTCCTCGACGGAGTCGATGTCCGGGGCGTCGAGCAGCGCCAGGCCGCGGGGCAGCGCGTCGCTGGCGACCAGCCGGACGGCGGCGGTGGAGGCGGTCGAGGAGGCGGCGGCGCGGTCGCCGGTGCCGGACGTCGCGGTACCGGTGACGCGAGGCAGCCCGGGCAGCACGCGGTCGCTGGAGAACCACCGGCCGTCGAGCGGGTGGTGCACCAGGACGGGCGCCCGCGTGGTGGGGCGCAGGACGCCGGGGTCGGTGACGCGGCTGCCGAGCAGCGAGTTCACCAGCGTGGACTTGCCCGCGCCCGTGGAGCCGCCGACCACGACGAGCAGCGGCGCGGAGCCGGCGCGCAGGCGCGGCAGGAGGTAGTCGTCGAGCTGGTCGAGCGCCGCGCGGCGGTCGGCGCGGGCGTCCGCGGCTCCCGGCACCTCGAGCGGCAGGCCAACGTCACGCAGGCGGGCGTGCAGCCGCTCGAGCGCGTCCACGAGGGCGGCGTCCCCGCCGGCTCCCGGGACGGCGGGCGCGGTGTCCAGCGGGTCGACCATGGGCCCAGTGTGCCGGGCGGGCGGTGGGTCCGCCGGTCGCAGCGCCGGCCGTGCCGCTGGTCCGCGTGCAGCAGGGCCCCGGGAGCCGGCGTCGCCGCGGCTCCCGGGGCCGTCGCGCGCGGGGTCAGTCGCGCGTGAGCTTGCGGTACGTCACCCGGTGCGGGCGTGCCGCGTCGGCGCCGAGGCGCGCGACCTTGTTCTCCTCGTACGAGGCGAAGTTGCCCTCGAACCAGTACCAGCTGGACGGATTCTCCTCGGTGCCCTCGTAGGCGAGGATGTGCGTCGCCACCCGGTCCAGGAACCACCGGTCGTGGGACACCACGACGGCGCAGCCGGGGAACTCGAGCAGCGCGTTCTCCAGCGAGCCGAGGGTCTCGACGTCGAGGTCGTTGGTGGGCTCGTCGAGCAGCAGGAGGTTGCCGCCCTGCTTGAGCGTGAGCGCGAGGTTCAGGCGGTTGCGCTCACCACCGGACAGCACGCCCGCGGGCTTCTGCTGGTCCGGGCCCTTGAACCCGAACGAGGCGACGTAGGCGCGGGACGGCATCTCGACGTTGCCGACCTTGATGAAGTCGAGCCCGTCGGACACGACCTCCCACAGGGTCTTCTTCGGGTCGATGCCGCCGCGGGACTGGTCGACGTAGGAGATCGAGACCGTCTCGCCGACCTTGAGCTCGCCGCCGTCGAGGGGCTCCAGCCCGACGATCGTCTTGAACAGCGTGGTCTTGCCGACGCCGTTCGGGCCGATCACGCCGACGATGCCGTTGCGGGGCAGCGTGAACGTCAGGCCGTCGATGAGCTTGCGGTCGTCGAAGCCCTTCTCGAGGTCGTGGGCCTCGAGCACGATGCTCCCCAGGCGCGGGCCCGGCGGGATCTGGATCTCCTCGAAGTCCAGCTTCCGGGTGCGGTCGGCCTCGGCCGCCATCTCCTCGTAACGGGCCAGGCGGGCCTTGGACTTCGCCTGGCGGCCCTTGGCGCTGGAGCGCACCCACTCGAGCTCGTCCTTGAGGCGCTTGGCGAGCTTGACGTCCTTCTTGCCCTGGACCTCCATGCGGGCGGCCTTCTTCTCCAGGTACGTGGAGTAGTTGCCCTCGTAGGGGTACAGGCGGCCGCGGTCGACCTCGCAGATCCACTCGGCGACGTGGTCCAGGAAGTACCGGTCGTGGGTGACGGCGAGCACGGCGCCGGGGTACGACGCGAGGTGCTGCTCCAGCCACAGCACGCTCTCGGCGTCCAGGTGGTTGGTGGGCTCGTCGAGCAGCAGGAGGTCCGGCTTCTCGAGCAGCAGCTTGCACAGCGCGACGCGGCGGCGCTCACCACCGGAGAGCACGGTCACGTCGGCGTCCGGCGGCGGGCAGCGCAGGGCGTCCATCGCCTGCTCGAGCTGGGCGTCGAGGTCCCACGCGTCGGCGGCGTCGATGGCCTCCTGCAGCACGCCCATCTCGGCGAGCAGCGCGTCGAAGTCGGCGTCGGGCTCGGCCATCAGGGCGGAGATCTCGTTGAACCGGTCGATCTTGCCCTTGATCTCGGCGACGCCCTCCTGGACGTTGCCGAGGACGGTCTTCTCCTCGTTCAGCGGCGGCTCCTGCTGGAGGATGCCGACGGTGAAGCCGGGGCTCAGCCGCGCCTCACCGTTGGACGGCTGGTCGAGGCCCGCCATGATCTTCAGGATCGTCGACTTCCCCGCGCCGTTCGGCCCGACGACGCCGATCTTGGCGCCGGGCAGGAAGTTCAGCGAGACGTCGTCGAGGATGACCTTGTCGCCGTGCGCCTTGCGCGCCTTGTACATGCTGTAGATGAACTCAGCCACTGGCTCTTCGTCCGCCTCGGTGCTCGTCGGTGATCGGGTCTCGTGCGGGGGCGCGGCGCGTGCCGCGCCCGGTACGTCGCGGCGGCCGGCACGTCCGCGGGACGCGGGCGGGCTGGCGGCGCCGGGCGACGTCGCGATCCCCCAGCCTAGGCGATCCGCGCGTCGGGGACACGGGCCCACCGCGCCCGGCGCGCTGACCTCGCCGCCCCGGCGCGCTCACCTCGCCGCCCCGGCCCCGCTGGCGCCCGCCGCGCCGCCTCCCGCTCGGCGGGCCGCGGTCAGGCCCCCACGGGTGCCGCCGTCAGGGCCTCGGCGTCGTCGGGCAGCTCCACCGCGCCCGAGACGTCGAACGGCGCGACGGAGCGGACGCCGTCGTGCCGCGACCGCGCCCGCGCACCCGCGTCCGCGGGGTTGCCGCCGTCCCGTCCGCCGCCCTCCCGTCCGCCACCGCTGGTCCCGCCGCCACCGCTGGTCCCGCCACCGTCGCCCCCACCGTCGCC
>NZ_CABEGA010000019.1 GCF_901521055.1 Cellulomonas hominis | reverse complement strand
CGCCCGGACGGTCGCGGCCCGGGCGCCGCGGGCGAGCGCCCGCCGCGCCCGCCGGGCGCGGCCGGCCCGCATCACGCGCCGCCCGGGCCCGCCCCCCCGCCGCCCCGGCCCCGCAGCTGGCCCCGTCCCGGCCCGCTGCGGCCCGGTCGCCGGCCCATCGCCGAGTGGGCAGTTGATGTCCCCTCGCGCGACCGGGAGGCGACGCCTGCTGCCCACTCGGCGATGGGCCGGCGACGGGCCGGCAGCGGGCCGGCAGCGGGCCAGCAGCGGAGCCGGGACGGCAGGGGAGCGGGCCGGGGCGGCGGCTGAGCCGGGCCGGGCGTGCCCGTCAGGCGCGGCGGACGTCCACGCGCGACGCCAGGGCCGCGACCGTCCGGGCGGTCGCGTGCGGCGCGCCCAGCGACTCCGTCGCGACCGCGGACGCCCCCGCGGCCGACGCGTGCGCGAGCGCCGCCGGCGTGCCGAGACCCGCGAGCTCCGCCGCGAGCAGGCCGGCCAGGAACGCGTCGCCGGCTCCGTTCGTGTCGACGACCGCGTCGACCGGCGCGGCCGGCACCTCCCAGAACCCGCCGGCGTCGAGCGCGAGTGCGCCGCGCGCCCCGCGGGAGCAGACCGCGAGCCGCGCCCCGCCGGCGACCCGTGCGCGCAGGTACGCGGCGGGGTCGTCGAGCCGGGCGTCGGACACGAGCAGCACGTCGGCGCCGTCGGCGAACGGCCGCTGGAACGGCGCGGTCCCGTCGTCGTCGTGCACGTCGCACCACACGGGCACCCCCGCGGCCCGGGCGGCGGCGAGCACCGGCAGCCCGTGCGCCGCGAGGTCCACGACCGCGCCCGCCGCACCCTCCAGCCCGGCAGCCGCGTCCGGGTCCACGGCGGGCGACGGCAGCTCCAGGTACAGCGACACCCGTCCGCCGTCGGCGGCCATGAGGTTCACGTGCCGCTCCGTGCGGCCACCGGCGGCGGGCACCGCGTCGAGGCGGATCCGCGGGTGGTCGAGCGCCGCGCGCACCCGGGCGCCCTGCTCGTCGTCGCCGACGAGCGTCCGCAGGTGCACGTCCACGCCGAGCGCCGCGAGGGTCACGGCCTTGCCGGCGGAGGTCCCGCCGAGGCCGTCGTGGTGCCCGCCGGCGAACAGGGTCTGCGACCGGGGCTCCGGGAGAGCGTCGAGGCGGACGAGGGTGTTCCACGACGCGGGTCCGACCACGAGCACGTGGCCGGACCCGTCGCGTGCGCCCACGGGCCTCAGCGCACCCGGAGCCACGCGGTGGTGTCGCCGGGCAGCTCGGTGCCGACCTCGGCGTCGCCCGGCAGGCCGGACGCGAGCAGCACCTCGGCGCCCTCGGGCAGCGCGACCGGCACGGAGCCCAGGTTCGCGACGACCAGCACGGAGCCGTTCCGCACCGCGATGACCTCCGGCGCGTCGGCGTAGGCGGGCTCCCACGCGGCGCCGCCCGTGCCGAGCCGCTCGGACCGCCGCAGGCGCAGCGCAGCGCGGTACAGCTCGAGCGTCGAGCCCGGCACGCCGTCCTGCACGTCCGCGGCGTACGCGGCCCACGACGCGGGCTGCGGCAGCCAGGTGTCGCCCGTGGGGGAGTAGCCGAAGCCGGGGGCGTCCGCCTGCCAGGGCAGCGGCACGCGGCAGCCGTCGCGGCCGCGCTCGACGCCGTTCGTCCGGAAGAACGCGGGGTCCTCGCGGACCTCGGCGGGCAGCGCGGTGTGCTCGGGGAGGCCGAGCTCCTCGCCCTGGTACAGGTACGCCGAGCCCGGCAGGCCCAGGAGCAGGAGCGTGGCGGCGCGGGCCCGGCGCAGGCCGAGCTCCTCGTCGGGCTGCTCGTCCTCGGCGGCGATGCCGTTGGGCCGCGACGACGGGTCCGTCAGGCCCAGGCGCGACGCGTGGCGCACGACGTCGTGGTTGGACAGGACCCACGTGGTGGGTGCACCGACGGAGTCGTTCACGGCGTACGAGGCGGCGACGACCTTGCGCAGCGCCGGCGCGTCCCAGCCGGTGGCCAGGAACGCGAAGTTGAACGCCTGGTGCATCTCGTCCGGGCGGACGTAGCGGGCCAGGCGGGACAGCGGCTCGACCCAGGCCTCGGCCACGAGCATCCGGTCGCCGTCGTACTCGTCGAGGACCGCGCGCCAGGTGCGGTAGATCTCGTGCACGCCGTCCTGGTCGAACATCGGGCCCTGGTTGCCCACGCCGGTGGGCTCGCCGTCGGCCGCGCCCTCGCCCTCGGCGCCGTCGATCATCGCGACGTGGCCGTCCCAGTCGGGCAGCCCCTCGGCCTTGACCATGCCGTGCGCGACGTCCACCCGGAAGCCGTCGACCCCGCGGTCCAGCCAGAACCGCAGCACGTCCTCGAACTCGGCGCGCACCTCGGGGTTCGTCCAGTCGAGGTCGGGCTGGCGGGTGTCGAAGAGGTGCAGGTACCACTGGCCGTCGTCGACGCCGTGCTTCTCGGGGGTCAGCCGCGTCCAGGCGTCGCCGCCGAAGATCGACTGCCAGTTGTTCGGGGGCAGCTCGCCGTGCTCGCCGCGGCCGTCCCGGAACAGGTAGCGGGCGCGCTCGGGGGAGCCGGGCGGGGTGCGCAGCGCCTCCTGGAACCACACGTGGTCGTCGGAGGTGTGGTTGGGGACCAGGTCGACGACCACGCGCAGGCCGAGCTCGTGCGCCCGGGACAGCAGCGCGTCGAAGTCCTCGAGGGTCCCGAACAGCGGGTCCACGTCGCGGTAGTCGGCGACGTCGTACCCGGCGTCCGCCTGCGGGGACCGGTAGAACGGGGACAGCCACACCGCGTCGACGCCCAGCGCCGCGAGGTGGTCCAGGCGGGCGGTGATGCCGGGCAGGTCGCCGATGCCGTCGCCGTTCCCGTCGGCGAACGACCGGGGGTAGACCTGGTAGATGACCGCGTCGCGCCACCACGGGCCGTCGGCGGGGCCGGGCTCGTGCACCACCAGCGGGTCGGTGAGGTCGGCGGGGCGGTTCTCGAGCAGGGTCACGCAAGTCCTCCGGAGTGTGCAGGTGCCGAGCTGGTGGACCCCCGCACGATGAGCTCCGGGTGGAACAGGAGCTCGGTGCGTGAGGTCGGGGTGCCGTTGATCTCCGCCATCAGCGCGGAGACGGCGGCCTGACCCATCGCCTGGACGGGCTGGCGCACCGTCGTGAGCGGGGGGTCGGTGAAGCCGATCAGGGGCGAGTCGTCGAAGCCGACGACGGACAGGTCCTCGGGCACGTGCAGCCCCCGGGACCGGGCGGCGCGGATCGCGCCGAGGGCCATGAGGTCCGAGCCGCAGATGATCGCGGTGTGCCCGGTGTCGATGAGCTCGTGGGCCGCGGTGGCCCCGCCCTCGACGGTGAACAGGGTGGTGTTGACGTGCGGGCCGGCGTCCTCGACGCCGAGCTGGGCGCGCAGCTGCGCGGCGAACGCGGCCCGCTTGCGCGCGGCGGGGACGAACCGCTCGGGGCCGATCGCCAGCCCGATGCTGCGGTGGCCCAGGGCCACGAGGTGCCGGACGGCGAGCTCGATGGCCACCGCGTCGTCGGTCGCGAGGCTCGGGGCGTCGACGCCCTCGGCCCGGCCGTTCACCAGGACGATCGGCAGCCCGCGGCCGCGCAGGGCCTGGTACCGCTCGACGGAGGCCTGGGCGTCGGCGTGCAGGCCGGACACGAACAGGATGCCGGCCACGTCGTGCTCGAGCAGGATCTCGACGTACTGGTCCTCGGTGGTCCCGCCGGGCTGCTGCGCGCACAGCAGCGGCGTGTAGCCGCGCTGGGTCAGCATCGACTCGATCACCTGGGCCATCGCGGGGAACACGGGGTTCGAGAGCTCGGGGACCACGAGGCCCACGAGCCCGGCGGACCGGGTGCGGAGCTTCTCGGGGCGCTCGTAGCCCAGCACGTCCAGCGCCGCGAGCACGGCCTGCCGCGCCTGCGACGAGACGCCGGGCTTCCCGTTGAGGACGCGGGACACGGTGGCGGTGGACACACCCGCCTGATCTGCGAGGTCGGTCAGCCGGGTGCGCACAGACGCGAGCGTAGAGGGCACCGCTGCCTCCTCGTCGTCGTCGTCGATGGCTGGTCGTGCCGGCCGGTCGTGAGCACTGTAACCGATGCCTGAAAGTTACCGTAACGGCTTGCAAGGGCGGCTCCCGGCGGGCTAGCGTCCCCCGCATCGAGCCAGCGCCGGCGGTGCCGCCGGACGCTCGCACCGCCCCTTTCACACGCTGGGAGACACCCTGATGCGACGGAGCATCCCTGTCCTTGCCGCGACGCTCGGCCTCGCGCTGACGCTCACGGCCTGCTCGGGCTCGGACTCGGGCGACGCGCCCGCCGACGACGCCTCGACGGCCGCCTCCGGCGACGGCGGCTCGCTGACCATCTGGGTCGACGAGACGCGCCAGGCCGCGGTCGAGTCGGCCGCCACCGCCTTCGAGGAGGAGACCGGCGCCTCCGTCGAGCTCGTCCAGAAGAACTTCGAGGACATCCGCACGGACTTCCTCGCGCAGGTGCCGACCGGCGAGGGCCCGGACATCACCGTCGGCGCGCACGACTGGCTCGGCGAGCTCACGTCCAACGGCGTCGTCGCCCCGATCGAGCTCGGCGACCTCGCCGACGCGTTCGAGCCCGTCTCGCTGGAGGCCTTCACGCAGGACGGCCAGATCTACGGCCTGCCCTACGCGGTCGAGAACATCGCGCTGATCCGCAACACCGCGCTCGCCCCGGAGGCCCCGGCCACCTGGGACGCGGCCGTCGCGGCGGGCCAGGCCGCCGGCGCCCAGTACCCGGTGCTGATCCAGACCAGCGAGGAGGGCGACCCGTACACCTTCTACCCGCTGCAGACCTCGTTCGGGTCCACCGTCTTCGCGCAGAACGAGGACGGCTCGTACTCCTCCGAGCTCGCGCTGGGCGGCGCCGAGGGCGAGGCCTTCGCGTCCTGGCTCGCGGCGCAGGGCGCTGCCGGCACGCTGGACACCGCGATGACCTACGACATCGCCGTCGACGCGTTCGCCAAGGGCCAGTCGCCGTTCATCATCGGCGGCCCGTGGATGCTCGAGCAGTTCGAGGGCCTGGACCTGGCCATCGACCCGATCCCGAGCGCCGGCGGCCAGCCCGCCCAGCCGTTCGTCGGCGTGGCCGGCTTCTACGTGAGCGCGCAGAGCGAGAACACGCTGCTCGCGAACGACTTCCTCGTGAACTACATGTCCACCGAGGACGCCCAGCTCGCGCTGTACGAGGCCGGTGACCGCCCGCCGGCCCTGATCGCCGCCGCCGACACCGCGTCCGCCGACCCGGTCACCGCCGGGTTCCGCGCGGTCGCCGCCGACGCGCTGCCGATGCCGTCGATCCCCGAGATGGCGTCCGTCTGGGAGTTCTGGGGCGTGACCGAGGCCTCGATCATCAACGGCTCCCAGGAGCCCGCCGCCGCCTGGCAGAAGATGGTGGCGGACATCCAGGGCGCGATCGGCTCCTGACGCACGCGGCGCGCGGGCGGCTCACGAGGCCGCCCGCGCGCCGCGCGCCCGTCTCCCCGCACCACCGTCACCGGAGGCCCTCGATGCCCACGTCCTCGTCCCCGCGCGCGGCCACGCCCGTGCCCGTCCCGCCGTCGGACCCGCCGCCGCGCCGCACCCGTGACAGCTCGCACGCGCGCGACTTCCGGCCCGGCTTCCTGGTGAAGCTCGCGGTCGTCGCCGTGGTCGACGCCCTCGGCGTGCTCGGCGTGCTCGCCGCGTGGGCGCAGGAGTCCTGGGGCATCCTCGCCGCGATGGTGGCGCTGCTCGTCGCCGCGAACGTCGTGTACTTCACGCGCCGCGCCCTGCCGCTGAAGTACATCCTGCCCGGGCTCGCGTTCCTGCTGGTGTTCCAGGTCTACGTGATCGCGTACACCGGCTACGTCGCGTTCACGAACTACGGGGACGGGCACAACTCCACCAAGCAGCACGCCGTCGAGGCGCTGCTCGTGCAGAACGAGCGCCGCGTCGAGGGCACCGAGACCTACCCGCTGACCGTGCTGACGAACGGGACCGACCTCGGGTTCGCGATCGTCGACGAGGACGGCGACGTGCGGGCCGGGTCCGCGGAGCAGCCGCTGGAGGACGCCGACGACGCGTCGGTCGAGGACGGCCGCGCGACCGCCGTGCCCGGCTGGGACGTGCTCGACCGCACCGGCGTCCTCGAGCGCCAGGACGAGGTGACCGCCCTGCGGGTGCCGCTGTCCGACGACCCCGAGGACGGCTCGATCCGCACCCAGGACGCGCGAACCGGCTTCGTCGCCGAGTCGACCCTGGAGTACGACGAGGCCGCCGACACGATGACGGACACGACGACCGGCACCGTGTACACGCCGAACGACGCGGGGCAGTTCGAGGCCGAGGACGGCTCGACCCTCCCCGTCGGCTGGCGGGTCGCCGTGGGGTTCGAGAACTTCACCACCGCGTTCGCCGACAGCCGGTACGCGCAGCCGTTCCTGTCGATCCTGCTGTGGACGTTCGCGTTCGCGGTCCTGTCCGTCGGCAGCACGTTCCTGCTCGGCATGCTGCTGGCCATCGTGTTCAACGACACCCGGCTGCGCGGCCGCAAGGTCTACCGGACGCTGCTGATCCTCCCGTACGCGGTCCCCGGGTTCCTCGCGGCGCTGCTGTGGTCCGGCCTGCTGAACCGCAAGTTCGGCTTCGTGAACTCGGTGCTGCTCGGCGGCGCGGCGATCCCGTGGCTCACCGACCCGTGGCTCGCCAAGCTGTCGGTGCTCGGCGTGAACCTCTGGCTCGGGTTCCCCTACATGTTCCTCATCTGCGTCGGCGCCCTGCAGTCCCTGCCGGGCGACGTGCTGGAGGCCGCGAAGATCGACGGGGCGGGGAAGTGGCGCACGTGGCGCTCCGTGGTGCTGCCGCTGCTGCTGGTATCGACCACGCCGCTGCTCATCTCGAGCTTCGCCTTCAACTTCAACAACTTCACGCTGATCTACATGCTGACCGGCGGCGGTCCCCGGTTCGCCGACGCCTCCGTGCCGCTCGGCCACACGGACATCCTCATCTCGATGGTGTACTCCGTGGCCGGCATCGACGGGAACGCCCCGCGCAACTACGGGCTCGCGAGCGCCCTGTCCATCGTCATCTTCGTGATCGTCGGGACCATCTCGGCGCTCGCGTTCCGTCGCACCCGCCGGCTCGAGGAGCTCTCCTGATGTCCGCCACCTCGCTGGGCACCGAGCCCGGGACCCGCCCCGTCGCCGCCCCCGCCCCGGTCCGCACCCGGATGCCCGCCGGCCGCTGGCTGCGCGAGCTCGGCTGGCGGCACCTCGTCGGCGTGGTCGGCGTCGTGTACGCGGCGTTCCCGCTGGTCTACCTGCTGTCGGCGTCGCTGTCCGAGCGCGGCACGCTCACCGGCTCCAACGACCTGTTCGCCGAGGTCAGCGGCGCCAACTACACCGCCCTGTCCGACACCATGTTCTGGACCTGGGCCGGCAACTCGCTGGTCATCGCGGTGGTCACGGCGACCGGCACGGTGCTCATGGGCGCGGCCGCCGCGTACGCGTTCTCCCGGTTCCGGTTCACGGGCCGCCGCGCCGGGCTCACCGCCCTGCTGATCATCCAGATGTTCCCGCAGATGCTCGCGTTCGTGGCGATCTTCCTGCTGGCGATCAGCCTGGGCGAGGTCGTCCCGGCGCTCGGTCTGAACAGCCGGCTCGCGCTGATCTGCGTGTACCTCGGCGGGGCGCTCGGCGTGAACACGTTCCTCATGTACGGGTTCTTCAACACCGTGCCGAAGGAGCTGGACGAGGCCGCGAAGCTCGACGGCGCGACGCACGCGCAGATCTACTGGACGATCATCCTGCGGCTGGTGGCGCCGATCCTCGCGGTCGTCGCGCTGCTGTCGTTCATCAGCACGTTCGGCGAGTTCATCATCGCCCGGGTGATGCTGCAGTCGGAGTCGAACTGGACCATCGCGGTCGGCCTGTACGGCTGGGTCTCGTCCCAGCTCGACGCCAACTGGGGGCTGTTCGCCGCCGGGGCCGTCATCTCGGCGCTCCCGGTGCTCGCGCTGTTCCTGTTCCTGCAGAAGTACATCGTCGGCGGGCTGACCGCCGGCTCGGTGAAGGGCTGAGGGTGACGGGCACCCCTGCGAGCGGCGGGCGGCACGCCGACCGGAGCCCCCGGCGCGTGACGCCCGGGGCGCACCACGACGGCTCCGCGCTGCACGTCCCCGCGGGGACGCCGGCGCTGGGCGACGTCGTGCCGGTGCGGGTCCGCGTCCCGGCCGGCGGCCCTGCGCCCGAGGTGTGGCTGCGGGTGGTCGAGGACGGCGAGCCGCGGGTCCACCCGGCCCGCGCCGACGGGGGCGACGAGCACGAGCGCTGGTTCACCGCCGACGTCCCGGTGACCAACCCCGTCACCTCCTACCGGTTCCTGCTGGCGGGCGCCGACGGCGAGCAGGTCTGGCTGAACGGCAGCGGCGTGCACGCGCGGGACGTGCCCGACGCGGCCGACTTCCGGCTGAGCGTGCACGCCCCCGGGCCGGACTGGGCGCGGGACGCCGTCGTGTACCAGGTGTTCCCGGACCGGTTCGCGCGCTCGACCGGGCGGCACGAGGGCCCGCCGGACGGCCCGCTGCCCGACTGGGCGCTGCCGGCGGCGTGGTCCGACGAGCCGATCGGGGGCGGCCCCGGGACCGGCACGCAGCTGTACGGCGGCGACCTCGGCGGCATCGAGGCGCGGCTGGACCACCTGCAGCGGCTCGGCGTCGACACGCTGTACCTGACGCCGTTCTTCCCGGGCCGGTCGAACCACCGGTACGACGCGAGCACGTTCGACCACGTCGACCCGCTGCTCGGCGGCGACGAGGCGATGGCGTCGCTGTCCCGGGCGCTGCACGGCCGGGGGATGCGCCTGGTCGGGGACCTCACGACCAACCACACCGGGGACGCCCACGACTGGTTCCGCCGCGCCGTGGCGGACCCGGACGCGCCGGAGCGGTCCTTCTACTACTGGACGGACGAGGAGCCCGGGTACGTCGGGTGGCTCGGGCACGCCTCGCTGCCCAAGCTCAACCACCACGCGCCGGTGCTCGCGGAGCGGCTGATCGAGGGCCCGGGGTCGGTCGCCGGCCGGTACCTCGACGAGCCGTTCGGCATGGACGGCTGGCGGATCGACGTCGCGAACATGACGGGGCGGCAGGGCGCGGACGACCTCACGCACGACGTCGCGCGGCGGCTGCGGCGCGCCGTGGTCGAGCGGCGCCCGGACGCGGTGCTGATCGCCGAGCACTTCCACGACGCCGCGGCGGACCTGCTCGCCGGCGGCTGGCACGGGACCATGAACTACTCCGCGTTCACGCGGCCGGTGTGGACGTGGCTCGCCGACCCGTCCGCCGACGTCCGGTACGTGGAGCTGCCGGTCCGGGTGCCGCGGCGGACGGGCGCTGCCGCCGTGGCCGCCATGCGCGAGTTCGGTGCCGCGGTGCCGTGGTCCGTGACGACCCACCAGTGGAACCTGCTCGGCTCGCACGACACCGCCCGCATCCGGACGCTCACCGGCTCGGCCGACCTGGTCGAGGTCGGCGCCGGCCTGCTGCTGACCTACCCCGGGACGCCCGTCGTGTTCGCGGGGGACGAGGGCGGCGCGGTCGGGACCAACGGCGAGCACGCGCGCGTGCCGATGCCGTGGGACGCGGTCGACGCGGGCGGCGGCCCGGGCTGGCACGCGCGGACGTTCGAGGTCTACCGGGCGCTGATCGCCCTGCGCCGGTCGAGCCGCGCGCTGCGCGAGGGCGGCCTGCGCTGGCTGCTCGCCGAGGACGACGCGGTCGCGTACCTGCGCGAGACGCCGGACGAGCGCGTGCTCGTGCTCGCCGCCCGGGCGCCCTGGCGCGGCGCCGTCCTGCCCGGGCACCTGCTCGCGCCCGGTGCGCGGCCCGAGAACCTGTACGGCGGGGCGGCGCTCCCGGTCGGGCCCGCGGGGCTGGAGCTGCCGGGCGACGGGCCGGGCGTGCAGGTCTGGCGCCTGGCCTGACGGCGGGCGTGCGGGGCCGCGCCGATAGGCTGGGACGCGTGACCAGTGAGCTCCCCGACGGCTACGTCGACGCCGACCGGGACCGCTGGGTGACCGAGGCGCCCAAGTCGCGCGCCCGCACCCCGTTCGAGCGCGACCGCGCGCGCCTCGTGCACTCCTCGGCCCTGCGGCGCCTCGGCGCGAAGACCCAGGTGCTCGGCCCGTCGTCCGACGACTTCGTCCGCACCCGGCTCACGCACACCCTCGAGGTGGCGCAGGTGGGGCGCGAGATCGGCAAGACGCTCGGCTGCGACCCCGACGTCGTCGACACCGCCTGCCTCGCGCACGACCTGGGCCACCCGCCGTTCGGGCACAACGGGGAGCGGGCGCTGGCGCACCTGTCCCGGGACATCGGGGGGTTCGAGGGCAACGCCCAGACGCTCCGGCTGCTGACCCGCCTGGAGCCGAAGGTCGTCGGCCCGGACGGCACCGCCGTGGGCCTCAACCTGACGCGGGCGTCGCTGGACGCCTCGGTCAAGTACCCCTGGGGCGCCGGCGAGGGCCCCCTGTCGGCCACGGGAAGGCCGACCCACAAGTTCGGCGTCTACGTCGACGACCTCCCCGTGTTCACCTGGCTGCGGGACGGCGCGCCCGCCGGGCACAAGTGCCTGGAGGCGCAGGTCATGGACCTCGCCGACGACATCTCCTACTCGGTGCACGACGTCGAGGACGCGGTCGTCGGCGGGCGGTTCGACCTCACCGTGCTCACGGTGCCGGACGAGCGCGCCCGCGTCGTCGAGTCGATCCACACCTGGTACGGCGACGCGATCGACGCCGCGGGCCTCGAGGCGGCCATGGACCGGCTGGTCGCGGCGGACCTGTGGCGGCCCGGGTTCGACGGCTCCCGCGGCGCGCTCGCCACCCTGAAGGACACCACCAGCCAGCTCATCGGCCGGTTCGCCCGTGCCGCCCAGGTCGCCACCCGGGAGGTGTACGGGCCCGGGCCGCTGACCCGGTACGGGGCCGACCTCATCGTCCCGGACACCACGACCGCCGAGATCCTCGTGCTCAAGGGCCTCGCCGTCACGTACGTGATGGCCCCGCGCGAGCTGGAGCCGCTGTACCAGCGGCAGCGGGAGATCCTGGCCGACCTCGTGCACGTGCTCAGCGACCGCGCGCCCCTGGCGCTCGAGCCGCCGTTCGCCGCCGACTGGCGGGCGGCCCCCGACGACGCCGCGCGGCTGCGCGTCGTGATCGACCAGGTGGCGTCGCTCACGGACGTCTCGGCGGCCGCGTGGCACGCCCGCCTGGCGCCGCCGCCGCGGTTCTGACGCAGCCGACGCAACCTTCCGGCCGCCGGCTGCGTGTACAGGGTGTGACAGCGACGACCGCCGGCCCGGACGAGGGCCACGAGACCACGACGGGGGAGCACCTGCTCCTGCCTGTCCGGCCCGTGCCGGGGCGGGCCACCGCCGCCGGGCGTGACGCCGAGTTCGCGGCGTTCATGACGACGGCGGCGCCCGCTCTCGCCCGCACCGCCTGGCTGCTGTGCGGTGACGCGCACCAGGCGGACGAGCTCGTGCAGCAGGCGCTCGTGCGGACGTACCTCGCGTGGCCCCGTGCCCGGGAGCGCGACCCGCTCGCCTACGCCCGGCGGGTGCTCGCCAACCTGCGGATCGACACCTGGCGGCGCCGTCGGCGGGAGGTGCTGGTCGACCCGGTCGACCTGCCGCACGGCGCGGCACCCTCCGGCGCGGACCGTCAGGCCGACCGCGACCAGCTGGTCCGGGCGCTCGCCACCCTGTCGGCCCGGCAGCGACGCGTCGTCGTGCTGCGCCACCTGGAGGGGCTGTCCGAGGCCGAGGTGGCCGACGACCTGGGCGTGTCGGTCGGCACGGTGAAGTCCACCGCCTCCCGCGCTCTCGCCCGCCTGCGCGACTCGCTCGGCGAGCCCGCCGCCACCACCACACCCGCGCCGATCCTCCCGAGGAGCAACCGATGAGCACCGACGACGAGTTCGTGCGGCACCTGCGGGACCGCGCCGACGCGGTCCCGACCGTCCCGGTCGACACCTCCCGCGTGCTGCCCCGGGCCCGGCGGCGTCGCGCGGCGACGCGGACGGCGGGCGCCGGGGCGGTGGCCGTGCTCGTGGTCGCGGGCGTCGTGGTGGGGCAGGCGTGGGCCGGCGCACCCTGGCGGACGGGACCGGCTCAGATCGCACCGGCGGTCACCGCGACGGTGGAGCCGACCCCAGGGCCGACGCCCGCACCGACGCCGACCGGAGCGACGACCACCGGCACGGCCACGACCGGCACCGCGCAGGGGGCGGCGCCGTACTGGTACGTGCTGAGCGTCACCCAGGACGCCGACGGGGAGCACCGGTCCGAGTCCTGGTCGAGCCGCGAGCGTCCCGGCCTCCTGATGTGGGACGGCGACCTCACGAACCTCGCGGCGATGGGCCCGACGAGCGTCGTCGGCCGGTTCCGCATCGACGGCGAGTGGGTCGACATGCTCCGCGACCCGGCCCGGCTGCCGACCGAACCCGCGGCGCTCGAGGCGGTGCTCCGCGACAGCGTCGAACCCGACCGCCGGTCCGGGAGCGACGACGACAAGGTCCACGGGATGACCCACGACCTGCTGCTCCAGGGCGGCACCCTGCCGACCGACCTGCTCGTGGCCGTGTGGCAGGTCGCGAAGGGCCTCCCCGGGTCCACCGTCACCGTCGGCACCGACAGCATCGGCCGCCCCGGCGAGATCCTCGAGTACGCCGCGTCCGAGGGCGGCGTCGAGCGCACGGTCGTCGATCCCGCCACGGGGCTGGTGCTGGAGATGGGCTCGGCCGACCACCCCGCGGTGGTGCACCAGGGCCCGGCCGACAGCGTCCCGGTCGAGCCCACCCTGGAGATGGCCGGCTGCACCGCGTGGGAGACCTGCTGAGGCCCGGCGCCCTGGGGACGGCTGCCGGTCGGGGCCGCCGCGGGACCTAGGATCGTCCCCGTGGCGGGACTGATCCGGCGGGAGGACGTGCAGGCGGTCCGCGAGCGCGCCCGGATCGAGGACGTCGTCGGCGAGCACGTGTCGCTGAAGACCGCGGGCGTCGGCTCGATGAAGGGCCTGTGCCCGTTCCACGACGAGAAGTCGCCGTCGTTCCACGTCCGCCCGCAGGTGGGGCTCTACCACTGCTTCGGGTGCGGCGAGGGCGGCGACGTCATCGACTTCATCCAGAAGATCGACGGCCTCCCGTTCACCGACGCCGTCGAGTACCTGGCCGGGCGCGTGGGCGTGCAGCTGCGGTACGAGGAGGGCGGCGGCCCGCGTCCGGGTCACGAGCCCGGCAAGCGGCAGCGGCTGCTGGAGGCGCACCGCATCGCGGAGGAGTTCTTCGCCGAGCAGCTGCTGACCCCCGGCGCGGCGGCGGCGCGGGCGTTCCTCGCGGAGCGGGGCTTCGACCGGTCGGCGGCGGAGCAGTTCGGCGTCGGCTACGCCCCGCAGGGCTGGGACAGCCTGCTCAAGCACCTGCGCGGCCGGTCGTTCACCGAGGCGGAGCTGACCGCGAGCGGCCTGATGAGCCAGGGCAACCGCGGCAACTACGACCGGTTCCGCGGCCGGCTGGTGTGGCCGATCCGGGAGGTCACGGGCGACGTCGTCGGGTTCGGCGCCCGCAAGCTGTACGAGGACGACCAGGGGCCGAAGTACCTGAACACCCCCGAGACGCCGCTGTACAAGAAGTCGCAGGTGCTCTACGGCATCGACCTGGCCAAGCGGGAGATCGCGAAGAACAAGCAGGTGGTGGTCGTCGAGGGGTACACCGACGTCATGGCGATGCACCTGTCCGGCATCGGCACCGCGGTGGCGACGTGCGGGACGGCGTTCGGCTCCGACCACGCACGGATCGTGCGGCGGCTGATGGGCGCCGGCGGGGCGGGCGGCGGCATCCAGCTCGCGTCGGGGGAGTCCGTCGGCGGCGAGGTGATCTTCACGTTCGACGGCGACTCCGCCGGGCAGAAGGCCGCGATGCGCGCCTTCGGCGAGGACCAGGCGTTCAGCGCCCAGACGTTCGTGGCGGTCGCCGACGGCGGCAGGGACCCGTGCGACCTGCGCCAGGCCCAGGGCCCGGACGCCGTGCGCGCGCTGGTCCGCTCGCGGGCGCCGCTGTTCGAGTTCGTCATCCGCACCACGCTGGAGGGGTTCGACCTGGGCACCGCGGAGGGCCGGGTCGCGGCCCTGCGCGCGGCGGCGCCGGCGATCGGCGGCATCCGCGACACCGCGCTGCGGCCCGAGTACACGCGGATGCTCGCGGGCTGGCTCGGCATGGACCTCGACCCGGTGCAGCGCGCCGTGCAGGCGGCGAGCCGGTCGGCCGGGACGCGCCCGGGCGGGCGGGACGCGGGACGTCCGCCGGCCGGCGGGTTCAGCAACAACGTCCCGCCCGGTCCCTCCGGCGACCGCTGGCAGCGCCGGGACGGCGGCCCCGGCGGGCGGTCGGGCGGCGGCCAGGGGCGCGGCGGCTCCGGCGGGCGCTGGGAGGGTCAGCGCTCCGGCGGGCCCGGCGGCGACCGGTTCGCGGGCCGCGGGGGCGGCGGTCAGGGCCGTGGCGACCGCCGGTGGGACGAGCACCCGCCCGAGCCGTACGACCGCGAGCCCGCGCACGACGGAGCGGGTGACACGATCGCGCTCCCGGCACCGCGCATGGCGCTGCCCGACCCGCGCGACCCCGTCGCCGCGACGGAGCGTCGCGCCCTGGAGGCCGTGCTGCAGCTGCCCGACCTCATCCCGCCGGAGTTCGACGACCTGGAGCCCGACGCGTTCACGGCCCCGGCGTACCGCGCCGTGCACGCGGCCGTCCGCGCCGCCGGGGGAGCCGCCGGTGCGCGGCAGCTCGTCGCCGGTGGTGGCCCGACCGCGACCGTCGCGTGGGTGGAGGCCGTCCGCGAGGAGGCCGCCGGACCGGTCGAGGGGCTGATCACCCAGCTCGCCGTCGCGCCGCTCCCCGAGGACCGGGCGGACCGCCTGCCGTCGTACGCGCGCGGGCTGGTGATGGCGCTCGTCGAGATGGAGATCACCCGCCGGATCGCCGACCTGCGCGGGAAGCTGCAGCGGATGGACGCCCGCGCCGACCCCGAGGGCTACCGCACGCTCGCGGCGCAGCTCTTCGACGAGGAGAACCGGCGCCGCGCGCTGCGCGAGAGTGCCTAGCGCGCTGCGCGAAACCTCCCGCTCACGAACGCCCCCTACGCTGGCGGGCATGACGACTGCGGAGGCCGCCCCCGGCCAGGACCTGCCCGCCGAGCGCGAGATCCTCGGCTGGGACCAGTTCGGCGAGGCCGCGCGGGAGCTCGCGCGGGCGGTGGTGGCGTCGGGGTTCGAGCCGGACGTCGTGGTCGCGGTCGCCCGAGGGGGACTGCTGCCCGCCGGTGCCCTGTCGTACGCGCTGGGCCTGAAGGCGTGCGGCACGCTGAACGTCGAGTTCTACACCGGTGTCGACGCCCGGCTGCCCGACCCGGTGGTCCTGCCCCCGCTGCTCGACACGGCCGCGCTCGTGGGCCGGCGGGCCCTCGTGGTGGACGACGTCGCCGACACGGGGGAGACCCTGGCGCTGGTGCAGCGCCTGGTCGCGGAGCACTGCGAGGAGGCCCGCAGCGCGGTGCTGTACGCCAAGCCGCACTCGATCGTGGCGCCGGACTACGTGTGGCGGCGGACGGACCGCTGGATCACGTTCCCGTGGTCGGCGCTGCCGCCCGTGACCGCCTGACCCCGGGCCTCACGCACCGCCCAGGCCCTCCGCGCGGGCGCGGACGATCGCGGCGGACCGGTCCGGGACCTCCAGCTTGGTCAGCACGTTCGCGACGTGGTTGCGGACGGTCTTCGCGGACAGGCCGAGCCGCCGGGCGATGACGACGTTGTCGTGGCCGGCCGCCACCAGGTCGAGCACCTCCCGCTCGCGGTCCGTGAGGCGCGGGAACGGCACCCGTACCGCGGTGCGCCCGCCCAGCACGTACGCCATCGCGCGCGCCGCGACGCTCGGGCCGAGGATCATCTCGCCGGCGGCGACCGCCCGGACCGCCCGCTCGACCTGCTCGGGCGGCGCGGACTTCACCAGGTAGCCGCGCGCACCGGCGCGGACCGCCGCGACGACCGCGTCGTCGTCCTCGTGCATGCTCATCACCAGCACGGCCACGTCGGGCCGCGCGGCCAGCACGTCCCGCGTGACGTCGATCCCGGAGCCGTCGCCCAGGTCCAGGTCCATGACCACCACGTCCACCGGGTCGCGGACCTCGCCCGCCAGCAGGGCACGCGCCTCGTCCGCGCCCGCCGCGGTGCCCACGACCGCCACGCCGGGCAGCGACCCCAGCAGCGCCGTCATGCCGATCCGGAACACGGGGTGGTCGTCGACGAGCGCCACCCGCAGCGTCACGTCGGCACCGCCACGCCCACAGCCCTCGCGGCAGGGGCCGGACCGCCGGGCAGCGGCGCGCCCGGCACGAGCGGCAGCACCGCGCGCACCCGCGTCCCGGGCTCGCGGGCGCCGACCTCGACGAACCCGCCGAGCTCCTCCGCGCGCTCCTGCATCGACCGCGTGCCGATGCCGGCGACCCCGCCGGGCCCGCGGCCGTCGTCCTCGCACACGAGCTCCAGCGCGCCGGCGCCCCGGTGCACGGTCAGGCGGCAGCCCGGAGCGCCCGAGTGCCGCCGGGCGTTGCGCGCCGCCTCGCTCAGCAGCGCGTACGCGGCGGCCGCGACGACCGGGTCGAGCTCGCCCGGGTCGTCCCCGTCGCGGGTGACGACGAACCCGTCGCGGGCGAGCCGGTCCGCGAGGTCGTCGAGGGCGGGGCCCAGCCCCTGCTCGTCCAGCACGGGCGGCAGCAGGCTGCGCGCGAGGTCGCGGACGTCCTCCACCCGGCGCTCCGCCTCGGCCCCGAGCGCCTGCAGGGCCTCGCGCGCGGCGGCCGCGCCCGCGGGCGTCCCCGTGTCGAGCAGGTTGACCGCGCCCTGCAGGCCCAGCCGGACGCCGCTGAGCCACGGGCCGAGGCCGTCGTGCAGCTCGCGGCGCACGACGCGGCGCTCGCGGAGGCGGGCGCTGGTGGCCGCGTCCCGCGCGCGCTCGAGGTCCCGCGCGCCCGCCGCGAGCGCCAGCCCGGCGGCGACGACGGGCAGCACCTGGCCCAGCGCGGCGCGGGTGCGGGTGTCGAGCCGCTCGCCCGGTGGCGGCGTGACGGCCAGGTCGCCGACCACCCGGCCGGCGTGCTCGACGGGGACGTGCAGGGCCTCGGACGTCGGGGCGCCCCACGCGGCGGTCAGCGGGTCGGCGTCCGTGGTGGCGAGCCGGACCGACTCCAGCCGCAGCGACTCCCCGACGCTGGCGACGAGCCCGTCCAGCAGCTCCGCGGACCCGCCCGGTGCCGTGAGGGTGCGACCGAGGCGCAGCGCCGCGCGGGCCGGGTCGTGGCCGTCGCCGTAGACGAGGTGCCGGACCCGCGCCTGCAGCCACCCGCGGACCGGCTGCAGCAGCAGCACGACCCCGACGGCCGCGGCGACCTGTGCCCCGGCGCTGCTGGCCCCCGCGAGCGCGGAGACGCCCGCGGTGACCGCCGCGTACACGCCGGCCAGGACGAGCGCGAGCAGCGCGGCGACCGTCCCGCGGCTGACCGCGAGGTCGAGGCCCCACAGCCGGTTGCGCAGGACCGTCACGAGCAGCGCGGCGGGGAACAGCGCCTGGCACACCAGGTGGCTGACCGGCACGGCCAGGAAGATGCCGGGCCCGGGGTCCGTGAGCACCAGCGGGATGAACGACAGCGCCATGATCCCGGCGGCGACGGCGAGCACCCCGAGCCCGCGGCGCTCCTGCTCGGGCCCGTGCCGGAACCGCCACCACGTGCCGGCGGACGTGACCAGTCCGGCGACGACGACGAGCGCCAGCGCCCAGCGCGGGTCGGACATGGGTGCGAGCAGCCGGGTGCCGGTCAGCAGCAGGGCGGCGGTGGCGCCGAGGGCGACCCCGGCGCGCGCGGCGGGGCCGAGGCCCCGGTCCCGGGCGAGCCACGGCACGACCGTGAACAGCGAGACGGTGCCGGGCACCCACACCCAGCCGAACATCGCCACCAGCCACTCCGGCGACGGCAGCCCGGGCCGGGTGGCGGCGAGCGCGCCCCAGGCGCCCGCCACGGCGGAGACCCCGCCGGCGACGCCGGTGACGGCGACCAGCCAGCCGACCGGGTGCCGCCGGCGCGACAGGATCACCGCGCCGACGGTCCCGTAGACCGCGGCGACGGTGATGTCGACCGCCGTGAACAGCAGGTCCCCGACGACCATCCCGCCGCCCGCCGCGACGTGCAGCACGGTGGCGGTGCCCGCGAGCAGCCAGGCGACCAGCGCGATCGCGGCGGCGACGACGGGCAGCCCGCCGTCCGCGCGCCCTCGCGCCGCCGACCCCTCGCGGACCATGGCGTCACCGTAGGGGCAAACCACCACAGAACGGGAGGGGTCGGGCAGCGCGGACGGGGTGATCATGCGGCGAGCCGGACGGGGGACGCGGTCACTTCCGGTCGCCGGCCGCGAACCCGATGGCCGCGACGAGCAGCCAGAGCGGACCCACGAACCCGGCCATGTACTGCAGCGGCGAGATGCCGAGCAGCAGCGTCAGGCCCCCGAGCACGGCGCTGACCCAGCCGATCCACCGCGGCGCGGCCCCGTGCCGGATCGCGGCGACGGCGACGGCCAGCCCCGTGAGGCCTGGCACCGACCCACAGCCACGGGATCGTCGCGATCCAGTCGGTGTAGAAGGCGCCGGACTCGGGCACCAGCAGCTCGGGGTCCGCGAACCCGAACATGAACTGGGTGTCGAGCCCCGACCCGAGCAGGCCGGCGACGGCCACCAGCAGCAGGCCGCCGGACGCCACAGCGGGCAGCAGGCTCCCGGCCGGCGCCTGCTGCCCGAGCCGGCGGGACAGCCCCGCGGCGAAGATCACGACGAGCACCGTCGCGACCAGCGTGGCCGTGTGGAACAGGATCATCGTGCCGGTCTTGCCGGCCATCCCGGCGACGATCGCGTCCGCGTCGCCGGCCGTCTGCTCCCAGTCGACCGACAGGCCGAGCGACGCCTGGATCGAGACGATGCCGGCGAGCCCCGCGCCGATCCCGGCGACGGCCCAGCCCCGCGGCTGCGGGCGCACCCGGGACGGCGCAGCGTCGGGCGCCGTCGAGCCCGTGGTGCCGGTGCCGCCCCCTGCGGCGGCGCCGACGCCCCGGGTGCCCGCCCGGCCGGTGGTCGTGTCGTGCGTGGTCATGCGTGCTCCTCGGTCCGGGGGAGGCCCACTGCCTCCGCTGCCGACGACGCTCCCGCCCCCGCCGTCCCGGGCGACAGGGCCCCGCGCCCGACTCCCCGGGCGATCTGCCGGCCGGACCGCCGGGCGGGCCGCGCGGCATGATGGGCGCGGAGCGGGAGGGGGTGCCGCGTGGCGGCAGCGGGGCAGGTGCGGCTGCGGTGCGTCGCGAACCGGGGCGCGTTCCTGCCCGAGGACCGCCGGCCCCGCGGCACGGGGACCCAGTCCGCGTACGCCGTGACGCCCGGCCGCCCGTACGAGGCCGTCGGGGTGCTCGTCCTCGCCGACCACCTGAGCGTTCTCGTGCGCGACGACTGGGGGAGCGCGGCGTTCGTCCCGGCGGAGCTGTTCGACGGCGTGACCGCGGAGGTCCCCGCCGGGTGGCGGTTCGCCCTGGTCGCGGGGGCGCGCGCCGGGGCGCGGAGCCTGTGGGGCGAACCGTGCGTCGCGGTGTGGGGCTACCCGGCCCTGGTGGACGACCCCGCCCACGTGGGCGCGCTGCTCGCGGGCGACCCGGCGGCGGTCGCGGCGTTCGAGGGAGCCCTCGCCGGACCGGTTTCCGACGGGGCCGTCCGGCGGCGGCCCGCGACACCCGCCGGGTAAGCCGGTGCGCCCGCCCGCCGGGCGTCTATACACTCGGGTACCACAGGCACCGATCCGGCCATCACCGGGGAGCCTCCGGAAGAACAGGGCGCCGCTCGCGACGCCCCCAGTAGAACCGGACGGGTAGGCCCGTCACAGCCGTCGCGAGTGGTCGCGCGCCACCGGGTCGCCCCGGGGACGAGCGGCAAGCGGGGTGGTACCGCGGTGGGTACCGGGTCGGTCTGCGACCCGGCGCACGTCGTCCCCGTGGGTCCGCCACGCACCGCGCCCTCGTCGGGCGCCGACCACAGGAGCGCCAGCCCGCCATGGCCTATCCGCTGCACCGCACCCCCACCGGCAAGCACGCCGCGCCCCCGGCCCCGGGATCGTCGTTCGGCCTGCCCGCGTCCCCGGACCTGCCCGCCCTGGAGAAGGACGTCCTGGCGTACTGGGACGCGGACGGCACGTTCCAGGCGTCCATCGACGCCCGCGACGCCGGCGAGGACGGCGCGAACGAGTTCGTGTTCTACGACGGCCCGCCGTTCGCCAACGGCCTGCCGCACTACGGGCACCTGCTGACCGGGTACGCGAAGGACATCGTCGGCCGCTACCAGACGCAGCGCGGCCGCCGCGTCGAGCGCCGGTTCGGCTGGGACACGCACGGCCTGCCGGCGGAGCTCGAGGCGGAGCGGATCCTGGGCATCACCGACAAGTCGCAGATCGAGCAGATGGGCATCAAGGCGTTCAACGACGCCTGCCGGACCTCGGTGCTGCGCTACACCGACGAGTGGCGCGTGTACGTCACCCGCCAGGCCCGGTGGGTGGACTTCGACCACGACTACAAGACGCTCGACCCGACGTTCATGGAGTCGGTCATCTGGGCGTTCAAGCGGCTGTACGACAAGGGCTGGGCGTACGAGGGCTACCGCGTGCTGCCGTACTGCTGGAACGACCAGACCCCGCTGTCGAACCACGAGCTGCGCATGGACGACGACGTCTACAAGGACGTCCAGGACCAGACCGTCACCGTCACGTTCCCGCTGACCGGCGAGCGCACGGCCGAGCTCGGCCTCGACGGCGTGGCCGCCCTCGCCTGGACGACGACGCCGTGGACCCTGCCGACCAACTCGGCGCTCGCGGTCGGCCCCGACGTCACCTACGCGGTGGTCCCTGCCGGCCCGAACGGCACCTCGGCGACGGCCGCGCAGTTCCTGCTCGCCCGGGAGCTGGTGAAGGGCTACGCCAAGGACCTGGGCTACGACTCCGCGGAGGACGCGCTGGCGGCCGTGACCCGTGAGGTGCGCGGCGCGGACCTGGCGGGCGTGCGGTACGAGCGGCTCTTCGACTACCTGGCCGACCAGCCGGGCATGGCCGAGCACGGCTTCCAGATCCTGCTCGCCGACTACGTCACCACCGAGGACGGCACCGGCGTCGTCCACCAGGCGCCCGCCTACGGCGAGGTCGACCAGGAGACCTGCGAGGCCGTCGGCATCCCGACGGTGCTGAGCGTGGACGAGGGCGGGAAGTTCACGAGCCTGGTGCCCGACTTCCAGGGCCAGCAGGTGTTCGAGGCGAACAAGCCGATCACGCAGCGGCTGCGCGCGGACGGCCGGCTGCTGCGCCAGGCCTCGTACGTGCACTCCTACCCGCACTGCTGGCGCTGCCGGAAGCCGCTCATCTACAAGGCCGTGTCGTCCTGGTTCGTGAAGGTCACGGCGTTCCGGGACCGGATGGTCGAGCTCAACCAGGACATCTCCTGGGTCCCCGAGCACATCAAGGACGGGCAGTTCGGCAACTGGCTGGCGAACGCCCGCGACTGGTCCGTCTCCCGCAACCGGTACTGGGGCACGCCGATCCCGGTGTGGGTGAGCGACGACCCGGCGTACCCGCGGATCGACGTGTACGGCTCGTTCGCCGAGCTGGAGGCCGACTTCGGCCGGCTGCCGCTGAACGACGCCGGCGAGCCGGACCTGCACCGCCCGTTCATCGACGAGCTGACCCGCCCGAACCCGGACGACCCGACGGGCGCGAGCACGATGCGCCGCATCCCGGACGTGCTGGACGTGTGGTTCGACTCCGGGTCGATGCCGTACGCCCAGGTGCACTACCCGTTCGAGAACGCCGACTGGTTCGAGCACCACTACCCGGGCGACTTCATCACCGAGTACATCGGCCAGACCCGCGGCTGGTTCTACCTGCTGCACGTGCTGGCCACGGCGCTGTTCGACCGCCCCGCGTTCCGGACGAGCGTCTCGCACGGCATCGTGCTGGGCTCCGACGGCCGCAAGATGAGCAAGTCGCTGCGCAACTACCCGGACGTCAACGAGGTGTTCGACCGGGACGGCTCGGACGCGATGCGCTGGTTCCTCATGGCGTCGCCGATCCTGCGCGGCGGGAACCTGGTGGTCACCGAGGAGGGCATCCGCTCCGAGGTCCGCCAGGTGCTGCTGCCCCTGTGGAGCACCTGGTACTTCTTCGCGCTGTACGCCAACGCGGCGAACGGCGGCGAGGGCCTGACCGCGCGCCGGGTGACGCCCCGGACCCCGCTGAGCACCATGGACCGGTACGTCCTGGCCCGCACCCGGAACCTCGTCGAGCAGGTCACCGCCCAGCTCGACGCGTACGACGTCCCGGGCGCCTGCGAGACCGTCCGCGTGCACCTGGACCTGCTGACCAACTGGTACGTCCGCACGCAGCGGGACCGGTTCTGGGCGGAGGACCAGGCGGCGTTCGACACGCTGTGGACCGCGCTGGAGACCCTGACCCGGGTGATGGCGCCCCTCGCGCCGCTGCTGTCCGAGGAGGTCTGGCGCGGCCTGACCGGCGAGCGGTCGGTGCACCTGTCCGACTGGCCGGACCTCGCGTCCGCGGACAGCGCGGACAGCCTGGCGCTGCCCGCCGACGACGACCTGGTCGCGGCGGTCGACGGCGTCCGCGAGGCGGTGTCCGCCGCCCTGGCGCTGCGCAAGGCGAACGGCCTGCGCGTCCGCCAGCCGCTGCGCGAGCTCCGCGTGGCGACGGCGACCCCGGAGGCGCTGGCGCCGTTCACGGACCTGCTCGCCGCGGAGCTGAACGTCAAGCACGTGGCGCTGTCCACCGTCGAGGAGGCCGCCGCGGGCGGCGTCGCGGTGCGCCGCACCCTCGCGGTGAACGCCCGCGCCGCCGGCCCGCGCCTGGGCCGGGGGGTCCAGGCCGTGATCCGCGCCGCGAAGGCGGGGGACTGGGGCGTCGGCACCGACGGCGCCGTGGTGGTCCGCACCGACGAGGGGGACGTGCCGATGCTCGAGACGGAGTACGAGCTGAGCACCACGGTCGACGTGGCGTCCGGTGACGGCGAGGGCCCGGCGCTCGCCGCGGGCGTCCTGCCGTCGGGCGGGTTCGTCGTGCTCGACCTGGCCCTGGACGACGCGCTGCGCGCCGAGGGCTACGCCCGCGACGTCGTCCGCGCCGTGCAGGACGCGCGCAAGGCGGCCGACCTGGCCGTCAGCGACCGGATCCGGCTGACCCTCGGGGTGCCGGCCGAGCACGAGGAGGCGGTCCGCACGCACCAGGACTTCATCGCCACGGAGACGCTCGCCACCGACGTGGTCGTCGAGCCGGCCGCCGAGCTGGCCGTCGCGGTCGAGCGGGTGCAGGCGTGAGCCCGCAGAAGGGCCCGTCGAAGGGCCGCGGCGGGGCCGACCACCTGAAGGACGAGGCCGCCCAGGCCGCCCGTCGCGCGGCCGACGAGGTCTACGCGGGCATCCTCGAGCGGGCGCCGGAGCACGACATCGACCCGACGCTGGACCGCGTCCGGGCGGTGTGCGAGCTGCTGGGCGACCCGCAGAAGGCGTACCGCGTCGTGCACGTCACCGGGACCAACGGCAAGACGTCCACCGCCCGGATGATCGAGCGGCTGGTGCGCGAGCACGGCCTGCGCACGGGCCGGTTCACCAGCCCGCACCTCACGCGGGTCACCGAGCGCATCGCGATCGACGGGGAGCCGATCTCCGACGAGCGGTTCGTCGAGGTCTGGCAGGACGTTGCCCCGTACGTGCACATGGTCGACGTCCAGGAGCAGGCCGCCGACCGGCCGCGCCTCAGCTTCTTCGAGGTGTTCACGGTCATGGCGTTCGCGGCGTTCGCGGACGCCCCGGTGGACGTCGCGGTGATCGAGGTCGGCATGGGCGGGCGCTGGGACGCCACCAACGTGGCCGACGGCGACGTCGCGGTGATCACCCCGGTCGCGTACGACCACGAGCGCTGGCTCGGGCACACCCTGGTGGAGATCGCCGGCGAGAAGTCGGGGATCATCAAGGACGGCGCGACGCTGGTCCTGTCCCAGCAGCAGGAGGACGCCGAGGGCGTGATCCTGCACGCCGCCGCCGAGCGCGGGGCCCGCGTGGTCCGCGAGGGCGTCGACATCGACGTGGTGGAGCGGCAGGTCGCCGTGGGCGGGCAGCTGCTGACGCTGCGCGGCACCGGTGGGACCTACACGGAGATCTTCCTGCCGCTGCACGGGGAGCACCAGGCGCACAACGCCCTGGCGGCGCTCGCGGCCACGGAGGCGCTCATGGCCGGCGGCGGGGCGCTCGAGGGCGGCATCGTCGAGGTGGCGTTCGCCGACGCGGAGTCGCCCGGCCGCCTGGAGCTGGTCCGGTCCAGCCCGACGGTGCTGGTCGACGCCGCGCACAACCCCGCGGGCGCGGAGGCGCTGGTCGCCGCGGTCGAGGAGGCGTTCCACTTCCAGCGGGTGGTGGGCGTCGTCGGCGTGATGGCGGACAAGGACCCCGAGAACATCCTCGCGGTGCTGGAGCCGGCGCTGGACGAGATCGTCGTCACCCGGGCCTCGAGCCCGCGGGCGATGGACGTCGAGGACCTCGCGGAGATCGCGGTCGACGTGTTCGGCGAGGACCGGGTGCACGTGCGGGAGCGGCTGGACGACGCCGTGACGCTCGCGGCCGACCTGGCCGAGGCGGAGGTGGAGCGCGGCGCGGCCGTGCTGGTCACCGGCTCCGTCGTGCTCGTGGCCGAGGCGCGGGTCTACCTGGGCCGCGGCTGACGGCCGGTCGCGGCGAGGCGCGGGCGGCGGGGTGCACGGACGTGCACCCCCGCCGCACGTTCGCCCCTTGACGCGCGCCACCTGCGCGGCGAGTGTGAGGACTGCAGCGGCGACGGTG
The DNA here is from genome assembly GCF_901521055.1 of Cellulomonas hominis. GTDB lineage: Bacteria > Actinomycetota > Actinomycetes > Actinomycetales > Cellulomonadaceae > Cellulomonas > Cellulomonas endometrii. The sequence goes on along the minus strand of NZ_CABEGA010000019.1, from coordinate 38,141 downwards.
CCGCGGCCGGCCGCCGTGAGAGGAACCCCGACGTGAAGAAGCTCATCAACGACCCGCAGACCGTCGTCGCCGAGTCCGTCGAGGGGTTCGGCCTCGCGCACGCCGACGTCGTCGAGGTGCACACCGACCCGCTGTTCGTCGCACGCGCCGGCGGCGCCGTGAGCGGCAAGGTCGGGCTGGTCTCCGGCGGCGGCAGCGGGCACGAGCCGCTGCACGCCGGGTTCGTCGGCGACGGGATGCTCGACGCCGCGGTGCCCGGCGCGATGTTCACGTCGCCCACCCCGGACCAGATCGCCCCCGCGTTCGCCGCGGCGGACGGCGGCGCCGGCGTGCTGGCGATCGTGAAGAACTACACCGGCGACGTGCTGAACTTCGAGACCGCGGCCGAGCTCGCGGACGCCGACGACCTCACCGTCCGCACGGTGGTCGTCAACGACGACGTGGCCGTCGAGGACTCCCTGTACACCGCCGGCCGGCGCGGCGTGGCCGGCACCGTGGCCGTCGAGAAGATCGCGGGGGCCGCCGCGGCGCGCGGGGACGACCTCGACGCGGTGGTGGCGGTGGCGGAGAAGGTGGTCGCCAACGTGCGGTCCATGGGCGTCGCGCTGACCGCCTGCACCGTCCCGCACGCCGGCAAGCCGTCCTTCGACCTGCCGGAGGACGAGATCGAGATCGGCATCGGCATCCACGGCGAGCCGGGCCGGCGGCGGATCCCGCTGGCCGGCGCGGACGAGATCACCGAGATGCTGCTGACGCCGGTGGCGGACGACCTCGGGCTCGCGTCGGGGGAGCAGGTGCTGCTGCTCGTCAACGGCATGGGCGGCACGCCGCTGAGCGAGATCTACGTCGTCTATCGTCAGGCACGCAGGCTGCTCGAGGGCCGCGGGGTCCAGGTGACCCGGTCGCTCGTGGGCAACTATGTGACATCACTGGAGATGCAGGGCGCCTCGGTCACTGTCCTCCGGCTGGACGACGAGCTCACCGCGCTCTGGGACGCGCCGGTGCGCACGGCCGCGCTGCACTGGTAGCCGGCCCGCCGCCCTCCGGCGACGTGGCCGTCGGCTCGACGGCGGAGGTGGGAACGCAGGATGACGGAGACCCTGGGTGCGGCGTGGGCGGAGGCCTGGGTGCGCCGGACCGCGCAGGTCGTGGCGGAGCACCGCGAGGAGCTGATCGAGCTCGACCGGCAGATCGGCGACGGCGACCACGGCGAGAACCTCCACCGGGGGTTCACCGCGGTGGTGGCCAAGCTCGACGCGCAGGACGCCCCGCCCGGTGACGTCGGCTCCGTCCTCAAGCTCGTCGCGACCACGCTGATGTCCACCGTGGGCGGCGCCGCCGGCCCCCTGTACGGGACGGCGTACCTGCGCGCCGCCAAGGTCACCGGCCTGCCGGAGCTCGACAGCGGGGCGGTGGTCGCCATGCTCGAGGCCGGGCTGGAGGGCATCGTCGTGCGCGGCAAGGCCACGACCGGGGAGAAGACGATGGTCGACGCGTGGTCGCCCGCGGTCGAGGCCGCGGTGGCGGCGGCCGACGCGGGCGCGTCCCCGGCGGCGGTGCTGGCCGCAGCGGCGGAGGCGGCGCGCGCGGGGGCCGAGGCGACGATCCCGCTGACCGCCACCAAGGGCCGTGCGTCCTACCTGGGCGAGCGGTCGGTGGGGCACCAGGACCCGGGCGCCACGTCGACCGCGCTCGTCCTCGAGGCGGCGGCGGGCACGGCGGCGGAGGCGACGGCGTGACGGCGCCGGTCTCCCTCGTGCTGGTGTCGCACTCGGCGACGCTGGCCGAGGGCGCCCGCGAGCTCGCCGCGCAGATGGCGCCGGAGGTGCTGATCCTCACCGCCGGCGGCGACGGCGCGGGCGGTCTCGGCACGAGCTTCGACCTGGTCGAGCAGGCGCTGACCGAGGCCACCGCCGACGGCCGGTCCGCGGTGGTGCTGACGGACCTGGGGTCGGCGGTCCTCACCACCGAGTCGGTGCTCGACCTGCTCGACGAGGACGTCGCCGCGCGGGTGCACCTCGCGGACGCGCCGTTCGTCGAGGCGGCGGTCGCCGCGGGGGTGACCGCCGCCGGCGGCGCGCCCGTCGGCGAGGTGCTCGGGGCGGCGGTCGCCGCGGGCGCGGGGTTCCCGCACGCGGTCGGCGCGGGTGAGGTGGAGCCGGCGGTCGAGGGCGTGCCGCACCAGGGCGACCGCACGGGGGTCATCACCGCGCACGTCCTGGTGCGCAACCCGCTCGGGCTGCACGCCCGGCCGGCGGCGGTGCTCGCGCGGATGATGGCCGGGTTCGACGCGGCGGTGCAGGTGGACGGCGTGAACGGCGCGAGCGTGCTGGAGCTCATGCAGCTCGGCGCGACGCAGGGCCGCACGCTGGAGGTCTCGGCGTCCGGGCCGCAGGCGCGCGTGGCGGTCGACGCGTTCGTCGGCGCCGTCGAGGAGGGCTTCGGCGAGGTGTGAGTCGCGCCGTGTGACGGCCGCCGCACCGACGGGTGCCTGACACAACCCTGCAGGGCGTGCAAGAATGCATGCCGTGCAGGATTCTGTCGCTCCGGTGGAGCAGGTCGAGACCGAGGGGCTGCGCGCCCGCAAGAAGCGCGCCCGCCTCGAGGCCCTCGTCGACGCCACCCACCGGCTCGCCGGTGAGCACGGTCTGGACCGCGTGACCGTCGAGGCGATCTGCGCGGAGGTGGGCGTCTCGGTCCGCACGTTCTTCAACTACTTCGAGTCGAAGGACGACGCCGTGCTCGGCATGGCGCACTGGTCCATCGACCCGGCGGCGGCGGAGACGTTCGCGTCCGGCGGCCCCAGCGGCCACCTGCTCACGGACCTCCAGGTCCTGGTGGCCGACGTGCTCGACCACCCGCCGCTCGGCAAGGAGCGCATGGAGCGGGCCTTCGAGGTGGTCAAGGGCCACCCCGAGCTGCTCGTGCGCGCCTACACGCACCTGCAGGGCCTGCACGACGACATCGCGGCCCTGGTCCGGCGCCGGCTCGGCGAGGACACCGACGAGTCGGTGGTCATGCTGGTCGGCTCCCTGCTCATGGTGCTCTCGCACGCGACGTTCATCCGGTGGGACTCCGCCGGCGGTGCGGGCGACGTGCACGAGCACCTGCCGTCGGTCGTGCGCGACCTGGCCGAGATCATGTCCCCGCCCCGCTGACCCGCACGGCCCCCGCGACACCCGCACCACCCGCGACACCCGCACCTCCCGCCGACGACGGCACGCCCCCGGCCGGAGCCGCCGCGGGCGTGCGCCGCGCCGGCCCGAACCGAGAACGGACGAGGTACCCCATGGCGACCACCGCCCCCGCCCCCGACAAGCCGCTGGTGGTGCTGAACCAGCGCACCGTCTGGCTGATCTTCGGCGCCCTGCTCGCGAGCATGCTGCTGTCCTCGCTCGACCAGTCGATCGTCGGCACCGCGATGCCGACCATCGTCGGGGAGCTCGACGGCGTCGAGCACCAGGGCTGGGTCGTGACGATCTACATCCTGGCCATCGCGATCGTCATGCCCCTGTACGGCAAGTTCGGCGACCTGTGGGGCCGCCGCTGGCCGTTCCTCGTCGCGATCGGTCTGTTCACGCTCGCGTCGGCCGGCGCCGGCTTCTCGCAGAGCTTCGTGGAGCTCGTGGTCTGGCGCGGCGTCCAGGGCCTCGGCGGCGGCGGCCTGATCATCCTGTCGCAGGCGATCATCGCCGACATCGTCCCGGCCAAGGACCGCGGCAAGTACATGGGCCCGATGGGCGCGCTGTTCGGCGTGTCCGCCGTGGCCGGCCCGCTGCTCGGCGGCCTGTTCACCGACCACGCCGACTGGCGCTGGTGCTTCTGGATCAACATCCCGTTCGGCATCGCGGCGCTGGTCACCGCCTGGTTCACCCTGAAGCTCCCGACGCACCGGTCCGGGCGCAAGCTCGACGTCGCCGGCATCGTGCTGCTCACGCTCGCGACCTCCGGCCTGGTGCTCGTCACCTCGTGGACCTCGGTCTCGGGCGAGGGCCGGTACGACTGGTCCGACGGCCGCCTGGTCGGCCTGCTGGTCGGCACCGTCGTCGCCGCCGTCGCGTTCGTCCTGGTCGAGCTGCGCGCGCAGGAGCCGATCCTGCCGCTGCGCCTGTTCCGGAACCCGACCTTCACCCTCGCCACCGGCGTGGGCCTCGTCATCGGCATGGGCATGTTCGCCTCGCTCGCGTTCCTGCCGACGTTCCTGCAGATGTCCACCGGCTCCGGCGTCACCGAGTCCGGCCTGCTCATGCTCCCGATGACCGTCGGCGTCATGCTCACCGCGATCGGCTCCGGCATCGCGATCACGAAGACCGGCCGGTACAAGGCGTTCCCGATCACCGGCATGGCGATCGCGACCCTGGGCCTGGCGTGGCTGACCACCATCACCGGCGACATGTCGATGGTGCTGTTCGGCGTGATGATCTTCGTGCTCGGCGCCGGCCTCGGCCTGGTGATGCAGACGATCGTGCTGGCCGTGCAGAACTCGGTCGACCCGCACGAGCTCGGCACCGCCACCAGCGCCAACAACTTCTTCCGGGAGATCGGCGCGGCGGTCGGCACGGCGCTGTTCAGCACGATCTTCACCACGCGCCTGTCCGAGCGGCTCGGCGACGTGTTCGCCGGTGCGCCCGCCGGCGGCGTCGACGCGTCGGCCGGCGCGGAGTCGCTCACCCCGGCGATCGTGCAGCAGCTGCCCGAGCAGCTGCACGACGGCGTCGTGACCGCCTACACCGAGGCCCTCGCGCCCGCGTTCTGGTACCTCGTGCCGCTGCTGGCGATCGGCTTCGTGCTCACGCTGTTCCTGCGCGAGGTGAAGCTCTCCGAGGTCGCCGGGATGGTCGCGCGCGGCGAGGCGACGTCGGGCGAGCCCGCGGCCGCCGACGCGGCACCGGCCGGCGCGGCCGTGCCGGAGCAGCGCGTCGCCGGCGACTCCGCCGACCGTTCTTCAGCCGAGCCCAGGTAGCCTGCGCGCGTGAGCATGCACGCGTCCCGTCCGCCGCGCCCGAAGCGCCCCGCCAAGCCGCAGTTCACCTCGATGATCCTGGTCCTCGAGGGCGTGCTGGTGCTGTTCGCGGCGCTGACGGCGCACGGGCTCGCGGCCGCCGACCCCGAGGGGAGGGCGGCCGCGGGCCCGCGGCTGTGGATCGTCGCCGGGATCATGTTCCTGGTGCTGGTGGTCCTGTCGCGCCTGGTCACGGCCCCGGGGGGCTACGTCGCGGGCTCCGTCGCGCAGCTGCTCGTCATCGCGTGCGGGGTCGTGATCCCGCTGATGTACGTGCTGGGCCTGCTGTTCGCGGTGCTCTGGTTCGTGTCGCTGCGGCTGGGCGCGCGGATCGACCGGGAGCGGGCGGAGTTCGACGCGGCGCACCCCGACCAGACCCCGCAGGGCGGCCTGCCGCCGGCGGCGGAACCGCCCGCGGCCCCCGGCGCTGCCGGTTAGGGTTCGTCGGTATGAGCGACATCCAGCGCACCCTCGTCCTGGTCAAGCCCGACGGCGTCAGCCGCGGACTGTCGGGAGAGGTCCTCCGCCGCATCGAGGCCAAGGGCTACACCCTGGTGGCCGTCGAGCTCCGCACCGCCGACGACGCCCTGCTGCAGCAGCACTACGCCGAGCACGAGGGCAAGCCGTTCTTCCAGCCCCTGGTCGACTTCATGAAGTCCGGCCCGGTGCTCGCCGTGGTCGCCGAGGGGCACCGCGTCATCGAGGGCTTCCGCTCCCTGGCCGGCGCCACGGAGCCGACCACCGCCGCCCCGGGCACCATCCGCGGCGACCTGGGCCGCGACTGGGGCCTGAAGGTCACCCAGAACCTCGTGCACGGCTCGGACTCCCCGGAGTCGGCCGAGCGCGAGATCGCCCTCTGGTTCCCGTCGCTCCAGGCCTGACCCTCCACCTCCCGGGGCACGGGCCGCGGCCCCACTAGGCTGCGGCCCGTGCACCTGAAGACGCTCACCCTGCGCGGGTTCAAGTCGTTCGCCTCGGCGACGACGCTGAACCTGGAGCCCGGGGTGACGTGCGTCGTGGGGCCGAACGGCTCCGGCAAGTCCAACGTCGTCGACGCGCTCGCCTGGGTGATGGGCGAGCAGGGCGCCAAGTCCCTGCGCGGCGGCAAGATGGAGGACGTCATCTTCGCCGGCACGTCCGGGCGCCCGCCGCTGGGGCGCGCCGAGGTGTCCCTCACCATCGACAACACCGACGGCGCCCTCCCCATCGAGTACACCGAGGTCACGATCTCGCGGACGCTGTTCCGCAACGGCGGCTCCGAGTACGCGATCAACGGCCGGCCCTGCCGGCTGCTCGACATCCAGGACCTGCTCTCCGACTCCGGCCTGGGCCGGGAGATGCACGTGATCGTCGGGCAGGGGCAGCTCGACGCGGTGCTGCGCGCGACCCCCGAGGAGCGCCGCGGGTTCATCGAGGAGGCCGCGGGCGTCCTCAAGCACCGCAAGCGCAAGGAGAAGGCGCTCCGCAAGCTCGACGCGATGCAGGCGAACCTCACGCGGCTGACCGACCTGACCGGGGAGCTCCGCCGCCAGCTCGGCCCGCTCGGCCGGCAGGCGGAGGTCGCCCGCCGGGCGCAGACCGTGCAGGCGGACCTGCGCGACGCCCGCGCGCGCCTGCTCGCCGACGACCTCGCGCAGCTCACGGCGACGCTGGAGCAGGAGATCGCCGACGACACGGCCCTGCGCGCGCGCCGGGCGGAGGCCGAGGCGGCCCTGGACTCCGCGCGCGCCCGGCTCGCCGCCCTGGAGCGGGAGGCCGCCGAGGCGGCGCCGGCCCTGGGGGAGGCGTCCGACGTCTGGTACCGGCTGTCGGCCCTGCGGGAGCGGCTGCGCGGCACCGCGTCGCTCGCCGCCGACCGGGCCCGGCTGCTCGGGTCGGCCGCCCCGGAGCGCACCGGGGGCCAGGACCCGGCGGACCTGGAGCGGCAGGCGGAGCGGGTGCGGGCCGCGGAGGCCGAGCTCGCCGCGGAGGTCGACGTCGCGCGCGCGGGGCTGGAGGGCGCCCAGGCGGCGCGCCAGCAGGCGGAGGACGCCTCGGCGGCGGCGGAGAAGGCGCTCGCCACCGTGCTGCGCGGTGCCGCGGACCGGCGCGAGGGGCTGGCCCGCCTGGCCGGTCAGGTCGCGGCGCGGCGGAGCCGGCTGGAGGCCACCGAGGCGGAGATCGGGCGGCTCCGGGACACGCTGACCGAGGCGGAGCGGCGCGGGCACGAGGCGACGGTCGCGTTCACCGCGCTGGAGACGCAGGTCGCGGGCGTCGAGGAGGGCGAGGAGGGCCTCGACGCGGCGCACGAGGCCGCGACGGAGGCGGTCGAGACGGCCACGGCGCGGGTCGAGGAGCTCGCCGCCCAGCTCACCGAGGCCGAGCGGGAGCGCGCGGCGCTGGAGTCCCGCATCGAGACGCTCGAGCTGAGCCTGACCCGCAAGGACGGCGCCGGGGCCCTGCTGGCCTCGGACGGGCTCGCGGGCGTGGTCGGGTCCCTGGCGGCGCTGATCGGGGTCGCGCCGGGCGACGAGGACGCGATCGTCGCAGCGCTCGGCGCGTCGGCGGACGCGGTCGCGGTCGAGTCCGTCGAGGCCGCGGTCGACGCCATCCGGTACCTGCGGGAGCAGGACGCGGGGCGCGCGGGCCTGGTCGTCGCGGCGGGGGGCGACACCGGCGACACCGCCGACACCGGCGAGGCGGGGCAGCCGGGTGCGGCCCCCGAGGGTGCCGCGTGGGCGCTCGACCTCGTCCAGGCGCCGCCCGCCGTGCTGCCCGCGGTGCGCCGGCTGCTGCGGGACGTCGTGGTGGTGGACGACCTCGCCGGTGCCCGGGTCGTCGTGCGGGCCCGGCCCGACCTCGTGGTCGCGACCCGCGGCGGCGACGTGCTGGCCGCGCACCGGGCGTCCGGTGGCTCCGCGACCGCGCCGAGCGCGCTGCACCTGCAGAGCGCCCTGGACGAGGCGCGGCAGGGCGCCGGTTCCGCGGCCGCCCGCGCCGAGCAGGCCCGGTTCGCCCTCGTGGGAGCCCGGGAGGCGGAGGCGACGGCGCGTGCGGCGTACCAGGACACCCTGGAGCGGCTCAACGAGTCCGACGCCGCGCTCGCGGCCGTCGCGGAGCAGCTGGGCCACCTCGGGGCGACCGCCCGGGCCGCGCGCGCCGAGGCCGACCGGGTGCGCGCGTCCCTGGCGACCGCCGAGCAGGCGCTGGCCGAGGGCGCCGCGGAGCTCGCCGGGCTGACCGAGCGGCTGGCGGTGGCCGAGGCCGAGCCGGCCGACAACGACGCCGCCATCGAGGAGCGCACCGCCGCACGCGACGCCCTCGCGGAGGCCGCCTCGGCGGCGCGCGCCCGCGAGACGGAGGCGCGCCTGTCGCTGCGCACGGCCGAGGAGCGGGCCCGGGCGCTCGCCGGCCGCGCGGAGTCGCTGGACCGCGCCGCCCGCACCGAGCGGGCCGCGCGCGAGAGGGCCGCGGAGCGGGAGCGCGCCCGCGCCCGGCACGCGGCCGTCGCCACGGCGGTCGCCCTGGGGGCGACGCAGGCGCTCGGCGCCGTCGAGCGGGCCCTCGCGCAGGCCGCCGACGCCCGGGAGGCCGCCGAGGCGGCGCGGGCGGAGCGCGAGACGGCCCTCGCCGCCGTGCGGACCCACGTCGACGAGCACCAGCGGGAGGTCGCCCGGCTCACGGACGCGGCGCACCGCGACGAGGTGGTCCGCGCCGAGCAGCGGCTCCGCGTCGAGCAGCTGCAGGCCCGGGCGGTCGAGGACCTCGGCATCGACCCGGCCGTCCTGGTCGAGGAGTACGGCCCGCACCGGACCGTGCCGGTCCTGACGCCGCCGTCGCGCGGCGGCGACGACCCCGACGCGCCGCCCGCCGAGGTGCCCTACGTCCGCGCCGAGCAGGAGAAGCGGCTGAAGGCGGCGGAGCGCGCGCTGTCCCAGCTCGGGCGGGTCAACCCGCTGGCGCTCGAGGAGTTCGCGGCGCTGGAGGAACGGCACCGGTTCCTCGTCGAGCAGCTGGCGGACCTGAAGAAGTCGCGCGCCGACCTGCTGGAGATCGTCCGGGAGATCGACGAGCGGGTCGAGCAGGTGTTCGCCGACGCGTACCGCGACACCGCCGCCCAGTTCGACCTGGTGTTCCCGCGGCTGTTCCCGGGCGGCGAGGGCCGGCTGGTGCTGACCGACCCGGACGACATGCTGACCACGGGCATCGAGGTCGAGGCGCGGCCCGCCGGCAAGAAGGTCAAGCGCCTGTCCCTGCTGTCCGGCGGCGAGCGCTCGCTCACGGCGGTGGCGCTGCTCGTGTCGATCTTCAAGGCCCGGCCGAGCCCGTTCTACGTGATGGACGAGGTCGAGGCCGCGCTCGACGACGCGAACCTCGGCCGGCTGCTGGAGATCTTCCGCGAGCTGCAGGAGGACTCCCAGCTCATCGTCGTCACGCACCAGAAGCGGACGATGGAGATCGCCGACGCGCTGTACGGCGTCACGATGCGGGGCGACGGGGTGACCACGGTGATCAGCCAGCGGCTCCGCGACGAGGTGCCCGCCTAGCCCCACCGGCCGCCCGGTGTGAAGATCCGGTGGCTGTTTGCGTGGCTCCCGCGCGGGGCGGCGCCGCGGGGGGCTCGCGGGCCGGAGAATGCTCCCCATGGGCGGGTACTTGTGGGGCATCGGGCTGGCGCTGCTGGCCGCGGTGGGCGTGATCGTGATGGCGAACGCCGTCGGCGACGGCGGCTCCGACCTGCGCGGGTTCTGGCGTGACCTGAGGAACGGCCTGCGGCGGCGCCGGGACGAGGACGCCGTCGCGGACGACGAGGTCGCCGAGCCGGTGGACGTGCCCTTCGAGCAGCTGTTCGCCGAGGCGTCCCAGCCCGACGACGGCTACCTGCAGCTCGACGAGCTCGCCGAGATGCTGGAGCGCACGGGGGAGCGGGCCGGGCGCCTGCTGCCCGGGCAGGCTCGCGAGCACCGTCCGGCGGCGGTCCCGCGGCCCCGTGCGGGGTCCCGGCACCCGCGGGTGCCCGGCGCGGCCCGCACCGCCGCCCGCCGCAGCGGCCACGTGCCCGCGACGACGGCTGCGGGCGGCCCGCCCGCCTCGCCCGCGTCGCCTTCTCAGCCCCAGCCGCCGCAGCCCCGCGACGGCTGACAGACTGTCCCGGTGGACTCCAACAACCTGCTCGACCTGATCCTCGTCGCGGTGCCGGCCCTGGCCATCCTGGGCGGCAGTGCGGCGGTCATCGCCCGGCGCCGCTCGGCGCACCGCTCCGAGGACGAGGCCGGCCCCGCCGCCGGCACGACGACCCTCGAGCGGCCGGCGGACGCGGCCCCGGGCGTCGAGGCCCCGGGCGTCGAGGCGCCCGCGCCGGAGGACGCCGCCGCCCCGCCGGCGCTGGAGGTCCCCGCCCCGGTCGCCGGCCGGCTGTCCCGCCTGCGCGACCGGCTCGCCCGCTCCGGGTCCCCGCTGGGTGCCCGGATGCTCGCCGTGCTGTCCCGCGACCACCTCACCGAGGACGACTGGGACGAGCTGGAGGAGACGCTGCTGCTCGCGGACGTCGGCGCCGGCCCGTCGGCGGACCTGGTCGAGCAGATCCGCACGCAGTCCCGCGTGCAGGGCCTGAAGGACCCCGTCCAGGTCCGGGCCCTCCTGCGCGAGCAGCTCCTGGCGCTGGTGGACCCGTCCCTCGACCGCTCGCTCGCGACCACGCCGGTCACCGGCGAGGACGGCGTGACGGTCCCGTCGGTCGTGCTCGTGGTCGGCGTGAACGGCACCGGCAAGACCACGACGGTCGGCAAGCTGGCCCGCGTGCTGGTCGCCGAGGACAAGACGGTCCTGCTCGGCGCGGCGGACACGTTCCGCGCCGCGGCGGCGGACCAGCTGCAGACGTGGGGCTCGCGCGTCGGCGTGCGCACCGTGCGGTCGGACCGCGACGGCGCCGATCCCGCCTCGGTGGCGTTCGAGGCCGTGCGCGAAGGCGTGGCCGAGGGCGTCGACGTCGTCCTGGTCGACACCGCCGGGCGCCTGCAGAACAAGGCCGGCCTGATGGACGAGCTCGGCAAGATCACGCGCGTCATCACTCGGACCGCCCCGCTGTCCGAGGTCCTGCTCGTCCTGGACGCCACGACCGGCCAGAACGGCATGAACCAGGCGCGGGTGTTCGCGGAGGTCGCCGGCGTCACCGGCATCGTGCTCACGAAGCTCGACGGCACCGCCAAGGGCGGCATCGTCGTGGCCGTGCAGCGGGAGCTCGGCGTGCCCGTCAAGCTCGTCGGCCTCGGCGAGGGCCCGGACGACCTGGCGCCGTTCGACGCCGAGGAGTTCGTCGACGGCATCCTCGGCTGAGCCCGCGGGCTGAGACGATCCGCCCCGGGCAACACGATGTTTACGTCGCCCGGGGCGTCGTCACACCGCCGTAACGCGCCCCGCCACCCGCGGTAACGCCCGTTCAGGACTCTGGACCCCGATCCGGCCGCACGGCCGACGAGGGGAAAGGCGACCTGTATGGACGAGTTCGCGCTCGACACTGGAAATACCGCGTGGATGCTCACGTCCGCGTCCCTGGTGCTCCTGATGACGCCGGGCCTGGCGTTCTTCTACGGCGGCATGGTGCGCGGCAAGAGCGTGCTCAACATGATGATGATGAGCTTCGGCGCGATGGGCGTCGTCGGGCTCATCTGGGTGCTCTACGGCTACTCCGGTGTCTTCGGCACCGACGTCGCGGGCCTGTTCGGCAACCCGTTCGACTGGTTCGGGCTGGCGGGCATGACCGACGCCGACTCCCTGATGGCGGCCACGGGCGTCCCGGCGCTCGTCGCGGTGGGCTACCAGGCGACGTTCGCGATCATCACCGTCGCGCTGATCTCCGGCGCCATCGCGGACCGCACGAAGTTCGGCACCTGGATGGCGTTCGTCGCCGTGTGGGTGACGGTCGTCTACGTCCCGCTCGCGCACATGGTGTGGGGCGGCGGCGCGCTCGGCGCCGACGGCATCACCAGCTTCCTGTCCACCCCGATCGACTTCGCGGGCGGCACGGTCGTGCACATCAACGCCGGTGTCGCGGGCCTCGTGCTCGCCCTGGTGATCGGCAAGCGCAAGGGCTTCGGCCGCGAGCCGATGCGGCCGCACAACCTGCCGTTCGTGATGCTCGGCGCGGCGCTGCTGTGGTTCGGCTGGTTCGGCTTCAACGCCGGCTCCGAGTTCGGCGCCGACGGCGTCTCCGGCCGCGCCTGGCTGAACACCCTGGTCGCCACGGCCGTCGCGATGCTCGGCTGGCTGATCACGGAGAAGTTCCGCGACGGCCACGCCACGTCCCTCGGCGCGGCGTCCGGCGTCGTCGCGGGCCTCGTCGCCATCACCCCGGCCGCTGCCGCGGTGGACACCTACGGGGCCATCGCGATCGGCCTGGTCGCCGGCGTGCTGTGCGCCCTGGCGGTCGGCCTGAAGTACCGGTTCGGCTACGACGACTCGCTCGACGTCGTGGGCGTCCACCTGGTCGGCGGTCTGGTCGGCACCGTGCTGATCGGCCTGTTCGCCACGGACGAGAACTCGACCTGGTACCCGGACGGCGCCCTCAACGGCCTGTTCTACGGTGGCGGTCTGACGCAGCTCGGCACGCAGATCATCGTGGCGCTCGCCGCCGTGGTGTTCTCCGGCCTGGCGACCCTGGTCATCGCACTGATCCTCAAGGCCACCCTCGGCTGGCGGGTCAGCGACGAGGCCGAGGTCGGCGGCATCGACCTGGCCGTGCACGGTGAGACGGCATACGAGACGCTGGGCGGCGCCCGCGTGGTGACGGAGGTGAAGGCATGACGAAGCTCGTGACCGCGGTGATCCAGCCGCACCGGCTCGACGACGTGAAGTCGGCGCTCGAGGCCGCGGGTGTCCGCGGCCTGACGGTGAGCGAGGCCAGCGGCTACGGCCGCCAGCGCGGGCACACCGAGGTCTACCGGGGCGCGGAGTACACCGTCGACCTGGTCCCGAAGGTGAAGATCGACGTGCTCGTCTCCGACGAGGACGCGCCCGGCATCACCGAGGTGATCGTCAAGGCCGCGCAGACCGGCAAGATCGGCGACGGCAAGGTCTGGGTCGTGCCGGTCGAGGACGTCGCGCGCGTCCGCACCGGCGAGCACGGCCCCGAGGCCCTCTGACCCCGGGGTCCGACCGACGCATGGCTGCCCTTCCCGAGGTCCCGCACCCCCACGATCCCGTGGGGGTGCGGGACCTCCGGCGTGAGCGCCTGGAGCTCGCCGTCCGGCTCTCCGGCCCCGACGCCGACGGCCCCGCGCGGCGGCGCGCCATGTCCGACCTCGTGCTGCGCCGCCTGGTCGAGCTCTGGGAGCACGCCACCGACGGCCGCGAGACGCCGGGGATCGGCCTGGGCGCGGTCGGCAGCGTCGGCCGCGGGGACGCGAGCCCGGCGAGCGACCTGGACCTGCTGCTCGTGCACGACGGCCGCGGGCACTCCGCGGCGGAGCTCGCCGCGCTGGCCGACCGCCTCTGGTACCCGGTCTGGGACGCGGGGCTCGACCTGGACCACTCCGTGCGGTCGCTGGCCCAGTGCCGGCAGGTCGCCTCCAAGGACCTGCCCGCGGCGGTCGGGCTGCTCGACCTGCAGCCCGTGGCGGGCGACCCCGGCATCGTGCACCGGGCGCAGTCGGCGCTCCTCGCGGACTGGCGGTCCGCCGCCCGCCGCCGGCTGCCCGAGCTGCTGGCGTCGACCCGGCAGCGCGCGGAGCGGCACGGCGAGCTCGCGTACCTGATCGAGCCCGACCTGAAGGAGGCCCGCGGCGGCATCCGGGACGCCGTCGTCCTGTCCGCGCTCGCCGCGACCTGGCTGACCGACCGGCCGCACGGCGCGGTCGACCGCGCCCACACGCACCTGCTCGACGTGCGCGACGCCGTCCAGACGGTGACCCGCCGCCACACCAACCGGCTGCTGCTCGCCGACCAGGACGAGGTCGCCGCGCTGCTCGGCGTCGGCGACCGGGACGACCTGCTCGCGAGCCTCGCCGAGGCGGGCCGGGTCGTGTCCTACGCGCTCGACACCACGGCCCGCAACGCCCGGCAGGCGCTCGCCCGGCCCGCCCGCCGCCCGGTGCTGGTCCGCGGCCGGCGCACGCCGCCCCGGCTGCGCACCGTGGGGGAGGGCCTCGTCGAGCACGACGGCGAGCTGGTGCTCGCGGCCGACGCCGAGCCCGGCACCGACCCGCTGCTGTCCCTGCGCGCCGCCGCGACCGCCGCCCGCAGCGGGCTCGCGCTGTCGCCCATCACCATCGCCAGCCTGACCCGCACGCCGCCGCTGCCGGCGCCGTGGCCGAAGGCCGCCCGCACGCTGCTCGTGCAGCTCCTGGCGACCGGGCTCGCGCAGGTGCCGGTGTGGGAGGCGCTCGACCTGGCGGGCGTCGTCACCACCTGGATCCCCGAGTGGGCCGGCGTCCGGAACCGGCCGCAGCGCTCGCCGGTCCACCGGCACACCGTCGACCGGCACCTCGTCGAGGCCGCGGCGCGGGCGGCGGGCCTGCGGCGCGGGGTCGAGCGCCCGGACCTGCTGCTGGTCGCGGCGTTGCTGCACGACATCGGCAAGCGCGCCGGTGCGGGGGACCACTCCGTGGAGGGCGCGCGGCTCGTCGGGCCGATCGGGCAGCGGATGGGCTTCGGCGCCCAGGACGTCGCCGACCTGGTGCTGCTGGTGCGGCAGCACCTGACGCTCTCCGAGCTGGCCACCGGCAGCGACCCGGACGACCCCGCCACGGTGACGGCGCTGCTCGCGGCGGTCGACGGCCGGGCGGACCTCCTGGCGCTGCTGCGGGCGCTCACCGAGGCCGACGCGTCGTCCGCCGGGCCGACCGCCTGGACCGCGTGGCGCGCGCAGCTCGTGGACGACCTCGTGGCGCGGGCGACGGCCCGGCTGGCGGGTACGCTGGACCGTCCCTGACCGCCGAGAGAGCGTGAGGATCGCGCGGTGTTCGCCACCCTGTCCGACCGACTGACGTCGACCTTCAAGAACCTGCGCTCCAAGGGGCGGCTGTCCGAGGCGGACATCGACGCCACCGTGCGCGAGATCCGGCGTGCCCTGCTCGACGCGGACGTCGCCGTCCCCGTCGTGCGGCAGTTCACCGGGGCGGTGCGTGAGCGCGCCCTGTCCGTCGAGGTCTCGGGCGCGCTGAACCCGGCGCAGCAGGTCGTCAAGATCGTCAACGACGAGCTCGTGTCGATCCTCGGCGGCGAGACCCGTCCGCTGCACCTGGCCAAGAACCCGCCGAGCGTCATCCTGCTCGCGGGCCTCCAGGGCGCCGGCAAGACCACGCTCGCCGGCAAGCTCGCGCTGCACCTGAAGAACCAGGGCCACACGCCGATGCTGGTCGCCGCGGACCTGCAGCGGCCGAACGCCGTCACCCAGCTCCAGGTCGTCGGCGAGCGCGCGGGCGTCCCCGTGTTCGCGCCGCACCCCGGCAACCAGGGCAGCGAGCTGGACGTCGTCACGGGCGCCGACCCGGTCGCCGTCGCCCGCGAGGGCCTCGCGACCGCCCGGGCGCGCCAGCACGACGTGCTCATCGTCGACACCGCCGGCCGGCTCGGCGTCGACGCCGAGCTCATGCAGCAGGCCGCCGACATCCGCGACGCGGTCGACCCCGACGAGGTCCTGTTCGTCATCGACGCGATGATCGGCCAGGACGCCGTCGCCACCGCGACCGCGTTCCAGGAGGGCGTCGGGTTCACCGGCGTCGTCCTGTCCAAGCTCGACGGTGACGCCCGCGGTGGTGCCGCGCTGTCCGTCGCGTCGGTCACCGGCCGCCCGATCCTGTTCGCCTCCACCGGTGAGAAGCTCACCGACTTCGAGGTGTTCCACCCCGACCGGATGGCGTCGCGCATCCTCGACATGGGTGACGTGCTCACCCTGATCGAGCAGGCCGAGAAGGCGTTCGACGCCGACCAGGCCGAGGAGATGGCGGGCAAGCTCGCCAGTGGCAAGGGCTTCACCCTCGCGGACTTCCTGCAGCAGATGCAGCAGCTGAAGAACATGGGCTCGATGAAGAAGATGCTCGGCATGCTCCCCGGCATGGGGCAGATGCGCGAGGCCATCGAGAACTTCGACGAGCGCGAGGTCGACCGCGTCGAGGCGATCATCCGGTCGATGACCCCGGCCGAGCGGGACAACCCGAAGATCATCAACGGCTCCCGCCGGGCGCGCATCGCCGCGGGCTCCGGCGTGCAGGTGTCGGACGTCAACGGCCTGCTCGAGCGGTTCGCCGCCGCGCAGAAGATGATGCAGCAGATGGCCAAGGGCGGCGGCATGCCGGTGCCCGGCATGGGGAACCTGCCCGGCACGGGCAAGAAGGGCCGCGGCCGCGCCGCCGCGCCCGCCAAGAAGGCCAAGGGGAAGTCCGGCAACCCGGCCAAGCGCGCGCAGCAGGAGAAGGCCGCCGCCGACCGCGCCGCCGGCATCCTGCCCGCCGCGCCGGCCGCCAAGGGCTCGGCCTTCGGGCTGGGCGGGGCGGCCCCGCAGCAGCAGCAGCCGGACGCCTTCGACCCCGCCGACCTCCAGGACCTGCAGAAGTTCCTCGGGCGCTGAGGCCGCGGTGGCGGACGCCCTGCACCTCACCGGCCCGGTCGTCCTCGACGACGACCGGGTGGCCGGCGAGGCGTGGGTCGTCGGCGGGCGGCTGACGTTCGACCGGCCGTCGTCCGGCGACGTCACGACCCTCGACGGGTGGGTGCTCCCGGGCCTGGTGGACGTGCACTGCCACATCGGGCTCGCCGCGGAGGGCGCCGTCGACCGGGCCACCGCGGAGGCGCAGGCCGTCGCCGACCGGGACTCCGGCGTGCTGCTGGTGCGCGACGCCGGGTCGCCCGCGGACACCGGCTGGGTGCACGACCGGCCGGACCTGCCGCGCCTGATCCGGGCCGGCCGGCACCTCGCGCGGCCGAAGCGCTACCTGCGGCACTACGGGCGGGAGCTGGCCTCCACCGCGGAGCTCCCCGACGCTGTCCGCGAGGAGGCCGCGCGCGGCGACGGCTGGGTCAAGCTCGTCGCCGACTGGATCGACCGGGACCTCGGCGCCGACGGGGACCTGCGGCCGCTGTGGCCGGACGACGTCCTCGCGGCGGCGGTCTCCGCCGCGCACGGCGCCGGGGCGCGCGTCACCGCGCACACGTTCGCGGGGGAGGCGCTCGACGGCCTGCTCGACGCCGGCGTCGACTGCCTGGAGCACGCCACGGGCGCCGAGGACCGGCACGTCGACCGGATCGCCGCGGCCGGCATCCCCGTCACCGCGACGCTCCTGCAGGTCGCGCAGTTCGGCGCCATCGCGGATCGCGCCCAGCGGTACCCCGTCTACGCCGCGCGGATGCGCCGCATGCACCACCGCCGGTACGCGCACGTCCGGGACCTGCACGACGCGGGCGTGCCGGTGCTGGTCGGCACCGACGCGGGCGGCACCATCGCGCACGGGCGGATCGCCGACGAGGCGGCCGAGCTGGTCGCGGCCGGGCTGCCGGCGCGCGCGGTCGTGGCGGCAGCTTCGTGGCGCACGCGCGCCTGGCTCGGCGTGCCCGGGCTGGACGAGGGGGAGAGCGCCGACCTCGTCGTGTACGACGCCGACCCGCGCGCGGACGTGCGGGTGCTGGCGGCGCCGCGGGCCGTGGTCCTGCGCGGCGTGCGGGTGGCCTAGGCGGCGGCGCGCGGTGCGTGTCAGTGCTGCGGTCTACGGTGGGGACATGGCATCTGACCTGCATGAACGTACCGAGGGGCTGCCCGACGGCGCGCTCCCGGGTGCGTCGGCGGCAGTGCTGGGCGAGCCCGACTGGTCCACGATCCCGTCCGCGCTGGCGGGTGCCTGGTCCGAGCGGCTTGCCGCGCTGCCGCAGGGATCTCCCGAGTGGCACCTCGCGGCCGGCCGCCGCGAGGTCGAGCTGCTGGCCACCGCCGTGCCGGGTCCCGCGCTGGCGGCGTGGCTCGACGCCGTCGATCCCGAGACCCTGTCCGACGCCGGCGTCGTGGAGGCCACGGCGGCAGCGGCACGCGTCGAGGCGGCCGCGCACGCCCGCACCGCGTCCTGGGCCGCGGCGGTCGCGAGCCTGCCGGGCATGGACCCGAGCTGGAGCGGGTTGGCCGGCCCGCCGCCGTTGCAGCGGTCGGTCGCGGGGGACGAGCTCGCGTTCCGGCTGGGGACGTCCCGCATCGCGGCCAACGGGCTCGTCCGGCAGGGCGTCGCGCTCTCCACCCACATGCTCGCCACGGGCGAGGCGCTCGAGCACGGCGACATCGACGCCGCGAAGACGCGGGTTCTCGTCGACCGGCTCTGGGACCAGCCGCACCAGCTCGCGAACGAGGTCGAGCACCGGGTGCTGCCCACCGCGGCCCGCCGGACGGTCACGGAGCTCCGCCGGGACGTCGAGCAGGCCCTCCTGGAGGCGGACCCCGACGGTGCGCCCGGTCGGGTGGACCGGGCCCGTACCGGTCGCCGGGTCGGTCACCCCCGGGTGCTGCCCGACGGCATGGCGTCGATGTCCGTGGTCCTGCCCGCTCAGGACGCAGCTCGGGTCGACGGGGTGCTGGACCACACCGCCCGCGCCGCACGGGCCTGCGGAGACGCCCGCACGCTCGACCAGCTCCGCGCCGACGGGCTGCGGGACCTCGTCGTCGGGTCCGACGCGGCGCCCGGTGACGGGCCGGCCTGGCAGGTCGACAGGCTGGGCCTCGGCGGCGGCCGCGCGGCGGACCTGTTCCGTCCGGTGCAGGCGGAGCCGGCCGCCGTGCCCGCGGCGCTGGCGGACACGCCCCCGCCCGGCCTGCGCGCCGGCGCCGAGGTCCGGGTCACCGTGGCCGCCTCGACCCTGCTCGGGCTCGACGACCGGCCGGCGGACCTCGACGGCTACGGCCCGGTCGACGCCGTGACCGCCCGTGCGCTCGCCGCGGGCGGGGTCTGGCGGCGGGTCGTGACGGACCCGCTGTCCGGCACCGTCCTCGACGTCGGGCGCAGCCGCTACCGGCCGACCGCCGCGCTCGCCGAGCACGTGCGGGTCCGCGACCGACGCTGCGCTGCTCCGGGCTGCGTCGTGCCCGCCGCCCGCGCGGACCTCGACCACACCCGGCCGTTCCACGCACCACCAGGGGCACCGGCTCCGGCAGGACCGCCCGCTCCACCAGGACCACGCGGTGCGCGGACCGCCCGCGAACCGCTCGGCGCGACGGCCGACCACAACCTCGGGCCGCTGTGCCGACGGCACCACCGCCTCAAGACCGACGGCGGCTACGTGCTGCGCCAGCTCCGGCCAGGCGTGTTCGAGTGGACCACCCCGACCGGGCACCGCTACCTCGTCCGGCCCGAGACGGGGGAGGTGCTCCACCTGGGCACGGCGTCGTCGGGGGAGTCACCGCCGTTCTGAGGCGGTCGCGTGCGGGCCTGCGCGTCTGGCACAATGGCCTGCTGTACTCGGCGCGCGCGGCCCCTCTACCCGCACGCGATCGTGTCCTTCAGGTCGGACCGGGCCGCATGCCCCACGTGCAGCCCGCGACGACCGCCCCGTAGACACCCCAGGAGAGACCACACTGTGGCCACCAAGATCCGCCTGAAGCGCCTCGGCAAGATCCGGGCGCCGTACTACCGCGTCGTCGTCGCGGACTCCCGCACCAAGCGTGACGGCCGCGTCATCGAGGAGATCGGCAAGTACCACCCCACCGAGGAGCCCTCGCTCATCGAGATCTCCTCCGAGCGTGCGCAGTACTGGCTCGGCGTCGGCGCGCAGCCGTCCGAGCAGGTCCTCGCGCTGCTCAAGGTGACCGGCGACTGGCAGAAGTTCAAGGGCCTGCCGGGCGCCGAGGGCACCCTGCGGACGAAGGCCGCCCCGGCCGACGTCAAGGCCGCGGTCGACGCCGTCGCCGCGGACGCCGAGAAGGCCAAGGCCAAGGCGTCCGAGAAGAAGGCCGCCGCCGCCGAGGCCCCCGCCGCTGACGCGTCGGCCGAGGACGAGCAGGCCTGATGCTCGCCGACGCGCTGGAGCACCTGGTCCGGGGCATCGTCGACCACCCGGACGACGTGCAGGTCGACGCCCGCACGCTCCGCCGCGGTGACCTGCTCGAGGTCCGGGTCCACCCCGACGACCTCGGCCGGGTCATCGGCCGCGGCGGCCGGACGGCCCGCGCGCTGCGCACCGTCGTCGGTGCGCTGTCGAGCCAGGGTCCGGTCCGCGTGGACGTGGTGGACGTCGCCCGGCGGTGAGCCGCGCACCCGCGCCGTCCTCGACGGCGCGGTGAGACACCGGAGCAGGCCCGGTCCCCCCGCGGGACCGGGCCTGTCCCGTGCCCGGGGCCGCCCGGGTCGCCGTCCCCCTACGCTGGTCCGGATCCACCGGACGCCCTGAGAGGAACCCCATGCTGCTGACGGTCGCCCGGATCGGGCGCGCCCACGGGCTGCGCGGCGAGGTCGCGCTGGACCTGCGCACCGACGACCCCGAGGAGCGGCTGGCCGTCGGCGCCGTCCTGCCGACCGAGCCGGCCGACCGCGGCCCGCTGACCGTCGAGCGCACGCGGGTGGCGCAGGGCCGCTGGTACGTCACGTTCGCCGAGGCGCACGACCGCACCGCGGCGGAGGCGCTGCGCGGCACCGAGCTGGTGGTGGAGGTCGCCGAGGGGGACGTGGCAGACGCCGCGGCGGACGACGAGGAGGACGCCTGGTACCCGCACGAGCTCGCCGGGCTGCGCGCCGAGCACGTCGACGGGCGCGTCCTCGGCGAGGTCGTCGGCCTCGAGCACCACCCCGCGCACGACGTCCTCGTCCTGCGCGAGCCGGACGGCAGCAGGACGCTCGTCCCGTTCGTCCGGGCGATCGTCCCCGTCGTGGACGTGCCGGGCGGCCGGGTCGTCCTCGACCCGCCGGGCGGCCTGCTCGCCTCGGACGCGGCCAACCTCGTGGTCAGCGAGGAGACGACGGGCCCGGGGGACGACGACTGACGTGCGCATCGACATCGTCTCGATCTTCCCGGACTACCTGACGCCGCTCGACCTGTCGCTCGTCGGCAAGGCGCGCCGGTCCGGGCTCGTCGACCTGCGGGTGCACGACCTGCGCGACTGGGCGACCGACCGGCACCGCACGGTCGACGACACCCCGTTCGGCGGGGGCGCGGGCATGGTCATGCGCCCGGACGTCTGGGGCACGGCGCTGGACGACCTGGTGGTCGAGGGCACGCACCTGCTGCTGCCGACCCCGTCGGGTGCGCCGCTCACGCAGCGGCACGCAGAGCGCTGGGCGTCCGACGAGCACCTGGTCGTCGCGTGCGGCCGGTACGAGGGCATCGACGCCCGCGTCGCGGAGCACTACGCCACCCGGCCGGGGGTCCGGGTCGACGAGTACTCGATCGGCGACTACGTGCTCAACGGCGGCGAGGCGGCCGCGATGGTGCTGGTCGAGGCGGTCGTCCGCCTGCTGCCCGGCGTCGTGGGCAACCCCGCGTCGCTGGTCGAGGAGTCGCACGGCAGCGCCGGCCTCCTGGAGTACCCGGTGTACACGAAGCCGCCGGCCTGGCGCGACATCGAGGTGCCCGAGGTGCTGCTGTCCGGTCACCACGGCCGGGTCGAGCGCTGGCGCCGGGACCAGGCGCTGGCCCGCACGGCGGCCCGGCGCCCGGACCTGCTGACCGTCCTGGACCCCGCCGGCCTCGACGCGGCGGACCGGGCCGTGCTGGCCGAGCTCGGCTGGACGGTCGGCGAGGGTGGCGTGGCACCGGCGGACGGCTGACCTGCGAGCGACGTCACGCAGACGCGTTTCGACCGCGCGCTGCCAGCTGTGGCAGACTGGTCGGTCGGTGCGCGACAGTCGCGTCTCTGCCACAGGGGAGACGACCCACGACCCGCCGAGCGATCGGCCGCACACCTCACTCACTGCCATCCCGGCGCCCCTGGGTGCCGACGACGACGCGCGTGACCTGTGGCACGGCGAGAAAGCGACACACGATGTCCCAGATCCTCGACCAGATCGATGCGGCCTCCCTCCGCACCGACATCCCGGACTTCCGCGCCGGTGACACGCTGAAGGTCAACGTCAAGGTCGTCGAGGGCAACCGCTCCCGCGTCCAGGTCTTCCAGGGCGTCGTCATCGCGCGCCAGGGCGACGGCGTGCGCGAGACCTTCACCGTCCGCAAGGTCTCCTTCGGTGTCGGCGTCGAGCGCACGTTCCCCGTGCACTCCCCGACGCTGGAGTCGATCGAGGTCGTCACGCGCGGTGACGTGCGTCGCGCGAAGCTGTACTACCTGCGCAACCTCCGTGGCAAGAAGGCCAAGATCAAGGAGAAGCGCGACGCGGTCCCGGCCAAGAAGGCCTGAGACCTCGCACGACGCCGACGGGCGGCCACCGGAGCGCCGGGTGGCCGCCCGTCCGGCGTCCGGGGGGCCGCGCCCCGGCGCGGCGCGGGATGTGGGCAGGTGGTCGACGACGTGGGAGAGTGAACCGGTGACGGACCAGGACGCTGCCCCCGCCAGCCAGGAGGCCCGCTCCGGCGCGGCACCACGCGCCCCGCGCCGACGGGGACCGGTCGCGTCGTTCGTCCGCGAGACGGCGATCATCCTCATCAGCGCGATCGTCCTGTCCTGGGTGGTCAAGACGTTCCTCGCGCAGGCGTTCTTCATCCCCAGCGCCTCCATGCACGACACGCTGCTCGAGGGCGACCGCGTGCTCGTCAGCAAGCTCGCGCCGGGCCCGTTCGACCTGCACCGCGGTGACATCGTCGTCTTCGCCGACCCGGGTGGCTGGCTGGACCAGCAGGCGGTGCCCGAGACGAACGCGTTCCAGGACGCCCTGATCGCCATCGGCCTCATGCCGCAGCAGTCCGAGGACCACCTCATCAAGCGGGTCATCGGCCTGCCGGGCGACCGCGTGGCGTCCGCGGGCGACGGATCGCCGCTGACGGTCAACGGCGCCGCGGTCGACGAGTCGGAGTACCTGGCCCCCGGCGCGAGCCCCAGCGAGATCGCCTTCGACGTGATCGTGCCCTCCGGCTCGCTCTGGGTGATGGGCGACAACCGCCAGCACTCCGCCGACTCGCGGTGGCACCTCGGCGACCCGGGCGGCGGCGCCGTGCCGGTGGACGACGTGGTCGGCACCGCCTTCGTCACCCTGTGGCCGGTCGACCGGCTCGGGCTCCTGCGCAACCCGGGCGACGTCTTCGACGAGGTCCCGGACCCGTCATGACCCTGCTCGACGACGCCCCGCAGAGCGCACCGGTCGGACCGGTGCGGGCCCCCGCGCGACCGTCCGCGCCCCGGCCCGTCCCGCACCTGCGGCACGAGCGCGGCCTGCTCCGCGACGGCGCCCTCCTGGTCGCGGGCATGGACGAGGTCGGCCGCGGGTCCCTGGCCGGACCGGTCAGCGTGGGCGTGGTCGTCATCGACGCGCGCACCCGCAGCTGCCCCCGCGGCGTGGCGGACTCCAAGCTGCTGACGCCCGCCGCGCGCGCCGCGCTCGTGCCCGCGCTGAGCCGGTGGGGCGTCGCCCGCGCGGTCGGGCACGCCTCGGCCGAGGAGATCGACGCGGTCGGGATCATCGCCGCGCTCCGGCTCGCCGGCCGGCGCGCCCTGGCCGCCGCCGCGGAGGTCGCCGGGCCGGTCGACGCCGTGGTGCTCGACGGCTCGCACGACTGGCTGTCGCAGCCCGCGCAGGGCGAGCTGTTCGAGGCGGAGCCGGACCCCGCGCTCGCGCTCGCCGGCGAGCCCCGCGTGCACCTGCGGGTCAAGGCCGACCGCAGCTGCGCCACCGTGGCCGCGGCGAGCGTCCTTGCGAAGTGCGAGCGCGACGGCCTCATGGTCGACCTCGCGGCGCAGCACCCGGAGTACCGCTGGGACTCCAACAAGGGCTACGCCTCCGACGAGCACGTGGCGGCCCTGCGCACCCTCGGCCCCAGCCCGTGGCACCGCCGGTCCTGGCGGCTCCCGCTCGGGGCGGAGCCCGCGGTCGGCGCCGAGGCGTGACGCCGCCCCCGCATGGGGGATGATGGTCGGGTGAGCGCGGAAGACCTGGAGAACTACGAGACCGAGATGGAGCTCGCGCTCTATCGCGAGTACCGCGACGCGGTGGGCCTGTTCTCGTACGTCGTGGAGACCGAGCGCCGGTTCTACCTGGCCAACCACGTCGACCTGCAGGTGCGCTCGGCGGCCGGCGAGGTCTACTTCGAGCTGACGCTCGCCGACGCGTGGGTGTGGGACGTCTACCGCTCCGCCCGCTTCGTGAAGTCGGTGCGCGTCGTGACGTTCAAGGACGTCAACGTCGAGGAGCTGGTCAAGGCGGACCTGGACCTCGGCAGCGGGAGCGGCTTCGCCCGCTGAGCGGGCACCGAGCCGTCCACAACGGGCGGCGGCGCGCGTCGTCCCCAGGATCGGCCCCAGCCGGTCGAGCCGCGTGACCTCCCCGGGCAGTGTCGTGCCCGGAGGTGACGCGGATGCGGGCACAGGACGGACGACGGCAGGACGGACGACGGCGCGACGCGCGGCAGCAGGTCGGGCGGCTGGGGGAGGACCTCGCCGCGGCGCACCTGCTCGGCCTCGGCTGGCGGGTGCTGGACCGGAACTGGTACGGCCGGGCCGGTGAGCTCGACGTCGTCGCGCTGGACGTCGGCGTCGACGAGGTGGTGGGCGTCGAGGTCAAGACCCGGCGCAGCGGCGCGTACGGGACGCCCGCGGAGGCCGTGACACCGCCGAAGGTGCGTCGCATGCGCGTGCTGACCGCCCAGTGGCTCGCGGAGCACGACGTGCGCTGCACCGGCGTCCGGCTCGACGTGGTGGCGGTGGAGCTCGTCCCGCACGGGCCCCCGCGCGTCGAGCACCTGGTGGGGGTCGGCTGATGGCGCTCGGACGGACGTTCGCCGTCGGCCTGGTCGGGCTGACGGGCACCGTGGTCGAGGTCGAGGCGCACCTCGCGGCGTCCCTGCCGGCCTTCGTGCTCGTCGGCCTGCCCGACGCGTCGCTGGCCGAGTCGCGGGACCGGGTCCGCGCGGCGATCGGCTCGACCGGCCTGACGTGGCCGAATCGGCGGGTGACCGTGAACCTCTCGCCGGCCGCCCTGCCCAAGTCCGGCCCCGCGTTCGACCTGGCGGTCGCCGTCTCCGTCCTGGCGGCGGCCGAGCTGCTCGACCCCGCGCAGGCCGCCCGGACGGTGCACCTGGGCGAGCTCGGGCTGGACGGTCGCCTGCGGCCCGTCCGGGGGGTCCTGCCCGCCGTGGCGGCCGCCGTGGCCGCCGGCAGGCCGGACGTCGTCGTGCCGACAGCGGACGTCGCCGAGGCCGCGCTGGTGCCGGGCGCCCGGGTCGTCGGGTGCAGCACGCTCGCGGAGGTGGTGCGGCGGCACGGCGGCACCGTCACCGTCCCCGACGTCGCCCCCGTCGCCGTGAGCCGGCACGCGGTCGTCGGCCGGGCACCGGTGGGCGACCTGGCCGACGTCCTCGGGCAGGACGAGGCGCGGGCGGCGGTCGAGGTGGCCGCAGCCGGGGCGCACCACCTGCTGCTCGTCGGGCCGCCCGGCGCGGGCAAGACGATGCTCGCGTCGCGGCTGCCCGGCCTGCTGCCGGACCTCGCCGAGGAGGACGCCGTCGAGGTCACGGCCGTGCACTCGGTCGCCGGCACGTTCGACCCGACAGACGGGCTGCTCCGGCGCCCGCCGTTCGAGGACCCGCACCACACCGCCACGCCGGCGAGCATCGTCGGCGGTGGCAGCGGCACCCCGCGACCCGGCGCGGCGTCACGGGCGCACCGGGGTGTGCTGTTCATGGACGAGGCCCCGGAGTTCTCGACCACCGTGCTGCAGACGCTCCGGCAGCCGCTGGAGCACGGCGAGCTCGTGATCCACCGGTCCGGCGGTGCGGCCCGCTACCCGGCGCGGTTCCAGCTGGTCCTCGCGGCGAACCCGTGCCCGTGCGGGCAGGCCGTCGGCAACGGGCTGGGCTGCCGGTGCACGTCGCTGGACCGCCGCCGGTACTTCGGCAAGATCTCCGGCCCGCTGCTCGACCGGGTGGACGTGCAGGTCGAGGTGCCCGCGGTCCGGAGCGCCGCGCTGGTCGGCGCGGGGGAGTCGACGGCGGTGGTGGCGGCCCGCGTCGCGGCAGCGCGCGCCGCCCAGGCAGCCCGCTGGGCGGGCACGCCGTGGCGCGTGAACGCCGACGTCCCGGGCCGCGTGCTGCGCGAGCGGCTGCGGGCGACGCCGGGGCTCCTGCGGCCGGTCGACGTCGCGGTCGACGAGGGGCGCCTCACGCTCCGCGGTGCCGACCGGGTGCTGCGGCTGGCCTGGACCGTCGCCGACCTCGCCGGGCGCGCGGCGCCGGACGGGAACGACATCGGGACCGGCGTCGCGCTGCGCACCCGCGGGCAGGTGGGGTGATGCCCGGCGCGGCACACCCGTCCGAGGCTGAGCTGCTGGCGCGCGCGGCGTGGAGCATCGTCGCGGAGCCCGGGGACGCGGCGGCCGGGGCGGTCGTGACCGCACTGGGCGCGCCGACCGCGCTCCGGTGGGCGGCGCAGGCGGTCGGCGAGGCTCCGGAGACCGCGTGGCAGCGGCTGCGCGGGCTCGTGCACGCGCGGGGCGCCGGGGAGGCGGGTGCGACGGTACCGACGCCGGTGGGCGCGGCGTCGGGTGGCGCCACGGCGGCGGCGACCGTCCGCGTCCTCTCGCGGGCGCTCCCGCGCTGGGCGCCCCGCCTCGACGGCCTCGACCCCAGGAGGGCGCTGGACGCGCTGGCACGCGAGGGCGGGGTGCTGCTGGTGCCCGGCGGACCGGGCTGGCCCGCGCGGCTCGACGACCTGGGGCCCCTGGCGCCGCTGTGCCTGTGGGTTCGTGGCGGCGCCGCGCTGGACGGGCTGACCCGGCGCTCGGTGGCCGTGGTGGGCGCCCGGGCCTCGACCCCGTACGGCGAGCACGTCGCCGTCGGGCTCGGCGGCGGGCTGGCGTCCCACGGAGTGACCGTCGTGTCCGGCGGGGCCTACGGCATCGACGTGGCCGCGCATCGCGGGGCGCTCGCGGCCGGCGGACCGACGGTCGCCTTGCTTGCCGGCGGCATCGACCGGCCGTCGCCGGCGGGCAACCGCGACCTGCTCGAGCGGGTGGTGGCCGACGGCGGCGCGCTCGTCGCGGAGAGCCCTCCCGGCACCCCGCCGACGCGCTCCCGGTTCCTCCAGCGCAACCGGCTCATCGCGGCCGTATCGGGTGCGACGGTGGTGGTCGAGGCGGCGTGGCGGTCCGGGGCGCTGAGCACGGCCGCCCGCGCCGCCGAGCTGCTCCGGCCCCTCGGCGCGGTGCCCGGTCCCGTCACCTCCATGGCGTCGACCGGCTGCCACCGGCTGCTGAGGGAGGGCGCCGCGGTCTGCGTCACGGACACCGACGAGGTGCTGGACCTGCTCGGGCCCGTCCCCGCCGACCCCGGAGGAGGCTCGCGCGCGGGAACGGGTGCCGCCGGCGGCGCGGGACCAGCGCCAGGGCGGGACGGGTTGGACGGGCGGGACGGACTCGACGGGAGCGGCGGTAGCGGCGCCAGCGGCGCCAGTGCCGTAGCGGGGGTCACCGACCGGGCGGACACCGTCCCCTCGCGGGTGCTCGACGCGCTGCTGCAGCGCCGCGCCCTGGCGGTCGGCGAGGTGGCGCGGCGAGCGGGACTGGCGTCGCGGGAGACGGCGGGGGCGCTCGGCCTGCTGGAGCTCGACGGCGCGGCGCAGCGGGTCGACGGCGGGTGGCGGCGCGCCCCGGAGCGCCGCTCGGCCGGCCACCGGTGAGGCGGCATGGCACACCAGACGCCGCCTCGCACGCCCTGGAAAACGCATTCACACCGACGGGGGACACGGGACCGGACGCGGACCGTCCGAAGGGTGGACGCGGGAACTTCCGGACACGCCTGAAAGGGCATGTAAATCGGACACCGAATCGGACATTTGCCCGTGATTCGTACAGGGGTGGGTGAAACGCACCACAGACCGCTTGTCGCCCGGAGGTGTGACGGGTGACCGTAGTCCCGTGCACACGGGGGCGGCTGCGGGAACGGCACGGGGGATCACCCCCGTGGCCGAGGAGTTCGCGCTCCATCTGCGGGCCCAGCGCGGCCTGTCCGAGAACACCGTGCGCGCCTACCTGGCCGACCTGGCGGACCTCGCGGGCTACGCGCGTCGCCACGGCGTCCCGGACCTCACGGCCGTCGACATCGCCGTCCTGCGCGGCTGGCTGGCCGCGATGGCCGCCTCCCGGCGCAGCCGCGCGACGCTCGCCCGGCGCGGTGCGGCGGCCCGGACGTTCTTCGCCTGGGCGGCACGCACGGGCCGGGTCGCGCAGGACCCGGCGCTGCGCCTCGCGAGCGCCCGTCCCGCCTCGCACCTGCCGACGGTCCTGGACCAGGGCTCGGCGGCGGCGCTGCTCGACACCGCCCGCGTCCGCGCGGACGACGGCGACGCCGTGCACCTGCGGGACTGGGCGGCCCTCGAGCTGCTGTACGCCACCGGTGTGCGGGTCGGCGAGCTGAGCGGCGCGGACGTCGACGACCTGGACCTCGGGTCCCGGACGCTCCGGGTCACCGGCAAGGGCGACAAGCAGCGCGTGGTCCCCGTCGGTGAGCCGGCGGTCGACGCGGCCGAGGCCTGGCTGACCCGCGGGCGCCCCGCGCTGGCGACGCCCACGTCCGGTCCCGCGCTGCTCCTGGGCCGTCGCGGGGCCCGCGCGGACCAGCGGCAGCTGCGGCAGGTCGTGCACGAGATCGCCCGGCTGGCAGAAGTGGACGACGTCGCGCCCCACGCTCTGCGACACTCGGTGGCGACGCACCTGCTGGAGGGTGGCTCCGACCTGCGCAGCGTGCAGGAGGTGCTGGGTCACGCCAGCCTCGCGACCACCCAGCGCTACACCCACGTGACCGCGGACCGCCTCCGCGCGTCGTTCGAGCAAGCACACCCCCGCGCATGACCCCCGAGATGGAGAGCCCCATGTCAGTCACGGCTGAGGACACCGTCCCGCTGGCTGTCGCCACGCAGCGTCGTGGCACGAGCGCGCCGCTGGGGGTCATCCCGCGCCAGCAGGTCGTCGAGGGCGACCTCGACGTCGAGCCGCTGGACTCCGACACGGCGACGGCTCTCGCGGTCGTCGAGGTCGAGGAGGCCGACCTCCTGGGGGTCGTCGTCACGCTCACCGCCGTCGTCGACGACGACCTGGACGAGCTGACCGAGCCGGCCGTAGACCAGGTCGCCCTGGACTGGCAGCTGTTCAAGTCCGGGGGCGACCGCCTGGTCCGGGAGCGGCTGATCCTGCACTACGCGCCGCTGGTCACCGCGGTCGCCGGCCGTGTCGGCATGCGCCTGCCCGCGATGGTCGAGCAGGCGGACCTCGTCTCGTACGGGATGTTCGGCCTGATCGACGCGATCGAGAAGTACGAGCCGGGCCGCTCGGTGAAGTTCGAGACCTACGCCAGCTCGCGCATCCGCGGCGCGATCATCGACGAGCTGCGCGCGATGGACTGGATCCCGCGCTCGGTCCGCACGAAGGCCCGCGCGGTCGACCGCGCCTACGCCGAGCTGGAGAGCGAGCTGCACCGGGTCCCGACCGAGGGCGAGGTCGCGGCGCGGCTGCAGATCGACATCCGGGAGCTCCGTGCCCTGTTCACCCAGCTGTCGACCGTCAACGTCGCCGCGCTCGACGAGCTGCTCGGTGGCGGCGAGGACCGCGGCGACCGGCTGTCGCTGCTGGACACGCTCGGTGACGACCGCACGCCCGACCCGGAGAACTCGTTCGAGGCCCAGGAGACCAAGTTCCTGCTGGCCCGGGCGATCGACCAGCTCGGCGAGCGCGAGAAGCTCGTCCTGGTCCTCTACTACTACGAGGGCATGACGCTCGCCGAGATCGGCCGGGTGCTCGGCGTGACCGAGTCCCGGATCTCGCAGATGCACACCGCGGCGATGCTCCGGCTGCGCGCGCGCCTCACGGAGGCCGACCGCGGCTGACCCGCGGCTGAGCAGCACCACCGGCCCGCCGCGCAGCAGGAGCACCGGGTCGAGGTAGGTCTCGCCGTCGCGCACGCCCCAGTGCAGGCACGTGGGTGTGCAGTGGCTCCGCCCCGGCCCGACGACACCGAGCAGGGCCCCGGCGCCGACGCGGTCACCGGGCCGCACGGCGGCGGTCACGGGCTCCACCGAGCTGCGCAGCCCGTCGTCGTGCAGCACCGTCAGCACGGGACGGTCGACCACCACGCCGGCGAACGTCACCGTCCCGGCACGTGGCGCCCGCACCGGCGTGCCCGCGGGTGCGTCCAGGTCGACCCCGCGGTGCCCGGCGGCCCACCGGGCGGACGGGCCGTCGAAGGCCTGCACCACCGCGACGGGCTCGACGGGGGCCGACCACGGTTCCCGGGACGGCCCGGAGCCTGGCGCGGCGGGTGCGGTGCGCGCCGGCAGGACGGCCGGTGCGAGCGCGGCGAGGGCAGCGACCACGAGCACCAGGACGAGGGTCCGGGGGAAGGTCCGGGGGAGGACGCGGCGGGACGGCATGGGACGACGGTGCCGGGCGCCGGGTGCCAAGCACGGGCCGCGGGGTACGGTCCTGGGGAGGACGCGGGTGCCCGCGGCCTGTGGACGGCTCGGCGACGAGTCGTGGAGCAGCCCGCCCAGCGCGGCGGCACCGCGCGGACCGCGCTGTCCCGGGGGCTCACGGCTGTCCGGTAGACTCCTCCTTGCGACCGGTGCGTGCCGGTCGACATCGCGCGTCATCACCGACGTCCCGCACCCCCACCGTCCGCGGTACGGGTGCGTGCCGGAGGGCCGACGCTGGCAGCGGTCCGGGTTCGCCCGGCGCCAGCGTGGGCGTGACGCCAGGGGTGCCGCCCGACCCGGACGGCGCCGACAACCGGATCAGCGGGTGCGCCCAGGCGGGCCCGCGAACAGTGAGCGCGCCCCCGCTGGGGTGCGCCGGAAGGACGTGCCATGGCCGTCGTGACCATGCGCCAGCTGCTCGAGAGCGGTGTCCACTTCGGGCACCAGACCCGCCGCTGGAACCCCAAGATGAAGCGCTTCATCTTCACCGAGCGCAACGGCATCTACATCGTCGACCTGCAGCAGTCGCTGTCCTACATCGACCGCGCGTACGACTTCGTCAAGGAGACCGTCGCCCACGGCGGCAGCATCCTGTTCGTCGGCACCAAGAAGCAGGCGCAGGAGCCGGTGGCCGAGCAGGCCGCCCGCGTCGGCATGCCGTACGTGAACCAGCGCTGGCTCGGTGGCATGCTCACCAACTTCCAGACGGTGAACAAGCGCCTGCAGCGCCTCAAGGAGCTCGAGCTCATCGACTTCGACGACGTCGCGGGCAGCGCCTTCACCAAGAAGGAGCTCCTGATCATGCGTCGCGAGAAGGACAAGCTCGCGAAGACGCTCGGCGGCATCCGGGACATGACCCGCACGCCGTCCGCCGTGTGGATCGTCGACACGAACAAGGAGCACCTCGCCGTCGACGAGGCGCGCAAGCTCGGCATCCCGATCGTCGCGATCCTCGACACGAACTGCGACCCGGACGTCGTGGACTACCCGATCCCGGGCAACGACGACGCCATCCGCGCCGTGCAGCTGCTGACCCGCGTGATCGCGGACGCCGCCGCCGAGGGCACCATGCAGCGTCACTCCGCCCGCCAGGGTGGCGGCGCCGACTCGGCCCCGGCCGAGGCCGAGCCGCTGGCCGAGTGGGAGCGCGAGCTGCTCGCCGGCGCCGAGGAGTCCCTCGCCTCCGACGCGACCCCCGAGTCCGCCGCCACGGCTGCTGCCGCCGGTGACCCGGTCGCCCCGGTCGGCGAGGCCGGCCCCGCCGAGGGTGCCGCCACCCCGGGCCAGGACGCCGCCCCCGCGGTCGACGCCGCTGCCGCTGGTGCCGCCGAGGAGATCGCCGCCGCCGAGTCCGAGGGCGACGCCGAGTCCAAGTGACCCGGTCCGCCACTCACACGCACTGACGAGAAGGACGGAAGCACAGATGGCAAACCTGGCTGACATCAAGGCGCTGCGCGAGAAGACCGGCGCCGGCATGCTCGACGTCAAGAAGGCCCTGGAGGAGGCGGGTGGCGACGCCGACAAGGCGCTCGAGATCATCCGCGTCAAGGGCCTGAAGGGCGTCAGCAAGCGCGAGGGCCGCTCGGCCTCCGACGGCCTGGTCGCCGCCGAGGTCGTCACCGCCGGCGACGGCGAGGACGAGGTCGGCGTGATCGTCGAGGTCAACTCCGAGACGGACTTCGTCGCGAAGAACGCCACCTTCATCACCCTGGCGGAGAAGGTCCTGCAGACCGCCGTCGCGAGCGGCGCCCGTGACGCGGACGCGCTGCTCTCGGCCGACGCCGAGGGCAAGTCCCTGCAGGAGGTCGTCGACGAGACGGCCGCCGTGCTGGGCGAGAAGGTCGTCGTGCGCCGCGTGGCCCGCGTGGCCGGCGAGAAGGTCACCGTCTACCTGCACAAGGTGAACAAGGACCTCCCCCCGCAGGTCGGCGTGCTCGTCGCGACCGACGCCAAGGGCGCCGAGGTGGCCCGCGACATCGCGACGCACATCGCCGCGTTCTCGCCGTCCTACCTGACGCGTGACGAGGTCCCGGCCGAGACGGTCGAGAACGAGCGTCGCATCGCCGAGGAGACCGCCCGCAACGAGGGCAAGCCCGAGGCCGCGCTCGCGAAGATCGTCGAGGGCCGCCTGACCGGCTACTTCAAGGACGTCGTCCTGCTGGACCAGCCGTTCGCGAAGGACTCGAAGAAGTCGGTCGCCCAGGTGCTGGCCGAGGTCGGTGGCTCCGTCACCGGCTTCGTCCGGTTCCGCGTCGGCGCCTGACCACGCACGACCCGGTGGCCCCGGCCCGACAGGGCCGGGGCCACCGGCGCGAGGTCACCTCGCACCATCCCCGCCGACGACCTGGAGGTTCACCCGTGACGGACGAGACCCAGCCCCGGCGGGTGCTGCTGAAGCTCTCGGGCGAGGCGTTCGGCGGCGGCTCGATCGGCCTGGACCCCGTGGTGGTCCGCCGCGTCGCCGCGGAGATCAGCGCCGCGGTCGCCGACGGCGTGCAGGTCGCGATCGTCTGCGGCGGCGGCAACTTCTTCCGCGGCGCGGAGCTGGCGCAGAACGGCCTGGACCGGGCGCGCGCGGACTACATGGGCATGCTCGGCACCGTGATGAACTGCCTGGCGCTGCAGGACTTCCTGGAGCAGGCCGGCGTGGACACCCGGGTGCAGACCGCCATCACGATGGGGCAGGTCGCCGAGCCGTACATCCCGCTGCGGGCGATCCGCCACCTGGAGAAGGGCCGCGTCGTCATCTTCGGCGCCGGCGCCGGCATGCCGTACTTCTCGACCGACACCGTCTGCGTGCAGCGCGCCCTGGAGACGCACTGCGACGAGGTGCTGATGGGCAAGAACGGCGTGGACGGCGTCTACACCGCGGACCCCCGCACCGACCCGACGGCGACCAAGCTGGACCACCTCACCTACACCGAGGCGATCGTGCAGGAGCTCGGGGTCATGGACTCCACGGCCCTGTCGATGTGCCGCGACAACGGCGTGCGGATGCGCGTGTTCGGGCTCGAGGAGCCCGGCAACGTCACCCGCGTGCTCCGGGGTGAGAAGATCGGGACGCTGGTCACCGAGGACTGACCTCCTCGGCGCGCCTGCCCGCAGCCGCCCACCCGCACACCCCCGCAGGACCATGACTGAAGGAGCCACCGTGATCGACGAGATCCTCCTCGAGGCCGAGGAGAAGATGGACAAGGCCGTCGAGGTCGCCAAGGAGGACTTCGCCGCCATCCGCACGGGTCGTGCCAACGCGGCGATGTTCAACAAGATCACGGTCGACTACTACGGCAGCCCGACGCCGCTGCAGCAGCTCGCGTCGTTCAACGTGACCGAGGCGCGCACCATCCTCATCACGCCGTTCGACAAGTCGTCGATGCAGGGCATCGAGAAGGCGCTGCGGGACTCCGACCTCGGCGTGAACCCGACGAACGACGGCAACGTCATCCGGGTCAGCCTGCCGGCGCTCACCACGGAGCGGCGCAAGGAGTTCGTGAAGCTGGCGAAGACGAAGGCGGAGGACGCGCGCGTCTCCCTGCGCAACGTCCGCCGCCGTGCGAAGGACGAGCTGGACCGCCTGGTGAAGGACGGCGAGGCCGGCGAGGACGAGGTGACCCGGGCGGAGAAGGAGCTCGAGGGGCTGACCAAGCGCCACGTCGACCTCGTCGACGCGCTGCTGTCGTCCAAGGAGAGCGAGCTGCTCGAGGTCTGATGTCCGTCCACCCCGCCGTCGCTCCCGCGCCGGGCACCTCGCGTGCCGGGCGTGACCTGCCCGTCGCCGTCGCCGTCGGGCTGGCGCTGCTGGTCGCGGTCGCCGCGTCCCTGTTCCTCCGCAAGGAGGTCTTCGGCCTCGTCGCGGTCCTCGCGGTGGGGGCGGGGCTGTGGGAGCTCGCGCAGGCGTTCGCGCGCCGGGGCGTGCACATCCCGGTGCTCCCGCTGCTCGTCGGCGACGTCGGCATCCTCGTCTCCGCGTACGTCGCGGGAATGGAGGCGCTGTTCGTCGCGTTCGTCCTGACGGTCGGCGGCATCGTCGTCTGGCGGGTGCTGGACGGCAGCGGGCCGCGGGCCGTGCGGGACGCGACCGCGGGGGTGTTCGCCGCGGCGTACCTCCCGCTGATGGCGGGCTTCGTGATGCTGCTGCTGGCCACGGAGGACGGCGCGTGGCGGGTGGCCCTGTTCATCCTGCTGTGCGTCGCGAACGACACCGGCGGCTACGTGGTCGGTGTGCTGATCGGGCGGCACCCGCTGGCCCCGTCGGTCAGCCCGAAGAAGACCTGGGAGGGTCTGCTCGGCTCGGTGGTGCTGGCCTGCGTGGTCGGCGTGCTGGGCGTGCACCTGATGTTCGGGGGCGATCCCGCGGTGGGGGCGCTGCTGGGCGTCGCGACCGTCGCGGTGGCCACGCTCGGCGACCTGGGCGAGTCGATGATCAAGCGGGACCTCGAGCTCAAGGACATGGGCACGCTGCTCCCGGGGCACGGCGGGGTGCTGGACCGCATCGACTCGATGCTCCTCGCCGCGCCCGTCGTCTACCTGCTGCTCGAAGCGCTGCAGCCGCTCGCTGCCTGACCTGACCGACCACGAACCCCCGAGGAGGACCGCGTGAGCGCCACGCCTGTCGCACTCAACCTGTCGGCCCCGACCCGGGGCGCCCGCGGCAAGCCGCCGAAGCACTTCGTCGACCTCACGCCCGCCGAGCGCGTGGAGGCCGTCACGGCGCTGGGCGAGAAGCCGCTGCGGGCCAAGCAGCTCGCGACGCACTACTTCAGCCACCTGACCGCCGACCCGGCGGCGATGACGGACCTGCCGGCCGCCAGCCGCGACAAGCTCGTCGAGGCCCTGTTCCCGCCGCTGCTCACCGCGGCCCGGACGCTGCAGGCCGACGGCGGGACCACGGTCAAGACGCTGTGGCACCTGTTCGACGGCGCCAAGGTGGAGTCCGTGCTCATGCGGTACGCGCACCGGTCGACGCTGTGCGTCTCGAGCCAGGCCGGCTGCGGCATGGCGTGCCCGTTCTGCGCGACGGGGCAGCTGGGCCTGACCCGCAACCTGTCGACCGCGGAGGTCGTCGAGCAGGTGCGCAGCGCCGCCGCGTCGCTCGCCGCGGGCGAGGTGCCCGGTGGCCCGACCCGCCTGTCGAACGTCGTGTTCATGGGCATGGGCGAGCCGCTCGCGAACTACAAGACCGTCATGGAGACCGTCCGGCGGCTGGTCGCCCCGGTCCCGGAGGGCCTGGGCATGTCGGCCCGGAACATCACGGTCTCGACCGTCGGCCTCGTGCCCGCCATGCGCAAGCTCGCGGGCGAGGGCATCCCCGTCACGCTGGCGCTCTCGCTGCACGCCCCGGACGACGAGCTCCGCAACGAGCTGGTGCCGATCAACACGCGCTGGAGCGTCAAGGAGACGATCGACGTCGCCTACGAGTACTTCCAGGCGACCGGCCGCCGGGTGTCCATCGAGTACGCGCTGATGAAGGACATCAACGACCAGGCGTGGCGCGCGGACCTGCTCGGCACGGAGCTCAACCGGCGCGGCCGTGGCTGGGTGCACTGCAACCCGATCCCGCTGAACCCGACGCCCGGGTCGAAGTGGACGGCCAGCGATCCCGCGGTCGAGCAGGAGTTCGTGGCACGCTTGCGCGCACACGGGATCCCCACGACGGTCCGGGACACCCGTGGCAGCGACATCGACGGGGCGTGCGGCCAGCTGGCGGCGGAGGAGGACGAGGCATGAGCGCGAACGGCGCCATGTTCCGGCGGGTGACGGGCGTGCGGACGGGGTACCACCCCGAGGAGGTCGACGACTTCTTCACGCACGCGCGCACGGTCTACGAGCAGGGGCCGGCCGGGGCGCTGTCCAGCAAGGACGTGCGCACCGTGGCGTTCGACCTCGTCCGGCGCGGCTACTCGACCACCGCCGTCGACGCCGCGCTCGACCGGCTGGAGGCGGCGTTCGTCGCCCGCGCCCGGGCGGACTTCATCGCGGAGCGCGGCCGCCAGGCGTGGCTGGACCAGCTCGCCGAGCAGGCCCGGTCGCTCTACGGCCGGCTCACGCGCCCCGACGGCGAGCGGTTCGCCCCGCCGAAGGGGCGCCAGCCCGGGTACGCCGCCGCCGACGTCGACGCCCTGTGCCGCCGGCTGGTCGACTACTTCGACAAGAACGTCCCGCTCGCCGCGCAGGACGTGCGCTCGGCGGTGTTCGGGCGGGCCAAGGGCGCCCGCGCCTACGCCGAGGGCCCGGTCGACGCGTTCCTCGAGCGTGCCGTGGACGTGCTGCTCGCCGCCGAGTGACGTCCCCTCGGGCAGGATGGGGCGGATGAACCCCCGCTCCGTCGTCCTGCTCGGCTCCACCGGATCGATCGGCACCCAGGCCGTCGACGTCATCACGCGCAACCCCGGGCGGTTCCGGGTCACCGGCCTGAGCGCCGGCGGTGCGGACCCGGCGGCGCTCGCGCGGCAGGCCGTCGCCCTCGGGGCGCAGACGGTCGCCGTCGCCGACCCGGACGCCGCCGGGACGGTGTTCGCCGAGCTCGTCCGCGCGTCCGCCGACGCCGGGCTGCGGCAGATGGGCGTCGAGGTGCTGACCGGCCCGGACGCCGCCACGCAGCTCGCCGCCCGCGGGGCCGACGTCGTGCTGAACGGGATCACCGGGTCGGTCGGCCTGGGCCCCACGCTCGCCGCACTCGGTGCCGGCAGCACCCTGGCGCTGGCGAACAAGGAGTCCCTGGTCGCCGGCGGCCCGCTGGTCCGTGCGGCGGTGCAGCGGCCCGGCCAGGTCGTGCCGGTCGACTCCGAGCACTCCGCGATCGCCCAGTGCCTGCGCGGGGGTGCGCGCAGCGAGGTCCGGCGGCTGGTGCTGACGGCCTCCGGCGGGCCGTTCCGGGGCCGCACCCGCGCCGAGCTGGCGGACGTGACGCCCGAGCAGGCCCTCGCGCACCCCACGTGGGCCATGGGGCCGGTCGTGACGATCAACTCGGCGACGCTGGTGAACAAGGGCCTGGAGCTCATCGAGGCTCACCTGCTGTTCGACGTGCCGGTCGCGGACATCCAGGTGGTCGTGCACCCGCAGTCGGTCGTGCACTCGATGGTCGAGTTCGCAGACGGCTCGACGATCGCGCAGGCCTCCCCGCCGGACATGCGGCTGCCGATCGCCCTGGGGCTGTCGTGGCCGGACCGCGTGCCGGACGCCGCGGCGCCCTGCGACTGGACCCGGGCGGGGTCGTGGACGTTCGAGCCGCTCGACGAGGACACGTTCGGCGCCGTGGCGCTGGCCCGGGCGGCGGTCGCGGCGTCGCCGACGCACCCGGCGGTGTACAACGCGGCGAACGAGGAGGCCGTCGCGGCGTTCCTCGCGGGGCGGATCGGGTTCCTCGACGTCGTGGCCACCGTGGAGGAGGTGCTCGCGGAGCACGCCGGCGGCCCGGTGCGGGAGGTCGGGGACGTGCACGCGGCCGAGGAGTGGGCGCGGGCCCGTGCGGGCGAGCGGATCGCCGCGCGCTGACCCTGACGTCACGCCCGCCGAGGTCGTCACATCGGCGCGAGGTCGTCCCGTGGGAGTGACGACCTCGTGCGGGACTGACGACCTCGCGGGGCAGGGCGGGAGCTGGCTCTTATACACATCCGACGCTGCCGACGAAGGCTT